>CAZUPP010000019.1:0-71052 GCA_964622095.1 uncultured Verrucomicrobiales bacterium
TGCGAGGAGTGCGAGGGAAGACGCACCGCGCCCAGCAGGATTCGAACCTGCGACCCACGGATTAGAAGTCCGTTGCTCTATCCAGCTGAGCTATAGGCGCTCTTCACGACGGGGGCGCAGAAAGGAGAGGCGCTTACCCCGGGAGGGGTATGATGCCATAACGTGCGGGGTCTGGCAAGCAAGCAGGTGCGCGAAGCGAGCGCACGGAGAGAGAAGGATGCGTCCCGGGAGGGAAAGGCAGTGACTGATGTCAGAGGCGGCGGCTGGCACGATTAATCCGAACTGAATGGACGTAGCCTGTGTCCATGTGAGATGGATAAAAGGGTGCCGAGGGAAAAAAGTTAAAAGTTAATCCATCCAAAAGAACGATGAATGACGGTGCAATGATTGGAATCATCGGTGGAATTGCCGGTGCGTTGCTGGGCATCTCTGGTGGCCTGGTGGGGACTTACTTCGGTATCAGGAATACGGCAGGTCCGCGGTCGAAACGTTTTCTGATCCGGGTATCAATCATTGCCTGGATTTTCGTCGCTCTGTTTTTGACGGTGCTCCTGTTGATGCCGGCGGACTATAAGGTTTTTGCGTGGATACCCTACGCGATCATTTTGGCGCTGGGCATCATTTACATCAATAAACGTCTCAATAAGCTGACGGTGGAAGATAAGGCGGCGCCGCCTTCCGACGTGACAGAAGGGGCGCAGCCCTGACCGGCCCTTGACGGCCTGCCATCCAGCCCTGATAGAGCAAGGGCGATGAGCATTCTGGACAAGGTGGATCTGCATGTGGCGATTGTGGGGGCAACCGGAGCGGTAGGCGTGGAGCTGATGCGTCTGCTGGAGACGCGGTCGTTTCCGGTAGGCAAGCTGAGCCTGCTGGCATCGGCGCGTTCGGCCGGGAAGACCATGCCGTTCAAGGGCGAGGAATTGCCCGTGCAGGAACTGACGAAGGACTCGTTTGCGGAGGTGGACCTCGCGCTTTTCAGTGCGAGCACAGCCATCTCAAAAGAGTTGGTGCCAATCGCGGCCCAGGCGGGCGCGGTGGTGGTAGATAATTCGTCCGCCTTTCGCATGGATCCGGAAGTGCCGCTTGTGGTGCCGGAAATTAATCCGGAAGATCTGTCGCGGCACCGGGGTATTATCGCGAATCCGAATTGCACCACGGCCATATCCGTGATGGCGCTGTATCCGCTGCATCTGAGGTTTGGTCTGCGCAAAGTGATCGCGTCCAGTTACCAGGCGGTCTCCGGGAGCGGAGCGCCTGGGATCGCGGAGCTGGAATCACAAGTAACCGCCCTGGCAAAGCACGAACCGGTGGTGAGTGAAGTTTATCCGTATCAGATCGCCTTCAACGCGTTACCGCAGGTCGATTCATTTCTGGATAACGGATACACCAAGGAAGAAATGAAGCTGGTCCATGAGGGGCGCAAAATCATGCGCCTGCCGGAGCTGCAGGCCTCTATCACCTGTGTCCGCGTGCCGGTCTATCGCGCCCATTCCGTCGCGATCACGGCGGAGTTCGAGCAGGAAGTGGATGTGGCGGTAGCGCGGGACGCGATCTCTCAGTTCCCGGGTATTCAGGTCATGGACAGCCCGGAGGAATCACTCTATCCCACGCCCGTGGCGGTGTCAGGGGAAGACGATTGCTATGTGGGGCGGATCCGGAAGGATCTGGTCTTTGGCGAGAACGGGCTGAGTTTCTGGGTGGTGGGCGATCAGCTATTGAAGGGGGCGGCGCTGAATGCGGTTCAGATCGCGGAGGAGCTGGTATCCGTCGCGAAGGTTTAAGAAAAGACCCTAGCTAACCCGCTGGACAGCGTGCCTGGCTTGGCTAAACCTAGTCCGCCCCATGGAACAGCCCGCCCAAACTCACCGGCACGCTCAGGCCGCCAAGCAGCGTCCCCTTGAGCTCACGAGCTACCTGGAAACGCGCCGCCAGATGGTCGACGAAGCGCTTGACCGATTTCTGCCGCCGGAAGCGGAGCGGCCGCCGGTCATCCATCAGGCCATGCGTTACAGTGTGTTTGCGGGCGGCAAACGGCTGCGGCCCATACTCACCCTGGCCGCGGCGGAGGCCTGCGGAGGGGAGGCCAATGATGCCCTGCCAGAGGCTTGCGCGGTGGAGTGTCTTCACACCTACAGCCTGGTGCACGATGACCTGCCCTGCATGGATGACGATGACCTGCGCCGGGGCAAGCCGACGAATCATAAGGTCTTTGGCGAGGGCATCGCGGTGCTGGCGGGTGACGCGCTCTTGACCCTGGCCTTCGAGATCCTGGCGCAGAGCAGGGAGAGCATGGCCTACATGGTGCGGCACCGGGTGCGGGAGCTGGCGCACGCCGCGGGAAGCCGTGAACTGATCGGCGGCCAAACCCTGGATGTGGAGGGAGAAGGCAAACAACTCACCCCGGATGAAGTGACCTTTATTCACCAGAGCAAAACGGCGTCCCTGCTCACTGCGGCTCTGCGGCTGGGGGGAATGAGCGCGGAAGCGAGCGAGCCGGAAATGGGAGCGCTCACGGAGTTCGGCCAGAAGCTTGGCCTGGCCTTCCAGATCATCGACGACATACTGGACTGCACGCAAAGCAGCGAAAAGCTGGGCAAGAGCGCAGGCAAGGATCAGGCAGCTCTGAAAAACACCTACCCATCGGTCTTCGGCATGGAAGAAAGCCGGCGCCTGGCAGAGAACCTGACGCGAGAAGCACTCGGTGCCCTCGACAGCTTTGGCGAGCACGCCGTGCCGCTGCGGGAAATCGCGAAGTATCTGCTCGCGCGCGATTACTGATGGCGGATAAACTGGGCGGTCATGGCGCGTCGCAAGCAAATCAGCCCGAAGCCCTATCTGCGTTCGGTAGAACTCAAGCGTGACCTGGTGCCTTCCTTTGATGAGTATCCCTTTTCCGTCCCGGTGATACGAAATCTGGAAAAAATTGAGTTCCATCCGGACGTCACATTTATCATTGGCGAAAATGGCACAGGGAAATCCACCCTGATTGAGGGCATAGCGACGAAGATTGGATTCGATCCGGGCGGCGGCACAAAAAACATCACAAGCACGGGCGTGACGGACGATCACGCTTTGCGCAACTATCTCGCGCTAACCCAAAGCCATAAGCGGCCAGGCGATTTCTTTTTTCTGCGCGCAGAAAGTTTTCATCATGTCGCGACGTTCTATGATGAAAATATCGGCACCTTGAAAGCATTCGGCCATCGTCCCATTCATGCGCGTTCTCATGGGGAGCAATTCTTTGATCTGTTAACGGCCAAGATCAGCGGGAATGGACTGTATCTATTCGACGAGCCAGAGGCGGCTCTCTCACCAAGCCGTCAACTGGCGGCGCTGAAGGCGCTTGATGATCTGGTCAAGGAGCATTCGCAGTTTATCATCGCAACACATTCTCCAATTCTCATGGCCTATCCGCGTGCGAAGATATTGCAGATCAATGACGGCCAACTGGAAGAAATCAGCTATGAGGAAACCGAACATTACCATGTTACACGGGATTTTCTCAATCGCCATGAGCGGATGCTGCAGATGATTCTGGGGGAACTGGGGTTTGCCGATTGATTTCCTGTTTGCATCCGGCTGCGAGGTATTCTAAGAGCAGCTCATGCCTGAACTGTCCGCCCCGCAATATCTCCGCACGAATTATCTTATCAATCCTGTGGGAATCGAGACCCGCTCAGCTCCGCGTCTGAGCTGGGAGAATGCTGCCCCCGAAGGTGCGCGTGGGGTGCAACAAGCGGCTTACCAAATTCTGGCAGCCGAAACACCTGATTCTCTGGCGGATGATGTGGGCGGGTTCTGGGATAGCGGCCGGTTAGAAAGTTCAGCCAGTGTGAGTGTGCCGTTTGCGGCGCCTCAACCGGTTCGAACGCGGCAACGGATTTACTGGAAAGTCCGCACCTGGGCGGTGGATTCTGATCAGGCTTCGCCATGGAGTGAGCCGGCGTTTTTTGAATCAGCCCTGACCGAACCGAGACAGGATTGGACGGGGGAATGGATCAGCGGACATTTAACGGGAGGGCCACGCTCCACGGTGCCCAGCCCGTATTTACGCAAAGAATTTAAGCTTAACCAGGATCGTGCGCAGATCTCACGGGCGCGCCTCTATATTACGGCGCTGGGTTTATATGAAGCCTATATCAACGGCGCACGCATCGGCGAAGCTCGTCTGACGCCCGGGTGGATGGATTTTCGTGATCATATCCCTTACCAGATCTATGATGTGACCGAAACCCTGCTTGGATCAGCCGGTGATTCCTATGCGCTGGGTGTTGTCTTAGGAGATGGCTGGTATTGCGGCCAGAATGCGGCGTTCGACCGTCAATATTACGGCGAAAAACCGGAATTGCTTGCCCAACTGGAGATTTTCTTTGCCGATGGCAGCCAGCAACGCATCACGAGTGATGCCAGTTGGCATGTGGCCTACGGTCCTCTTCTCGAGAACGATAATATCATGGGCGAAGCGTTTGATGGGCGCCGCGAGATGCCAGGCTGGGACCGGCCGGGATTTAATGAATCGATCGATTGGATGGATGGCCGAACTCGACTCGTTCGCGCAGAGGAATATGAAAAGTTTTTCCCGCACAATGGCAGTCTGGTTAAGGCCCATGAAGTACTGACCGGCGAAAGAATGGAAGCCGATCAAAATCGTGGTTGGGCACGCAAACAGCGTATTTATGATCTGCACCAAAATATGGTCGGGGTGCCACGGGTGAAACTGAAAGGGCCGGCGGGATCAACGGTGAAACTGCGTTTTGCAGAAATGCTGAACGAAGATGGCTCCCTCTACACGGAAAATCTCCGGTCGGCGCGCTGCACTGATTACTACACGCTGCGGGGTGAGGCGGAGGGTGAGGTTTATGAGCCGCGATTTACCTTTCATGGTTTCCGATATATCGAAATCGACTTTTCACACCGGCTTCCGATTGAGGTGCTATCCGTGGAGGGAGTGGTCTGGCACAGTGACATTCCAGCGACGGGCAGTTTCGAGTGCTCGGATGAAAAACTGAATCAGCTCCAAAGCAATATTGTCTGGGGTCAGAAAGGTAATTTCCTGGAGGTGCCGACGGATTGTCCGCAGCGGGACGAACGGCTTGGCTGGACAGGGGATGCTCAGGTTTTTATCGGAACCGCGGCGTGTAACCGGGACGTCTGTGCTTTTTTTGAAAAATGGACGGTGGATATGGTGGATTCACAGTCCGAGAATGGCAGTATCCCGCCGGTGGTGCCGGAGGTAAAAATCGGCGATCAGATAAGTGATGGTGGCCCCGCCTGGGCGGAAGCCTTTCTTATCTGTCCCTGGGTGACCTACCAGAGCTATGATAACCTATACATCCTTCGCGCCCATTACGGAGATTATAAAAGATTTTTTGAGTATCTGGAGAACACCTCGAAGGACGGTCTGCGGAATTATGATGGCTACGAAGGCTGGCAAGGTTTTGGGGATTGGCTGTCCATTCGCGGTGAAGGTGAAGATCCCGACGGCACACCCCGAAAGATCATTGGCACCGCTTACTTTGCCCGGGCCGCCTATCTCTTATCGGCCATCGCGAAAATTAACGGAGAAGACGGCGATGCTCAGCAGTACGCGCAACGATTCGCTGAAATTAAAGCGGCTTTTCAGCGCGAATTTCTCGATGGCACGGAGAAAGGCAAGCTGAACGTTACCACCCAAACAAGCTATGCGCTTGCGCTCGGTTTTGATCTGCTCCCGGAGGACCACATCGCGGGAGCGGTGAATAATCTGGTCCGGCTGATTGAGATGAATGGCGATAGGCTCGCGACCGGATTTGTCGGCACGCCGCTCCTGTGCCCGGTTCTGTCCAGAAATGGCCGCGCCGACGTGGCGTATCGTCTTCTTTTCCAGGAAAACTATCCGTCCTGGTTATACACCGTCAACCAGGGTGCCACCACCATGTGGGAACGCTGGAACAGCTGGACGAAAGAACAAGGTTTTGGTAACGCCGGAATGAATTCCTTTAATCACTACGCCTATGGCTCAGTGGGTGAATGGATCTACCAGAATGTCGTGGGAATCAATTATCTGCGGCCGGGCGGAAGGGAGCTGTTTATCCGGCCGCGTCCGCACTGGCGTCTGGAATGGGTGCGCGGTTCCCTGCGCAGTGTTTACGGGATGATCGGATCAGCCTGGCGTCAGGAAGGCGGCAATTTCCTCATAAAGATTACGATCCCCGCCAATACGTCGGCGATGATCGGGTTACCCGTATCGAATATTGATTCGGTGACCGAAAGCAGCCGCTCGATCCGGGATGGCGTGCCGGGCGTGGAGGTTATCTCGAACGATGACGATGCCGAACCAGGTTTCAGTTACCTGCGCACGGGCTCGGGTCATTATGAATTCGCCATGCCGTTGGAGGCGGTCAGTTTTGTAGAAGACGCGACCGCGTAAGCCCCCGCCTAGGGCAGGGCCTCACGGGTCCGGCGGCTGAGGAGGATGGTGGATAAACCGCCCGCCACCAGGCAAAGCCCGATTAGTTTTCCGAGAAAAACCTCACTGTCATCAGGCCAGCGGCTGAGCAAAACGAACGCGGTCAGGAGCATCGTGAGACCCGCAAGAAGTGTCCCGGCCCAGCGCCGGAATGGACGGCTGAGTAGCGCTACGATAAAATGCGCCGCGCCCTGCACGGCAAGAACCCCGGCCAGAGCGAAGCTCGCCCAGACCAAGGCAAATTGCTGATACAATAATAAGAGCAAGCCTGAACCCAGATAGAGCAGGCCGAAAATAAAAATGGCGATCATGTTGCGCCAATCTTTCATGTGCCAGACAAAGGCCAGATGCGAAAATCCTGAGACGACAAAGAAAATCCCGATCAGCCACCCAAACCCAATGATCGAGTAGGTTGGTTTGAGCAGGGCAATCAGTCCCAGCAACAGAGTGATCAAGCCCATCCAAATCGAGGCAATCTGAGAGGGTGGCACGGGCTTGGGCGGCAAATTAACCTTACAGGCGGGCCCAGGTTTTTGCGCCGGTTCAGTTTCTTCATCGGAGGTCGGTTCCGGGATCCCTTTCTCACGCTCGATCTGGTGAGCTTTTCGACGGAGGCGATCCGCCCAATCCTGGCACTGATTGCTGAAGATCGAATAATACTCTCCGTCCTTCAGCCGCTCGAGTGCTTCCAGGATGACTTTAGGTTCAAATTTCTTCCCGAAAAGCCAGTAACCGTGCCGCTTTAAATCCTCCAGACTCTTGATATCGTTTCCGAACTCGGACTCATTGAAGCGCCGGCTCTCTTCGCTGTAGCCGATATTGTCCAGGACCTGATCGCCCTTGATGAAAAATAGCTGCTCGTGCCGCGCCTCCAGATTTAAAAGGTCGCCCACTTTATTATTGAGCAGGGGATACAGGAACTCCATGCGCGGCAGGTTCCGTTTGCCGAACTGACAATAGGTATCCGGCGGAAGCTCGGCCCGTGGATGATAGTCTTCCTTTTTCTTCTCCTGCTTTGACCTGCCCATGAGAGTAAATTATTAATGATATCGATCCACTTCCAGCTGAGGGTGTTCGATGTGCCGGATGCGCCACTGCCAGGGCCAGCCGCCGTCTTTCCGGAACGTGATGACCCAGGGCTCGGTCAGGGTGTTGGCTTCCGCCATGACATAGCTGCCCAGCCCGCTCAGATCCTGCCCGTCCAATTTCAGCCGCGCCCGGATGATAAATTCTTCTCCCTGGCGCTCAATCCCGAGGCGGTTCTCGGTGATCTCGATATCATAAAAGGATCGCAAGGCCTCTCGCACATTACTGATCGCCGTCTCCCGATCCTGCCCCCACGCATCTTCATAGTCCTGCGCGATCAGTCCCTCCAGCTTTCCGTAGCGCCGGTCTTCCAGCGCTTTCACCGTCTGTGACCAGCGGCTGCGCACCGCGTTCTCCGGCTGCCACGCCCAGGAAAGAAAGAGGATCAGCGCAAGCAGAACCACCAGCAACAATCCAAGCTGGATGCGTGGATCCTGCAGATACTGGCGGTAGCGCAACGGAATGATCGACGGCATTGCTTTGGGTAAATAGTTAAGATAGCTTAATATGAAACGGCAGCGGTTGATAAGCTCCGGCCTGGCCCCCGGAGCAACTTCCGCTCATTCCGTGGCCCTCATCATGGCAGCATCTGGTTCAGAGCCAAAGAAGCAAATCCTCGGCATCGACGTTGGGGGCTCCGGCATTAAAGGAGCGCCCGTCACGGTGGGCTCCGGCCGTTTGCTGGCGGAGCGTGAGCGGATTGAGACCCCTCAGCCAGCGACCCCGAAGGCGGTCGCGGCCACAGTTAGAAAACTGGTGAAGCACTTTGACTGGAACGGTCTTGTCGGCTGCGGGTTTCCCGGAGCGATTGTGGATGGGGTCGTTCGGACCGCCACGAATATCCACGAAAGCTGGCTGGGCGAGAACGTGGAGGACCTGCTGACCAGCGCGACCGGTTGTGTCACGCACGTCATGAATGACGCGGACGCGGCGGGACTGGCGGAGATGCGCCTTGGCAACGGCAAAGGAGAGGAAGGCACCGTCATCCTCATCACGGTTGGTACGGGCATTGGCACAGCCGTTTTTCGTGAAGGGGTGCTCGTCCCCAACACAGAACTGGGCAGCCTGACCATGGATGGTGAGCTGGCGGAATACTGGGCGGCGGACAGTGCCCGGGAACGGCTCGGTATGAAGTGGAAACAATGGCGCCCTTATTTCTTCCGTTATCTGGATCTGCTCTATGAGCTGATTTTCCCGGACCTGATCATTGTCGGCGGCGGGATCAGCAAAAAGCCGGACCGCTTTATGCCCTACTTGGAAATCCAGGGTGATGTGCGCGTTGTTCCGGCCAAACTAAAAAATCGCGCGGGTATCATCGGAGCGGCTGTCGCGGCTCTGGAAAAGGAAATGGCGCAGCATCCGGAGCCTCTCCAACCGGAAGACATAGCCGAGCTGGAAAGCGTTTAGGGCTTTGAAATGCGCTTTGATAGGCGGTTGGTATCGTTCGGTATCCTTTGGCTGCTAACCTTTGATTGTCGACGCGCCTGCATTCCGGGAACGGTGCAGGACAAACCAGAAAAGGACGGCAACAATGATCCCGCCGAGCACCATGCCGGAGATGACTTTATCCCAGTGATCCAGATCACGGTGGATCATCACGGTAAACGCACTGCCAATGGTGTAGTTGCCCAAGGCAAAAACCGCGACGGCTTTGGCAGGGCGCCAGTTGAGTCCGCCCAGGACGGCCCAGAAAAGTCCGGCTGAGGTAAAGGTGTAGGCGACCTGCCACCACACCGTGATTTCTTTCTGCTGACGCAGAATGAAACTGATCACGATAACCACGATGAAAAAGAGCATGCCCAGGCCGGCCTGACTGAAATTGAGTTTTCCGTGGTAAGGCGTAAAAAACGCTCCCTTAGTTTGGGCTCCCGCCTTTAACCGGGCTCCGAGATAAACTGCCAACAGGAGTACGCCCCAGAAAAGTGGTAAAAAGTAAGATGGCGAATTAACCCGTCCGGGGTCCGTCAAGGCCGCCTCCTGCATTAAACCGGTATCGCGCAGAACGACGCCAGCGGCGAAGAGCGCGGCGGGGAGAAGGTCGACAAAATGGAAGATTGTCGAAAAACAGACGGGGCCGATCAGCATGAGGGCGATCCAGCCGGGATGCATTTCTTTCAGCCACGGCTCCAGGCCCCGTTTAGGGAAAAGCAGGGCGAGCAGGGCGATTGGGAAAATGACCGCATGAAAGGCGTGCCATGGCAGAATGACGGCCGCCCATTTCCAGTTCACCCCTGTGAATTCCTTTGATTCCGCGGTGTAATTAAACTGCGCGGGCGTCATCAGAATGGTCTTGGCGATGACGCCCTCATTGAAGAGCGCATAACCCAGCCCCATAATAAACAGGCCGGTTAAGCCGGTGCCACTGCGTATCGCCAATTCCCGGATGAGCAAAACCGGAATTCCGTAGGCGGCCACACCGAGCACGAAAAAATTCAGAGGATTAAAAATCTCTGATGGACCCATATTCGCGGAATAGAGCTCCGTCAGAATAGGAGTTAAACAGACCAGCATCATGGCCGGCCAGAGATAGTGAAATCGATGCGGCCTCCCGCTGGCCGCAGATGAGGCATTCATAAACAAACAGACAGAAAGGACAATCGGTTGGTTTCTTCCCGAACCAATTAATCGCCAGTTCCGTGTCTGCCCTTTGGGCTGGAGCCGAAATAAAAACGCCTTTTACTGATTCATCCGGTCCGGCAACGCCCCGGTGCCTTCTGTGCCCGGGTCCGGTCCATACTTATCCGGAATCTTCGGCACATCTTTCGAGCCCTCCGCATCCGGACCGTAGGGAGCCGGTGTTTTGGTATCCAGCTCGCGAGGACCAGCCACTCCATAGACCGGTGGCACCTTGGGTTCGCGGCCTTCCGGGAAACTTGCCGGCATCGGACCATAGACGCTCGGCACGCGATCCCGAACGGTTTCGGGCCGTTTATAGTCCGGCGCTACCCCGGCGGCGCCGGATTCCCCATCCTGTGGGACCGTTTCAGGGTCAACGCCGAGCCCAGCCATCGGAAACGCCATGGTGAATTCTTCGAAGGAGAGCTGACCGTTGCCATCCTGATCAGCCTGCTCAAAGATCCCGCGCAGGGCCGCTCTCAATTCTTCGAGAGGCTGTTCGGCAAATTCCTCGAAATCCAGGGAACTGTCACCGTCGGAATCAATCCCCTTCAGAAAACCCGTGACCTGTTCCTTCAGGTCTTTGCGGTCTTCCTCGCTGACCTCACGCTCAGGCTCCGCGGACGCCCCGCCTTCCACTCCTCCAGGGACGATCACTTCTTCGCCCGGCTCGATTTCATCCTCATCCAGATCGCGCTCCCGTTCACCCGGCCCATTACTGGCCAGATCCTCGTCCGTGCTCCCTTGCGCATGCAGCGGGGTGTGGATGAGCCAGCAGCTGACGGCAAGAAGGCCGCAGATAACCAAGGGGCTTGGGGTGAGAGCGGAGATTATTTTCATATCGGGGCAAGAGTTTATTGAGGGCAGACGCGGAATCCAGTGGCATTCTTCACCGCAATTCACCGTTAGCTTGTGAAATTTTTCACAAATTGCACTTGCTCGTGCAGGCACGCCGTATGCATGGTTGAGGGCCTTTTGGGGGATGTCCGGTTGCCCCTTTGCACGACAAGGTGAAGGCCCGCTCGACTCACCCCTATTCCGCCACCATTCATTCATGAGTGACGCCACCCAAGAAGTCCCGATGGTCAATGTCCAGATCGACGGTGTCTGGATGCAGTTTCCCAAAGGCACCCGCATGATCGAAGCGTGCCGCCAGGCGGGCAAAGAGATCCCTCACTACTGCTACCACCCAAAGCTGACCTCCCCCGGAAACTGCCGCATGTGTCTTGTGGAGATGGGCATGCCCCCGCGCGTGAAGCCGGGTGAAGAGGTCCCTAAAGCTGAGGATGGTATGCCGGTCATCAGCTGGATGCCTCGTCCGACCATTTCCTGCGCGAACTCGGTCGCGGAAGGCATGGGCATCCGCACGGATTCCAAGCTGACCCGCGAGTGCCGTGAGGGTGTGATGGAATTTCTTCTCATCAACCATCCACTTGACTGCCCCATTTGTGATCAGGCAGGCGAATGCAAGCTCCAGGAATTCAGCGTGGAATACGGCACCGGCGGCTCGCGGTTTCTCGAGCAAAAGGTGCAGAAACCTAAAAAGGTCGATCTCGGTCCACGCATCACGCTGGATGATGAACGGTGTATCCTCTGCTCACGCTGCATTCGCTTCACTCAGGAAATCGCGGAAGATGACGCCCTGGGCTTTGTCAATCGCGGCAGTTACAGCACGCTGACCTGCCACCCGGGGCGCAAGTTTGACAATAATTACACGCTCAACACGGTGGACATCTGTCCGGTTGGGGCGCTTACCTCAAAGGATTTCCGGTTCCAGATGCGGGTCTGGTTCATGAAAGAGACCAAAAGCATCTGCACGAGCTGTGGGATGGGTTGCAACACGACGATTGGGAGCCGCCAGGATAAGGTTTTCCGCCAGACACCGCGGGATAATGATTATGTCAACGAATGCTGGATGTGTGACCACGGGCGGCTGAACTTCCATTATCTGGAGGATAAGAGCCGCTTTACCATGCCGATGGTCCGCATGCAGGACGGCAGGATGGAACGGCAGGATTGGACCCGGGCGCTTTCCCAGGCTGCAGAAGCCCTTCGCGAAGCCGGACAGACCGCCATCGTGGCATCGGGCAGCCAAACCAATGAGGAGTATTTCCTCCTGCGCCGTCTGGCTCTGACGATGGACGCGAAGTTGACCGGAATCGTCCCGCATGAGCAGGAAGGCGACCACATTCTCGTCAGCCGTGATGGCAATGCGAATACCAACGGCGCGAAGCTGATGGGCATAGCCAGCGCCAATCCGGCGGACGATATCAATGCCATCAAGGAAGGCGTTCGCTCCGGCAGCATTCAGGGGCTGATCGTTTATGGCGAGGACATCTCAGAACTCGGCCTTGCAGCAGAGGATCTGCAAAAGCTCAAGGCGCTCGTCTTCATCGGTCTGTTGCCGAATACAACCAGCGAGCACGCCTCTGTCATTCTGCCCTCAGCGGGTTTTGCTGAAAAACGCGGTTCGATGATCAACGTCAACGGCCGCCTGCAGCGGCTCAACCGCGCGGTAGAGTCTCCGGGAGACGCCCGGGATGACTGGGAAATCCTGCGCGACCTGAAAGATGCTCTGGGTGGCGGGAACGGTTTTTACATGATCGAAGAAGTTTTCCGCGAAATGGCGCGAGAAATCGAGGAATTGAATGGCCTGACCCTGACCAAGATTGGTGACAGCGGAGCGCAGGTGCTCGACTTGCCGCGTGAAGAGAAAAAGATTGGTAAACCGGACACGGTCGCCGCCCGCAGCGAGGAAGCGCGGGTCGCGGCGGTGCAATGATCTGAGACAAGCCTGACTTACCGCCGTGGACCTCATTGACCTTAGCATCAGCCTCACCAAGATCTTCCTGATCACCTTCGTCGCGCTTCTGCCGATGATCGCCTACAGCGTCTACGCGGAGCGCCGGATCAGTGCAGTCATTCAGGACCGGCTGGGGCCGAATCGGGTCGGGCCCTACGGATTGCTTCAACCGATGGCGGACGGCATCAAGTTTCTGCTCAAAGAAGACTTCACCCCGGACCACGTTAACAAGGTCTTCTATTTCCTCGCGCCAGCGCTGGTTATGGTTCCGGCCCTGGTCACCCTGGCCGCGGTTCCCTTCGGCGGATACCTGAATCTCGATCCCATCCTGCAGCCGCTCTTCGGTGTTTCCAAGGGGCCCATTCCCATGGTCATCGCGGACATCAATGTGGGTATCGTCTTCGTTTTCGCCATCTCGTCGCTCGCGGTCTACGGGATCTTCCTCGCGGGGTGGTCATCGAATTCGAAGTATCCCTTTCTGGGCGGGGTCCGCTCCAGTTCACAGATGATTTCCTATGAGCTGGCCATCGGCGTGGCCGTGGTTCCGGTGCTGATGATCACAGAAGAGCTGCGCTTCAGCGGGATCATTGAATTCCAGCGAGAGCACGGCTGGCTGCTCTTTCTACCGTTTACGGGCAGCACAGGTGACATGTCCCTGCTCTACAAGCTTGCCCTCTGGATTCCCCTCGTCATCAGCTTCATCATTTTCACGACCTGCATCTTTGCCGAGACCAACCGGGCTCCGTTTGATCTGCCGGAATGTGAGCAGGAACTCGTGGCCGGCTACCACACGGAGTATTCCAGCATGAAGTTCGCCCTGTTCTTCCTGGGCGAATACGCGGCCATGATCGTTGGTTCGGGTGTCGTGGTGACACTATTCCTGGGCGGCTGGAGCACATTTCCGTGGGGTGATGGCTCGGAAAACATGTTCATCGGCCTGCTCAATATCCTCATGTTTTTCGCGAAGGTGATCGCCTTTATCCTCTTCTTTATCTGGGTGCGCTGGACCGTCCCGCGTTTCCGTTTCGATCAGCTCATGAACCTGAGCTGGGTCTGGTTCTTTGAGATCGCGACGGCCAATGTAATCATTGTGGCCATTCTCATGGCTCTGCGCCCCTTCTTTGGCTAACCCGGAGTGGATCGCTTTTCCCTTTGCAGACGAACTAACTAGGCAAACCTGACCACCTCGAAATCATGGCTTACACCGTTGCTCGTCCCAATCTTTCGCTTGCCGAAAAGCTTTACCTGCCCGCGATCGCCAAGGGGCTGATGATTACCTTTGGCCACATGCTGAAAATGTTCCGCGGCAAAACCAAAGTGGTGCTGAATTATCCGGAGCAGAAATGGGATGAAAACCTGCCGGAATATTATCGGGGCACACCTGCGCTCGTCAAAGATGAGCACGGCCGGGAAAGGTGCGTGGCCTGCCAGCTCTGCGAATTTATCTGTCCGCCCCGGGCGATTACGATCAAGCCCGATGAGATTCCAGAGAATGAGCGCTGGAGCAAGGTTGAGAAGTATCCGGCGGAGTTTGATATCGATATGATTCGCTGCATCTATTGCGGGCTCTGTGAAGAGGTGTGCCCGGAACAGGCCATCTACCTGGTGAAAGAATACGCGGTCACCGGCACCAGCCGCGAAGAAATGGTGCATCATAAGGACAAACTTTATGAGCTTGGCGGGGTGCGTGAGGGGCTGGTTCATAAGTGGAATGAACTGAAATAGGCGGGTGCAGACCGGCCGCGGCGGAAGCGGCGAATTTTCCTGGCTCTTCAGGCTTGCTTCGGCGCGCAGAAAGCCTTCAAGGTTCCGCCACCTCATCATGGAGCTGATTCTTTTCTGGACCTTTGCCACCCTCATGTTGGGCTTCGCGCTCGCCGTGATCCTGATGCGCAGCCCGGTCTCCAGTGCGCTTTGCCTGGTGGTGAGCTTCATCTGCCTGGCTGCGCTTTTCATCATGCTCGACGCCCGTTTTCTGGGGGTCGTGCAGGTGCTGGTCTATGCCGGCGCCATCATGGTGCTCTTTCTTTTCATCATCATGCTCCTGGACCTGAAGGCGGAGAGCCTGCGCAACTACCGGTTGCTGGCGACGCTGGGTGGGATTCTCGCCGCGGGCGCCCTCACCCTGAATGTCGTGGTGGTGACCAACAGTTACCCGACGAGCGAACAGCCCAAGCCTGAGATTGATTGGGCCAGCCTGCCTTACGGCGGGGATGACGTGCAGATGCTGGGCCGCCTGCTGTTTGACGTGCACGTCCTTCCCCTCACGGTCATCGCTCTTTTAATCTTTGTCGCCAGCGTTGGCGTGGTCATCCTCAGCAAACGCGAACTCGAGTAAGCCGCCCCTTCATGCAACCGAACCTCGACAGCTATCTCATTGTCAGTGGCCTGCTCTTCAGCATCGGCCTTGCCGGGGTCCTGGTGCGCCGTAATCTCATCATCATTTTTCTGGGGCTTGAACTCATGCTCAATGCCGCCAACCTCACGATCATCGCCTTCTCCCGGTTCAATACCGTCCGCGCCGAGAATGGATTCGATATGCCCAACTATGACGGGCAGGTGCTGGTCTTTTTCATCATCACGGTGGCGGCGGCCGAGGTCGCGGTGGGACTCGCCATCATCGTGGCTCTTTTCCGCGCCAAAGAAACCGTGCACACCGAAGACATTCAGCTCCTGAAGAACTAGAGCCGCACCCTCCGCTCCCCTGCCAAGCCCGCCGCCATTCACACCATGTCGACCACCTTCCTTGTTGCCGTCCTCCTTGCCGCTCCGCTGGTGGCCGCCCTTCTCGGGCTGCTTCTGACCGCGTTGCGCGGGGCAGGTCTGCCCGCGCCCCGGGCGGAGCGCTGGCTGTCTATTCTCGCTGTTGGTTTATCCTTTGCCTGCGTCGTGTTGCTTTGGATGGGTAAACCGACGCCGATCGAGGAAGCGGACCATCGCGAAGGCGAAGAAGCTGCCACAGCCGAACACACCGAATCCTACGGGGAAAGTTCCCCCGCCGTCACCGGCGTGCTTTTTGACTGGATCAGTGTTCCGGCGGCCGATGGAAAAGGTGAGGCCTTTAAGATTTCGATCGGCTACATCATCGACGAGCTGTCCCTGCCCATGCTGCTCGTGGTCACAGGAGTGGGTTTTCTCATCCACATTTTTTCCCTGGGCTACATGGGCGGAGACAAAGGTCGTGCCCGCTACTTCATCGGGCTGTCAGTCTTCATGTTCTCCATGCTGGGAATCGTTCTGGCGGATAACTTCCTCATGATGTTCATCTTCTGGGAGCTGGTGGGGGTCAGTTCCTACCTGCTCATCGGCCACTGGTTTCATAAGCCGAGCGCCGCCGCGGCTTCGCTGAAAGCGTTCATCGTCAATCGCTTGGGGGACTTCGGCTTCATGCTGGGCATTCTCATGCTCTGGGCTGCCACGGGCACCCTGGTCTTTACCGAGATGTCGCAGGAAAGCGTCATGGCCGGCCTCACGGGTAATCCTGTTTTCCTCACGGTGGCCACCCTGCTGGTCTTCTGTGGGGCGGTCGGGAAGAGCGCCCAATTCCCGCTCCACGTCTGGCTGCCGGACGCGATGGAAGGTCCGACACCCGTTTCCGCGCTGATTCACGCGGCTACGATGGTTGCGGCGGGGGTCTATATGATGGCGCGTGTCTTTTTCCTCGTAGAGGGTTCGGCCGGAACAGATATCCCGGTGGACGCCGCCACCATGATCATGATTATCGGGGCGGTCACCGCCTTTATCGCGGCGCTCATGGCGACGGAGCAGAATGACATCAAGCGTGTTCTCGCCTACTCAACGCTCTCACAGCTGGGCTACATGGTCATGGCGATCGGTGCGCTTGCCCCGGAAGCCGCCATGTTTCACCTGATCACACACGCCTTCTTCAAGGCGCTGCTCTTTCTCGGCGCGGGAGCGATCATCCACCAGCTGCATCATGAGCAGGATATCTGGAAAATGGGTGGCCTGCTCAAGCGCATGCCCATCACGACCGTGACCTTCACCATCGGGACGCTGGCTCTCATCGGCTTTCCATACCTTTTCAGCGGCTTCTGGAGTAAGGACTATGTTCTGATCGCGCTTCATGAAAAAGAGACCGGTAACCAGCCTGTCTTCTGGCTGGCCGCCTTCACCGCGGCCCTGACCGCTTTTTACATGGTGCGCCTCTGGCTGGCCGTCTTTACCGGACGACCGCGCTCCGGGGAAGCCAGCACGGCGAGGGAAGCGCCCTTTGTGATGTGGCTGCCTTTGGCCATCCTCGCCGTTTTCAGCATCGTCGCGGGTTATCCCTTTATTCAGAAGCTCTACCTGCAGCTGCCCCACGGCGAGCACGATCTTTTTGTGCCCATCGTTTCCATCATCATGTTCGCCCTTGGGCTGGTGGTGGCCGCGCTTCTGTTTCGCGGCAAAACCAGACAACCTTTCGAGATTCCATTCATCTCGGATTTTTTCCGGAACCGCTTTTACATTGATGACGCCTATCGCGTGCTGGTTCGCTGCACGCACGATCTGCTCGCCGCGGTGAGTGGCTTCATTGATCGCTATGTGATCGACCTGCTGCTTGTGCAGGGACTCGGCGCGACCATTCGTTCGGTGGGAGGCGCCCTGCGCCAGCTTCAGGTTGGGAATCTGCAGGTTTACTCGCTCGCCTTTGCCATCGGTGTTCTCGTCCTGCTTTACCTGGTTGTCGCCCTCTAGCATTCTGCCGCTGCCACACTCATGGATTTTCAGATTTACCTGCTCTATCCCGTCATTCTGCTGCCGATCCTCGGGGCACTGCTCTGTCTCGCAGCGCCGGCCGCGGCCCGGGGTATCGGGATCGCGACGTCTGTGCTGACGATTGGGGCGCTCATTGCGGTGACCGTTTTCTTTTACCAGAGCGGCCCGAGCGAAGGCGAAGGCCACTTCCGGCTCGTGAACGCTCTCCCGGTTTATCCGGAGTTGGGTCTGTCCTTCAAAACCGGGGTGGACGGGCTCAGCCTTGTCGTGCTCTGGCTCTCGGCCATCGTGATGCTGGCCGCGGTCGGTGTCTCACCGAAGAAGGTCGAAGGTGGCTCGGCCGGCGTTTACTACTCCTGCGTGCTCTTTATCGCGGCCGCGGCGATTGGCGCCTTTGCTTCGCTGGATATGTTCTTTTTTTACGCCTTCCATGAGCTGGCTCTCATTCCCACCTTCATCATGATCGGCATCTGGGGATCCGGTGACCGGCCGGCGCGCCTGGCCGTGGCGTGGAAGGTGACGCTTTATCTGGCGGCGGGCGGCTTCATTCTGCTCCTTGGCATTCTCGCGCTTTACTGGAATGTTCAATTGCCCGGCGGGCAGAGCAGTTTTGATATGGTGGCGCTGCTCAATGACGGGCAGATCCTTAAAGAAAGTCAGTCCTGGATATTTGGCGTCTTACTGCTGGGCTTCGGCATTCTGGTGGGGTTGTTTCCCTTCCACTCATGGGCGCCCGCGGCCTATGCCACTGCGCCCGCGCCAGTTACCATGCTGCACGCCGGGGTGCTGAAGAAATTCGGCGTCTATGGTTTGCTCCGGCTGAGCGTGCCGCTTCTTCCAGAGGGGATGCAGGCCTACGGCACCGTTCTTCAGGTTCTCCTGATCGGGAATATCATCTTTATCGGTCTGGCCACCATTGCTCAAAAACGCCTCGATATGATGTTGGGTTATTCCAGCATCATGCACATGGGATATATCTTTTTGGGCATTCTCAGTCTAAATGCCATCGGGCTGGGAGGCGCGGGGCTGCTGATTTTTGCTCACGGCCTTTCCATCGCCCTCCTGTTTGCATTGTCCGGCCAACTCCGGGACCGCACCCAGACGCTGCATTTTGATCAACTGGGCGGGATTGCCCAGCGGTTGCCATTTGTAGCGGTCATGTTTGGCCTGGCCGCCTTCGCTTCGATTGGTCTGCCCGGTTTCGCCAATTTCGCTTCAGAGGTAATGATCTTCTTTGGGGCCTTCCAGAAAGGATTTTCCATGGACGGATTCGCCAGCTTCCAGATCACCGTCCTGCTGGCCCTGTGGGGGGTGGTCATTTCCGCTGTCTATATGTTGCGCGCCTATAAACGCACGTTCTTCGGTGAATTACCGAAGCGCTGGGATGATCTGGGTCATGATCCTCAACCGGCCAGTGGCCCGCGCAGAATCCGTTTCGGCTGGCTGCAATTTTCCACGATCATCCTGATTGCCGGTCTGCTTGTCACCGGTTTTGTTCCGCGCCTGATCCTTCAGCCCCTCAGTGATTATACCCGGACTATCGCTGTTCCAGCGGCTGACCCGGAAAATACGGAGGCGGAAGAAACGGCCGCGGCTGAGGGCGAAAGGACTTTGGACGCTCCTGAGTTAGCCACCGCATCTTCGATTGAATAATTGACTTATCATGCCGGAATTTCTCCAGAACTTCGCTCTTGCCCCTGCGCATCTGGACGTCAGCGTTTTCGCGTTGGGTCTGGCTCTGTTTTTGCTGGAGTCATTTCGTGAGCCGCTTTCAAAAATCCGCTGGCTTGGATCGATTTCCGAAGAATTCAACGCTCAACGGTTTTCCGGGACGATCGCCATGATCGCCTTGCTCGTCCTCATCATTCTTTTTGTGCTCAGTTTCTTTGCGAATACCTCCGAGATCCCGCAGATCGCTCAGTATTCCGGCTCGGCACAGGCTGTCTTCTTCAAGCAGATCGCTTTGCTTTCGACCATTCTGGTCATTTTCATGAGCACGGAATACTCCGGTACGCTCTCGAAGTTTCTTTTCGGGAAGAACGCTCAGGCTGGTCTGAGTGAATATTATTCTCTACCCGTATTTACCTGTGGCGGTCTTATGCTGATGGCCAGCGCGCGAGACTTTATTTTAATTTTCTGCGCCCTCGAGCTGGTCACGATTTCGTTCTATATCCTGGTTGCATTCATGCGGCGGAATATCGCCTCTCTGGAAGCGGGCGCGAAATATCTTGTGCTCGGCGCACTATCCACCGGCTTTTTTGTTTACGGCATCGCATGGATTTTTGGTGCGACCGGCACGACGAATCTTGACCAGATCGCGACCGCCTCCGGCGTGGTGGAAAGCCGTAATGCGCTTCTGTTCGGGTTCGGTCTTGTTGTGGTCGGTCTGGGATTCAAAATTGCCGCGGTTCCTTTCCAGATATGGGTGCCGGATGTTTATCAGGGCGCGCCGACGCCGACCACGGCCTATCTTTCCGTCGGGTCCAAGGCGGCCGGGTTTATCGTGCTGATTAATGTCGCTACGGCGATCGCGAATATCTCGCCGGAATTTCAGGATAAAGTCGTGATTATCCTGGCGATCCTGGCCGCCGCCACGCTGATCTACGGAAACCTTGCCGCGATCCCGCAATACAACCTCAAACGCCTGCTCGCCTATTCCAGCATCGGTCACGCCGGGTATCTGCTCATTGGTGTGGCGACCGGTTACATGGGCGGGGTGGCTTTTTATCTGTGGGCCTACCTGCTCATGACCATGCTCGCTTTTATTATCATGATCGTGGTGGCCAATAATAATGGCGGCAGTGATGATATCAGCTCCTTTAACGGCCTCATCAAACGTTCCCCGTTCCTGACCTTTTCCATGATCGTGGCGATGCTTTCGCTGGCTGGCGTGCCTTTCACCGCGGGATTTGTCGGGAAATTCCTCATTTTCAAGGATGCCGTGAACAACGGACAGATCGCGCTGTGCATTATTGGGGCGCTCGCCGTCGCGGCCGGTTTTTACTATTACCTGAAAGTGGTTCGGGCCATGTGCCTGGAACAGCCCGATCCTTCCAATGACGGATCCATCACGATGGCTCCACAAACACGGGTTATCATCGTGCTGCTTGTCCTCGCCATTTTTGTTTTCGGCATCTATTATCTGCCGATCATGGAGAGAATTGGGTAGGCAAAATCGGGCTCATTCCTCTCCGAGCCCGAACCCGTCGTGAGCGGCCTGGGCCGCACGTTCGATCTCGGCCTGGTCGATGACCACGGCGATTTTGATTTCTGAGGTCGTGATCATCTGGATATTGATTCCAGCCTGACCGAGCACCTCAAATAGTCGGGCCGCCACGCCACTGTGGCTGCGCATGCCGATCCCCACCACGCTCAGCTTGGCCACGCCTCCTTGCGCGGTGACATTGGTATCCAAATTCTCTTCAAAGATTTCGCGCAGGGCCACCTGAGCTTTTTCCAGATCGTCCTCATGACAGGTGAATGAGATATCTGTATGGCCGCTGCGGCTGACATTCTGAATAATCATATCCACAATGATGTGCTGCGCGGCGAGGCTGGTGAAGATGCTCGCGGCCACGCCTGGTTCATCCACCACCGGGCCAACCGTGACTTTGGCCTGATTGCGCTCCATGCTCACCCCGCGGATGACCACGTTTTCCATGCTGTCGGTTTCTGCCTTCACCATCGTGCCAGGTTTTTCATTATAGCTGCTGCGAACCTCAAAGGGCACGCCGAATTTTTTTCCAAACTCTACCGCGCGGGACTGCATGACTTTTGAGCCGCTGCTCGCCATTTCCAGCATTTCATCGTAACTGATTTCATCCAGCTTCCGGGCATTGGGCACCACCCGTGGATCACACGTGTAGACGCCGGAGACATCGGTAAAGATCTGGCAGAGATCCGCCTTGAGGGCCCCGGCGATGGCAATGGCCGTCAGATCGGAGCCACCCCGCCCCAGGGTAGTAAGATGACCTTCCGCGGTCTGACCCTGGAATCCGGCAATAATGACGATTGCGCCTTTATCCAAAAGCTCGAGAACCCTTTCTGAGCTGATATTCAGAATGCGCGCCTTCGTATGGACTCCATCGGTCAGAATGCCGGCCTGTGCACCGGTCAGTGAAATGGCCTGTGCACCCCGGGCGTGAAGAGCCATCGCCAGTAACGCGATACTGACCTGCTCACCGGTGGAGAGCAGCATATCCATCTCACGGTCCGGCGGCGTGAGGGTCAGTTCGCGGGCCATCCGGATCAGTTCGTCCGTGCGCCCGGCCATCGCCGAAACGGTGACCGCGACACGATGGCCCTCCTGCTGGGTGCGGTGCACCCGCTCCGCGACCGCCTGGATCCGGGCAATGTCTTTGACGGAGGTGCCGCCATACTTCTGGACGATCAGGCTCATGGGTGGGGAGGACGCTTAAGCTGGTCTCCCTCAAATGCCAAGCAGAGAAAATATCGCGCCGGTATCCGCCGGAGCTTCCAGGGGCGCAGGTGCCTTCAGCAGCGCGGTCTCGGTATCTTTAAGGCCGTGTCCAGTCACCGTGCAGACCACGGTCACTTCTCCGTCCGGACCCCATGGCTGACCTTTCAAAGGACATCTCTCACAGGTCTGGCCAGGATTTCCCCGGCACTTCATCAGGCCCGCAATGGAGGCCGCACTGGCCGGTTCGACAAAGACACCTTCTTCCCGTGCCAGCCAGCTTTGCGCGGCGAGAATCTCGTCATCCGTCACGATATCAATGCAGCCCCCACTCTCCTGAACGGCATCTTGCGCGAACTGCCAGCTGGCTGGATTGCCAATCCGAATGGCTGTGGCCAGGGTCTCCGGCTTCTCCACGGGCGCTCCGAAGAAGATCGGCGCAGATCCCGCCGCCTGAAATCCGACCATCTTCGGCCGGGCACTGATGCGACCCTCCTCAAACCACTGAGTGTAGCCGCGCCAATAAGCGGTGATATTGCCGGCGTTACCGACCGGCAGGATGTGCACATCAGGTGCTTGACCCAGACTGTCGACTACTTCAAAGGCGGCGGTTTTCTGGCCTTCGATCCGGTCCGGATTGATCGAGTTAACGATCTCGACTTTGCCCGATTCACCCGCTTCACGCACAATGCGCAGAGCGTCATCGAAGTTGCCGTCAATCGAGATGACCTTCGCCCCGTGCACGATAGCCTGGGCGAGCTTGCCCGCGGCGATCTTTCCTTTGGGCAGAATGACTGCACAGACCAGATCCGCCCGCGAAGAATAGGCGGCTGCCGAAGCGGAGGTATTACCCGTTGAGGCACAGATGGTGGCCTTGGCCCCGCGCTCCACTGCCTTGGAAATCGCCATGGTCATCCCGCGATCCTTAAAGCTTCCGGTCGGGTTGAGCCCCTCAAACTTCAGGAAAACCTCCGCCTTGGGCCGGATCAATTTTGCCAGCTTGGGTGCACGCACGAGCGGGGTGGAGCCTTCATTCAGGGTGATCACCGGAGTGGCATCGGTCACATCCAGCCAGGCCCGGTAGCGGTCAATCACTCCCGGATTGGCATGGAGCGAAGTGGAGGCAGAGGAAGGTGGTGGCGAATCAAGGACGGGCGTCATGGGAAAAGCAAGGTCGGCTGCTATTGGAAATCTTCAACGATCAAGAGTGATGGATCACCATGCACCACGGGGAGGGAGGCGATGAGCCGGACCGCCTCGCGCATCGCTCCATACGTGGAGTCGTGAATCATCAGGATCAGGGGGACTTCTTTTTGTTCCGCAGGAACCGGCGGTTGGATTACGCTGGAGATTCCGATCTCCTTTTCGGCGAGAATGCGTGCGATGGAAGCCAGGGTGCCCGGGCGGTCCGTGACATTGAGCCGCAGGAAATAACGGCAGACAATGCTGTCGAGCGGCTGACATTTTCCATAAAGTCCGTGAGGGGAGAAATTCGTCCGGCGCGCCCCGCAGATCACATCGTAGGCCGCCTCGCAGATGTCACTGATGACAGCGCTCGCCGTAGGATCCTGGCCCGCCCCACGTCCGTAAAAAAGCGTTTCCCCAACCACGTCACCGATCACATTGATCGCATTGAAAACCCCGCTCACACTGGCCAGCACATGATCGAGCGGAATCAACGCCGGGTGCACCCGCACCTCGATATCACCACCCTTATCCGCCCGGATGATCCCCAGCAGCTTGATCGTATAGCCCAGCTCTTTTGCATACTGGCTGTCCAGATCAGTGACCCGCTGTATTCCTTCCACAAATACCTCCGTTGGCGGCACCCAGAACCCATAGGCCAGTGAGGCCATGATGATCGCTTTATGCCCGGCGTCCCAGCCGCTCACATCCAGGGTAGGATCCGCTTCGGCGTAGCCCAGATCACTGGCTTCCCGCAGCGCGGCTTCATAGCTCAGTCCGCGTTCCGTAGCCATTCGCGTGAGGATGTAGTTGCAGGTACCGTTGATGATTCCGTAGATCGCATTGATGTGATTTCCCACGAAACCTTCCTGCATCGCCTTGATGATGGGGATACCGCCCGCGACTGCCGCCTCAAAGAAGACCGGAGCATTGTGGGCATCAGCCAGGGCAAAAATTTCCGGACCGCGTTCAGCGAGCAGCGCTTTGTTTGCGGTGACGACCGGTTTGCCCGCGGCGATGGCGCGTTTCATCAGCTCATGCGCTTCATCCAGGCCGCCGATCAGTTCGACCACCACCTGCACCTGGGGGTCATCGACAACCTCCTGCCAGGTCGTGGTGAGAAGAGGACTGTCTGCGGGCAGATCGATCCCGCGCGCCTTGGCCCGATCACGCACCGCCACTTTACGGACGGCCAGCCGGTAACCCAGCCGCTGCGCCAAAAGCGTCTCGTGACTCTGCAGATGTTTGTAGACCCCTGCTCCCACGTTGCCCAAGCCCACGATGCCGATTCCGATCTCTTTCATGCCAGGAAGAGAGTCTACGCTTCACCGGCAGGAATCAGCAAGCCTTCGCCTGTGCTCTGACCTTGTCGTAGTTAGGGAGGTGCCTTTGACATCGGCGTGTTTACGATTAATCCGATGGAAACACCCGTGACCCACTTCTCCCTCAAAACGCCCCGGCTGCGCCTACGCGAGATCACAGCGGATGACGTGGATGACCTGATGGGCATCTTTGGAAATGCTCGTGCGATGCAATTTTATCCGGGCACCCAAACCAGGAAGGAGACGCTGGACTGGATCGATTGGGTGCGGGGCTGTTACGCGGTGCATGGTTACGGATTCTGGGCGGCGGAACTGCGGGAGACCAGTGAGCTGATTGGCCATGCGGGGTTGGTGCACCAGGCGGATGTCGATGGAGAGGACGAAGTGGAAATCGGTTACGCCCTTTTGCCGGGACAGTGGGGCCGGGGCTTTGCCACGGAAGCGGCCGTGGCGGTGAGAGACTACGCTGTCCACCAGCTCGGCCAACGCCGCCTGATCGCGCTCATTGACCCCGCTAACTTCCCCTCCATCCGCGTCGCGGAAAAGCTCGGCATGACCTATGAGCGCATGACCCGGCGCTGGGAGCGGGAGTTATGTCTTTATTCGGTCTTTTGCTGATGAATGCAGCCTCCAGCTCAGGCAAGCTGCGGCGAGGCATTCCCGGTCACCGCGGCTGGACTCGGTTGCGGATTCTCCTTCGCCTTGCGTCCAACCATCAGCAGTCGATAAGCGGCCGGGGTGAAAAAGAGCGCGAGCAGGGTTGAGCCACCGACCCCGCCGGCAAGGACGATAGCCAGCGGAGGCCAGAACTGTCCTCCAACAAAGATGAGCAGGGGCAGGAAGCTGCCGATGGTGGTGAAAGTTGTCGAGGCAAGGTGACGCCCGCAGCTCAGGACGGCGTTAGCGATGGCCTGAAGATCGCCCGCCCGGGCCTTTGGGTTGGCCCGAATGGCCGCGAGCACGACAATGTTGTCATTAAAGGCCAGACCCATCAGACCCATGGAGCCAATGATGGTGTTGAAGCTCAGGGGGAGTTGCATCATCCAGGTCGCCATCAAGCCAAAGCCAACCGAAAGCAGACCCACGCTGAGCAGGATGATCGCCATCCGCACGCTGCGGAAGGAAAGAACCAGAATGGTAACGGTCAACACGCCCAGCACCGGCACATAAAGCAGCAGGTTGCCAACCGCATCGCCCTGATTTTCCGCGTCACCGCCCAGTTCCAGCTTATAGCCAGCGGGAAGTTCAAAGCCGCGGCGGTCGAGTTCCTCCAGCACTTGGGTGGAGATTTCGATCGGCAGTTCGCCTGGTTTGGAGAACCCCTGAATCGTGTTGGTGCGGACGGAATTACGCCGGGTGATGGTCGATACCTCTGGGCGAAGGGTGAAATCGCCCAGAGCGCTCAGGGGCACCCATTCGCTGGCGGCGTTCAGATCTGGTTGGGTAGACTCACCGATGAGCTTGAGCGCGAGCAGGTCACGGACATCGTTGCGCTCCTCATCATCCAGGCGCAGGCGTACTGGGAGTTCTTCGAGATCCTCCAGCATCGATCCGCCAACCGTACCTTCCAGTCCGCTCTCCAATTGGGCGGCGACTTCGGTCAGGCGCAGGCCTGCCAGACGGGCGGCTTCTTCATCCCCGTCGAACCATAGCTTGGGTTCACCCGGCGGCATCGTCGCCTGGGTGTGCAGCACTCCCGGATGTTCACCCAGGATGACGCGCACCTCTTCACCCAGACGCTGAAGGGTCGAGATGCTCGGCCCGGAAATACGGATCATAATATCCGCCTCGGCAGGAGGACCCTGTGCAAACTTCTGCACGACGATCTGAGCGCCGGGAAAGCTGTCATCCAGGGTCGCCTGCACTTCATCCACCATCGCGTTGACTGTTTCAAAGTCTGTCGCCTTGATCGCGGCCTGAGCGAAGTTTGGCGTGTTGTCCTTGTTCATGACCAGATTGTAGTACACGGAAGGGAAGCTTCCCCCGGCCAGCCAATGCGTTTCTTTGACGCCGTCGACTGTGCGCAGCATGGCGTCCACCGCTTCGACGACCTCCCGGGTTTGCACGACGGAGCTTTCCGGGGGCAGCCAAAGCCGGATCTGATACATGTCCCGGTCAGTGCGCGGGAAAAACTGGTTTCCCAGGGTGCTGGCCATAGCAAAACCCAGGACGGAAAGGGAGGCGATGGACGCCATGCCGAGAAACGGCCGCCGCACCGCGCTGAGGACTGCGCTGGCGAAGAAGCGGCTGATACCGCGGTGGTTGACCCCTCCACGCAGCCAGGCAGGCATGCGCTGCTCAAACTTCCCACTTTTGCCAAAGATACCGCAGAGGGCGGCGATGATCGTCATGGCGACCAAGAAGGAGCAACTCAGCGCAACCACCACGCTACCACCGATCGATCCGACAAAATCACCGGCGTTACCCGGGAGCAGCAGGATGGGCATGAAGGCGAAGATCGTCGTGAGCGTCGAAGAAAGAAGAGGAATGAACAGGTGGTTCAGGCTTCGATGCACCGCGATGAGAGGGCTGGCGCCTTCCTTCAGGTGTTTGCGGATCTCATCGGTGACGACAATGGCGTTATCAATCAGCAAACCCAGCGCGATGATCATCCCAAAGATGGACATCTGGTGGAGCTTGCCGCCCTGCATCGCGACCACGAAAAGGACAAAAGCCGCTACCAGCGGCAGGGCGGAGCCGACAATCAGCGAGGCGCGCCAGCCCATGGAAAAGAAAACGACCAGAAAAACCACGCCCGCACCGAGCAGCAGGTTCCAGGAAAGCTGGCCGAGGCGCTCGCTGGTGTAGGCGTTCTGCTCGAAGACAATGTCCGCGTCGATGCCCTCCCCGAGGCTGGCCTGAAAGGCGCTCAGCTCCTTCTTGCTGGCTTCAGTCCAGAGGTCGACTCGCGCAGCCGGGCGCACCCGCGCCGCGACATAGACCGTGCGGATCGTATCGGACAGGCCGATCTCCGCTGGCGGCTGGAGGATGGAGCGTTCCACTTCAGCGATATCTCCCAGCCGGATGGTTTGACCACCTTCATTCTGAGAAACCGGCACATTGCGGACCCGGGCGGTGGAATCCAGTTCCCCCTCCACTTCGAGCAGTATGCTGGACTGATCACTGCGCAGAGTCCCGGAGGGCACTTTAGCATCTGCCCGGCGCAGGGCCGCGGCGACGTCTTCCGGACGCATCCCCAGGGCGGCGAGTTCATCCTGCTTGAGAGTGACGAGAATCTCTTCTTCGGGCTCTCCATAGAGCCGGACCAGTTCGGTGCCCGGCACAGCGCGAAGCCGGTCAGCCAGGTCCTCCGCCAGACGGCCCAGGACATTGACCTGGTCTTCGCGGCCGTCTTCCCAGCTCAGACCGACAATCAAGGTAAAGGCGACCGCGCCACGTTTGTCGTCAAAGATCGGGTCCTGCACCTCGGGCGGGAACTCGAGGGCGGCTTCATCGAGCTTATCGCGAATCTCGGAAAAGATGCGATCGTTGCTGTCCTCCGTCACGGCATCTTCCAGCTCTACTGAAACCACGGAGACACCCGCCCGTGAGGTCGTATCGAGGATTTTAATCTCGGCAATTTCCTTGAGCTCGACCTCAATCTTCTCGGTGACCAACGCCTCGACGCGATCGGCTGAAGCGCCGGGGAAAAAGGTGAAGATAATGGGAAAACGGTTGGTGATGACGGGATCCTCCGTCCGCGGCAGGGACTGAAAGGCGGAAAAACCGCCCACCAGAATGACAATCACCGCGAGGGCGAGCAGGTGACGGTTGCGAAAAAAGAGGGTGGCGATCGAGCGGTTCGCGGCCTCTTGCTCGCCCGGACGGTCCGGACCATGCGGCTCCTCCATTTGGGCGGGGCTATTTTTCTGGAACTGGTTATCCATATTGATCAGAAAGCGGCTGAGTGCTGCGGGCGGGAGGCTTTGGTGGCTAGTTGCTGACCGCCAGCGTTTTCTTTTCTTCCGCAGCGGAAGCGGGTTCCTCTGAGGCCCGGACAGCTTCGGTCAGCTTCACGGCCTGATTCGGCACAAGCCGGTGCAAACCGTCCTGAATAACCAGATCACCGTCTTGCAGCGCGCCTGAGACGAAGGCTTGCTCTCCGTCAATGTGGAGAATCTCCACAATCTTCGGGGTGGTCTCATAAACCGTTTCCTCTTCCGTGGGGGAGGCCACATAGGCGGCCCATAGCCCCCGCGAGCTTTCCGTGAGGGCAGTTCGCGGCACCCAGAATCCATCGCGGTCAATTGTGGAAGGCACCGATGCCGTGACCAGATCACCTTCCCGTAAATGCTCGCCATTCGATTCCACGGTGAGAATGAAGTCCACCGTCCGTGCCCGGCGATCCCGCATGGGCAGGACCCGGCTCACCCGCGCCATCACCTTCTTGCCGGGGGAAAGCCGGTCGCAGGTGAGTTCTATCGGTTGGCCGATCTCCAGTTTTTCCGCCGTCCCGGCGCTGACCCCCAGACGGATTTCCTTGTTTCCGCTTTCCATGATCTCCAGGACGCTTTGCGACGCTGAAACGACCGAGCCCTTATCAACCATCCGGCGCGAGATGACCCCGTCAAAGGGCGCCTTGATCTCACTTTTCCTGAGGTCTACTTCGACACTCTGCAGCTGTGCCTTGATCCGGCGAAGGGCCGCTTCGGCAACATCGCGTTCCCGCTCGGCTTCATCATAACGCTGCCCGGAGACAACTCGCTCTTCGCGCAGTTCGTCGAATCGCTTGTAGTTGGATTTGGCCAGCTTCAGGGTCGATTCCGCTTCGTTGTAGGCGGCCATCAGTTCCTGCTGCCGGGCGATGAGACGGGAGGTGTCCAGCTTGGCCAGGGGAGTCTTCTCTTTCACAGCCTCCCCTTCATCCACATCCAGCCAGGTGACGGTGCCTGCCAGCTCGAAGCCAAGCATGCTCGTCTGCGTTGCTTCAACCACCCCCACATAGTCACGCATCATCGTGTAAGAGGTCTCCTTCTTGGCCGGTTCTGTGCGGACCGGAAGGACGCGTTTGGTATCCGGGACTCCTTCCTCCGGTGAGGACGCGATCAGAACGGCACCCGCGATAGGAACAAGAACGAGTGCCCATGGAGACCAGTGGGCGAGCTTCTTCAGAAGCCGCTGAGTTGAGCTGGATTCAGCAGAAGAAGCGAATGATGAAGGTGGCGATGATTGGTTCATGATGAGTGGATCAGCTGAGAGACAAAGAAAGGAAATGAGAGTTGCCCGTACTTACGTTCATTTTTTAACTTGGAGTCACAGTTGGGTGCAGAATTTCGCTGACTCTTGAAAAAGGTTCGGCGATTACGTCACGCGCTCTCAATGATCTGGCGTTCTTCCGCGAAGACACTTTTCCAGATGCGCTCGGCGGTGGCCTGGTAGTCCCATTCGTGGCGGAGGGGCTTCCAGCCAACGCCATCCAGATAGACGTGATAGTTGTTGCTTAGGTGATCCATCGGCTTGATACCCAGATCCTCCGGAAAAAGCCCCGCGCCTCCTTCACTCAGGAGGTAGGAACCTTTGGCCATGCTGATCAGGGCAGACATGATCTGCTCATCCGTGACGTCGTTCTCAGGAAGGTCACCGCAGGTCCGGGCTTGCCGGATGATTTCGCGAACGACTCCAAAACAGCGCGCGCTTTGAGACAGAAATGCCTCCCGCTGTTCCTCGGAGGTCTTCTCCCAGATCGATTGGGTGCGCGCCAGTTGAAGAATGGGCAGCCAATGAGGGTAGAGCATGGCCAGGACTTGATCCCCCAGACCTATAACAAACAGGCGCTCGCGCGAGAGCCCCTCAAAGGTTAAGGCCCGCGAAAAATACTCCGCGCGCGTCACCGTGTGCATGTTCGTGACCGCCAGGACGAGGTCTTCCTTGGAGCTGAAATGATTATAGATCGTTGCCTTGGAATACTCTACGCGCTGGGCGAGTTGATCGAGGTTGAGGCCGAGGTAGCCATGCCAGCGCAACATGTCGTCGGCATGCTCAAGAATGAGCTGCTCGCGGAGGAGCCGTTCCCGCTGTTTCCGGTCAGATATGGCCATTATCAGACCAGTAGTCGCAATTTGACTCTAAGTCAAGAAAAACGATGGAGTCAATTTCTGCTGAGATGATCGAGTCCAAGTCCAAGCACCAAACCGGCGGCAGGAAGAATCCCGCTCCGTTCATCTCAAAAACGAACGTTCTTTTGGCGCCGCCAAACGAGGCCATTTACCCAGTCTCTGCTCTCCTCGTTGTCGTGAGCGCGACCTTCCGGTGCGGATTGCCCGGATCCGGTGAGGACCAAAAGATCTTCGATTCAAGGCTGGCGTTGACGGCGCCGGCGCAGGCACATGATGCCAAGGGCCATGCTGCCCAGGACGGCTGCTCCGGGTTCAGGAACGAAGGTATATTCGATCAGACTGATGCCGCCGCTGCCTCCAAGGGTAAACTCCACGATGTCAAACTCGGTGAAGCCGGAGGGCGAGAGAGCCGAGATCGTATTGTAATGGTCATCATCAAAGTTAACGCCCGGTTGAGCGGCCTCGATCTGGGCGAAGGTGATCGATTCCTGATCCCCGGTGCCCGAATTGATGAAGGTGATTTGGGTTGAGGTTTCCGTGCCGTCGTCAAAGTCCACCGTGTCGAAGGCGAAGGAAAGTAGAGGTCTATCGAAAATCAGCCGAATGATATTTCCGTTGCTTGAGTCATCATCTGGGCTGTCAAAGATGAAAGGCGAGTTCGGATCGTTCGGATCGAGAAGCGATCCGCCGAGGGGAGGGTTATTGCCATTGTTATCCTGGATGATCAGCATCTTGCCGGGGGATCCTACCCCGTTGCCACCGGCAAAGGGAGTGGTCAGATCGGTATCTTCCACCGTTTCCATGGTGTCCGCGTCAAAGATGGCGAACCGGTTCAGGGGCTGACCCTGACCATTAACATTGGTTTCAATGCCAAAGTCCTGAAAGTCCGCGCCGGTCACTTCCTGACCAAAAAGAAAGGGCGTGCCATTCAGGTCCGTCTCAAAATTAATTGTGACGGTCTGGGCCTCGGCTTTCTGCGGAAAGCCATAGAGAAATGCGAAAAGGATAAGGGAAGCTAATGCGAATCTGCCAAAGAGCAGATTCACCCGAGTAGGTGCGCACGTGGTCATGTGGTCAGTGAGAAAGGTCCGTGGATCGAAACGATTCACTACCCACTGCCTGATAATAAGCCGTGCAACCACTAATTATCACTCAGGTTGAAATTCTCCGCGAAACATTAGGAGTATTAGACAAACTTCAACTGATATAGAAATTCGTTCAGTTATGGAATTTATGCAAAATCTGCTGGTAGCAGGATCGGAGCGGTTTTTGCTGCCAATCGGCGGCTTTTCAGGCAGCATTCCCTCAGCCGCCTCGCCATGTCCGATCTTTCCATTCTTGCCAGCCTCTCGATCACAGCCCAGCCGCAGGCGCCGGATTTCTGGGTGATTTTTTTCGCGCTGGTCTGCGGACATGCCGTGGCGGATTTCGCCCTGCAGGGGGAATACATCGCGTTGCATAAGAGTCGGCATTACCGCCCGTCAGACGGGAAAAAACGTGAACCCGGAGAATGGATCTATGTGCTCAGTGCGCACAGTCTGATCCATGCCGCGGCGGTTTGGCTGATCACGGGCAGCGTGGTGCTTGCCCTGATCGAACTGGTCCTGCATTGGCTGACGGATTTCGCGAAGTGCGAGGGCTGGACGAATCTCCATGCGGATCAGGCTATTCACGTGGGATCCAAGGCGGCTTACGCCCTGTGGCTAGCCTCGCAGGCTGGCGGCATGACGATTCAGGTGGGCTGAGCGGGCTCAGACCGCCTTGTCGCCGCGCTCGTCTGTCCGGATGCGGACTGCTTCTTCGATATCGTAGATGAAGACCTTGCCGTCACCGATCTTGCCGGTCTTGGCCGCGGTGACGATCGCGCCGCAGGCTTCATCCTTCAGACTATCCGGCACGACGACCTCAATCTTGATCTTCGGGAGAAAATCCACGGTGTATTCGCTGCCACGGTAAATCTCAGTATGCCCCTTCTGCCGCCCGAATCCTTTGACCTCGCTCACGGTCATTCCTTCAATGCCCAACTCGCCGAGGGCGTCTTTCACTTCCTCCAGCTTGAAGGGTTTGATAATGGCTTCCAGTTTCTTCATTCCACCTCAGATCTTCATCCATCCTGCCTTTGCACCTCACCGCGTGCAACCAGATCAGATGGTGATGGCGCGCGGCCTAAGCAAAGCACTTACAATCGTTGCCCAGCGGCGTCCAGTGAGGATTTTGCGGAATGGCCCGCTAGACGAGAACATCGTCCTGCCACCAGGAACGTTCAAGTTCCTGATACTGAGAACTGAGTTCGCGCAACCGGGTGGCGATGCGCTTGGCGAGGTTACGCAGGATGACGGCGCCCGCTTCCGGATTAAGCCGGACGAGGTGATCGAAGTCATTGGCCTGCATGACGAGCAGACGGCAATCTTCCCGGCAAACGGCGGTGGCGCTGCGGGGCACCTCTTCGATGAGTGCGATCTCCCCAAAACTTTCGCCTTCGCAAATCGTCGTGAGCGGTTCGGCAACGCCGTCGAGCAAGATGTCCACGGCGCCTTCTAGGACAAAGAAGAGCGACTGCTGATCGCTGCCTTCTTCAAAAAGAATTTCGCCAGCGCGGAAAGAGCGGTGCTGGCAGAGAGTCGCGGCCTGTCCGGCCTGCAGATCGGTTAAGCCCTGAAAGGCGCGGATGCGGCGCACATTCTCATCAGCCACGTGTCCTTTAGTTGTAGCGAGAACACTATTCTCGACCATCTCCGCGAGGTTCCGGCATTGATCGATGAGCTCCCAGTTGCGCATGGCAGGCTCCATGCGCAGCTTCACAAAACGAATGACATCGAGCCGCTCGCCCATGACATAGACCATCGATGGGGCATAAACGACAGGGGCGAATCCAAGTAATTTCAGGGATTGCTGAATGCGCGGGGTGTAGGCGTTTACATCGATACTTAAATAACGGGGATCGAAGGTCCGCTCAAGATAGGCGACGCCCTGTTCCAGGAGGGTGCCCTTGGCCAGGTCATCGGCACCAACAAACTCAAAGATCTGTCCCTTGCGCTCGACCGGATCCCAGGTGTAGCCGAGGCCCGCTACGACCACATCGCCGCGCATGAGGACGAGGTAACGCGCCTGATGTTCCTTTAGTTTCAGCAAACCATGCTCCAGCCGAAAGGCCCCGAAAACTTCCGGATTGGTGAAGCGCTCCTTGCTCAGGCGCAGGACGCGCAGCAGCTCACGGCCTTCCATTTCGCGAACGACAAACGCACCGTCTTCGCGGCTGGAGGGATAGGGCGCGGCATGATTCTCAGAGGTGGCATCCATCGGCAGCGCACAATGTCCCAGCGCCATGCCCGCAAGATTAAAGGCTTCTGGAATAATGGCGGGTCGTCCCCGGCGCAGAGCGCGCGCATTTTCCGAAAGGCGACAGTAAAAAATGGCCGATTCGTAATCACCCGTATTATAGCAAAGCGGTTCCAGTCCTACGACCTGGAAGCCGCCCCGGCTGAGAATAATCTGTGAACCCGGATGCGCCGTGCGCGCTTCCGCGAAGGAAAAATCGCTCAGGCGATCCCCTTCCTCAGTGATGGTCTGCATGAGACGTGAACCTAGACTCTGTCCCCGGGCGGCGGGATGCACAACGAGCCGCCCCAATTCCGCGACCATATCGTCCGCATCGCCGACATTGAGCATGACCGCGGCGGAACCGAGGAGACGCTGATCTTGGCCGTGTTCCACAGCGACATACCAGCGCACATCGGAATCGAACACCCCGCGCTTGATCCAGCCTTCATCATAAAACTCGCGGAAAGGATAGTTATCCCCGTAGACATCACGATAGAGCGCGGCGATGCCGGGCACATCGCTCTCTTCAATGAGACGGATCTGAATATTCATGGCGAAGAGGCCAATTTGGTCGAAGCCGTCCGAAAAACTATTCAGAGAAAGGACGGCTCAACCCACAGCTTCCACCGTTGGCACGGCGTCTAGTAATTTTTGCGTATATTCGTGCTGGGGATTTTTATAAATTTCATCAGCCGGCGCGGCCTCGACAATTTTCCCCCGGTACATGACCAGAACATAATCACTGATATGCTCGACCACCGCGAGGTCATGCGCGATAAATAAGTAGGTCAGGTTGAGTTCCTCCTGCAGGTCCTGGAGCAAATTGACAATCTGCGCCTGCACACTGACGTCCAGGGCGCTGACCGGCTCGTCACAGACAATAAACTCGGGCTTCACTGCCAGAGCGCGGGCAATCCCGATCCGCTGACGTTGACCGCCGGAAAATTCGTGTGGATAACGCGCGGCAAAATCGGGATCCAGCTGGACGAGGGTAAGCAGCTCGGCGACGCGGTCCGTCTTTTCGCTCCGGGTCATTTCAGGAAAATGAATATCAAGCGCTTCGCGGATGATGGCGCCGATCGACATGCGTGGATTGAGCGACCCGAAAGGATCCTGGAAAATCATCTGGATCTTACGCCGCAGCGGCCGGAAATCGCGGTTGGACATATTCACGATGTCCTGTCCGCGGTAGGTGATCGTGCCGCTGTAAGGTTTTTCTAGGCGCAGCAGGGTGCGTCCGATGGTCGTCTTCCCGCTTCCGCTCTCGCCGACGAGGCCAACCGTCTGGCCTTCTTCAATCTCGAAGCTCACGTCATCGACCGCTTTGATCCAGTCCACCCGCCGCCGCAGGACACCCCCGAAAACGGGGAACCACGTGCGCAAATCCTTTACCTCCAGCAAAGCCATAGTGGCGGAGAGTAAAGCAGGTGCCGATGCTGCCCGCAAGGTCCGGTCAGGCGGTGCGCGTTTTCAGCTCCCGCTCTGTGGTGCGCTTGAGATAGAGCAGCTCATCTTTCAGCTCAGCACGTTCCCTGGGTTTCATGCGGTCGATGAACAGGATGCCGTTGAGGTGATCCACTTCATGCTGGAGGGCGCGGGCGAGGAGACCATCCGCACGGAAGGTCAGCTTGGTGCCGTCCAAATGGGTAATGGTGGCCTCGACCTCGTGGGGCCGGGTGATATCGCCCTGGATTTCCGGGAAGCTCAGGCAGCCTTCGGTGCCCGTGTCGTTGGGCGCAATGAGCTTGAGCTGGGGATTGATCGCGATCATCGGCATGAAATCGTCCAGGGCCACTTCTTTGCCGTCGATCCACATTCTGCTGGGCCGCTCCGGGTCATCGCGCACATCCAGCACACAGAGTTGCAGAGGAACAGCCACCTGCTGGGCGGCAAGGCCGACGCCGTTGGCGGCATGCATGGTTTCGACCATATTCTGCGCAAGCTCACGCAGCTCGTCATCGATCCGCTTGACCGGTAGTCCTTTCTTGCGCAGGGCCGGATGGCCGTAGTTCACGATCTCCAGTTCCATAATGTTTCCGCGGCAATCTATTCCTCAAGCGGTTTGGTGAAAGTCGGAAGATCTTCCAGCCCCGTGCCCTGGAGGGCGTCCATGACCTGGATGATCAGACCGAAGGGGGCGTTTTCATCGGCTTTCAGAGCGATGGGCAGGTCCGGCTGCCTTTCGCGAAAAGCAAGGATGTCTTCCTTGAGGCTTTCAAGGTCGGTCTTCTGATTATCGATCAGGATCGTGCCGTCTTCGGCGACGGCCAGGATGGCAGGGGGGTTGTCACTGGGAGCGAGCACGGCTGTTCTGGACTCGGGCAGCTCGATCTTCAGTTCTGCCTCCGGTGTCTTGAAGGTCGAGGTGACAATGAAAAAGATGAGCAGGATCGCGAGAATATCGATCAGCGGAACGATATTGATTGCCGGGCTCTGGCGTTTGCGCTGGTAAAAGGCCATGGCGATTTAGCTCAGTTCAGGCGGCTCAGTTGGAGGCGGGAGCGAAGTCCGTCTCAGGGCTGGAATCTTTCGTGGCCGCTTGGCTGGCGGATGAAGCCGTCCAGGCGTCGGATTCCGTGTCATCATGATAACTGCGCGCGAGAAGAGCTTCGACGTCATTCTCCATCTCGACCGCCCATCGCTCGATGCGGCGGGAAAGGCGGTTATGGGCGATGAGGGAGGGAATGGCCACGGCCAGCCCCATGATCGTTGTATTGAGCGCTTCTGCGATTCCGGCGGCGATTTTGGTAGGATCAGCGTCCGTGCCGAGAGTCGAAAAAACGCCGACGAGCCCCGAGACCGTTCCAAGCAGGCCCATGAGCGGCGCGATACCGACGATGATCTCCAGGATGCTCAACCCCTGTTCAAGGTGGTGGATTTCCCGGCGGGCCATCGTTTGAATCGCCGCCTGGTTCTCAGATTTTGTCCAGCCGAACTGGCTGCAGGCCTGGGAGACGATGCGGGAGAACGGACTGGGATGGGCCTCGGCTACGCGCATGAGCTGAGAGACGTGGGCTTTATCCAGGGCAAAGTGATCCACGGCCTGCTCGACGGGATCAGGAATGACCTCTGTGCGGCGCAAAGCAATGAGCCGCCAGATAATAACTGCGACCGAAATGATCGATAGAACGAGGAGCACCCACATAAAGGGACCGCCCTGCTCGAAGAATTTATAGGCCTCCTGCCAACTGCCGAGGAGAGGTGAAATGAGAAAGTGCTCCATGTGGGATCAGTAAACGGTAAAACTGAATTCGATCGTGACGCGTCCGCCGACCTGGGCCCGCAGATCATCCGGTATCTCCGGGATGTTGGCCTGGTTGAGCGAGCGCAGATTATTGTTCACGAAGAGTTCATTGGAGGTGTTTGAGACGACCTCGACATTCGTCACCGCGCCAGTGGTCAGGACATCGAAGCGCAGGCGAGTCGTGCCGATACGGAACTTATCTGAGTTCGCCTTGGTATTCCGGTACCAGACCCGGCCAATCGCATCCGCCACCTCCGCCTCAAAGCGGCCGAGCGGTGTATTCTCCGTGGCGGCCTGGGCGCGGCCCCGGGAACTGACGCTGCCACGGATCATCGTGCGCCGCCTCTCTGGCTGATAGCCGGGGGACGCCCCGGGTGCCTGGACGCGTTCGCCCTGGCGACGGAGCAGCTCCTGGGCATCCACCTGTTCCGGCGTGGCTTCTTCCTGGGGCACCTCATCCTGCTCTCGCGCCGCCGAGGGATCGCGCTCTGGTTGGGATTGGGGAACTGCTTCCGGGAAGGAAGGCGTGCGCTCCAGCAGGGCGAGAAGATCCTCTTCAGGCTCCTCCCGTTCCGGTTCGGGATCGGGCACGGCGGGCAGACGCTCTTCCTCAATCTCGGGCCGCATAAGTTCCTCCGGCACAGATTCTTCCTCCTCCGGCTCCAGCGGGCTGGGGGCGTTCTGTTCCTCCTGAGGTTCTTCAACCTCCTCCGCCCGCTCCGTTTCTTCGGCTGGCTCGGTGGGATCTGCTCCGGGAGGAACCGGGGTAACGGGCTGCCCGGGTGGAGCGGGCCGGGGTGAGGGGCCGTCCGTGTATTGGAGGTTTTCGAACTGCGGGGCGGGAAGGTCTTCGATGCCTTCCTGGGCGGGGAGCGGCGGGGCGTCTTCATCAGGCGCCGCTTCACTTGCCGCGGAGACATCGCGGTCAGAGTAGAAAGGCGCGTTCTCCTGCTTCCTGCCCTCGTCCGGCGCGAACTGGCGCAGGAATTCCTGTTTCGCTTTCAGCTCCGCCATCGCGAGCTCCGGCTCGGTTGGTTCAGGTTCGGGTGGCTCGAAATTGAGGCTGCTCGAGTCAATCTTAAGAACGATCGAGTCGCTTCGGGCCGGAGGCTGCTTTGTCTCCGGAATGGTTCTCAGCACGCCCAGCTCCGCGAGGATCAGGATGATGACCACATTCAGGGCAATAGCCACGTAGGCCGCGATTTCGATCTGCAGCCAATTCGGACCCGGCAGTTTCCCTGTGCGAGAATACATAGATGAATCGAAGGTCGTCGTCAGCCCTGAGCGGCAGGTCATCCTGGTTATCCAGAGGATGATGACACGGCTGAAGCGCGCGGATCACCCACCTCCGCGCCCAGTCTCTCCAGGGCACGCAGGCGTAAGAGGACGGGCGGGTGACTATAATTCATAAAAACATAAAAAGGATGCGGCGTCAGATTTGAGAGGTTGTCTTTGCTCAACTTTTTCAGGGCATCGATCATCGGTTGAGCCTGACCCGTGGTGGTGGCAGCGAAGGCGTCCGCCTCAAACTCATTTTTCCGGCTGAGGATGGACTGGACCATGGAAAGAACACGGTTAAGCGGGATGAAGAGCATGCCGAAGAAAACGAGGCTGGCGTAGACACTGGTTTCCTGCATGCCGAAGGCGGCGTGGAGCGCTTCATTGTTCAGGAACAGGCCGGCCAGGAAAAAGATGACGCCCATATTCGCCAGGGCGATGCCGATCATCTGAGGAATGTGTTTCTTTTTGTAATGGCCGATCTCATGGGCGAGGACGCCAACGAGCTCGTCGACGGTATGGTTTTCCACGAGAGTATCATAGAGAGCGACTTTCTTGTTTTTCCCAAAACCCGTAAAAAACGCATTAGACTTGGTCGAGCGCTTCGAGCCATCCATTACGTGCACCTCCGCCAGCGGATAATCGACTTTCTCGGCGTAGGTCATGATCCTCTCCTTAAGCTCGCCATCCTGGAGAGGTTCGAATTTGTTGAAAAGCGGCATAATACAGGTCGGGGCCAGATAGGTGAGTAAGAGCGAGAAAGCCGCGACGGCCATCCATGCCCACAGCCAGCCCCAGTCCGGAAAGAACTGGAAAAAGAGCAGCACAAGGGCACCAAGAATCCCGCCGATGATCGCCGAGATGATGAGGCCCTTGATCTGGTCAGCCCAGAAGGTGGTTCTCGTCGACTTATTGAAGCCAAAGCGCTCCTCGATCACGAAGGTCGAGTAATACTCAAACGGCAGATCGATGATCGTTTTGCCCACAAAAAGCGCACCGAAAAACATCAGACCCGTGATGATCTCGCCGAAGCCCAGAGCGCGCAGGCTCTGATCCAGCCAATCGAACCCGCCAAGGAACCAGAAGAGGAGTAGTATGGTCAGGTCAAAGATGGTTGTGACGAAACCGAAGCGGGCATTGACCCGGGTATATGCCTGGCTCTTCCGGTAAGTTTCCGCGTCTACCACATCGCGCATCGGCTCTGGCACATCCGTGCGCAAGGCCTTGAGATTGAGCCAGTCCGCGATCAGATCGATAACGGTGAAAAGAATGATCGCGCCAAGGATGAAATAGAAATAGGGACTCTCCAGCATAGTCATGCGCCGGGATCATTGGCCGCCCTGTTGGCTGCTGCAAGCGGGAATGCAATCCAGGGGTTGATGCTCATTTGCTTTTTGAGGCTTTTCTGTGAGCTTGAACTTTGGCCAAGATCAGCGCAGCACGGTCGAGACGATCGATGGAGATTGAATGAGTGAGGCGATCAAACACGAATGTGGCCTGGCCCTGGTACGGCTTCGGAAGCCGTTAAACTATTACCGGGATCGATACAACACGCCTCTCTGGGGTTTCCATAAGCTCTTCCTGCTTATGGAGAAACAGCATAACCGCGGGCAGGATGGGGCAGGTTTAGGGTCGCTCAAATTGAGGATGCCGCCCGGTGAGCCCTATCTGGCGCGGCAACGCGAGATTAAGAAAAATCCGCTCGATGCCATGTTCAAGGGCCTGCTCAAGGATCTGAACAAGCAGGCAAGGAACGGACACATCGATCTCACCGATGGCGATTCCGTGAAGAAGAATTTCGACTTCGGCGGGGAAGTCCTCATCGGGCATCTCCGCTATGCCACCTCCGGTTCCTATCAGCGGCGTTCCTGTCATCCGTATGTGCGCCGCAGCTCATGGGCATCGCGGGCGCTGATGCTGGCAGGCAACTTTAATCTGACCAACAGTGACGAGCTGAACGACCGGCTGATCGAAAAGGGCCACCACCCACTATTCGATACTGACACCCAGGCGATTCTGGAGGAGCTGGGCTGCAACCTGGATGAATTACACGATGACGTGCGTCTGAAGCTGGCGCAGGAATCACGTCTGACCGGGCCGGAATTCGCCAACCGCATTGCGGACGAGCTGGACCCGGCCGAAATGATGCGCCGTTCTGCCCGGCATTGGGATGGTGGCTATGCATTGGCGGGGATGCTGGGGAGCGGGGATTGCTTTGCGGTGCGTGATCCCAGCGGAATTCGCCCCCTGCATTATGCGATCAATGATGAGGTGCTGGCTATCGCCTCGGAGCGTGCGCCGCTCATGACCGTCTTTGATCTGGAAAAGGAAGAAGTGCATGAAGTGGAGCCCGGCTCGGCGATTGTCATGAAGGGTAATGGCCGCTTTTACACGAGCCGTTTTGCGGAGATGCGGGACCGGCGCCCTTGCGCCTTTGAGCGGATTTATTTCTCGCGCGGAAATGACCCGGAGATCTATCAGGAACGCAAAGCACTCGGTGGCGCGCTCACGGAGCAAATCATGAAAGAAATCGGCGGTGACCTGACCAACACCGTCTTCAGTTTCATTCCAAACACGGCGGAGGTCGCTTATTTCGGGCTTATGGATGAGATGCGCATCCGGCGGCGGCGCCAGGTGCGTGATGAAATTCTGCAGGCTCAACTGCAGGGACATTTAACTCCGGAGATGCTTGACAGCCTGATTATGGGCAGTTGGCCGAGGGCCGAGAAAGTGGCGATTAAGGACCAGAAATTACGCACGTTTATCAGTGAAGAGAAAATGCGGAATCAACTGGCTTCGCATGTATATGATATCAGCTACGGCTCATGTGAGCCGGGATCGAATCTGGTCTGTATTGATGATTCGATTGTGCGCGGCACAACTCTGAAGAGATCAATTGTTAAAATTCTTTCCCGGCTCAATCCGAAGAAAATCATCATTGCCTCAACCGCGCCACAGATCCGCTATCCGGACTGCTACGGCATTGATATGTCACAACTTGGGAAATTCATCGCTTTTCAGGCCGCGGAGGAATTGCTGAAGGAAACCGGCCAGGAAGGGTTGCTCTATGAGGTTTATTTCCGGTGCGTTCAACAGAAGGTTGCCCGGCCCAAGGTAATGGAGAATTTCGTCAAACTGATCTATGAGCCATTTGCCTATGAAGAGATCTCCCGGCGCATCGGGCAGATTGTTTCGGCGGGCGATACAGAAAATGATGACTGGAAGGGAGAGCTGAGCATTGTTTACCAGACCATTGAAGATTTGCATCGCGCGTTGCCGAATCACCGCGGGGACTGGTACTTCACAGGTGATTATCCGACTCCCGGAGGCTATCGCGTAGTCAATCAAGCCTATATCAATTATTATGAGAAACGACACCATGCCCGGTCCTACTAATGGCGGCGGAGGCGGTGCCTACGCGCGGTCTGGCGTCAATATCGACACAGCCGCCCGCGCCCTCAAGAACGCGGGTGAAGACATCCGCTCGACCTACAGCGAACGCGTTCTCGGGAGATCCGGCGGGTTCGGCGGGTTATTTGACGCGAGTTTTCCGGAGATTCGGCATCCGGTTCTGGTATCGAGCGTGGATAGCGTCGGCACCAAGGTGAAAGTCGCAGCAATGGCAGGACGTTATGAGACGGTGGGGCAGGATCTGGTCAATCATTGCGTTAATGACATTGCCGTCATGGGTGCGCGCCCGCTGTATTTTCTGGATTATCTGGGCACGGGTAAATTGGAAGAATGGATTTTCCGGCAATTGATCCAGGGCCTGGCCAAGGCGTGCCGGGAGAATAACTGTGCCCTAATCGGCGGAGAAACGGCGGAAATGCCCGGGATTTATCACGGTGACGACTTTGACCTGGCGGGTGCGATTACGGGCCTCGTGGAAAAAGACGCAATCATTGATGGGCAGGATATTGTTCCGGGGGACCTGATTTATGCATGGAAATCCAACGGGCTCCACACGAACGGGTTTACTCTGGTGCGCCGCGTTCTTTTTGAGGAAAGAGAAATGCGCCTGGATGATCTTATTCCTTACGCCAAGCGCACCGTGGAGGAGGAGCTGTTGCGGGTTCACCCCAGCTATCTGGCTGAGATCCAGGAGCTTGGGCGCGAAAACACCAAAGGCCTGGCCCATATCACAGGTGGCGGTTTGATCGATAATCTTCCACGCATTTTGCCGGAGAACTGCGGTGCGGTGATCGACGCGACGGCCTGGCGGCCGGAGCCAATCTTCACCGTCTTGCAGGAGTGGGGAGAGGTTGGTGCGAAAGAAGCTTTCCGGACATTTAATATGGGAATTGGCATGGCCGTTGTGGTCAGTCCGGCGCATGGTGAGCGCGCGGCGGCGGCAGGGGCGTTTCCCATCGGCGAAGTGGTGGAGGGTGACGGTCAGGTTTCCTTCAGCGGACTGGATATGTCATCGGATTGAAGTTGCCAAACACGCACAACCTGGAGGCCTCTGACCGGGCGATGCGAGCAGGATGCGAGGGAAAATCTAATTTATGCTCATGGGGGAAGAAGAAATCAGATCGAATCATCGTGAAGAGAAAATGCGCCTTCTCGTCACAGGAGCGGGCGGACGGGTAGCCAGCCGGTTTATCGAGAATTTCGGCGAGCGCTACGATCTCCGCCTTTTTGATCGCGAAGGCGCGCGGCATTTGGAACGGATTGAAGGTAAAGGAGAACTGATCCTGGGTCAGCTCGACGATCCTGAATGCTTGCGCCGCTGCTGCGAGGGACGAGAGGCGGTGCTTCATTTAGCCGCAAATCCTTCGACCGTTGCGACGTGGGATCAATTAGTCACGCCCAATATTACCGGCGCCTACCATGTCTGCGAAGCGGCCTGCCAGGCTGGCGTGCGGAGACTGGTGCTCATCTCCTCAATCAATGCCATGAAAGGGCACCTGCTCAATGATCCCACCCGCCAGGTGCGCGCAGCTGATCCGACCAGTCCAAGCAATCTCTATGGGGTCACCAAGTGCTTTCTCGAAGCGCTCGGACAGTATTATGCCAACAGTTTCGGCATGGAAGTGGTGGTCCTTCGCTTCGGGTTTGTTTTTGACCCAAAACAGAATTGGCACGCCAAGAAAGAGGACTCTCCCGGAGAAAAGTCCGGGGCGATTTCCTGGCGGGACGTCAGCCAACTATTTATCCGCGCCCTGGAAACACCTGGCATCTCCTATCTCTGCGCACAGGCCAGTTCAGACAATGTGGTGCTGATGTACGACAACCGGGAAGCGCGTGAAATCCTTGGTTTCAGTCCGAAAGACCGCATGCCTCTCAGTTTCGGTGACGACTACGTGCATGATCCGGACCACGTCATGCAGCTCAATGAAAAGGCGACCGTTGCCCCGTAGGAAAACCCGTTGCGGCAAGGCGCCGCTTCCCTAGCATTGGTCAGGTGCAGACGGACCGAACTCAGAGCAAGACAGGTTCCGCGATTCATCGCTGCTGGGCTGAAATTGACCTGGACGCGCTGGAGAATAATCTGCGCGTCGCGCAAGACCAGGTCTCTTCAGGCTCAGAGTTGATCGCGGTCGTCAAGGCCAACGCCTACGGTCATGGAGTTATTCCCATCGTGCAAAGGCTCCGGCAAAGAACTCGCTGGTTCGCGGTTGCAAATCTCCATGAAGCCGACGAAATCCGGGCCGAAGTTTTCCGCGAAAGCGGCCATGGAGCCGGGCGGATATTGGTTCTCGGCCCCGCCTTGGCGCAAGAACGACCGGGTCTGGTCGACAGCGGGTATACTCCCGTTTGCTCGACTGTGGAAGAATGCGTCAACTACGCCCACTTGGCGGCGAAGGCCGGCCACGGAGAAGAGCGGCCATTCCCCATTCATCTCAAATTGGATACGGGCATGGGCCGGATGGGTCTGCTGGCGGATGACGCGACCGAGGTGGTAAAGGAAATCCAGCAGCTAAGTTCTTTGCGGATCGAAGCCGTCATGACGCACTTTCCGTCCGCCGATGAAGACAAGGCATACACTGAAGACCAGATCGTGCGGTTTCGCCAGCTCCTCGAGTCCTTGCGGGCTCACGGCGTAGCGCCGGACTATGTTCACAGCCAGAATAGTTCCGGCATTCTGGATTACGGCGACCGGGCGATGCAGCTCTGCCGACCCGGCCTCATGCTCTACGGCGTCTCACCCACCGGCGCCTGCCAGGAAGCCCTACGGCCGGTTATGCACTGGAAGAGCCGAGTTGTCCTTGTGCGCACTCTGCCTCGCGGGCACGGAGTGAGCTACGGCCGGACCTGGATAACCCAGGGTCCCACGCGTGTCGCGACGATCTCAGCGGGCTATGCGGATGGCTACCCGCGGCTTGTTTCCAATCGCGGTGCGCACGTGATCATTCGCGGTCAATCCTGTCCGCTTCTCGGCCGGGTCACCATGGACTTGGTCATGGCCGATGTCACTGGGCTGGGTGATGCCGTTGAGGCCGGCGATGAAGTCCTTTTACTGGGGCGGGATGAGGCTTCCGGGCAGGAGATCACGGCGTCTTCCCTTGCTGCCCTGGCCGAGACGATTTCCTACGAAATCTTCTGCGGCGTGAGCGCTCGTGTGCCGCGCATCAGCACCTCGTGAAAAAACCTGTGGAGGAGCGGTCCGCTTTTGCTAGGCTGCCACTCCAGATTATGAGCAGCGTTGCTACCACCACCCAGATCCAGGTTGCACCTAAGGATACCATGCTCCGCACAGAGCAGCTGTATCGTTCCTTCACGATGGGTGACCGCAAGGTGGAAGTCCTGCGTGGGATCAACCTGCAGATCATGCGCGGGGAGGTGATCTTCATCTGTGGCGCGAGCGGTGCCGGAAAGTCGACCCTGCTTTATACCCTGGCTGGGTTGGAGCGGCCGGAGCTGGGCAAAGTTTTTCTGAACCGCAGCAGTCTCTATGAGCTTTCGGCGGGGGAACTCGCTAAAGTTCGCAACCGCGAAATGGGATTTATTTTTCAGAGCTACCAGCTCCTTTCCGAACTGACCGCGCTGGAGAACGTGCTATTGCCCAGCCTCATTGCCCACGAACGTCAGCGCCGTCGCGCGGAAGCCATCCTCCAGGAAGTCGGTCTTGGCCAGCGCATGCATCATATGCCGACGGAACTGTCCGGCGGTGAGCAGCAGCGGGTGGCCATCGCCCGGGCTCTGGTCAATGAGCCATCGGTTATCTTCGCCGATGAACCAACCGGCAACCTGGATTCTAAAAACGGCGAAAAAATTCTGAATGTGATGCTGGAGATGGTGCGACGAAATAATCGGACGCTCATTGTGGTGACGCATGACCGGTCACTCGCCAAATTCGGAGACCGCACCCTGGAAATTGCCGATGGCCAGATTGTCACCTGACAATTTCCATCGCGGCCGAATGACTATGAAAGTATACATCGACGGAAAAATTCTGCCTGAGGAAGAGGCTAAGATCTCTGTGTTTGATCACGGTGTCCTCTATGGCGACGGTGTTTTCGAAGGCATTCGTTTTTACAACGGGCGAGTCTTTCAATGTGAGGAACATATCGACCGGCTTTTTGATTCCGCACGCTCGATTCTGCTCACCATTCCCATGAGCAAGGCGGAAATCACCGAGGCCATGATGGAGACCATTCGCGCGAATGAATTGCGCGATGGCTATATCCGGCTCGTCGTGACCCGCGGCGTAGGCACCCTTGGTTTAAATCCATATCAATGCCCGAAAGCGACGGTTTTTATCATTGCCGCAACGATTCAGCTCTATCCCAAAGAGGTCTATGAAAACGGCATGACCTTAGTGACATGTTCCACCCGCCGGACCGCCCCGGCCTCGCTCAGTCCCGCGGTTAAATCACTGAATTATCTCAATAACGTAATGGCTAAAGTCGAGGCGATCAATGGCGGTGGTGATGAAGGCCTCATGCTCAATGAGCAGGGGTATGTGGCGGAATGTACAGGTGACAATATCTTTATTGTAAAGGATGGCATCATCTACACACCGCCCGTCAGCGCGGGATCGCTGCGTGGCATTACGCGGGACGTCGTCTTTATGCTCGCGGAGCGGGAAAGAATGACGCTCATCGAGCGCGAAATGATCCGGCATGACATTTACATTGCGGATGAGTGCTTCCTCACCGGCACGGCCGCGGAGGTCGTCCCGGTCACCACCCTGGACCGGCGGCCGATCGGCGATGGACTGCCCGGACCAGTCACCCGCAGGCTTATACACGAATTTCACGAATTCGCTAGAACCACCGGCACCGAGATTTATCCACCGGTCCCCGCTAAGGAGCGGGCTTCGGCGATGGCTTAACTAGTAAGCGCGCGGCGGTAGGGTTTGGCCCGGATTCCATTGAGGATAGATCTGATGGACCGTTTTTGGAATGCCTTTTTTCTGTGCACCCTGCTTGATCAATTGAAAAAGTATTTCTGCAGCCATCCGTGCTTTGTCTTCATCAAGCATTTTCCATCCGGAGCACCATAAATACTCCTCTCGATTAATTATCAAAGCCGCCGCAGGAATCGTGTAGCCCATCTCCCGCGCCAATTTGGCGATCCGTTCCTGCGTCTTATCGGGGATCTGTCTGTCCCGGTTCAAAGCCAGCGAAACGGTGGAAACCGCAACTCCGCCTTGCTCAGCGACGTCACGAAGGGTTACGCGGCGATTCACTGAACAATTTCAGTAAAGGCACAGTGGCATGTCAAGGTTTTTTCGGCCAAGGTGTCTCCGTTACCAACGGCCGGTGATCTAATCTGACTGCTCACGTCTTCAAACCCCTGGCACTTCCCTGAACCTTCCTAAGAATCATGAATTACTTAAAGCTGCTATCTGCTACCTCTGTCGTCCTGAGTATACTTCCAAATGCCGTAACGGCTGAGCTTATCGTCAATGGCGATTTCGAAAATGCCGGCCTGGTCATGAGTCAAAACACAGTGACTTTACCAGACGCTGCCGGGGTCTGGTATAATTCGAATAATGCCGATCGCTCGCCTTACTTAACCGACATGGGAAACAGCTACATTGGCGGTAGCAATAACAGTAACCGAGCTAGTTTCATTCAAATCATTGATGTCACCGGCATGAACATCTCTCAGGATTTGACACTTTCTTTCGACGCTTTGAATAATACCGCCACCCTCTCACCATCGGGTATGAGATTTGGTTTGCCAACAATGACGCGAATGGACAGCTTCAAAATCTGCAAGGTCTGCCAGGAGAAGTAGCCGGCAATCGGTCTCCTTACAGCTTTCAAGACAACGACAATTTCACGATCCAGAAAGGAACCGTCGTTATTCCCGCCAATACCGCTGCGTTCACCTCAGCGGGAGATATCAATATTGACTTTGATTCAATAACGTTCCCCGGTGCGTTTACTTATGGCAGTGGCGGATCCTTGAACTCATCAATCGCGAATTTTTCTGATGTGACTCAATTAATAATTGGGCTCTCGATTGATAACTCGAACTCACCGGCGGGCGATGCGGGGGTTGACAATGTTAGCCTTGTCGTCGTTCCTGAACCGTCGACCCTCGCGATTATTGGGCTGGTGACTGTCCTTTTTGGAGTCCGCCGCCGCAACCGCTGAGCCGAGGTCACAAAAGGAAAATCTCACTTTTCCCGAGGTCTGGTTGACGGGCCTCGGGATTTCTATCATTACCTTCTCTGTGACTGATGGTGTGAGACCAATTCTGCCGGGATTTTTTCCTGACCCGACGATTTGCCGCCGTGCAGATGATCTATTTCTGGCTACCAGCAGCTTCGAATACTTCCCAGGCGTCGCGCTTTTTCATCGTAACCTGAATGAGAGCAGCGGGTGGAGATGGATCGGCCATGTTCTCGACCGGCCCTCGCAATTGCCTCTTAGAGAGGCATGGATCTCCGGCGGTATTTACGCGCCAACCTTGAGGTTTCAGGCGGGCCGGTTTTATCTCATCACGACGAATAAGTCAGCCGGTCGTCCGGAAAATAGCCGCAATTTCTTCGTTTATGCAGATGACCCTTTTGGAGACTGGTCGGAACCAGTCTGGATCGAGGGCATGCCAGGTATTGATCCGGATCTATTTTGGGATAATGAGACAGGCGAATGCTTTGTCCAGTGGAGCTATCGGCCGGACTGCGGCGGAATATCGATCGGCCAGGCGCGAATCGATCTGGAGCAGGGGACACTCCTTGAGGTGCCTCGCATTATCTGGTCCGGCTCCGGTGGACTTGGACCTGAAGGGCCACACCTTTTTCAGATTGATGATTATTATTACCTGATGATTGCCGAGGGCGGGACGGAGTATGGCCATATGGTCACGATCGCCCGCAGCCGATCGGTCACTGGACCCTACGAGTCCTGTCCGCGAAATCCAGTGCTGACCCATCGCAGCTCAGGCCATGCCGTTCAGGCGGTGGGTCATGCGGATCTAGTGCAGCTACCCGGCGGTGAATGGGCCGGGGTTTGTTTGGGGATTCGTCCGCGCGGTTATCATAAGTTTCATGTGCTGGGCCGCGAGACCTTTGGTTTTCATGTGAATTCGAAGTCCGAGGATGGTTGGCCTGAGTTTGGCAACCAAGGTAAACTCCCGGAAAAGGTGCCAACGCCTCTGACTGGACCAAATCATACCGACTTTAAGGACCACTTCGAACGCCAGAAGTTTCCCTTAGAATGGACTTGGTTGAAAAATCCATTAATGCACAATTACGTTAGGAGAGATGGGAAGTTGGTGCTGATTGGGACGCGCGACTCCCTCGATGGCCATGGTCAGCCGACGTGGATTGGCCTGCGTCAACGTAATCACCGTTTTCGGCTTGAGATCCAAATGCAGATCCAGTTTCCAGAAGCCGCGGGCGGTGAGGCCGGCATCTGTGTTTATCAGAATTTCCAAACTCACGCCTGCGTGGGATTCAAGAGAACGCAGGGATCTTTTTCACTATCCGCTTTGTTCTACCGGCTTCGCTTGCAGGATATCGTTGTCGAGCAAGAAAGCGATAGTCTCTCGACTTCTGCGCAGGAGCATCCAACCTTTATTGTTGAAGGTGATGACCTAGAGTATCGGTTTCTGGTCAGGTCTGCCGGAAGTGAGGGAGTGAATGAGATTTTTTCCTTCCCAGCCAAAATGCTTTCAACTGAATTTGCGGGACGCTTTACCGGAGTGTTTCTTGCCCTGTACGCTGAGGGCGATGCGCAGCTCATGTGCCGCCGGATTGCTTACAAAGCAGAGATCGAATAGGATTCGGCTATGCCTTTAGTTCCCACCCGCATTGTCGAGAGTGCCCTGTATGTCACGGACTTGGCGCGTTCTGTTGATTTCTACGAGAGGGTCTTGGGTCTTGAGCGAATGCTGGATGACGAACGGTTTGCCGCTTTCGAGATCTGCGGCGGGCAGGTGCTTCTGCTTTTCGTGCAAGGCACGGCGATTGAGGAAATTGAAATTTCCCCGGAGATCGGAGTTATCCCTCCTCATGATGCGATCGGTCGCCAGCACCTTGGCTTTGGCGTGGCGAGAGAAGCCATCCCGGCCTGGGAAGATCACCTCGACGGATGCGGCGTCGAAGTGGAAGCACGGAATGATTGGCCGAAAGGTGGACAGAGCCTTTATTTCAGGGATCCGGACGGGCATTTGCTGGAGCTTCTCTGCCCCGGGGTGTGGCCAAACTACTAATCACCAGAAAAGCGGCAAAGAGGCTGGTCATGGAGCGCTGGGAATGATATGGAGCCACCCGCTTGGGGGAAAGATGCATCGAAGAAGCTTTAATAGCTGGAAATTCTGGAAATTATAGCTATCTCACAAGAAGGCAGCCAGTCGACCGGCTTAACTTCTCCATGCCGGCTCTCCTTCCAGCCACCGATCTCTTGTAACTGATTCAGCTATGACGACCTACGCATTCAAGGCTCGCGACTCCAACGGTAAGCTTGTCCAGGGTATTCAGGAAGCCATGGACGAGGACAGCGCAATGAATTCACTCATGGGACGTGGCCTCCTGGTCCTCTCCCTCGAAAAGAAGCGCACCTCCAAAAAGCCGAAAGCCTACACCGTCAAGCTCAAGGAATTGGTCATTTTCACCCGCCAGCTGGCCACCATGATCAATGCAGGCCTCCCACTGGTTGAGTGCCTCACCGCGCTTCATGACTCCGCCGACCCGAAACGCCAGCTTCCCTTGCGCATGGTTATTACGGATCTGAAGAATCGCGTTTCTGGTGGTGAGAGCTTCACCGAGGCTCTCCGCAAGCACCCGCGGGTCTTTAACCGCTTATTTGTCGCCATGGTCCGTGCCGGTGAGTCGGCCGGTATGCTCGACATCGTTCTGGACCGGCTCGCGACTTTCCTGGAGGACGCAGCCCGGCTGGCCAGCAAGGTCCGCGGTGCGATGGTATATCCGGTCGCGGTCTTGGTTATCGCCTTCGGGATTTCTGCCTTCCTCATCCTTCAGGTTGTTCCGACCTTCTCTGAGATTTACGCAGAATTTAATACCAGCCTCCCGGGGCCTACCCAGATGCTTATTGATTTCAGTGGCTTTGCCGGGAAATACTGGTGGATTCTTCTCATCGCACTCATCGGCGGTGGTTTTGCCGCCAAAATGTATACTCGGACGGCCACCGGACGCCGAATGTGGGATAAGTATAAGCTCAAGCTCCCTGTCTTTGGTCCCCTGCTTTTCAAAGTCGCCATGACGCGTTTTTCACGGACGTTTGCTCAGCTGATTCGCAGTGGCGTGCCCGTCCTGGAGGCTTTGGACATTGTCGGCGAAACCTCGGGCAACAGCATCATCAGCGACAATATGAAAAGCGTGCGTAAGACGATTGAAGATGGTGAGGCTATTTCCGTGGCACTCGCGAAGAATCCGATCTTTCCGCCCATGCTCGTTCGAATGGTCTCCGCTGGTGAAGAAACCGGTAATATTGAAGAGATGCTGGATAAAATTTCAGATTTCTGGGATGAAGAAATTACCACAACGCTGGATTCTCTTACCTCTCTGCTTCAGCCTGTGATGATCGTCATCATTGGTGCAATTGTCGGAAGCATCGTCGTATGTATGTTTCTACCTATTTTCAAATTGCACGAAATCATCTCCCAGTAACCGGCGCCGCCTTCAATTCAATGCCCGCACGACATGATCGTGAATTTCCGGGTGTGCGGCGATAGCGGAACGGCCCGTCTTTGCCGGGCTGCCGTCCCATGACGTGATTTTGCCGCCCGCTCCTTCGATTACTGGAATGACGGGCAAGATATCCCATGAATTCATGATAGGATCGACCATGATGTCCGCGTAGCCGGTTGCGACGAGACTGTATCCATAGCAATCCCCCCATGTGCGTTGCACCTTCACTCGCTTTGTGAGTTCAAGGAATGGATCTAACTTGGCGTGGTTGGCGACGTTTGACACGTCACTGGTCAGCAGGGTGGCTTCCTCGAGGGTCGACGGCGCGTCCCGCAGGCGAACCGGTTTTCCATTGCACGTGGTTCCGAGCGACCGGTTGCCGATGAGCAAAAGGTCCAGCGCAGGGTGATGAATTACTCCCAGCAGTGGTTCGCCTCGATGTAACAACCCAAGCAGCGTGCCAAAAAGGGGTACTCCATGCACAAAGGAAATCGTGCCATCAATTGGATCCAGCACCCAGACGATTTCGGCGTCTTCACGCTCATTGCCGAATTCCTCTCCAATGATTCCGTGGGACGGATAGGCCGTGGCGATTCGCTCCCGAAAGAGTGTTTCCGTCTCACGGTCCGCCCTTGTGACGGGGGAATCGTCAACCTTGCTCTCGACGTTCAGGTCCTCCGCGCGAAACCAGCGCAATATGCCTTCTTTGCTTTCCAGACAGAGTTCGCGGGCAAATGCCGCGAACTCAAGCAGCTTGTTCTCTTCGATCATCATCAGCGGCAGCAGGCTATTTTGTATCCAGAGGACCGGTCGCTTTCTTCTCATTCAACGACGCGATGCGCAGGGTGGCGATGAAGGGCAGGTTCCGGTAGCGCTCAGCGTAGTCGAGCCCGTAGCCCACCACAAAGCGGTCCTCGATTTCGAATCCCAGAAAATCGATTGGCACCTCCATCTGTCTCGGTCGCTGCTTCCTTAGCAGCACACACGCGCGAATGCTCCTGGCCGTCCCCTGTTCCAGCAGACGCCCGGAAATACCTCTCAGGGTCAGGCCGGAGTCGAGGATATCATCGACAATCAGAACGTGCCGTCCGGCGGGATTGGGCAGATGATCAAAGTCATAGCGAAGGGAGCCACTCGATTGGGTTGAGTCCCCGTAGCTGCGGACTTTAATCACATCAAACTCAAGCGGAATAGGGATGCGCCGGAGCAGATCGGCGGCAAAAAAAAGGCTGCCATTGAGCACGGCCAGGACCATGAGCCGCTGGCCCCGGTAAGTTGCCGTGATCTCGCTGGCAAGTTCGTCGACCCGGTGAGCGATGGTGGGCTCATCCAGGATGATCTGCTCGATATCGTCCCTCATGGTAGCAAGCACACAACAGACCCGTGAGGAAGGCGTGCTGCTCAGCTTTCCTTATCCATTTCTGATACACGAATGGAAGCCGAGACTCCGTGGGCATCCAGACCTTCCAGGCGGCTGAAAGTTTCGATCGGTTGCAATGATCTCTTGAGTGACTTTTTGCCGAAACGGATGATGCTCGTCCGGTTCTGGAACATGTCTGCGGAAAGCCCTCCGAAACACTTGGCCGCACCACCGGTCGGCAAGACGTGGCTCGGTCCGGCGATAAAATCTCCGCCCGCCACAGGTGACCAGCGCCCGGCAAAAATGGCCCCAGCGTGATGGATCTTCGGGATCAGATCTTTGGTGCCTTTACAGGCAAGAACCAGATGCTCCGGAGCCCACCGGTTGATGAGGTCGATTCCGGCTTCCAGACTTTCAACCAAGGCCAGGGTGGCGTTCTGCTCGAGCACCCGTTGGAGAGCTTCCTGCCTGGAAAGTTTCTGGCTTTGCACCAGAATTTCCGCCCGCACCGTCTCCAGCAGGGATTCACTGGGTGTGGCGAGCAGGAACAGGCTGTCCGGACCGTGCTCAGCCTGCGCCAGCAAATCTGCCGCGACAAACTTTGGCTCGGCGCTGCCATCTGCCAGGACCATGATTTCGCTGGGGCCAGCGATCAGATCGATGCTGACCTGGCCGAAGACCTGCCTCTTGGCTTCGGCGACGTAGGCGTTGCCCGGGCCAAAGATCTTCGTCACCGGGTGGATCGTCTTGGTGCCGAAGGCCAGAGCTGCGATGGCCTGGGCTCCGCCGCAGCGGTAAATCTCAGTCGCACCCGCCAGATGAAGGGCTCCCAGAAGACTGGGATTGATCGCGCCGTCATTCTGCGGCGGGGTTGTCACGACGATTTCCGGAACACCAGCGGCCGAAGCGAGCCCCACAGTCATGAATACGGTGGAGACGAGAGGCGCCGTCCCGCCCGGGACATAGATTCCCACCCGTTGAACGGGGGTAAAGCGCTCGCCGACGAGCACACCCTCCGCATTGCGCTGCTCCCAGTCTTTACGGAGGCTGCCTTTGGCAAAGGACCGCACGTTCTTCAGGGCCCGCTCAAACACATCCTTCTGACCGCGGTCAAGGACGGCCCAAGCCGCATCGATGTCTTCTCCGCGGACCTTGAGCTGGTCAGCGGTGAGTTCGGCCCCGTCCAGTTCACGAGTCAGAGTGAGCAAGGCCTGATCCCCGCTATGTTGGACGAGGCTGAGAATTTCGCGGACACGTTCCCGCACATGGTCAGGAGGTTCAGCGCGACGATCCAATTCCGCCAGCGCTTCGGTGAAGCCGGCCCGGTTAAAACGGATGACATTCATGTTGGTGGACAAAAAGTAATGGGGGAAGGTGTTGCAGAAGAACAAGACACTGCCTGTGGCCGGGAGCAACCGCTAAGCTGCGGGGGCGCACGGCCAGACTCACCCTTGCGCAGCCTGCAGGCCGGAGCATAGTCAGGGTAATGTCTGCAAAACGACCAGAGGGCTGCGGGGACTGTCAGAAGGAGCTGAAGACTCACTATACCTTTATGACGGGCGGCCAGGAGCTGAAGGTCAATCTCTGCGCGGACTGCCCAAAGCTGGCCTATTTTCAGGGCGAAGGCGCCTGTGACATGCTCAAGGAGCTGGCACCGGAGATGATGCCGGACGTCGCGGAGCAGACCCGCAAAGTGGAGCAGGCGCTCAGTTGCCCCCAGTGCGGCTTTACCCTGGCCGACCTGGAGCGCGCCCGGCGTCTCGGTTGCGCGGAATGCTATTCCGTTTTCAAAGAACAGGTGACCCGGCTGGTCAAAGCCGTGCAGCACGGGGGCAAGCATGTCGGGAAGTTCAGCCAGCGTTTCGAGAACCCCGAACACATCCAGACGAGGCTCAAAGAACTTCAGCACCGGCTCAACGCCGCGGTGCAGGAGGAGCAGTATGAGAACGCGGCTTCCCTGCGGGATGAGATCCGGCGGCTCGAAGAAATCGGCAAGGGCGGAAACGAGGGTGGCGGCAGTGAGCCGAACTAGGCGTCGCCTTTCGATTGTTCTTCGATCGCGTCCCAGAGCTCGCGCAGATACTTGAAGCTGTAGATGCCGGTGCGATGGCCATCGGAGAAAGTGAACTGAAGAGCGTACCCACCAACCGGTTGCCACCCGGTCACTTCCACTTCGGGAAAATCTCGCTGGGCCGTGCCGCCATAAAGGTTTCCAAAGAGGTCTTTTTCGCCCTGGTTTTCCGCGCTGGGTGAGGCGGCTCGAAGGACGTCCATAGGAAAGTAAGTCTCCAGGCCGTCATCCCAAAGGATGGCCACTTCGGTGCCGATCAGCTCGACTCGATCCGGATTAGGCATGCGTTCCATGCAGATAGGTTTACTGAGATTGATCGAAACTGGGCGGCAAAATCATAACGGACCTCAAAACATCCGTTGACATTCAGTTGGAGACGCACACCTTACCTGCTCCGATGAACGGTTAGGCCGCGCCCTAGTCTTTCGGACCGATCCATCCTTGCCATGAAAAAGGACACTCATCCTACACTCAACAACGTTTGCTTCGTCGATACGACAACGGGCAAACGCTACTTTTCGCGTTCCACGATGAAGAGCGCCGAGAAGGAAACGGTTGATGGTGAGGAGTATTTCATCGTCCATTGCTCTGTCACGGCGGACAGCCACCCGATCTTCACCGGAGAGAAACGTCTCATCGACACTGCTGGCCGGATCGATAAGTTCAAGCAGCGCTACTCCAGTGTGAAGCGAGAGAAACGCCGGAAGCTGCGCCGGTAAGCCAGATTATTTCCGCGAACCATCTACCAGTTCACCACCATGGCTGTCCCGAAAAGAAAAGTTTCCAAAAGCAAAAAGCGTATGCGGCGGGCTAACAAGGGCTACAAGATGCCTGCGCTGGCGATCGACCCGATCGACGGGACGCGTTACATGCGTCACTGCGTCAACCCGCATAACGGCATGTATAAGGGCCGGCAGGTTATCAATCCCGAGATTGACGAGGATTGATCCGGTTACAGTTGCGCTTTGCGCTTTCGTGATTCAAGGTCTGCGCCGTGACCGATGAGCAGTTCAAACTGGCGGAGTATCTTTTTGACCTGCGCGGATACTATGTGATCGAAGGCGCGCTTTCCGATGATGAGCTGAGGGCGTGTAACGACACCCTCGATGAAATGCAGGACCTCCCGGCCGGTGGCTGGAGAGGCCGGGTGCATGGCCACTTTTTCAGCAGCGAAACGGAAGGGATCAACCTTCAGCAAATCTATGAAGCAGGTCCCGCTTGGGAACGGCTTATCGATCATCCGTCATGGATTGATCTGGTGAAGTATTTTGTGGGCGGTGAAGGCACGTTTGACTGGGCGCACGGGCCGCTTTTCATCGATGAGAATTTTGCCAGCATCCGCGGTCCCGGCCAGGCGATCGGGCTTCATTCGGGAGGCCATGAAGGAGTCAAGCGCTGCCAGTTCCGCTATCACAATGGCCGCTTTCATTGCGGGCAGATCAACATTCTCATGGCGTTTAATGACATCGGACCGGGCGACGGCGCGACGATGGTCATTCCCGGCAGCCATAAGTCGAATTTTCCTCATCCGCAAAGCGCAGAGGCAAGCATGCGCCCGGGTCAGGCCGCCTCTGTGGATGGCTTGGCAGGCGCGATTGAAGTGCACCTTAAGGCAGGCGACGCTATATTATTCGTCGATGCCATCGCCCATGGCTCTGCCGCGCGCGTTAATCCCGGCCAGAGGCGGATCGCTGTCTACCGCTACGGCCCGTCGTGGGGATTCTTCCGCCACTCCTACCGGCCTTCCGAGGAACTCCTCGACCGGCTTACCCCAGAGCGCCGCCAGATTGTCATGCCTCATCACAAGAAGCTTTTGCCTCCCGGGTCGGAGGACTAACGCTCACTCAGCTCCATGACGAGGGCGTTGGCATGGCTGACGTCCCAACTGACAGTCTCGGTGCCTCCGACGGTGGCATCGAAGTCCTCCGGGAATCCATAAGCCGTGAAGGTCAGATCGATAGAGATATCTGTCTCCATCTCCGCGATGAGCGCATCAGTTGGGCGACCGGTTTCGCCGCTGGTATCCACGGTGCCATCTTCATTGCTCGCGCTTTCCTTAAGGATGACCACGAGGGATTTCTCGCGCGCAGCGGGATCAATCTCCAGATCAAGCCGGCAGGTGACAAATCGCTGAGCCGTGATGTCACCGGTATCTTCGCCAATACGCACCGTTTCCGCCAGGACCAGTTCACGTTCCGCGTCGAGCACATCCGCGTCTGCGCTGATATAGTCGATATCTGGAGCGGAGTCGCCCGAGCCCGTCACGGTTTCCTTACGAACCGCGGACAGGACCACGGAAAACTCCAGCGGATCCGCGTCGAGCTGCTTCTGAGCCCGGCTCCACGCCCCGGCCAGCGCCTCGCGGCAGGCGCTGGTGAACTCAGCGTCCTCATGATCGAGAGTCTCTGAAAGTTCGGCAATTCGCGTCCTGAGGGCGACCAGAACCTCGTCATGAACTTCGAGGCTGCGGATGCCGGCCACCGGTGTGCGAGTCACACCGTCAGCCGTTTCCTGACTGCTGACCTTTTCGTTGATTCCCAGCAAAAGGCTGGCGATGAGAAATAGTAGTGCGCAGCTTGGCGCAAAATCTGATCGTGAATATTTCATACCCCGCCGGTTTACTAAAAGCGGGAGGAAGGGAAAAGCTTAAACTTCGGCAGCGCTTAGAGCTTCGTTGGATTCGGTGCGTCACCGTAGACCTTTTTGGGATCGAAAACTTTTTCCGTCTCCGTGAAGGTCAGCTCCAGTTCCTGGCCGTCAGTCAGAGCACCGGCGGCTTTTTCACCAAAGGGCACCTCGCGATAGAAGCAGGAACGGTAACCGACGTGACAACTGGCACCGCCCTGCACGTCAACGCGCAGCCAAATCGTGTCCTGATCGTCATCGATGAGGATCTGCTTCACCTTTTGGACCAGACCGCTGGTCGCGCCCTTGTGCCAGAGCTGCTGACGGCTGCGGCTCCAGTACACCGCCTCACCCAGCTCGATCGTCCTGGCCAGCGCCAGGTCATTCATCCAGCCATGCATGAGCAGCTCCCCAGTCTCATGGTCGGTCGTGACGCAGGGGATGATGCCCTGTTCATTGAACTTTGGGGCCAGCTCGTGGCCTTCCTCTACCTGCTCCACAGAAACGCGGGGACGGAAGGCTTTGATGAAATCAAGGGACGTGGCTGAATCAGTCTCGCTCATAATCAGAAATCAGTAGGAGGCGGGAACATGCGCGGAAGGAAACGCCTGTCAACCACCCTGCGTTTGAATTGTTACAGAGTCGTTACACAACGCGAGAAGAAATACGCTGTCCATCTCATGGGTCGTCCATGATCAATTATATAGAAATGAATGCGAAAAACTTACTACTGCCAGCGGCTGTGCTTCTCGGCGCAGGGTGTCTTCTCACTCAACCTGCCTCCAGCCAGGGATTTCAGAGAGGCCACGAAAGATTTGCGGAAGAGGAAGCGCGTATTCAGATCGACGCGGACCGTAGCCGTCAGCGAGGCAAAGATATTCATGGTGACTATGATGATCAACAGGACAACATCAGTATGAAGATCACCCTGAGAAACCGTGATCTGAGTAAGACCTTTGAGAATATGGAGGCGATCTATATGCTGATTGGAAGGAGCGCGGTTGATCGCAAATCCTGCAAAGTGCTGGACCGTGATTCCTTTAATTTTTCGTTGGGGAAAGACCGGGAAAACTCGGTGTTCGAATGGGAGTCTAAAGAAGTTATCACGACATGGGATGATACGAACCTCAAGCACGGGGAACGTTATGATGGCTGGATCATCGTCCTTCTGAATTCTGAAGGCAAAATTGCCGCGGTGAAAGCCAGTAAAGAGAATTGGGAATCGGGTGTGCTTGAGGCGTTGGAGCTGAAGGCAGGTGATTGGTTTGGATACAATTTTAAACCGATAGCCATGCAGGAGTAATGAGCCGCGGCAGCCTTTAGGTGTGGCTCTGGTGAGCGAACCGATCAGCGGCGCTGGACCGGACAGGTAAACGGTTTCGGCCTGCGAAGCGCTCCGCCGCCGCCTTTCTGGCCCTTACCGATCAGAAAGTCTTGCCCGGCGCTGCGTCTCGCATTTATCTTCCCCAACGGGCACGCGGAATGGTTGTAGATCTTAGCCTTATTCTGCCTTTACTTCACCATGAGAAAGAATGTGTGTCCGGTGGCTGTTGCCCTGCTGCTCGCTTTCAGCGGAATCCTGAGCTTCCCCTATCCTGCCGCTGCGCAGAGGCCAGACCGGGTCTTCTACCTTTCTGGAAATGGAGATCAGCAGCTTTTCTGCAATATCCAGCTGTCCGACGGCACCCTGCTTTTTGGTGGCACGGCGGATGATCTCAGCTGGGTTCCCGGTAACGTTTCCAGAACGCCGATTTCCCGCATTGCGAGCAACGGATCCCGCATCCAGGATAAGGGCGTGAGTGAAGGCAGGGTCGCTTTCCTGATGCACGTCGCGGAGGATTTGTCCTCAATTCTGAACATCGTGCATTTTCCGGACGGACAGGTGGATGAGGTCCGGTTTATCAAAACCACAAATATCCCTGGGCAACCTACGGGTGATATCTACGTCTCCGGGAAATTTGGCAGGACCAGCGGTGGGAGTGAGAACGGAGGCTTTTATATTGCAAAACTTGACAATAATTTCGTCAACGGATTGCCGACCGGGCTGACTAATGTCTACACCGTGTATACTCATAATAAAAATGATGAACACGCAGGAGTTCAGCCTTGGGATGTACGGGAAAATGGCCAAGTGGTCACCCTTAAATATGGAGCCTACAAGGATAATTGGGGCGAAATCTATGTGGCCGAGGCTGATCCGGCTGGCCCGGCCAGTGGAGATGAGCTGGAGCCGGGAGAACGGCGCATTCTGATGCCGGGATTCCGCTTTCATCAGATCGAAGATTCCCTGGGAAACACGCAGAATTTCTACGGCACCGCGGATGAGATTCCAAACGGCTGGACGCCGGTGACCAGCTTCATGATTCTGAAAACCCAGAGAACAAATGCTTCCGGCCTGCAACGTTCATTCAGCAAGGCGGACTACGATCTTTGGCAGCTTGATGAAAATGGATACTGGCGCAAAGGAAAGTATCCACTTGACGCCTTTTGGAATAACTATTGGAAAGTGCCGGAAACCAATGGTGCTGAAAATAATATGTGGGGCGGAGATGCCCGGGGGTATATTGGCTATAAACTGGCCGGGACGGGTGGCACGGAGGGCTCACCCTACACTCCGCGGGTGGGAGCGATTACGGTGGACCGGCGGAATGGTCACATTTATATGGGGTTGAACTGGCAATCCAGATTACCTGGATCGAACTTTCCAGACTTTGAGCCAGCCTTCATCGCGCTGGATGAAGATGGTTATTATAAATGGTGGTGCCGCCTTTACAAAGAATATAGTGATAACTCCACCAGTCCGCCCCAGTTGATCAGTGGAACGGTCACTGCCGGAGGCAGTAAAACCACCTTTACGAGCACCGCGCTGGCCGGCGTAAGTATCGACCTTGGCTCTCACGGAAGCGGATCCAACGGCTATGTAGGACGCAAACGGGAGATCCGGTTTCTCACCGGGAATAACGTGCGGAACGAGCCTTTTCAGATCGAGAGCTTTAATTCCACCACCGGCACGTTGACGCTGGTTGAAACACTGGCTCAGAACATCCAGCCCGGCGATCAGTTTGAGATACAGGCCGCAGTTATGAATAAGACGAATACGTCCACCCCGGACCAGTATATCGATGCCATTGCCGTTGATTACACGACGCCGCTGGACGCTCAGGGATACAAAGGCATCGTGTATGTGGCGGCGCGCAGTCATGGGAATAATGTTGTCAACTTCTGGCGCGGAAATGAAATCACAGCTAGCCCCTCAGTCTTTTCATTCCACAATGGATTTACCGGAAACAACGGAAATGAGCACCTTTCCTGGATCGGACGGCTGCGCGATGATGAAACCAAAGCGACTCTGCTTAACGCCACCTATAACGCGGAGTTCGAGGAAACGTCTGATTACGGTCAGAATGGATCCTTCGGCAGCACCTACAGTGATCCGAATCTCGATCGCTGGCCCAGCCATAACTCGGGTTGGCCAAATCTGAAGACCACCCGCCTGCGTCCAACCATGCACATTGATGATCAGGGGCGGCCTGTCATCATCAGTGAAGACGGACGCGCCACGGTGACTACCCGCAATGCCTACCAGCGAAATATTCGCCCGGTGATCCGGGACAGCGTGACCGCAGCGGTGGATAATCAGAGCTTTATCAGCGATGGCCTGATTGGATCGGGATTGATCCAGAGCGCAGCGCTGAAAATCAAGTTTACCAGCAATGGTCCTCTGAAGAACGTGGAACGCAATATCATCACCTATGATGATGCTACCGGTGAGGTGACTGTCAGTTCCGCTTTGCCGTCTAATCCCTCACCGGGAGATCAATTCTCCATCGACGAGGGACAGGGTAACTGGAATTCCTATGTCCGGGTCTATTCAAGAGATTTATCCACGCTGGAATATAGTTCTCTCCTCAGTCCCCAACGGGATCCCACTGGCGCCACGGATGACGGAAATCACACCAGGCTGCATGGGGTCTTTCCCCTCCAGGATGGTGTGCTGGTCTGCGGATATCATCCCTCAGATAACGGCTCGACGGTAAACGGTAATCTGATGCCGGTTAATAATGTCGCCAGTTGGGGAACGGCGGCGCCAACGGATGAGAGTGGCTTTGTCGCACGACTCTTTTACAGCGCGGGTCCTCCCAGCCAGAGCGGATATACCATCTGGCAGGGGACTATTCAGAATTGGCCAAGTGAGCGGGCGAAACTCGCTTCTGCCGATGCCAACCTTGATGGCGTCACCAATCTAGCCGCTTACTTCTTCAACATTACTCCGATCGACGGGATGGCAGAAACAGATCATGAACATCTGCCACATCTGTTGGAAGAAACGGGCAAGACTTATGTTGGATTTTGGATGCGGGAAGGAGTGGATGTATCAAACTATGTTGTGCAGCGGTCGGGCAATCTGAAGGACTGGGAGAATCTGGCTGTTCGTCCGGTGCCTGTCCCCGGAGTACGACGGCCGGGTGTCAATGGCGGGGATGGCAGCGTTTATGTGAAGGTAGAAGTGGATCCGCGCTTTGATTTCTATTACCGCATCTGGATTCAAGAGTAAGCAAAGGCGCTATTTCGTTTACATCGGCCCTGGCATGGCTTGAAGTCCTGCCATGCACGGACAGTTGGCGGCACTGGACTGGGCGGTCATCGGCTTGTATCTGGCCGGGATGATTGGGCTGAGTGCGTGGCTTAGCCTGCGGCAGAAGTCGAAGCGGGACTATTATCTGGGCGGTAACAGCACCGGGCCGCTGCCCATCGCGCTGTCTACGATGGCTACCCAGTGTTCGACGAACAGCCTGCTGGGTGCGCCGGCCTTTGTCGCGTTTACGGTTGGTGGCGGCCTGGTGTGGCTGCAGTTCGAGCTGGCTCTGCCGCTAGCCATGATTCTTCTCATGGCAGTGGTGATCCCAACCTTGCGCGGGCTTAATCTCATCTCTGTCTATGAGTATCTGGAACGCCGTTTCGGGGTGGTGTCGCGCCTCTGCGTAAGCATTCTGTTCCAGTTTCTGCGCGCGTTTTCCACTGGCGTGACGGTGTGGGGTGTTTCCCTGGTGATTCACATCTGCACAGGGCTGGATCTGGTAGCCACCGTCCTGATTTTGGGCATCACAACCATCGTCTATGACGTGCTTGGCGGAATGAAAGCCGTCATTTTGTCCGATGTTATCCAGTTGATCCTGTTATTCGGAACGATTCTTCTCTGCCTGACTATTGGCTGGGATCTGGTGGGCGGATGGAACGGCATTCAGGGAGCAGTCGATCCGGATAGAATTCGCGCGATCGATTTTTCCGCGCACGGTCTGGGCGATGGCCAAACTTATGCCTTCTGGCCAATGTTGATCGGCGGTTTTTTTCTTTACGTTTCCTACTATGGTGTCGATCAAACGCAGGCGCAGCGCAGTCTTGCCACGCGCAATGTCAGGGAAGCGCGACAGGCTCTCTTCCTGGGTGGGTTGTTAAGATTTCCACTCGTCCTCGCCTATTGTCTCCTGGGCATTGTGATCGCGGCCTACGCGGCACAGAATCCGGCATTCATCGAGAGCCTCCCGCTGCGAAGCGAAGTCGGAGGTCAGGGAGATGATCCTGACTATAACACGGCGGTGCCTATATTTGTCCTGCAGCATTTTCCGGTGGGGCTGGTTGGGCTCGTTATGGTAGGTCTTTTCGCCGCGGCGATGTCCAGCCTGGACTCGACCTTAAACTCTCTCAGCGCGGTCACCATGCAGGACATCGTGCACCGTTTTTGGGGCGATAGACTGGAGAATCGTCCGAAAATCGAGCTCCTGATCTCCAAGGCGATCACCCTTTTCTGGGGAAGTCTATGCCTTGTATTTTCTTTTTTCGTCAGCGATATCTCGCCATCGATCGTTGAGGCGATCAATAAAATTGGTTCGGTTCTGAACGGCCCCTTGCTTGGAATCTTTCTGCTCGGGCTGTTATTCAAATCCACCAATCAATTGGGCGCACTGGCCGGATTCTTCGGTGGCATTTCATTAAATATTCTGCTCTGGATCTTTTTTGAACAGGAAATCTCCTGGCTCTGGTGGAATGTCATGGGTCTCGCCATGTGTCTGGCCCTCGGCTTCTTGATTAGCCAGACTGGGAAAGCTCGGGCAATTTCCGGCAACGCGATGGTTGAGACGGACAAGGCAACGAAGGGACCTTACCTGATTCTGGCGGCATTTTCCGCCATCATTCTCATTATTCTGCTCTTCTTCAATTGGCTGGCCGCCAACTGAAGCGAAGGGAGTTTCCCCATCGCGATGGGAGAATCTCTACTCCGCGAAACGTTCGCTCGTTTCGAGCTGCCCCTGCCCTTCAAGTTCGATCGTATATTGCTCGTCAGTTCTCGCACTTGCCCGCTTCAAACCGGCTGTCGCCACTACACGGAAATTGCGCACGTCATGATCCGGACCGCGTCCAGTTTTGGCGGCTTCTTCAAATTCATCCGGAAACTTCGCGATGAAACTTTGCGTTGGCCACGCGCAGGCCTCACCAAAAGCGCAGATCGTTCTTCCGGCTATATTGTCTGCCACACCTTTTAAGGTTTGGTCGTCCCCGGCCGTGCCACGCCCGGACTTAAGCCGGTCCGAAATCTTTTTCATCCACAGAGAACCTTCCCGGCAGGGGGTGCACTGGCCACAACTTTCGTGAGCGTAAAACTCATTTATGTTGTTAAGCACTTCTACCATGCTGCGAGAATCATCCATTACAATGACCCCTCCCGATCCAGCCATAGACCCGGCGGCGGCGAGAGAATCGAAATCCATCGGGATATCATCCAGGCGCATCTCGGTCTCATTACCTTCCCCATCCTTCATTTTGAATCGTTCATCCGCGCGCAGAACTTTGGCGGAGCTGCCTCCTGGAATGACCGCTTTCAGTTCGCGTCCTTCACGCATCCCGCCGCAAACTTCGTAGATCAGTTCGCCCATGGTAAGTGAACCAACTTCAATCTCGTAGTAGCCCGGTTTCTGAACGTCACCGCTGACACAAACAATTCGTGTTCCGGTGTTACGGGGGCGGCCAATCTTCGCATACTCCTCACCACCCATGGAGAGCACGTGCTTCACATGGCAGAGCGTTTCGACATTATTTACGATTGTAGGACACATGTAGAGCCCCAGCGCGGCCGGGAAATAAGGCGGTTTGATCCGGGGATACCCACGTTTACCTTCCAGGCTTTCGATCAGCCCTGTTTCTTCGCCGCATATGTAGGCCCCGGCTCCGCGGTGAATATAAATTTCCAGGCTAAACTCCGTCCCGCATATGTTGCGGCCGAGAAATCCGCGCTCTCTCGCTTCCTGAAGCGCTTTCTCAAGGATTTTCGCGCCATGCGGGAATTCGCCACGAATGTAGATATACGCGAGATGGGCATTCACCGCGTAGGCCGTAATGATCATGCCCTCGATTAGTTGGTGCGGATCCTGGTGGATGATGTAGCGGTCTTTAAAGGTGCCCGGCTCGGACTCATCTGCGTTACAGATCAGATAAACGGGTTTTTCATTATTGGGCGGAATAAAGCCCCATTTCACCCCCGCCGGGAAACCTGCTCCACCTCGACCTCGCAGTTCGCTTTTCTTTACTTCCTCCTGGACCTCCTGAGGCTGCCTATTGAGCGCGCTCTTTAAGGTCTCATAGCCTCCGTCTGAAATATAGGTCTCGATCGAGGTATCCCAACCTTGACGATCAATGTTCTTAAAGATCATCCGGCGTTCACGCGGATGAGGAGGTTTGGTGTAGGTGATCTCAGCCATGGTCAGTCTCCCAACGAAAGTCTTCCTGGATTTATGCGTTTACGCGCTTTGCTTCGGCTTCCTTGATCAGATCGGCTATATTCTCAGCCTTAACGTTTTCGAAAAGATCATCCCCGATCATCATCACCGGCGCGGTGCCGCAGCTTGCCAGGCATTCATTAAACTCAACGGAGTATTTCTTATCCCACGTTACGCCGACTGGGTGGTGATGGTTGATCTTTGACTCATCAATTCGCAGGGCCCGGCATACACTCTTAAATACATCATAGCTGCCCTGCATCGCACAGGACAACGTCCTGCAGACGCGGATGTGTGTCTTGCCAATCTGCTCCTCGTGATACATTGGGTAAAAAGTGACCAGCTCGAGCAGGTTGATCGGTTGCAGTTCCAGTTTCTCGGCCGCCCAGATCATCGCGTCTTCACTAACGTAGCCATAGCGGTCCTGCAGCAGATGGAGAATTGGCATCGCGGCGCTCCTTTTCGAGACCGGATAATAGGAAATAATCTTTTCCACTTCGGCTTCGAGCTCGGCCGGCGCGGAAAATTCAGAAGAAGCAAGGTTTTCGGATGGAGCAACCATAGTCGTCTTAGCTTTCAGCGGGTGCAAACAAAGTAAATGGCTTCCCGGACCTAGCGGTCGGACTCGCCCATAACGAAATCCAGACTGCCCAGGATCGCGACCACGTCACTCATGAGGTGGCCAGGCAGCAGCTTCGGCAGGATGCTGAGGTTCACAAAGGAAGGGGCGCGGATCTTCAGACGGTAAGGCACTCCGCCCCCGCGGCTCTTGATGTAAAAACCAAGCTCACCCTTGGGATTTTCGGCCCCGAAATAAACCTCACCGATCGGCGCATCAATTCCCTGGGTGTGAATAATGAAATGATGAATCAGCTCTTCCATTTTCAGGAGAACCTCTTCTTTCATGGGTGGCCGATTTTTCGGATCCACGATATTGATCGGACCCGAAGGCAGTTTCTCGATGGCTTGCCGAAGGATCTTTTCGCTCTGGCGAATCTCCTCCATCCGCACCAGATAGCGATCGTAACAATCCCCCACGCTGCCAATGGGCACATCGAAATCGTATTTTTCGTAATCATTGTACGGATGCGCTTTACGCACATCATACTCTTCGCCGGAACCTCGCAGATTTGGGCCCGTTAATCCGTAGTCGATTGCGGCTTCACGATCGATCACCCCCACATCCCGGGTGCGCTCGACAAAAATCCGGTTTTTGGACAGTAATTTATCAACCTCGTCGATGCATGGAATCAACCCGTCGAGGAACTTGCCCAATTCTTTGTCGAAGCCTTCGGGTAGATCCCGGGTCTGGCCACCAATCCGGGTGTAGGAAGTCGTGAAGCGCGCGCCGGTTATCTTCTCGATCAGATTATAGATATATTCCCGCTGGGTGAAGGTGTAGAGGAAGATGGTCATTGCGCCCACGTCCATCGCGTAGGCTCCCAGCCCCAAGAGATGGGAGCTGATGCGCGAAAGTTCTGTGCAGATCACGCGGATCGCTTTTCCGCGGGGCGGCAATTCCCAGCCCATCAGCTTCTCAACCGCCATCGCATAGGCCACGTTGTTGGCCAGGGGAGCCAGATAATCCAGCCGGTCCGTGTAAGGGACGAACTGGTTGTAGGTCATGTTTTCCGCGATCTTTTCATCCCCGCGGTGAAGATATCCTACATGGGCATCTGCCTTGGTGATGAGTTCACCATCCAACTCCATGACCAGCCTCATCACACCGTGGGTGGCCGGATGGCTCGGGCCCATGTTAATCGTCAATTTCTCACCGATGATGTCCTCCGTGCGCAACTGACTGTCCTCGAAGCGGCCCAAAGAGTCTTTCGCTTCGAATTCGCGAACCTCTCGAGCAGGGGCAGTAGCAACAGTGGAAGTAGGCGAGCCGTTAGTTTCAGACATGATGACGAGACGGACAGAGTGGACAGAACAGTTCGGGGCTGACTCTTCTGAGGGGGACCGTAGCGCAGCCGGGGAATTCACCCTGGCAGTAAATCTCCAGCCTGAGGAACGGCCCTGCAAACCGCCTGGACGCGGCCCCGGGTGTGAGCCTAGCAACCGCCCCATGCCGCGCAAGACCGTTTTGTGAAAACTTTCACAAGCCAGTCTCTGCGAATGCCTTTGGAAAAAAATGCCCCGTGGCAGCCGCGGTGCTCTCGCCTTCACCTGGGCCGCCACGAGGCGTGCGTTTGTGTTTATCGCAAATGCGTAAAAATGCCTAGGTCTGAAGCCTACTCTTTCTTTAAGCCATCCAGGATCTCTGCCACCGCCGGGTCTGCGTTCACCATGGCGTCGTGAACGGCGCGGCGAAGTTCGGCCCGAGCGGCAGCTTTTTCTTCATCGCCTTCCGCGGCCTTTGCCTTATCTCTTGCGGCTGTGACCTCGCCATCCTCCCGGGCCTGATCGCGGGCAGCAAGGAGCGTTTCGCGGTCCGCCTCATTCAGGCGGGCTTCTTCAGGGCCTCTGCGGCCCCTAATTCCTCTCCCTTCGCCGCGTTTCTCGCGACGATTTTCGAGTTCAGAGCGGACTTTCTCCATGACAGGTTCAAGGGAGGGGTCAATCTCCAGAAGCTTCTCGCGGCGAAGTTCACGCATTTCACGCATGAGTCCGCGGTTTCGCTCGCCGCTTTCGCGGAGTTGCTCACGCATTTCCATCAACTCCGGATCTTCACGCAGCGCTTCATGGGCTGCCTTGAGACGCTCCAGTTCATCCTCCGTCAGAATGTTGGAGAGCGCTTTTTCCATGCGCTCGCGCCGTTCCTCAAAGCGTTCCTTGCGTTCACCATCCGGGCCACCGCGCCGGGACGGACGTTTATCGGGACCTTCTTCCTTTTCCGGAGGTTCAGCCATGATAACGGCCGGGGCCAGAAGCAGAGCACAGAATAGAGTGATGATGATCACCCGGATCGATCGGTTGTATTGGGGCTTTTTCATTTTCAGATTTTCTTTTGAGCTAGTGGGTAAATGGTTAAATCACGGCTTCTCCATCCTTGCGGGTCTCGGTTGTCATGGAGAAATCCCGGAGGGTTGCCTCCTTCTGGTGAAGAAAACCCGTCCTGGTAGAGAAGTTGCGATGCGGAGGAAGATTGAAGGCAAGGAATAGACGCGGCGCCGGATTGTCCTATAAGCAGATAGGTAAATAGGATTTTCCGTTGCGCTGTCCCACCTTTCGCCCTTACCTCCTATGACTGCTCTCAAAATGAACGCCCAGTCCTTCCATTCACACCCTGCCCCTTTGGAAAAGGTGCCATATGCTGCTCCTCAGCGCCTGGACACCGGAACCACCGGAGTCCTGCCGTCTCCGGGCACGGGCACACTCAGCGAGCGCGACGACCTGGAAATCGCCGCCGCCAATCAACTCCTGCAGACCATGACCTCCGAACAACGCGTCCAGTGGATGCTTGAGGAAGCCGGGCAGGAAGTGATCCTCACCTCCAGCTTTGGCGTTCAGTCCGCGGTCAGCCTGCATATGACTACCCAGATCTGGCCGGAGATCCCCGTCGTGCTCATCGATACGGGCTATCTCTTTCCCCAGACCTACCAGTTTATCGACGAGCTGACCGAGCGTTTAGATCTCAACCTTCAAATCTACCGCGCCAAAATCAGTCCGGCGTGGCAGGAGCAGCGCTACGGCAGGCTCTGGGAGCAGGGACTGGAGGGGGTGGAAAAATACAACTACATCAATAAGGTGGAGCCGATGCAGCGCGCCCTGCAGGAGTTGGCACCCCGAGGCTGGATTGCCGGTCTCCGCCGTCAGCAGGCCTCCAGCCGTCGTGAGCTGGATATCCTGACCGTCCAGCGCGGGATCAAAAAACTCCATCCGATTATCGAGTGGACGGACCATGACGTTTATCTCTACCTGCAGAAGCATGGCCTGCCCTATCATCCTCTCTGGTATGAGGGTTATGCCTCGCTTGGTGATGTGCACACCACCTCCAAGGTGGAAGGAGACATGACCGCTGAGGAAACGCGTTTCTTTGGCCTGAAACGCGAGTGCGGTATTCATGAAGAAAGCGCGCCCAGCTATGAGATTTGAACCGCGCCCATTCAGGTGGTCGTTTTGGGCTATGTCAGCGGTCGCCGGACAGCCTCAAGGCACGAGCGCTCTCATCACGAGTTGGGGTGAGAAAGAGCAGGTGAATTCTGTCAGTTGCCCGGCATCCGGAATGATCTCGACCTCTCCGTTGATGAAACGGTATACGCTAGATGAGTATTTTGAAGTCGTTCAGCCTGACTGCGGTCCGCGATATGATCTCATTGATGGAGTACTCTACATGCTGCCCCGGACCGAAGGCCCACATAATTTTGCGCACGGAAAAATCACGGTTGAGGTATGTGCGCACGTGCATCGGCAAAAACCGGGTGGTGCGGTTTTTGTCTCAGGAGCAGGATTGATCTATGAAGAAAAGGATACTTATCTTCAGCCTGACTTAATGTATGTTTCAGAAGAAACGATCAAAGGGACGCCCAGCCTGAAATTCAAGTCCGCTGACTTGGTTATAGAAACCGTTTCACCGTCCCGGGCGGACTATGATTACCGCACCAAAGCGGATTCTTATGCCTCTCTTGGTGTGAAGGAATTGTGGCTGGTTGATCCGGAGGAAAAACTCATCGAAGTGCGTCTGCAGTCAACCGCGGATAAAGGTTACCTTGTTTCGAAGAAATATATTATCGGTGACACTTTCGAGTGCACCATTTTGCCCGGCCTTAAGATTTCAGTCAATGAGATCATGGAGGCCATTCCACCTCATTCAAGCTGACTCCAGCCACTCCAGGATCCACGCCATTTCCGCGATAAGTTTTTTTCTCAACGGAGCGGCTTGGTCTGCGAATCGGCGTTGATAACTCTCATATTCCGCACGCCCCTCCACTGTCTCAATCGGAATTGGCGTGAGACCATAGCCCTCTAAATCATAGGGACTCGCACGCATATCGATTTCCCTGATTTCCCTGGCGAGGAAAAATGTTTCACGCACGAGATGCGAACTGACCCATGGCGAAAACTTATAGCTCCAGCGGTAGAGATCCATATTCGCGTGTAGACACGCGGGTTGCTCCATTTCGAGACGATTGCCCGGCCCGGGTTGCAGCCGGTTGAGAGGAGCCGCTTCCTTTGTAAAAAATCGAAATGCATCCCAGTGAGAGCAGCATATGGTGCTGCCTTCAATGAAACTCCGGATCTCATCTTCGCTCAGTCGCAGCCTTTCATTACCGTGACGTATTTTTTCTGCCGGCATTTTATAGACCATTGCCCATTCATGCAGTCCATAGCAGCCAAACATGGGCGGTCGGTGGTCGGTCGCTTCAATTAAACCCAACGTCTGTTTCAAACCGGTCATTCGATTCTGAGGAAAAGCCGCAGGGTCCAACCAGGCACCTTCGGAATCGGTCGCATAGAAGCGCTGATTCTTTGGTGAAAATTCAGCGATAGCATTCTTTCCAAGTAATTTCACACCCGCGCCCGGGTGCCATTGGCGCAATTTGCTTCTCGGAAATGAATAGTAGGTAAAAAGAAAATCGTAGACTGGATGCGGCCGGTCGCGATGAGGAAATAACTCCTGGAGACACCAGTCAATCTGTTCGCGATGTTGCTCCGCCGCCCGGCCCCATTGCCTGGCAGGAATCTCTTTCGTAGGCAACTGATGCTGGACGGCGCTCATCCTTCCTCTCCTT
>CAZUPP010000020.1:0-29829 GCA_964622095.1 uncultured Verrucomicrobiales bacterium
ATAAACCGGTGGCGCCAACCAGAACAGCACGCCACCCCGTTGTCATGGGGAAGAATTGTGAGAGCATAAGGATAAGAGTTATCTCGAAGAAGGTCGCATCTATTTCAACCTCAGAGTAACAATCTCAAACGGTTTGACGTCCAGGGTGAGAGTGCCGTGCTGAAGGGGCATGGCGATTTCCTGGTGTTTGAGTTCGTTTTCGAGGAGGTCGCAGAGGGTCGCCTTTTTGAAGGGTAAAATGGTTTGCAGGTTGACTTTGCCACGGGCGCCGAGGGCTTCGTAGAGGCGGACGATGATACCTTTGCCATCTTCAGCGGGTTTAACCGTATCGATGATGACACCTTCCCGGCTGACTTCGAAAAAGGAATTGCGTTCAGGCAAATCAGCCGCGGCGGGCTGATTTCCGCTGGCGGAAGAATGGGCGGTATTCTTGAGGGCGTTGAGATCACGCACGATAATGGGTACGTTGAAGGCGTAGGCTTCCTCAATTACTTTGCCGGATTGAAGATCCCCGGAGAAAGGCAGTAGAGCATAGCTGAATTTATGCTCACCGATATCCGCGCGGGGATCAGGATGTTTGGGGGCGCGCAATAATGTGAGGCGTATGGTTTTTCCAAGAATATCGTGCCCGTATTTGCAATCATTAAGCAGGGCGACACCATAGCCGGTCTCAGTAAGTGCGGCCCATTTATGTCCGCAGACTTCAAAGCGCGCTTCATCCCAACTGGTATTATAGTGATTGGGCCGCTGGGCATGGCCGAACTGCACTTCATAGGTGGCGAGATTGGTATGAACCTCCACGGGGAAGGCGACTTTCAGAAGTTTATTGCTTTCGTTCCAATTCATCCGGGTATGGAACTCGAGACGGCGCGAACCGGCATCAAGCCGGACGATCTGTGCAAAGGTGGAACCGGAAAATTTCCGGCGAACTTTGATCTCTCCGCGCAGGGGACTTTCGCTGACGATCTCAATGGATTCGACGGCGGTAATCTCTTTCTTGGTGGGATAGGCGTGGATCTCAAAGTCCCACGCGTCCCAGTTGCTGGGGCGGTCATCGAAGATCTGGAGGACATTGGCTTTCTGGCCCGCGGCAAGGACCTCGCGCTCAGCCTCAACGTCATAGATGCTTTCGAGCAGCCCGTCCGCGCCGAGCCGCACATTGAGCAGGCCATTCTGAAGGACAAAGCGGTTGCCCTCCCGATGGACGGACACAGGCTGGACCCCTTCCGGCAGCGGCCTCACGCTGGCTGAGCCACTGAGCACGGCATAACCGCAAGGGGGCACATCCACCCGGCCAAGCTGCCCGTGAGGAAGCGCCACGACCTCACAGCGGGGATGGCACAGGGTATTGAGAAAGAGCACGGGTTCCGTGGTAAAGCTGGCGTCAATACGCCGGGCGAGATTGTGCAGCCCGGCCTCCTGCACTTGCTGGGCGAGCTGGCGGATGGTGTCGTAATCCTTATCACTGTCCCGGTAGACCCAGGTGATGGAGGAACCCGGGATGATATCATGGAACTGATTGAGCAGAAGCAGCTTCCAGGCACGCTCCATCATGCGAGGCCGGTCCAGACCAAAATCCGTGCAATCCCACACCTCCTGGAGAGGCACTTCCCGGGAGCCAATCGTCTGCTCCAGCCATGCGTCGACCGCCTCTACATCGAGTGACGCGAGAAACTCCGCATCGCGCAGGAGCAACTCGCTCTTGCGGTTGCCGCGTTTATTGGCCGCTTGGGTGGTGAGCGTCCCTCGATGCAGCTCCAGATAAAGCTCGCCGACCCATAACGGAGTGGCCTTGGCGTCCGCCTCGGCTTCGGGAAAAAAATCACGCACCCGCTGGTGCTGGACTTTCGGCGCGTCCTCCAGGTCTTTCAGACGCCGGCTCATCATGATCTGCTTTTCGCTCGGACCCCCGCCACCATCGCCAAAGCCATAGATATAGAGCCAGCGGTTGGCCCGGTCCTGATCCAGAAAACGCTGCTGACCCCGGCGCAGTTCGCCGGGTTCCATCGAGCCATTATAGGTATCCGCCGGCGGGAAATGGGTAAAGATGCGTGTGCCGTCCAGCCCTTCCCAGTAAAAGGTGTGGTGCGGGAACCGGTTGTAGGCGCTCCAGGAAATCTTTTGCGTGAGGAAATAATCCACCCCGCTCTTGCGCATGATCTGTGGCAGCGCCGCGGAGTAGCCGAACACATCCGGAATCCAGACGTCCCGGGTCTCGTAGCCGAACTCTTCCCGGAAGAACTTTTTTCCAATGAGAATCTGTCGGACGAGGCTCTCCCCGGAAGGCACGTTGCAGTCCGATTCAATCCACATGGACCCGACCGGCTCCCATTGACCTCGCCGAATAGCGGCTCTGATGTCCTCGTAGATGGACGGGTAGTGGCGTTTCATCCACTCATACTGCTGCGGCTGGGAGCAGACAAAGGTGAACTCCGGGTATTTCTCCATATTCCGCAGAGCGGTGGAGAAGGTTCGGGCACACTTGCGGATGGTTTCCCGCAGCGGCCAGAGCCAGGCGGTATCAATGTGGGCATGTCCTACCGCGCTGACCAGCGGGGCAGAGCTGCCATTGACCGAACGCAAGACCGGCGCCAAGACCCGGCGGCAACGGCCCGCTGCTTCCGGGTCACCCTCTTCATACAAATCCGCCATCTGGTTGAGGGCAAAGCGCAGCTTCGCCCGGCGGACGGAGTCCTCCGGCAGGGAGCCCATGAGGTTCCACGCGACAAAGGCATCTACGTAAAGATCGTGCGCCTCGTGATTATAACAGGCCAGATCCGCCTGTCCCAGGACCAGCTCCTGCACCCCCCGATAGTCCGGATAACCGTCTTCGCCAAGACCGTCGCTCGACGCAAAATTACATGCCGCTTCAACGTAGAACTCAAAGGTCTCGCCACCGCGCGCCTTATGAAAAAGCGGTACATCCCGACGGTTAGCGTTTAGCGCCCGGACGGGTTTACCATCCATGTAGACGAGTCCTTCCGTCCCAAAGCCCTCGTGCTTCCAGTCATCCTTCAGGCAAATCAGCGCGTGCACCGTGCGCCCGGCCCACGCCACCGGTACCTGCCCGCTGAATCTGAACCACGTCGTGGCCCAGCGTTTCCCCCACTTTTCGCCAACCCGGAAGGCCTGAAAGTCCTTTTTGCTCGCGCTTTCGAAGGGGATCGGCTCGGACTCGTGATGATAAGCCTCCACGCGGAGCGGCTGCTGCTGGGAGTAAATCGCCTGCTCGAGACGCTGAGTAATGAGCAGACGGATGCGGTTCTCCGTCGTGGGGAGGTGCTTGGTAATCATGAAGTGAGGTTCAGGAAGATTTCTTTCTGCTGGGCTCGGGCGAAACTGGCACCAGGGATTAACTGCCGATGAGCCCGGCCACCGCGTCGCGCTCTTCCTTCAGTTCATTGACGGAGGTATCAATGCGCTCCCGGCTGAAGTCGTTGACCGGCACATCCTGTACGATGGACCAACTCTTGCCGTCGGAGCGGACTGGAAAGGAAGAAATCAGCCCCGCCTCCACGCCATAGCTGCCATCCGAGCAAACCGCGACGCTGGTCCAGTCTCCTTCCGGGGTCGGCGTGGTCAGGCTCACCACAGTGTCGATCACGGCGTTGGCCGCGGAAGCCGCCGAAGAAGCGCCACGCGCCTCAATGATAGCGGCGCCACGCTTTTGCACGACGGGTATGAACTCGTCCGAAAACCAGCTCTGATGGCCGATGACCTCATCCGCCGGGCGGCCATTGATGCGTGCGTTATAGAAATCCGGATACTGCGTGGCGGAGTGATTTCCCCAGATTGTCATATTCGTGACTGCGGTGACGGGCACGCCTGCTTTCTGGGCAAGCTGGCTTTTTGCGCGATTCTCATCTAGGCGGGTCATGGCAAACCAGCGGTCGCTCGGCACGCTTCTCGCGTTGTTCATCGCGATGAAGCAGTTGGTGTTGCATGGGTTGCCGACCACCAGCACCCGCACATCGGAGGCGGCGTGGCCAGCAATTGCCTTGCCTTGGCCGGTGAAAATTTTGCCATTGATATCCAGCAGATCTTTGCGCTCCATCCCGGCCTTGCGCGGCACACTGCCCACGAGCAGCGCCCAGTTTGTTCCTTCGAAGCCCTTGTTCAGGTCATCCGTCTGAACGATATCGGTCAGAAGAGGAAAGGCACAGTCGTCCAGCTCCATGACCACCCCGCGAAGCGCATTCATTGCTTGTGGGATTTCGATCAAATTCAGGGCCACCGGCTGGTTCGGGCCAAACATTGCGCCGGAGGCGATGCGAAAAAGCAGAGAGTAACCGATCTGGCCGGCTGCGCCGGTCACGGCAACGCGAATGGGAAGACTCATGATGGAATTGGGTTCAGGCAGTTTCCAGTTTCGTTACGCTACGGTACGATACCGTAAGGATGTAATCAGTCCGCCCCGGTTTCTGGAGCGAGCCATGCGAAGCCTAGGCAAAGCGGTGCCCGCGAATCAACCGGTATTTCCCGCATCAGGATTCCATTTTGCGGGAAGCGACAACTCACCACGCCCGGAAACTTGTCTTGTCGTGTGACCGGCTCTGGGTCATGCTTCGGCAATTATGAGTGAAGAATCCGCCTCACCCTCCTCCAGCCCGGCCGCCACTGAGAATGGCGAAGCAAAATCGTCCGCTCCTCAGCGCAAACGCTCCGGCTGCTGGGGCGTCTTCATTGGAGTCCTGCTCATCCTCAGCCTCGCCGGGAACATCGCCCTCATTTTCCTCCTCGCTGGAAGTAAACTCGAGGAATTTGGGGACACCAGCCGTCCCACCGGCCTCGTCGAAACGGTGGTGCAAAAAGGTAAAGGTACTGCGGGCCTGCAGGAGCGAATTGCGATAATCGAGCTGGACGATGTCATTTTCTCGGATTCCACCGGACCGCTGGGTGGCGATTTCGTCTCGGACTACGTCAAGCTTATCAACTACGCCGCCACTTCCAATAAAGTGAAGGCGATCATCCTGGCCGTTAATTCGCCCGGCGGCGAAATCACTGCCTCAGACATTATTTACAACGCGGTTAAGGAAGCCGACGCAAAAAAACCGGTAGTCGTGCACATGGGATCACTCGCTGCCTCCGGCGGATACTATATTTCCTGCGGCGGCCGCCACATTGTGGCCACCGAGACCACCCTCACTGGTAGCATCGGGGTGATTATTCAAACGCCCAATATTTCTCAGCTCCTTAATAATATCGGCGTCGATGTGAATACCTTCACGAGTGGCGACTTTAAAGACACATTGAGCGCCGTCCGTGACATGCGGGAAGAAGAGCGGGAATATGTGCAGGAGTTAGTCATGGAAAGCTATGACCGCTTCTGCGAAATCGTCGCCAGCGCGCGCCCGCAATTTGCCAGTGCGGACGAGTTGAAAAATTCCATCGTAGCGGACGGCCGCATTTTCACTGGGGTCCAGGCCAAGGATAACGGCCTTGTGGACGAAATCGGTTATATCGATACCGCCATTCAGAAAGCGCGTGATCTCGGCAAAGCGCCCAACGCTACCGTCGTGAAGTATAGCGGGAGCACCTTCGCGCAGCTTTTCGGCGCCTATGCAAAAGCCCCGGTGAGCCAGGATATCAAAGTCGACCTTGACCCGGATAATAATTTCGTCAGCCTGAAACGTGGTATGATCTATCTGCTCCCACCCATCATGGTCGCAGAGTAGCTGCCACCAGCACTTGCGCTGTGCATGATCACTGCGGTGCTCGATACCAATGTCATTGTCTCTGCCCTGCTCTCGTCGCAAGGAGCGTCGTTTCAAGTGCTCCGAAAGCTGGGCCTTGGAGAATTTCGAGCCCCGGTTTCCAACGCTCTCATTTATGAATATGAAAGCGTCATAAAGCGTACCCCTGAGTATTCAAATGATCAGTTGGACGACTTTATTCGTCAGCTCGCCCGCGTCCTGACGGAGGTTCAAATTAGTTTTCGTTGGCGCCCATTCTCCCAAGATCCTGGCGATGATCTGGTGATAGAATGCGCCCTGGCAGGCGGCGCCGAATACATCGTGACTCATAACCTTGCAGACTTCCTTGAAGCAGATCAACTGGGGTTGTATGCTCGACCTCCAGGACAATTTTTGCGAATTCTCTCTGGCGAAACCTGATCTTCCATCAAAAGCGCATGCCAACCGCGACAAAGCGTCCCCCACAAAGAGCGATCTCCGAGCTGCCGCTGGCACAGAAACAGCGTGTCGTTCAGATTTTACGTCATCGGGCTCGCCTGGAAGAAGAGCTCCAGGAAATCTTAAAGCCGCTTTTGCCTGAAATAGAGGGCTCTTACGTTCAGCAGTTAGCCTCCGAAGGAAGGGAAGGAGGGCTGCTGAAGTTTCTTAAATCTGTCCCCGCCACCGAACCCGATCCGTGGGATCGGCTGGATTGATTGTGGAATCACCTTTAACTCACCACATCATATGCTCACGCTTTTCGCTGCATCGGATTTCCGTTTGCTTGCCCGGTAAGGAGTGAGTTTCACCACGTTTTCCGGATCGAAATCGGTGAGCTTCAGCCAGTCCTCCGTGATATCGGTCGGCGGAAAAAGTTCGTTTTCTTTGTACTCAAACTCGATGGCTTGATACAGGTCATCCCGCGTGATGGGTGAAGGTTCCGCACCGCGCTCTTCGATCGAACGCTTGATCGCGTAGCTTTTGGCCCGCTCGACAATCGCGGCGATGAGCGCCCCGCTGGCAAGCGATCCCCGATGGAGGTAATCGCGCCGCCCGCTCCGATACACAATCTCAAGAAAGCGCGTGTCCTCCGTCTCGGCATAGTGCCGCTCAATGGCTGCCTCGATAAGCTGCTCGCGAGGCTCGGCCAGGGGCAATTCCTCCCGCACATAGATGTCATAGATTTTCTGCGCGGCCTCGCGGTCGGGCCGGGTAACACGGATTTTGCGGTCCACACGCCCCGGTCGCAGGATGGCCGGGTCGATCAGGTCGGCGCGGTTACTGGCCAGAATGACGATCACATTCTGCAGTGGCTCAATGCCGTCCATCTCTGTGCAGAACATGGGGACAAGGGTGCTCACGATGCTGTGAGACGCGCGCCCGCCCATGCGGGTGCCCAGGATGCTCTCTGCCTCATCAATAAAGAGAAAAGATAGATGGCCATCCGCCGCTTTCTCCCGGCATTGCGCAAAAAGCTCACGCACCTGGCGCTCACTTTCGCCCAGCCACATGTTGAGGATTTCCGGCCCTTTCACATGCAGGAAAAACTCCGGATGATCCTCACCTGTACGATCCCGCAGCTGGCGGCGCAGATTAAACGCAGTGGCCTTGCCCAGCAGCGTCTTCCCGCACCCGGGCGGGCCGAAAAGCAGGATGCCTTTCGGAACAGGATGATCAAAGCGCTCAAACAGCTCCGGGTGCAGATGCGGCAGTTCGATGGCATCACGAATGGCCTCGACCGCTTCGTCCTGCCCGCCGACCTTGCTCCACGGAATCTCCTCCACACTGGTCAGAGTGCGCTTGAGTTTCTTTCCTTCTTCCAGCGCTTCGATCGCCACCCGCTGGGTTGGATCGAGCCGCACTTCCACGCCCGCGCGCAGTTTTTCTTTGGTGAGCAAAGACGAGCGGATGACGATCTGATCCGTCACTCCGCCTTCGGAGGTCACCCGCAGGCGGCCCTCCGGCAGCACCTCGCTGATCTTCACGACCGGACCGCTGCTGTCGAAGCCGAAGACCTCCGTCACCGCCAGAGCCTCATTCAGGAGCAGGCGCACCCCAGTCTCCAGCTCTTCTTCCATGATCTCCGGGTTGACGCTGCAAACATAGTCTGTGCCATTGACCGACGCCAAAATCTTCTCGGAATCAATCGAACGCAAAAGGGTCCCCAACCGCAGGGCGGGTGAGCTCAGTTTCTCCACGATTTCATTGAGTTTCTCGAGCGCTTCGCGCGCTTCCTCGTGATTCTCCTCCAGCTCTTCAATCTTCCCACGAAGGATGGTCAGATCACGCGGCTGCACCGCACCGAGGATGACCTTGGTGGACAGGATATCCACCATCTGCAGGGCGCTCATGTCCTCAATGTTGCGCTCGCTGTCGCGGAAACTGGAAAATGGCCCCGCAAAATAGCCCTCCTGAGCCTCGTCACGGTCCTCATCCTCGGCATCACTTCCGGCGCTCCCTGCCGATAAGCCCTCGCCAAACATGCTCCCCGAGCCACCCAGATTTCCCTGGGCAAAGGGCAAGAGAATGGAACGCCCTTCTTCAGGCTCATCCTGTTCCGGGCCGGCCTCCGGCGGAGCAGCGGACGAGAAGGTAGATGAGGAAGGCGAGCCGGGGTGACCGCTCACCGTGCGATTGCGTTCGTCGTCTGGCGCTGATGCTCCCTGACCCTCAGCGTTGTCATCGCTAGACGAAGCAGACGGCTGCGACCCACCGGCCGCAGTGCTGTTCTCGTCTGAACCTGCTTCCGGCTGAGGAGAGGTACTTTCCTCAGACCCCGGGAAGCTTTGATGACGGCGACCCACTTCGTCGGGTTGACCGTTTTCTGGCATATTTCACCCTACCCAATCCCGGCCTTGGCGCAATGGTCACCGCACGAAAAAAGCACCGGCTGATTTTTGAACGCTTTACAACCCAAGTAATTTGGTCAGGGCCTCCATCACGGGCTCGGGCCCAAGGTAGGCTCCGTTCTGGTCATGGCTGCGCATGACCAATTCGCCGGCACGATTCACCAGAAGGATATTCGGAAAGGTCGGGGCGGCGTATTTATTTAAGAAGGTTTTACTGTTTACCTGATCGTAATCAATTACCGGCCACGGCAATTCATGCTCTTTAATTAAATCACTATACTCACGCTCCGAGCGGTCTGCGGAAATAAAGATAAATTCAAACTTCGGCCGGATCCGTTTTGCGCGATTATAGAAATCAACAAGCTTGGGCAAGGCTTTGCCCGTTTCCGGATTCCAGCCCCCGCCGAAAATCAGGACAAAATAGTCATTATCCCGAAACCCGATTTCCTTAAAGCTCGAGAGCCGGTTGGTGCGCAGGACCAGCAAATCTTCTTCCAGTTCATCAATGAACGGGGTCAGTTCACGGCTCTGAAGAGGTGGGGCCTCAGGCACGGCGGGTTGACCGGATGATTCCACCGTTGGTTGTTCCCCATCTGCCTGCGGAGCGGGCGGCTGATTCTGCTGCGCCTGCAGCTCGGTCAGGTTTTGCTCGAGGGCCTCGACCAGATTTGTATCCTGTTGCTTCACCCAGAAACGGACCGGCTTGGCCTCCAGGAGAATTCCCTTCGGACTGATCTTAATTACGGGAAGCTCGGCCTTTGGTGGGATGCGCAGCTTCTTGCCGTCCGCCACCGGAATCAGCACCTGTTTGTGCAAATAAAGTTTCTTCGGCCAAAGACTGGGGCGAGCGGCGAGAAACTCGAGATCAATCGCCTTGGGAACTTGCCCCGGTGAAGGTGCCTGCGCCCTAAGCCAGTCGCTGGCGGTCAGGGCAACCAGTATGGTAATGATTAAGGCCAGCCGAACTTTCATTGGCCATATTGTGTCAGAAACCCGGCGAGGCAGCAATGCCGAGTTCACTTCTCAACCGCCCAGCATCTCATTGATATTGTTGAGGTAGGCGGAATAAAAAGTGATCACGGTATACCCCACGTAGGCCGCTACCGCCAGATAGATCAGACGGGGCAGCCAGTCACTCAGCGTCTTGATGCGGCCAACCGTCTTTTCCTGATACAGATCCGCCCAGCGTTTAAGCTCCAGATCAAGGGAACCAGCCTCCTGGCCGAGCCGCAGGGCACGCAGCACATCGGGCGGAATCGCCCCTGGAGTTGTGGCGAGAGACGCAGAAAGGGTTGCGCCTGAATCGATGAGCGGGATTGCCTCCTTCGAGGCCTTCTCCAGAAGGGCGCTGCGGGCAGAGCGTCCGGCCACGTTAAGGGCTTCCTTGAGGGGCACGCCGGCGCTGACCTGCATATACATCGTCATGCAAAACCGGGCGATGCTGCCAAATCGACGCACTCCCCCGATGAGCGGCAGTTTTCTCATCACGCGATCAATCACGACCGATCGCCGGGCGATATCGACAAGGCCTCTCCAGAAAAAATACAGACCGCCCACCAGCAGATACAGGATCACAAACGAAACCGCAACGCCCGTTCCAAAGTCCCGCAAGGAACCCTGAGCTCCGGTCAGTGGGTTCGGCAGGAGCGTTTTGATGTTGAAGACGATGACCGCGAAGTGCGCGAGAAAGATCGGATAGCTGATCCTCTGCATCACCTCGCGGCGGGCCCGGTTCACCGTCGCAAAAAACTCGCTGAGATAACGGAAGCTCTCCTCCAGATGCCCGCTTTCCCCCCCCGCCTCCATCGTGGCAAGCTCCATTTCTTCAAAGGAATCACTCTGACTCTGGAAGACATCCCGCACCGATAGCCCATCCTGAGCCGCCGCCGCCAAGCCCGCGGTGAAGCGCCGCAACCGTCCGCCACGCATCCCTTCGAGCATACTCTGGAGGGCGTCGCTCAGGCCAATGCCCGCCCGGGTGTACTGCGCGACTTCGTGATAAAAAGCTTCCTTATCAGTCCAGTTCAGTTTCACGCGGGCAGAGAGATGGTTTTTGAAGATGGCATCAACGCTGGGATAGCCTAGCCTTCCCTTGCCGAAATGACAACGGACACGAGACCCGAAGCGACCAGTCAGGATATCAGCTGGATGGAGCTGGCCCTGGCGGAGGCCCGTCAAGGCTGGGGGTTGACCAGCCCGAATCCCGCGGTCGGTGCCGTTCTGGTTGAGCCAGCCTCGCAGACTCTTCTTGCCTGCGGGCATCATCGCCGGGCCGGTGAAGCTCACGCGGAAATCGAAGCGCTGAGAAACCTTATCGATCCCGGCCTGGCCCAGGGCGCGACGCTCTACGTCACGCTCGAGCCCTGCTCCACCCACGGTCGTACACCGCCCTGCACACAGGCGATTATCGAAGCCGGGATCAGACGGGTGGTCATCGGCACGCTCGATCCCAATCCGCGCCACGCTGGAAAAGCCCTGCCGATTTTGCGAAAGGCAGGCATCGAGGTGATCGCGGGAGTCTGTGAATCGTCCTGCGCTCAGCTCAATGAAGCGTTCAATAAATGGATTGTCACCGGTCAGCCTCTGGTGATCGCCAAGGCAGCCATGTCCTGGGACGGGGTCATGATCCGCCGGGATGGCCAGGGCCCGTGGATCACCTCCGAGGCGGCCCGGCGGCACGCGCATCGTAACCTCCGGGCAATCGCGGATGCCATCGTCACCGGGGGCGAAACGGTCCGGGCAGACAACCCCAGTCTGACGGTGAGAACGGGTGACTCGTCCTTCGACGCGAAGAAAAAACAGCCCTGGCGCGTGGTCTGGAGCCGCCGATTCCAGAGAGATTTCCCAACTCACCTTCAACTCTTCGCGGATGTGCATCGTGAGCGCACGATTATCCGAGCCGACGAAAATCTGGCGGAGCTGCTGGCTTTTCTCGGGACCGACAAGGAGGCGACCTGCGTGTTGATCGAAGGCGGGCCGCGCCTGCTGCAGACGGCTTGCGAGGAAGGCGTTGTGGACCGGATCTGCGTTTACCTCGCGCCCCTCCTACTGGGAGGCAACATCGACATAGAGCCCCTCCGGACGGCTCTGCCCATCACGGACCAAAAGATCGAATCGATCGGTGATAACTTCTGTCTGACCGGCAGAGTCTCCGCATGAGTTTTCTCCTTGGCGGTGCTTATTTGCTGGCAATTCCCCTGCCTTCCCGACACAATAGACTCTTCCTGTATCCGAAGCTATTCTGCTCATGAAAATCACTCGCACTTTTTTAGCCGCGCTGATTGTCAGCCTGGGCTGTAACCAGCCATCGGTCTTCGCTGACTCAACCTTTGAAAATAATGGCAATCAGTATGCCTGGGGCGCCAACTTCGGCTGGCTGAACTTTTTTGCGGATGACACCAACGGAGCGGAAATCGGCGGGTATGTCTGTTCCGGCTATGTCTGGGTCGCCAATATGGGCTGGATGAATCTGGGCGATGGCTCCCCGTCAAATGGTATCCGCTATCAGAATAATTCTTCGACGGACTTCGGGGTGAACGTGATGGACGACGGTGCTCTGCGGGGTTTTGCCTGGGGCGCCAACTTTGGCTGGGTCAACTTTGAAGACACGGGAGATCCAAGGGTTGATTTTCTCACCGGTGAACTGAGCGGCTATGCGTGGTCCGCTAATTGCGGGTGGATCAACCTCGGGGAGGGACAGAATGTCAACCTCGTCACATCTGAGATCGATCCCGGGGAAGACACGGATAACGATCATATGGCGGATGCCTGGGAACGCGAACAGGTCGGCAATCTGATGGACTTGGAGGAAGGCGGGGACTTTGATAAGGACGGTGAGACGGATAACAGCGAGTTCGCTTCCGACACGGATGCGAGCGACGAGAATGATAAATTCCGAATCACTTCGGCGACCTATGACTTTAACAGCGTTGATTCTGTCGGGCACATGGTGACCATGCGCACTTCTCCCCGCCGCACCTACAGCATCCAATACCAAAACGATCTGGATCCAACGGGTTGGACAACGGATACGAATGTGGCAGGCAGTGATGCGCAGGGTAAGTTCCTTGGTGATGCCGGCACCACCACGACGAAAGAAACCGATGTCCTGCCTGGTGAAGCCAAAACCTTCATCCGCGGTCAGGCTGAATTGCCGCTCGCTCCGGCGAAGGCTCCTTGAGTTGGCTCCGTTCTCCTTTTTGAAGTCTAAGCATCCTTTCTTGCTTGCCTCCATCGGGCTCTGGGCTGGACTCTGCGCCTGTCATCCCCAGTCCAGTCTTCCGATGGTTGTCAGCCAATTCCCAGGTCAAAGTTTTCGCGGTGAGCTCCCCGAACTGACGGCGGCTCAACGTGAGCTGAGCGCCCGGCTCCGCAAACACGTTGAGCATTTAGCCGGTGATTTAGGAGAGAAAAACATTCTCAACGGCTATGACTCCCTGATCGCGGCGGAAAACTATGTCTACCGTGAGTTGCAGGCGCTCGGTTATGAGATGTCGAGGCAGGAATACCGGGTGACCGGTCATCGCGTCGCCAATGTCATCGCAGAGAAAAAGGGCAGCACCGCGCCTGAAGAGATCGTGATTTTTGGCGCTCACTATGATTCTGCTCCCGGAACTGCGGGTGCCAATGACAACTGCTCAGCGGTTGCCGCGCTCATTGAACTGGCCCGCGCGCACAAGGATGACGCACCGTCACGGACGGTAAGATACATTGGCTTCGTCAACGAGGAGCCCCCCTACTTTATGAGCGGGGAAATGGGCAGTCAGGTCTACGCGAAGGCGGCCTATGACGCAAAAGAGAACATCGTTGGCATGATCGCCCTGGAGACGATGGGCTACTACTCGGACAAGCCCGGCAGTCAGGAATACCCGCCGCCCGTCGGCGCCCTCTATCCGGACACGGGGAACTTCATTGGCTTTGTCGGGGATCTCAATTCCGAGGAACTCGTCGCCAAGAGTATCGCTGCCTTCCGTGAAGCGGCGGACTTTCCATCGGAAGGCATCGCCGCGCCGGAAGAATTGGGCGGGGTGGCGTTGTCTGATCACGCTTCTTTCTGGAAATATGGCTATCAAGCGCTCATGGTGACCGATACGGCACCTTTCCGCTATCCCCACTACCATTCAGCGGAAGATACTCCTGACAAAGTTGACTATGACCGGCTGGCGCGCGTGACAGAGGGGCTCTCTGCCACGATGCAAGCCCTTACCGCACCTGAATGAGTCGCGCCTGGATCAGTGACACCATCCGCTACGGGATCGCAGCGGTCGCCTTTCTCCTCGGCATCGTTGTCTGGGAGCTGATTGGGCAGTTGCTGGGAACCTCCCGTAATCCGGAAGAGATTCCATATGAGATCGTGGACGAGTTTCCTCACGATCCGCGGGCCTTCACCCAGGGTCTGGTCTATCTGGACGGGCGCATGTTCGAAAGCACCGGCCTGCGCGGGCGCTCTACCTTGCGTGAGATTGAGGTCGGGACGGGCAAAGTGCTCAAAAAATTGCGCCTGGATGCAGAATACTTCGGGGAGGGGCTGACCTATTTTGATGAGAAACTCTATCAGCTTACCTGGGAATCCAAGGTCGGTTTTATCTATGACGCGGAAACCCTTGAGCCGATTGGGGAGTTCGACTACAAGACCGAGGGCTGGGGCCTGACGACGGACGGGGTGTATCTCATTCTCAGCGACGGCAGCTCCTGGCTTTACTTCATGGAACCGGAGACCATGCGGGTCTCCTACCGGGTAGAGGTGAGAGACAGCGGCCGGCCGCTCAAGGGACTCAACGAGCTTGAATTCATCGATGGCGAGATCTGGGCCAATGTATTTCAGACCCCGCGCATTGTGCGGATCGACCCGGCCAGCGGACGGGTCACCGGCAATCTGGATCTGACGGAGATCGTTGAACCTCATGCCGAGACCGCCGAAGAGGTCCTCAATGGCATTGCATGGGACTCCACCAACCGGTTGCTCTATGTCACCGGTAAACTTTGGGATACGATGTATGTCCTGCGTGTCGGCGAAGACGCCGAGCCTCCCGAGGAAGACGCTGCTCCGGATGATGACAAAGCCAGCCGCAAAGAGCGCGAAAAGGTGAGCCGGAAAGAGAAAGAAAAGGAAGACTGAGTCAGTTTGACACAGCCATCGGTCCGTGCTTCGCTCCGGATTTCCGGTTGGTTGATCCATGCTGAGCACGCTCCTCATTGTTGATGACGAAAAGCATACCCGCGACGGGCTGCGGCAGTCCTTCGAGGAAGATTTTGACGTCTACACTGCGCCGGCCATCGCTCCCGCGCTGGAGATACTGCAAAACGACTCCATTGATGTGCTCATCACGGACCTGAAGCTGGCCGGGGAAAGCGGGATGAGTCTCATTGATCAGGCTTTGGCCCTGACGCCGCCACCGGTCATCATCATGATGACGGCCTATGGCTCAGTCGAAACGGCCGTTCAGGCCATGCAACGCGGCGCCTACGACTTCGTGACCAAGCCGCTGAACATCGATGATCTGGAGATCCGCGTGCGTCGGGCACTGCAGAGCAAGGCGATCGAGAAAGAGAACCGCACACTCAAGCGGGAGGTTCGCCGGTCCCGCGGAGTTGAGAAAATGCTGGGCACCTCTAAGGCAATGGTGGAGGTGCTGGAAACGATTCAGCAAGTTGCGGAATCCCGTGCCACTGTGCTGATCGTGGGTGAGCCCGGCACTGGCAAAGAGCTGGCGGCCAAGGCAATTCATGAACTGAGTGATCGTGCGGATAAGCCACTGGTCATCGTCCACGGAGCGGCTCTGGCGCCTCAATTGCTCGAAAGTGAACTCTTTGGACATGAAAAGGGTGCGTTCACCGGAGCGATCGAGAAACGGATCGGACGGTTTGAAGAAGCCGACGGGGGCACGCTTTTTCTCGATGAAATCGGTGAAATTGACCAGATCACACAGGTCAAGCTGCTGCGGGTGCTGAGTGAGGAGCGGTCCTTCGAGCGGCTGGGCAGTAACAAGCCCATCAAGGTGGACGTCCGACTGATCAGCGCGACGAACCGGGACCTGGAAGAAATGGTGGAAGAGGGAGATTTCCGGTTGGATCTCTATCACCGGCTCAACGTGGTAGAAATCCGCATGCCTCCGCTGCGAGAGCGCCGGGAGGATATACCGCTTCTGGCGGACGCCTTTCTGCGAGAGTTTGCGAGGGAAAACAAGAGACCGTACCGCGACCTGAGCGAGGACGCGAAATCTCTCCTCGTCGGCTTCGACTGGCCGGGCAATGTACGCCAGTTACGTTCCGCGATTGAGCACGGCGTGGTAATGTCCAGTGCGGAGTTGATTGAGCCCCGGCACCTGCCCGCTTTTGTGCGCCAACCCTCCACCCGGACGCCTGGGCAGGCGGATGATCCTGGGGCAGAGAGCAGCTCATCCCGCAGGAGAGACTCCCTGAACCTGGCGAACACCGAAAGGGAGATGATCCTCCGCGCTCTGCGCGAGGCGGGTGGTAACCGGACAGACGCCGCCAAGAAGCTTGGCATCAGCCGGCGGACTTTGCATCGTCGCCTCAAGCAATTCCAGGATGAAGAAGAGGTGTCTGCCCCGGCCTCAACGGAGTGATTTCTGCTGGACAATGTGGACGGGAAGATTTGGGATCGCGCAGCCGTCATCTGCTACCCTGAGGTGACAGGCGTGCCTTTCCATAGAAACGCGTCTCACCACAAATCACGTCTCCCTAGACCGAATCCCATGGCCTCACTCCAAGAAACTCTCGCCGGCATGGAATCCGGCGCTCTCGCCCGCTGGATTCAGCGCGCTCTTTTGTTAATTGTCGCTGCCGCTCTCATCATCTACTCCACGCTCTTCAGTTTTTTCAGTTTCGACACGGAGGATGGGTTTGATCAGGCTCAGATCGCCCGGCAGATCGCGACCGGGGAAGGCTTCTCCACAAAAGTGATCCGCCCCCTGGCGCTTCATTTCCTCATCCAGAAGGAACGCCCCTACAAAGGGGAGGGGCCGATGCCGGAGCTGAGTCAGGCGCCGCTTAATCCGTATCTCATGTCCATGGTGTATTTTTTCGTGGACGAACCCATGGAGGTCACGACTCAGCGTATCCTGCTCGCCGACCGGCTGGTGGTGGTGCTGCATGGCGTGCTGCTGATTCTGGCCATCGCCGGGACCTATATTCTGGGGCGGCTTCTTTTTGACGAGATGCTTGGTATTCTCTCGGCCACCATCATCCTTTTCTGTGGCCTTTTCTGGGAGTTCACCCAATCCGCGCTCCCGCAGATTCCTTTGACCTTTCTTTTTGTCGTCGCCCTGCTGTTTCTGGCAAAGGCGACTCAGGACGAAGTGGAAGGAAGGATGCCGATTCTCTGGCTGGTGCTCAGCGGATTAACGATGGGGCTGATGACGCTGGCTCATGGGACAGCTTTCTGGATTTTTCTTGGTGCCCTGGTTTTCTGCGCGATTTTCTTCCGTCAGCGCGTCCTGCTGGCACCGGCATTCCTCGTTTCCTACGCGGCGGTGGCGGTGATTCTGGTCATCGTAAATTTCAATACTTCAGGGACGCCGACTGGGATGGCCTGGCTCTCCGTGGTGGAGGGAGCGCCCCATTCCCGTGATTATTGGGAGGGCGAGTATAAACCGGACTGGGACATCGTGAAAACGACGATCGACCGGAAGATCGGTTTCGAATTCCGCAATCAATTCGAGAATCTCTTTCAGAATCTCGGGCTGAACATTGTTGCGCCGATCTTTTTCCTCTCGCTGCTGCATCCTTTTAAACGACGGGATACCGGCGCGATGAAATGGGCGGTTCTCACAATGTTTGTTGCGCTGCTCATCGGGATGTCATTTTTCAGCCACGATGCGGCTGGGGTTGATATCGGGCAATTACACTCCCTCTTCATTCCTGTCTTCGTCATCTATGGACTGGCCTTTCTGATCGTGCTCTGGAACCGCGGTGCGCCGCCCATTCCTCTGTTACGCGTTCTGGCGATGGGACTCTTGCTCGGCATCTGCGCTGTCCCGCTTATTCTCAAGGTCGCTGCTCCGACGAACCCCGGCCACGCCTGGCCCCCCTATTTCTATCTGATTCTCACCGCGGACCCGGAAGAACCGGGTGCTTCCCTGGCGGAGTTTGTCCCGGAAGACCGCTCGATCCTGACGGACATCCCGGAAGCAGTCGCTCACCACAGCAATCGCGTGGCAGTTCAGGCACCGAATGATTTCCGGCTGGCAGTGCAGTTCATTGAGCTGGGCAACACGGACTACAGCCACACCAGCATCGCCGCCGCTTACTTCACCCCGGTCACCGGTGACCGGAAGTTTGTCACGGACCAGTTTGGCACCCGCTCCGGTCAAGCCTGGCTGCGCTTCAACCAGCGCTGGTATGAAATGCTGACGGCGCGAACGCTGGAGGCCCGGCGGGCTGCGCAGGATACCAGTAACTTTATGGCGCTGGATCTAATGATCCCCTTCCCTCCAGCCAATCAAACCGTGCTCATTGCGGATCAATGGACGCTGGAGCAGCGGCGTGAAGCGGGAGAACTGGAGCGGCTGGACCGCGATTATGAAGGGATCGACCGGACTGATTCACTGGAAGAGGTCGGCTCTCTGCTCTCCCCAGACGCGGACGAGCCCAGTCCCGGTGACAGCCTGGAGGCACCGGAGGACGACGAATAGCCATCTTCCCGGTTGACGCTACGAAGCCGAGGCGTATCTTTCCTATCCGCCAACATTTCGCGGGATGACCGCTTTGGCGGCATCAGGCTGAAGCGCCCGTAGCTCAACTGGATAGAGCGTCTGACTACGGATCAGAAGGTTTGGGGTTCGAATCCCTACGGGCGCGCCACCCCGTTCGACCTTCATGAAATAATCCCCATTATCACCGGAGGGGTGATAGCGTGGAGGCGCTTTTAGGTTGTCTCCGGATTTTCGGCGGTCCCATGCTGCCGGGTGAATGGAACGACCCAACATCCTCTACTTTGTTTGCCATGACTTGGGCAAACACGCCGGGTGCTACGGCGCCCCGGTCTTTACCCCGCATCTGGACGCCTTTGCCCGGGAGGGACTGACCTTTCACCAGGCCTATTGTAACTCCCCCGCCTGCACGCCTTCCCGCATTTGTGCCATGACCGGTCAATATGCGCACGTCAGCGGTGGAATTGGGCTCGCGCATATGGGCTGGCCGCTGTCGCACGACGTGCCAACCATCGTCGATCACCTCAATAAACATTCATCCTATGAGACCATCCACGCGGGCATGGAACATGAGCGGCACCCGGGTGAAAATCACTACGCGGTGGAGCTGCAGGAAAGCTGGGAAGACTTCAATACACATGTAGCCGTCGATAAAGCTCTGGATTATCTCCGGCGCCGGGAGCGCAGCCGTCCGTTTTATCTGAATATAGGTTCGCAGCAACCCCACGCCAGCACGTGGCAAAAGGCGGATGACCTGCACGGCGGCGCCGTTCCAGAAGAGGATGTCTATATTCCGCCTTTTATGCCAAATGCATCACAAACAAGGCAGCGATTCGCAAAATTCCAGGCGGCAATTCGCTACATGGATTCACATTTTGGCCGGTTGCTGCAAGGGCTCAAGGAGATGGGACATGATCGCGACACCCTGATTATTTTTACGACGGACCATGGCATAGCCGGGGAACGCGCCAAGGGAACACTCTATGATCGCGGCACGGAAATCTCCCTGATTGTGCGGCTCCCGGAGGCTGAATTACCCGCGAGGCATTGCCATCACCTGATACAAAACATCGATTTCCTGCCCACTCTGCTGGAGACGGCCGGGGTGACTTATTCTGCGCCCCTGCCCGGAAAATCCTTTTTGCCGTTACTTCTTGGCCGTGAAAACTATTTACCGCACGAAGCGATTTTTACCGAGCGAAATTTTCATGGGGAAGAAAGAGTTTGGGAAGGCAAGGGAGATTTTATTGACCGCTATGATCCAATGAGATCCGTCCGGACCGGGGAATTTCACTATATCCGTAATTATGATCCGACGATCAAGCGGCAGCCATGGCTTCCGCCCGAGCTGGATGAGCCGCTCGATACTGTTCCCATCCCGGTCAGGCTCCGCCCGGAAGAAGAGCTCTATCATGTGCGTCATGATCCTCTGGAATTCATCAATGTGGCTGAGCGTCCGGAATTCCGCCATGTGCTGGCGGACCTGTCGGGGCGGCTCGATCAATGGATGCGCGAGACAGACGATTTTGTTCTCCGCGACGAAGTGCCTCAGCGCCGGGAAAAACCAGGCTGGGGAAAGTGGACATAAGATTCTTGCGGTTGAGGAAGGTGCGTCAGATATTCGGTTGGGCTCATGCCGGTTTGTTTTTTAAACCAGCGTGAGAAATAACTGGCTTCGTCAAAGCCTGCCGCGAACGCTGCAGTTGAGGATTTTCCCGTTTCCCGGAGAACCTGGCGGGCTTTTCTCAAGCGCGCCTGATCACGGATCTGCAAAATAGTCACGCCGGCTTCTTTTTTCAGGACTCGATTAAGATGATCCTGCTGGTAACCCATTTTTCGAGCGAGCCGTGAGGCAGATTCGCGCAGATTACCTGTGTCCTGATCAAAAAGGTTTTCCAGGCGCATCATGAGTGAAGACCGAAGAGAATCCCGGCCTTTTTCAGTAACTTCCCGCGCCATCCGGGGAATGGCATTATCTAAAAGAAACCCAACAAACCAGAGCGCCCAGCCTCCCTGGCGCAACCAGGCACCGGTACTTTCTGCGTGCTGATGGCCAGACGAAAGCTTTGAGACGAGATGGCGAACTTGATGAAGGGCGGAAACAGGTAATTGAAATACACCCTCAAAAAACCCACTACTTCCGCTGACATCCAGCACAAGGCAAACCGGGGTGGAGCTGGGTCCGTTTCCCTTGCGTTCGAAGCGATGCATTTCGCCGCCTCGCATCCCGACGAGCGTCCCCGGTTCCACCCGGAAGGTCTGGCCGCCAACTTCTTCCTCACCGCACCCATCCAGATAAATCAGGACCTGCCCGTGTTGATGACGGTGCGGATGGATCGTCCGGCTGTGCGGCAGATGCTCGTGGACCTCCAATTTTCGAATCTGCAGATCGCGCAGACGAATATCGAATTGCTGCTGAAGAAGAACCCGGTAGCTCACGGAAATACCTTACGGCGGAGACCGCACATCGAAAGTCGAAAAAGTGCCAGCGCGCCCGGAAAAAGTCCTAACGGCTTTCGTTTGACCAGCTCAGGTTACCGGTATGGACACCTCGGTAAATGATCTTCAGAAACGCCTTCGCCCCCGGCGCAAAGTTCACGGAATCTCCGCGGTGCTGCTTCCGTTCACGCCCGCCCATGAGATTGATGAAGCGGCCTTTGCTCATCTCGTCGAGCGGACCCTGATTTCTGGCATCACGCCCGCCGTCAATATGGATACGGGCTACGCCAACCTGATCACTGATAAAGAGCGGACCCGCCTGCTCCGCATCACCCGTGAGGTCTGCGGGGAACGGGCTTTTGTTGCAGGAGCATTTATTGAAGGCAAAGACGGTGAACCAATGGAAAACTACAAAAACCAGGTGGCCGAGATTTCCAGCCTGGGTGGCACTCCCATTATTTTTCAGTCCAGTTATCTGAAGACGATGAATGATGATGAGATCATCGATTTCTATCGCGCCATCGCCGGTATATCGGAGAGCTTCTATGCCTTTGAGCTGGGTGAAATGTTTGTTCCCTTCGGCCAAATTTACAGCGAAGCGCTGTTTTCGCGATTATTGGAAATTCCGCAGCTCAAGGGTGCCAAGCACTCTTCACTGCGCCGGGATCTGGAATGGAAACGTCTGCACATTCGCGACCAAGTCCGGCCTGAATTCAAGGTTTTTACCGGCAATGATCTTGCGATCGACTTAATCATGTGGGGGAGCGACTATCTTTTGGGCCTTTCCGCTTTCCACCCGGAGGCGTTCGCAGCTCGAGACCGTCTCTGGGAGCAGGGAGACGCAAGATTCTACGCCTTAAACGATCTCCTTCAGTATCTGGGTTTCTTTGCCTTCCGTGCACCTGTCCCCGCCTACAAACACAGCGCGGCTCAATTTCTCAAATACCGTGGTCACATCCAGAGCTCGCTGACCCACCCGAAAGCTCAGGAACGTCCGGCGTCAGACGAAGTCATCCTCGCTGAGATTGCCGATCGCATTGATCAAATGCTCGCTGAACTGTAATTGCTTTCATTTATCCAATTCCTCACCCTAAAGACCATGAAACTCACCCGCATTCCCAGCCTGAAAACGCCGGAAGCGTTTCAGGCGCATCTTGACTCACTTGGCGTTTCCCTTCCTTTTCAGGCCGATGGGATTGCCCGCAATGGTATCACGCCGCCCCTTTGCCAGCCCATTCAGGCTGGTCCACTAAAGATTGGGAACCGGTGGGCCATTCATCCCATGGAGGGTTGGGATGGCACAACGGAAGGTGGCGTGACCGAGCCAATGCGCCGCCGCTGGGAACGTTTTGGTTTGTCTGGAGCCAAATTAATCTGGGGCGGTGAAGCGATGGCCGTTCGGCCAGATGGACGCGCTAATCCAAACCAATTAATTATTAATGAAGAAAACGTTAAAGGCATCGCCAGCCTGCGCGATTCGCTGGTGAGCGCGCATGAAAAAGAATACGGTTCGGCGGAGGATCTCGCGATTGGTTTTCAATTGACCCACTCGGGCCGTTTTTGCCGCCCTTATGATAAAAAGCAACCCGCCCCGCGTATTGCGTTTCGCCATCCTCTTCTGGATGAGAAATTCGGTATTGATTCGGATGAACCTATACTGTCGGACGATGAAGTTCGCGAGTTGATCGATGCCTACATTTCCGCGGCGGCAAGGGCGCACCAGGCGGGAGCGGATTTTGTCGATATCAAACATTGTCACGGCTATCTGCTGCATGAGTTTCTCGGGGCACACACCCGTCCCGGGCCTTTCGGTGGCAGCTTTGAGAATCGCACACGCATCCTTCGCGAAATCGTTTCCGGTATTCGCGCCAGGGTTCCTGGCCTGGAGATCGGAGTGCGTCTGAGCGCGTTTGATTTTGTGCCATATAAGCCGGATCCAGATCAGGCGGAAGACGGAAAGCTGGGCCCGGGCATTCCGGTTGAGTTCGCGCACGCTTTGCCTTATGACTTTGGATTTGGCATTAATCCGAAAAACCCGGTCGAGTATGATCTCGACGAGCCCGAAGCATTTCTTCGGCTGCTGGCGGATTTGGACATACACCTCGTGAATCTGACCGCAGGCAGCCCCTACTATAATCCGCATATCCAACGCCCCGCAGCCTATCCACCGTCTGACGGTTACCAGCCGCCGGAAGATCCCCTGATCGGCGTGGCGCGTCAAATGCAGGTCGTTCGGGCGCTCAAAGCGAAGGTCCCTGAACTTGTTTATGTGGGGAGTGCCTATTCTTACCTCCAGGAATTCCTGCCCAATGTCGCCTCGGGTGCCATTCAGGATGGTTGGACGGACCTGATCGGAATCGGACGCATGGTTCTTTCCTACCCAAACATTCTTGCCGATGCCACGGCTGGGAAAGCACCTGAGAAACGTTTTATCTGTCGAACATTCAGTGATTGCACTACGGCTCCACGGAATGGTATGCGCTCTGGATGTTATCCGCTTGACGACTACTATAAAGGAACGGAGGAAGCCGCCAAGCTGAAGGAAGTCAAAAAGGCAAGCATTGGATAGACGCTAAGACTATGAGAAAGCCACCCGCGGTTATCTGGGCATTGGAGCATGAATTGCCCAGCGTTTATCCGGAGGCCGTGATGCATCGACTCCATCAGCTGGTTGATCTGAACGCTCCATTTCCCAGTCCATCCTCTCCTCCCCCTGATACAGAGATCGTCATCGGGACATGGTGGCTACCTTATTTTGATGAAGAGCTTCTCCAGAAACTTCCTAACCTAAGGGGCGTTTTTTATGGGGCCGGCAGCATCCGCAGCTTTGCTTCTCCCGGATTATGGGACCGAAACATTCCCATTGTGTCTGCGGCGGCGGCTAATGCCATCCCCGTTGCGGAGTATACCGTCGCGGTAATCATTCTGGGATTAAAGCGCTTCTTCTTCCTGACAGCAGAAATGCGAAAGCTCCGCAACCGTCCTAAATCTAAAGCATCGCCAGGTAATTTTGGCGCTCGTGTCGGACTTATTTCATTTGGCAAAATTGCCCGGCTGGTCGCGCAGCACTTGAAGGCATTTGGCCCGGAGATCCTGGTTTACGATCCTTTTCTGTCCGAGAAGGAAGCGCAAGCGGCCGGGGTCATTCTGTCTCCCCTCGACGATCTGTTTTCCACCTGTGATGTGGTCAGTCTTCATTCGCCCAACCTGCCGGAAACCCAGGGCATGATTCGGGGCGAGCATTTTGAGAAAATGATGCCCAATGCGGTTTTCATTAACACCGCACGGGGTCAGATCGTTCGGGAAGATGAGATGATCGAAGTATTGCAGATGCGCAGTGATATCCAAGCCATTCTGGACGTAACCTTCCCTGAGCCGCCCGCGCCGGAATCTCCTCTTTATGAGATGCCGAATATTATTCTCTCCCCGCATATCGCCGGGGCAGTTGGCCGAGAACGGGCACGGCTGGGGCACCTCGTGGCAGATGAAATTGAGCGATTCCTCAAGGGTGAACCGCTGCTGCACGCCGTCAGCCGGGAAACCGCGGAGACGACGGCCTGAGTTCAGCCCTCCCTTTCGGCTTGCCGCAGGGCGCCGCCTAAAGTTAAACCGGCGGTATGAATGACGCTTCCCCTTCCCCTGATCTTTCTTTCCTGCCCGTCACGGGCACAAGCCGCAAATGGAACGCGAAATGGGTCTGGGGTAACGAAATCCCGAAGAATAGTTATTGGCTTTTCCGCCAGCGCTTTGCGTGGAATGAAGATTTACCTGTCGAAAATGTGTTTCTCTTTGCCAGTGCCGAAACCCGTTGCATGCTGTGGATCAACGGAGTCTTTATCGGCCGCGCGCCGAAGCCCGGCCAGCCCTGGTTGCAGTACTACCATCGCTTTTCCGTAGGTTCTCATCTGTGTCTTGGGGAGAATCTACTCGCCGCGCTGGTCTATTGTCAGGCTGAAGCCCGTCCATTCACGCAACCGGGTTTCCTCGCGGAGATCGCCCGCGATGGTAAACAAAAGGCAACTTTGCTTGCCACGGGCAGCGGGACACGCGTGCGGAAGTCTACCGCGTGGAACGAGAACTCCCAGATATTCGGGATGAATCATTTTTACCGTTTCCAGGAGCAACTTGATAGCCGGCACCTGTCTCCTGATTGGGTATCGCTGGACTTTGATGACCGCTCATGGGACTTCGCTACCACTATAATCAATAAATGGTCCGGGAACGATCGCGTTCCGGCCGCCGGACCTTGGGCGCGTCTCATCGAAAATCAATTACCGGAAATGACCGATATCCCGGCGCGTCCCGTGGGAATTGAGGCCGATGAATGCCTTGATCTCATCAATCGCACACGAAGCGATGATTTGAGCATAAGACTTTCGCAGACCGGGACAGAGATCAGCCGTTGCGAAGTTCACGATTTGGAGAACCTCCTCACCGGTCATGGGAGCTGCACATTAGTGGGCGTGCAACCGCTTCGCGGGACCGCTCACGATGGGGTGTGGGACCCCTGTCTTCTCCTGGACTTTGGAAAAGTAATTACAGCCTATCCCAAGATAGAAATTGAAGGTCCTGCCGGTCTCATCCTTCAGCTCGGCTACGCTGAACGCCTCATCAACGGACATTTCAACAATGCCATCGAATGTTTCTTCGCTGACAGCATCATTCTGCGTGGCGGCCGCCAGATCTTTCAGCCGTTTCACTGGAAAGCGTTTCGCTATTTGCGAATTCGCCTCTCCAGACACGAAGGCGCGCCAGTCCTTCTGCATAGTCTACGTGCACGCATTTCCACTTTTCCATTCGAAGAGCGGGGATTTTTTCATTCGCCTGACCAGGAGCTTCAGGGAATCTGGGAGATATCTCGCCATACCGTGCGGTTGTGCTCGAACGAATTCTACATGGACACACCCTTTCGGGAGGCCGCGCAGTGGCTGGGAGATGTCGCTTCGGTCACCCTGGGTGCGACTTATGCCTGCTTTGGTGATGCCCGGCTTCCGCGTGAGTTTTATCGCCAAACCAGTGCCTCTCAGCACCCGACCAGCATGATTTCCAATGTCTCAAATATCCCGTCTGACTGGGTAAACGGAGCCATCCCCGATTACTCCCTGGAATGGCTGATTTTTCTCTGGGACTTTTATCTCTATACCGGTGATGCGGCGGTTCTTGAGGAAACGTATCCGCAGGCTCTGCGCGTCATGCAAACTTTCTACACTTACGTCAATGAAAATGCCTTCCTCGAAGATGTCGCCTGGTGGGTGCTGATTGATTGGGCCCATACGGATCGGCGCGGCGAATGCACGGCCTTGAATGCACTTTTTTACGGCGCTCTCGGCGCCCTGGAAAAAATTGCAGGCGTCCTTAGCGATCAACGCGTGGCAGGCCATTGCGAGAAACTGCGTGCTGCCATAAAATCCAATTTCCAGGCAGCCTTCTTTTGCAGGGATAGAGGTTGTTTGGCCGATGCACGCATTGATGGGCAGCTCTCAGAAATGCACAGTGAACATGCCAGCATGGCCGCGATTTATTTCGGGCTCGTTGATGATTCCGTTGCCCGCTCCATTTTGCGACGATTTTATGAATCCCCTGCTCTTCCACCCGGTCAACTGCCTTACACGGCGGAATGCGAACCATTTTTCTGCGTCTTTGTTCTCAACGCGCTTCACCGTGCGGGACGCCGGGATCTCGCCCTCAAAGTGATTCGTGACCGCTGGGGCCGGCGCATGCTGGATAAAGGCGCCACCTCTGTCTTTGAAGAATGGAGCCCCGAGGGTTCATGGCGGAACGGTGAATTCTTTGGACAAATGCGTTCGCACTCCCATGCCTGGTCCGCCACGCCTGCTGAATTTCTCATCCGAAATCTTGCCGGACTCGAAATTCTCGAGCCGGGCGGTAAACGCGTCCGGGTCAATCCCTACCAGACAGATTTTTCCTACGAAGTCTGTTATCCCCTTCAGAGCGGTCACGTCCTCGTGAAGTGGGACGGAGAAAATCTGCACACCACTCCCTCAGACGGCATCGAAGTAGAGAACCTCACTCAATAATCGTATAGAGAGAATCTTCCGGCAACGTGACTAGAAGAGAGCCGTTGCGGGTTTCTGCCTGGGCCGTTTCTCCTGTCGGATAACCATTTTCATCCAGGATTTTTGCCGTTTTGCCTGCGTGCCCTTTGAGGAAAACCTGCGCCTTGATTTTTTTCACGTTAAACGGATAGCCGCCCAGAGATGTAATTTTCTTCTCTCCCTGGTCCCCCGCCTTCTCCAGAGTATATCCGTAGGGTTTATCCTGGGTGCCCGCCTGAATCAGAACCCGGGCGGACTCCGGAAGCGGCTTGCCATCCAGCGAGACCGTCAGCACTGCGGCGTATTCGTTCTCCGAGGCAATCTGCACGTCTGATAGTTTGACCGTATCTGCTTTTTTCAGAAAACCCACTACACCCTGACTGGTCTCAGTATCGACGGTGACAATCCCTCGCTTATACTCCCAACGCAATTGCTCGTTTGTGTTGTAGATGATTCCCTTTTCCTCGTCGATAAGCTTACTCAGGTCCACCGTTTCCGCTTCGGACCTGTCATCATTGCTGAACTGAATGCGTACCGGGCCAGTGAAAAATGCTCTCGGTGAGATCTCTGATGTATACTCCACCTTCGGATCGCCTCCCAGCAAAGCCTGCCAGACAAAATCTTTATACTGAATTTCCGGAAGCGGAATCGATTGGCCGGTGTAAAGGCTTTCTAAACCGATTTTCTGTGTCACCGCTACCGGACCCTCTTTTACATCTCCGCGCCGGTAAATGAGCGCGCAGCCCGGCCATTGCCCGATGATCGTGGGTGAATTAGTATTCCACACCCCCATGCCGGTATCCCAGAGCGGCGTATCATAGGCAAAGAAATTCCAGCCATCGATTCCCGCCATGCGTCCATAGGTAGCGACCAGAAAAGGAAATTCAATCCGGTATTCATTTGGATTATCCCAATTATTTTCCGTAATCATAAACGGATGATCGGCCGGCTGGGCCGTCATCAGCGGACCCGCACTTTCTGGAGCCGGTACTGCGGACAGGGAAACAAAGACATCCCCCTCGTCGACCGCGTGGCCCCGCTGGTCCTCCACCTTCTTCGGGCCGTAATAGTCATTCTTGTTCACCATATCCGTGGTCAGGTAGGAATAGTTTTCCAGCGGACCCAGCGTACTGGGATCGGCTGTTTTCCAGTTGCTGCCTGCCACCATTTTCCGGATGCCCATCTGGTGAAACTCGGCCTTCATTTTCTCATACAGTCCACGCTGGACACCAGTAAGAAACTCGATCTGATCCCGTGCGCGTTTCGGCTTCTGCTCGATTCCTTCACTGGTCATGAAGTATGCAATCAGCGTGCCTGCACGACCGTTGGCTGGATCATCGCCAGGCTCATCCTGGCCCCAATGCTCAATCGCTTTCTCGATCGAACCATATTTTTCCGCAGCCCATTTCCCGAATTCTTTCTCAATGATTTCCAGCGTGCTGCCGGGAATCCGGTCGCGATTGAATGTCCAGAAAAGCAAATTGCTCTCATTCATCACCTCAATGACGGCCACGGCGGGATCTTCACCCAGAGAGACCTTTGTATAAGGATTCTTTGGGGTCATCAGGTCCCTGATAAATGCCAGATACCTTTCCTGTATTGGCTCACTGAAAAATAGTGACCCTAGGGCTCCCTCTCCTTTTCTCAGCCCAGGCAGATCGTTATCCGTTAAGGCCTGAATGTGTGTATCCCAGAAAAGGTGCCCGAAATACGTATAGATTCCTTCCCGCTTCAGCGCTGCCACCACGTAATGTACCTGATCCAGTTGCTCCTTGAATTTCTCTTCGTCCTGCAGTCGCCAGGTTCTGAACATATCCATGAAAAAGAGGCGGACCATATTTACCCCGCTTTTTGCCAGCCGCCGCGCGTGCAGATCAATCATCGGTTTTTTCATGGATGGCAACGAACCAGCCTGCGTCATCCAGAAGCGCACCGGTTCTCCATTTCCCAAGACAAACTGGTCTCCCTCACGCCGCACATATCCATTCGCCCCGGCATACTCTTCATTCAGCCCTCGCATATCAATCGGGCTCGCCTCAAATGGATCTGCCTCCGGTTCCCACGCAAAATATCCTTCCTCCGCCAGATTCGCTTTTTCGCCCGGCTTTAATTTTCCCGCTGGCATGAAGGCGCCTTGAATGAGCAGAAAGCAATCGAGAAACCCTTTATTGTCGATGCTTTCCACTTCCAGGGTGACGCTCTCCCCGGCTAAACTGACTTCACCCAGAAACACCCAATTTGCTCCATGATGCAGACGAATGTAACTGTCGTCATGCAGGGCAATGTCCCCGCTGCATTCCTGCCATTTGTCGTCCCCCGCAAAGCGCCATTTGAACGGACCGTGTCTCCAGAATTTGCGCACCCAGAGATTGTAGTCACCGCTTTCGGGTAACTCGACTTCCCAGGTCGCTTTCATTTTCGGACCGTCCGGGTTTCCCGGATACAACGCAGTCGCTTCTGAGAAAACCCTTCCCTCGGGTTCAGTCTCAGGAAAATTCCGAGGCTGCCCGTTCTCCAGCGTGGCGGTGTTTTCGGCCTCGAACCAGACATAGGTAGGGCTTTCGGCGGCCCAAAGGGCGCCAGTGCCCGTCAGGAGAAGTGAGATCGCAACAAGGGGAGAACAATACTTTGGTTTCATGGGAGATGTTCAGGAGATGATGTCCATGCATGAAGGCTTTAAAAGGGAACCTCGAAGGGCATCGCGAAGAAATTGGGCCAGCTTTCACGGCTCGACCACGAGATCCAGCGCTGCGGCGGGCAAACTTTGTATTGCAAAGGCCACCCGCCAAGCTTTCTTACCTTTACTCTACTCTTTCTTTTCCTCTCATCTTGTTGTCGTTTCCCTAACTTCATGAGCGCCAAGGACCCCGATCACGATCAGCCCACCCTCTCCTTTGAAGATGCTTCCTCGCGGCTCGAGGAGATCGTCCAGGAACTCGAGGAAGGCGAACTGCCTCTCGAGCAACTCGTTCTCCGCTATGAGGAAGGGATGAAAATGGTCACTCAGTGCTCCCATGCCCTGAACCGGGCCGAAAAGCGCATTGAAGCCATCCAGAAACTTCATCAGGGTGAGGTGGAAATTGTCCCGGCAGACGATATAGTGGCCGCTCCTGCTGGCTCAGGATCTGCTATGCAGGAC
>CAZUPP010000020.1:29929-70843 GCA_964622095.1 uncultured Verrucomicrobiales bacterium
TGCCGGCGGGATGGACGATTCACCGGCAGCTTCATCTCCAGCGAAACGTAGAAAGTCTAAAGTTACAAACTCCTCAGAGGCTGGAAAAGACGATACCCCCGGCTTGTCCCTTTTTTAGACCTCACCTCTTCCAGCGATCAGCCCAGAGCCCTTACGCACCCTCAAGCGCGGCCAATTTTTCCGATGACCGAGATTCTCGATACCATTCAAAGCCCGGCCGACATCAAGGCCCTGCCGGACAATCAGCTGCCACTTCTGGCCCGGGAAGTGCGTGAACGGCTCATCGAGACCTGCTCCCAGACCGGCGGGCACATCGGTCCCAATCTTGGGGTCGTCGAGCTGACGATTGCGCTCCACCGCGTCTTCTCCACGCCCACAGACAAGTTTGTCTTTGATGTCGCTCACCAGGGTTATGTGCACAAAATGTTTACCGGGCGGCTCGATCGCATCGGAACGATCCGGCAGTATCAGGGACTCTCCGGTTTCCTCACCCGGGAGGAAAGTGAACACGACTGCTATGGAGCAGGCCATGCTGGCACGGCGGTTTCCTCGGCCCTCGGGATGGCCGCGGCACGTGACCTGAACGGGACAGATGAGAACATCGTCGTCGTCGCCGGAGATGCCGCCTTTACCTGCGGGGTGACCTTTGAAGCACTGAACAATGTCTCAGAGACGACCAAGCGCTTCATCGTCATCCTCAATGACAATGAATGGTCTATCGCCCGAAATGTTGGCGCCATCGCCCGTCACCTTCATGGCATTGTGACCAGTGACCAGTTCGAGCACCTGCGTGAGCGGGCCAAGGGTTTCCTGCAATGGGTCGGCGGTAAAGGGGCGGTTGAATTTGCCACCCGCTTCGAAGAAAGCGTGAAGCATCTGCTCTGGCCGAGTGTTCTCTTTGAGCATCTTGGCCTCAAATATTACGGACCGATCGATGGTCATGACCTGCCCGCCCTTACCCGGACGCTGGATTTCCTAAAACATCAGGATCAGCCCGTCCTTCTCCACGCCATCACTCAGAAGGGACGCGGCTTTGAACCCGCCCTGGCCCGACCCGATAAATTCCACGGCCTCAGCGCCTTTGATTCCACGACGGGCAAGACCCAACCGGCGACTCAACCTACCTACTCCGAGATCTTCGGGGAGACTTTGAGCAAGTTTGCGGATGAGGATGAAAAACTCACCGCCATCACTGCGGCCATGCCAGGCGGAACCAAGCTGGAGATCTTTGAGAAGCGCCATCCTAAACGCTTTTTTGACGTGGGCATTGCGGAGGAACACGCCGCCCTTTTTGCCGCTGGCCAGGCCACCCAGGGCTTGAAGCCCTTCCTTGCGATCTACTCCACCTTCATGCAGCGCGCCTATGACATGCTGATCCATGATATCACCCTCCAGAACCTGCCCGTCAGGCTCTGCATGGATCGCGGTGGTCTCAGCGGCGATGATGGGCCTACTCACCACGGCCTCTTTGATATCGGCTATCTCCGCCACATCCCGAACATCATCCATCTGCAGCCCAAGGATGAGGCGGAGTTTGTCCATATGCTCTGGACCATGCTTCATTACAATGACGGTCCGATTGCCATTCGTTATCCCCGCGGGGCCGGCATGGGTGCCAGTCTGCCGGAAAAACCCGAGCTCCTCGAGATTGGCAAAGCCGAGATGATCCGCGACGGTGAGGATGTCGCCTTAATCGGTCTCGGCGCCATGTTCGAGCTCGCCCAGGAAGCCGCCCGCCGCCTTGAGGAACAGGGATTTTCCGTCGCTCTGGTCAATCCCCGCTGGATCAAACCGCTCGACACGGATCTTCTCAACTACCTCGCCCGCAGCGTGCGTGTCATCTGCACCCTGGAAGATCATGTTTTGCACAATGGCTTCGGCTGCGCCGTGATGGAGCATCTCTATTCTCAGGGGTTACGCACTCCCGTGGAGCGTATCGGCTGGCCGGACGCTTACGTTGAGCACGGCAAAGTATCCATCCTGCGCAAGAAGCATGGACTGACCGTGGAAGCAGCCCTGGAAAAAGTCGCCCAGCACCTCAATCTCAGCCGGGAGCAGCGCGCCGCCCTGATCAGCGGCGCCACCATCCCCTCCCCCCTCCCGGCGGAAACCGCTCGCTTATCCGCCTGAGGCGGCAGGTGTCTGTTGGGTTTGAGGCTGGGGCTGACCGGTTCCAGCCATCATTTTGCCGGCCGTCGGCCAGATCCTGAGCGCACGCTGGGCGATCGCCATCGATCTCCGCCGCAGCTCCTGATGCTCCGCCGAACGGGCGTCTTCGGAGTTGATCATCTGCCGCGGAGTCTCCTTGACCTGGCCAGATTCCGAGGCGGAAGAAGTTGCCGGCGCCCCGCCTGGAGGTTTGGGCAGGATGGGCGTGAAATTGGGCGGGATCGGCCTTCCACCAGGTGAGCGTCTCACCGGCGCCACGGCGGGTCTGAGCTCTCGCAGGATATCTTCGTCGGTCAGACGGCGAATCCCTCCGCCCGCGGAACTGGCCTCATCTGCTTGAACTTCGCGGATGGCCGGCGCTGGCGGCGGCATGGCCGCAGTGGAAAAAGTCTGTGCGCTCGCCAGCTCTTTCATGAGGGATTCTTCCAGACGCAGCTTCGGTTCTCCGCCCTCCACATCCCGGGCCAGCCTCAGGGTGGCCAGACACCCCATCCATCCTTCCGGAATCGGCATGTCCTCCACCGGCTGAACCTGCACATCGTCATCCTCCACGCTCGGGGCAAGATCCCGTTCCTCCGGGCCATAGCAGGCCCATTCCAGTCTGAAAAGCATGTAGCGGATCAGATCCTTGCCCTGGCGGCTCCGGTAAAGAGGCGCTTCCCGCAGGCTGTGGGAGAAGGCCGTGTCATCCGGCATCACCTGCGCCTGGGTGAATCCGGCTTTGATCCGCTCGAAGAAGGGCTCCTCCGGCGGCCGGCCGTCCGCCCGCTTGAAGATGTTAGACAAATGACTGGCCAGCTTCTCATTGCCCAGGCCGCACACTTCCCGCCGAATCATGAGACTTTCCAGCAGCAGCAGCCCTTGCGCCAGCTCGTCTTCCGTGAGCCCGTCCTCCGCCCGCCGCATCCGTTCGTAGGTATGCTCAAAGAGTCTCAGCTCGGCCGCCCGCAGACCAGGCAGATCCAGATACTGCAGCCACGTGAGTTGGAGCTGCACTTCCGGATGCTTGGCGTAAATGGGCTGGTGCAGCGCCTGGTAATACTTCGCCAGGCTGTGCATGCGCCGGATCACTACCTCCGCCCGGCCGCCATAGGCGTCCAGTTCTTGCTCGATCGCCGGGAGCAGATCGCGCTTATGCAGGGCCGGATCATGGCGGGCGGCAAAGGCATGCATGAACCGGTCCATCGACGCCACCCGGCTGGGCACGTCACTCGGAGCGTCATCCCGGCTCTCCCGCACCCACCGCTCAATGTCCCCCCAGTACCGGCGGAACAGGGTGATCTGATCCTGCTCATCAGGGATCCGCACAAAGGCAGAGCACCGGCAGAGATCGGATACCGCCAGCCCCCGGCCCCGGTTGTTCAGGGATTCAAAGATGAAGGTCGGGTGGTCTTCTTCCTCCAGCTCAATGCAAACCACCTTCAGCCTCCCTGTGATCTCCTCAGCCAGGTGCAGGTAGCTCTCGAATGGTCCATGCCGGGTAAGACACTGCCGGGCAAAGCCGACCAGAGTGCCACGGGCATGAACCATCCCATGGCCCGCCATCGCGTGATCGGCCGGTGCGCCCTGCACGATTCCGTGCAACACCTGGTCATCGTGATTGATCAGAGAACCACGCATCCGGTCCTTCTGCTCCTCCGGCGCCTCGGCGTTCATCAGAAACCTGTCCTGCAGCGCGTTGAGTGAATCCACCTCGTCGTGCTCCCTCGCCCAGTCCCGGATAATCGCCAGCAGAATGATCAGGGTAACCATCCGCTGCTGCCCATCAATCACATCATAAATCTCCGTCGGGCCGTCCTGTCTGTCCTGCAATCGTATCGTTACCGGGCCTATAAAATGCGTGCGTTTCTCATCCAGACAGCGCTTACGGATATCTCCACACAGCACACCTACTTCCCCGTGGCGTACTTCCTCACGGCCTTCCCACTCGAAATTGCGCTGGTAGACCGGCACTCGGTACTGCACCGGCCGGGTTAACAGTTCCAGCATGGTCATCGCGCGCGCTTTCATCCTTGGGTGCCTGAGTTCCTCATTACCTGCGGTGCTGCCGCCATGACCCGCATGATTATCTGGCCGGACCGATTCAAGATCAGAGCCTACGCCTGAGGCGCAAGGCAAATGACAATCCTGTCACAAGAAGTCCGGTCCTTCCCCACAACCAGCCTTTCCAGCGGCCCACTTCAGCTCCCCGGAGTTTCCGGGGCCAAATCCTCCTCGTTGTCCGGCCGTTCCCGGTTGCGCAGATACTTATGCACCGCCTGCGGGGTTACGCCCAGCAAACGCGCCGCCTGACTCTGATTGGAGCCGGCCATTTCCAGAGCGCGCTCAAAGAGCGTCCCTCTCACTTTCCGCAGGTAATCCTCCAGGCCAAAGCCCTCATAGGGATCCAGCACCCCAGGCACCGCTGCAGCTTCCAGCACCTCATCCTGCAGTTCCACCAGGGAGATGTCAGATGCGTCAATGACATACTTCTGCACCTGGATCACCGCGCGTTCGATGACATGGAACAGTTCCCTCACATTCCCATGCCAACGCGCATTCTGCAGCCTGCGCAGTGCTGCCGGGTGCAGCGTCTTGCTCTCGTTGCGAGCCTCATTCAGCCGATCCAGAAAGTGGTTCGCCAGCAGGGTGATATCCCCCCGGCGCTGCCGCAGTGGCGGCAGAACGATCGCGTCCGTAAATCGGTAAAACAGATCCTCCCGGAATCGGCCTTCCAACACCGCTGCATTCACGTCCTGGCTGGCCGAAGCAATTAACCGCACGTCAATGCGCCTGCACGAGGGCGCACCCAGCGGGATGATCATCCGCTCGTCCAGGGCCTGAAGAAGCTTGATCTGAGCTTCCGATGGCAGATCACCCAATTCTTCAAGAAAAACGGTGCCCCCATTGGCTTCCTCGAACCTGCCTGTGTGATCCGCGTCCGCTCCGTCGAAGGCCCCTTTCCGATGGCCAAAGAGCGTGCTCTGGGCCACATCCGTGGGCAGTCCGGAACAGCGTACCTCGACAAAAGGCCCCTTTGCCCGGGCGCTGTTCTGATGGACCATCCTGGCCGCGAGGCTCTTTCCCGTCCCGGTCTCTCCCCGGATCAGCACCGGCATATCAAACGGAGCCCACGCGATGAGCGATCCCATCGCGGCCAGAAAACGCGGATCTTCTCCAATCAGACCGGCTTCCCGGGCGCACTGAATGATGTTGGGACCGGTCACCTCATGGGCACCCTCCTTCGGACCTTGCAACGGGCGCACGGCAGGAAAGTACGGCCGGGTCAAATCCAGCTCGCTGATGGCGGGCTTTCCATCATGCAAAAATCTCGCCGGCCGCGTTTGCAGGATGCGTGCCGGCAGCTCACCGGAAGCACACATCAGAATCCAGCAGGTGTGCATCTGGGGAGTACCGGCAGCCAGGTTCACAAAAAACTCCGCATTCGCATGGCGCAGGGTCAGGGGCTTCACATGCCGCCGCAGATTATCCAGCAGCTCCCCATAGTTGGCCGGGTCCTGTACATCCAGGCTAATCACGCTCGCTTCCGTCGCATCATGACGGGCACGGATCGCTGTCAATGTCCGCTGTGTGTCTTCTTCGGTCTCAGGGGTATCCAGCAGGTAGACGTGATGAAAATGCCGGTGTTGCAGCATCGTCAGAATCGAGCCGGGCCAGACCGCCGCGACAGGCCCCTCCCCTCCAACGCCGGATGACGACCCATGTCCGTCAGGTTCCGGGAAGGAGGAGGAATCGGCATCCCCATACCCGGTAAATGACAGTAAAATTTTCATCAATGGAGGGGATCCTTTGCTCTCTCGTGGTCACGTCACGGCCATCGTCCCCCGCAGCCGGGGAACCGAGCGCAGATACATCAGGAATGAATTGTTCATCGTCATAATCACGACGCACACCGGTGCCCCAGAAAGCATCCGCCGTGCCGTGTCCTCTTGCTTGCCTACTTGCTTCCAGCCAGAATCAGCGCTTCAGCGTTTGGTCCCGCTCAGCCATCACCTTGGAGGATGGAAACAGACTGCGGGCAAGTCAATTCTAATTGTTTGTTTCACACATTAGCAGAACTCCACTTCTGCCTTGCACCCGCTCGCGGATTCCCGTGGAATCAGGCCCCGTCTCCCTGGAGAGGGCTGCGGTGGCCCTTTCACCTCATTTTCACCAATCTTTCTCAGGAATGGTTTGACGCTATTAGCTATCCTTATATTGTCACCTTCGTAAGCGCTGAGTGCAGATTACCTTCCATCTGTCGAATCCGTCGACCTTTATGAATATCTTTGAGCCCATTTCCCGTTTCTTCGGTTCTTCCATCGGACGCAAGCTTACGGTGGCCATCACCGGCATCCTCCTGATCCTCTTCCTCATCGGTCACGTCCTCGGTAATCTGCAGATCTTTGGCCCTCCAAAGATGATCAATGCCTACGCCTACCACCTCGTTGAGCTCGGCCCTCTTCTGTGGGTCATCCGTGCGGGTCTGCTCGCCATCTTTATCATCCACGTCGTCTTCACCATCCTGCTCGTCATGGAGAACCGCAAAGCGCGCGGGGCGGAGAACTATGAACACCGCAAGCCGATTAAGAGCACCTGGGCCAGCCGCACCATGATTGCCTCTGGCCTGATTCTCATTGCTTTCGTCATTTTCCACATCGGCCATTTCACCACCAAAACCTGGTTCCCCTACTACAAGGGAGATGATTTCAAGGTCTCCATGAGTGAGATCGGCAAGCCCCACCTTGAGGGTGAAGATCACGGCCACAAGCCGGTCGACGTTTATCTTATGATGATTGAGGGCTTTAAGAACCCCTTCATCAGCATCTTCTACATCGTCGCCATGGCCATTCTCTTCACCCACCTCAGCCACGGGGTGCGTAGTGTCTTTCAGACCTTAGGCTGGGTCACCCCGCAGACCGGAGGGGTCATCAAGACCGCTGGCTACGCCTTTTCCATCCTCCTTTTCCTCGGCTTTTCCAGTATCCCGGTCGCCGTCATGACAGGTCTCATTGGCCAGGAGTACCACGCGGAAAATCGAAACCTCGACGAGAAGGCGGACCCACCGAGCGAGGAGCAAATCTCCTCAGAGAAGGAGCAAGACGACGACTCCGCCCTGGCCCAGGCCGCCGACCAATAACCCGCCATCCCTGAAGCGACCTTTTTTCATCTCACGACTGAATCATGCATACCCTGGAAGTTCCAACTACCCCGGAAGCCCGCATTCCGGATGGCCCGCTCGAGAAGAAGTGGACGAAGCACATCTTTGAGCATCAGCTCATCAATCCATCCAACCGCCGCCACTACACTGTGCTCGTTGTCGGGTCCGGTCTGGCCGGCGCCTCCGCGGCTGCCACGCTGGCGGAGCAGGGCTACAACGTCAGTTGCTTCTGCTATCAGGACAGCCCCCGCCGCGCTCACAGCATTGCGGCCCAGGGCGGGATCAATGCGGCTAAGAACTACCAGAATGACGGGGACAGCATTTACCGTCTCTTTTATGACACGATCAAAGGGGGCGATTACCGTTCCCGTGAGGCCAACGTCTACCGGCTCGCCGAGGTCAGCGTGAATATCATCGACCAGTGCGTTGCCCAGGGCGTGCCTTTCGCCCGGGAGTACGGTGGTCTTCTGGCCAACCGCTCCTTTGGCGGCGCCCAGGTGGCGCGCACCTTTTACGCGGCCGGTCAGACCGGTCAGCAGTTGCTCATCGGCGCATACCAGGCGCTCAGCCGCCAGATCGGGCTGGGCAAAGTGAAAATGTTTCCACGCACGGAGATGCTCGAACTTGTCGTGGTCGATGGTGAGGCCAAGGGAATCATCTGCCGCGACATGGTCACCGGGGAGATCCAGCGGCACGCCGCGGATGCGGTCGTTCTCGCTACCGGCGGCTACGGCAACGTTTTCTACCTCTCGACCAATGCCAAGGGCTGCAATGTCACCGCAAACTATCGCGCCTATAAAAAGGGCGCACTCATGTCCAACCCCTGCTTTACCCAGATCCACCCCACTTGCATCCCCGTCAGCGGCGATTATCAGAGCAAGCTGACCCTCATGTCTGAGTCTCTCCGGAATGACGGCCGCATCTGGGTGCCGAAAGATCCCGCCGTCGCCGAAAAGCTGCGCAAGAAGGAAATCCGTCCAAAAGACGTCGCGGAGGATGATCGCGATTACTTCCTGGAGCGGAAATATCCCAGCTTCGGCAACCTTGCCCCCCGTGACATCTCCAGCCGTTCCGCCAAGGAAGCCTGCGATGAAGGCCGTGGAGTCGCCCCCACCGGCAATGGCGTCTATCTGGACTTCACGGATGCGATCAACCGGCTCGGCGCGGAAACGATTAAACAGCGCTACGGTAACCTCTTCCAAATGTATGAGGAGATCACCACCGAGAATGCCTATGAGACGCCGATGATGATTTTCCCCGCCGTCCACTACACGATGGGCGGTCTCTGGGTGGACTACAACCTCATGAGCAATATCCCGGGCCTCTTTGTCATCGGGGAAGCCAACTTCTCCGATCATGGAGCTAACCGCCTGGGAGCCAGTGCGCTCATGCAGGGCCTGGCCGACGGCTACTTTGTCCTGCCCAATACCATCTCCAGTTATCTCGTCACGGTGCCCTTTGATAAACGCAGTCCTAAACCGGAAGGCGCCGCTTTTGATGATGCGGAAAAACAGACCCGGGAACGCATTGAGAAACTGCTCTCCATCCGGGGCAAACGCACCGTTGATGACTTTCACCGCCATCTTGGCAAGATCTGCTGGGATAAATGCGGCATGGCGCGGGATAAAGCCGGTCTGGAAGAAGCCATCGCGGAAATCCCCAAACTGCGGGAGCAGTTCTGGAGTGATGTCAATGTCCTCGGCTCGAATGAAGAGATTAACATGGCCCTCGAAAAAGCCGGACGTGTGGCAGACTTCCTTGAGTTTGGCGAATTGATGTGCCGTGACGCGCTCGACCGTGAAGAGTCCTGCGGCGGCCACTTCCGCACGGAGTATCAGACAGAAGACGGCGAAGCCCTCCGTAATGACGATGAATACGCCTATGTCTCAGCCTGGCAATACAACGGAGACAATGACGCCCCCACCCTGCATAAGGAGGATCTCGACTTCGAATATGAGAAACCGAAAGTGCGCAGCTATAAGTAACCTTTATAGATCTCAGCCCCTTGGCTCATCCTTTTCTCTCATCCATCCTTTATCCACATTCTGACTGATCGATTCACCATGGACTTCACCCTGAAAGTTTGGAAACAGCCCAATCGCGACTCCCGCGGTCAATTCGTCACCTATGACGCGAAGGACATCCCGCCGGAGGCTTCCTTCCTGGAGATGCTGGACATCGTCAACGAACGCCTGCAGATCGAAAATACGGAGCCAATCCATTTTGACTCGGATTGCCGCGAGGGCATCTGCGGATCCTGTGGTCTGACCATCAACGGCGAACCCCACGGTCCGAGCCACCCCACCACCACCTGTCAGGTGCGGGTCTCTCACTTTGACGATGGCTCCACCATCACCATCGAGCCGTTCCGCGCCCGGGCCTTCCCCGTGCTGAAAGATCTTGTGGTTGACCGCAGCGCCTTTGACCGGGTCATCCAGGCCGCAGGGTTTGTCAGCGTCGGCACCGGTTCGGCGGTAGACGCCAATTCGATTCCCATTCCCAAAAGTGAAGCGGATGCCGCCTTTGATGCAGCCAAGTGCATCGGCTGCGGCGCCTGCGTCGGGGCATGTCCGAATGCTTCCGCCATGCTCTTTGTCGGTGCCAAAGTCGCTCACCTCTCCCGCCTGCCTCAGGGCAGGAGCGAGCATGACCGGCGTGCTCTGCTCATGGTTGATACCATGGATGATGAGGGCTTCGGGAACTGCACCAATCACTACGAGTGCGAAGCCGTCTGCCCGGCCGGCATCCAGCGTGATGTCATCTCCACCCTCAACCGGCAGTATAATGCAGCCGCCCTGAAGCGGACGCTTGGGCTGGTCGCGGCGTGAGATAACCGCCCCGGGAAGCGGCTCTGGATGGGTCTGAAAGCGCGCCTAAAAGGTCAACGTGACTGAACTATTGCGTTGACTTCAGGGTCTTTTGCGGGCTACATTTAAGGAAGTGCCGGGAAGATCACCCGCCCCTCGCAGGGGGCATGCCTCTCTCCGGCGGACCTCACCCGCTTCCGGACCTTCGCCTTCTCACACCATGTTGGACCGCCACCGCCTCGCCTCAGGCAGTGTTCAGGCTGGCCTAAGCCGTGCCGGCTTGGCTCTCGTGATTTATTTCACCATCCTTTTCGCTTACACCGCGAATTCCCAGACTTGGAGCAACGCCGGGATCGACAACAATTGGTCGACCGATGCCAACTGGATCGGCAATGTCGCCCCGGTCAATGATGGCTCGGCTGATGTGACTTTTGCTGATGCGTCTGTCTTTTTCCCCCTTTCAACCGTGGATCTGGACTATGACGTTGATAGCATCACCTTTTCTCCTGGCATCGCGGTTCAGTTTACCTTTCTCGATTCCACCACCCTCAGCGTTCAGGGCGGGGATGCCGTTTCCATTGATCTCCTGAACCAGTCCGCTCTCGAGCAGATCCTCAGCGGCGGCGCGGTCGAGCTCTTTGACAGCGTTAACTTCAGTGGTGATTTCAATCTGACCAATACCCAGCTGACCGGCGGGGGCACTTTCATCCTGGAATCCGGCACCGTCCGGACAGGCACCGCCACCAACAGCTTCACCGGCGGTCTCCTCCTGCGGGGCGGCACCTACAGCATCACCGGAGCCAGCGCGCTCGGAGACACCAGCGGAACGGTCACGCTGGATGGCGGCAACCTCCTTATCAGTTCACCGGCCGCCAGCCCGGGCTCAACCATCTCTCTCGGACGCGCCCTGGATGTGGGCAGCAATCCGGGATCATCCATCGAAGTGGCCGCCAACACGACCGCCGTGGCGGACCAGAGTTTTACCTCCACCCCCGGCGAAGAGATCAGCAAAATCGGTGGTGGCACCCTTGTTGTCACTTCGGACAACTCCGCTTCCTTTGGTGGAGAACTGACCATCAACGAAGGTGAAGTCTCTGTCTCCTCGGGAGGCGCCCTCGGCGGCACCGTCACGGTGGAGGATCAGACTGTCCTTTCCGGCGGCGGCTCTGTAAACATCGTCGAACTCAACGACGGCGGCGTCATTTCTCCGGACGATGGCGAGCAGCTCGACCTGAGTGAACTCATCTGGAACAACGGCGGGATCGTCGAACTGGATCTCGACGTCGACATGCCCCTCAATGTCGGAAATCTCACCCGCGGTGACGGCGTCGGGCGCATCTTCCGGCTGGAGGGCGGCGATCCTTTTGTCGAATATACCCTCCTGGAGTTCGGGTTGATTGATCCTTCCCTTTCGGAGGATGATTTCTTTGTCGTCGGACCGGACGGGGTGCTCACCGTTGACCGGCTGAACAACGTCATCGTCTTCACCATTCCGGAGCCCGGCCCCATGGTCCTGTCCGGTCTGCTCGTGCTGGCTGTCACCGCCATTTGGCGCCGCCGCCGAGCCAGTTGATCCCCGGGCTGAATGACCGGCCAGCCTGCCCTGAGGATTTATGCTCGCCAAAGAGCCCTCGTTTGGCCAAAACCCATCGCCATATGAACGTATCACCTGTCCGGGCTCGCGCCTTCTTGATCGCCAGCCTGTCTATCCCCCTCCTCCTTTCCGGCTGTGGAAATAAACCTGAGGAAGAAGTAACCGTCGTCCGCCCGGTGAAGATTTTCACCCTGGAAGAAGGCGGAAATGTCCCCTGGGAACTTCCCGGGCAGATCCGCGCCCTTGAGCAGGCGGAGCTTGGCTTTGAAGTCGCTGGTCAGATTGAGTCCTTTGAAGTCAGACAGGGTGACCGTGTCCGGGCCGGGGATGTCCTCGCCAAACTGGACCCCCGCGATTACGAGGCGGATCTCGACAAAGCCGCGGCCGACCTGGACCTGGCCAATAAAGAAGAGGCCCGCTACCGGGAGCTCCTCGATAAAAAAGCCATCAGTCAGCAGGAATACGATAACTACGTGCGCTCCCAGCGCTCCGCGCAGGCCGCCTTTGATCGGGCACAAAAAGCCGTCCAGGATACCTCCCTCCGCGCGCCCTTTGCCGGGACGGTCTCCCGCATTGTGAAGGAGAGCAAGGAAAGCGTGCCGGCCAAGGAACCGGTGCTCACCCTGCAGAATGAAAATCTCCTGGAGATCTCCGCCAACCTGCCCGAACGCGCCTGGGCCGGCACCAATCCAGACCTCACCCTGGAAGAGATCAATGAGAAGCTGGACGCTGAAGTCGTCCTCACCACCCAACCCGACCGGCCGATCCCCGCGCAGATGAGCGAAGCCGCCGCTGCCGCTGATCCCGCCACCCGCACCTATGAAGTGCGCTTCCTCTTCGAGCGCCCCAAAGACATGACCATCCTCCCCGGCATGACCGCCAATGTGCGAGGCTCGACCCCGGAAAGCGCGATGTTGCGGGAAGGCATTGATTTCCTCGTTCCCAGTCATGCGGTCTCCAGTTCCCCGGAAAAGAAAGCCCAGGTGTGGAGGATCGACCCTGAAACCATGCAGGTTTCCGCCGTGCCGGTCGAGATGCGCCAAATGTTTGGAGAATTTGCTGGCATCGCCAGTTCTGAACTCGAACCGGGTGATCTCATTGCGGCCTCCGGCGTGCACGTCCTGGAATCCGGTATGGAAGTCAGCCAGTACCAGCGCATCTCTGACTCTGGCAGCGATTCCTGACTCGCCATCCTTCTTCCTATCCCGCCGCTGCCATGAATTTCGCTGAACCCGCTATCCGCAATCGGACCTTCACTCTCGTGATGGTCGTCGTCACTATCTTTGGCGGCATCTACTCCTTTAATAATCTCAGCCGCCTCGAGGATCCTGAGTTTACCATCAAGGACGCCCTCGTCATCACCTCCTATCCCGGCGCCAGCGCTCAGGAAGTCGAAGAAGAGGTCAGTGACGAAATCGAGGAAGCGGTCCAGCAGATGGGCCAGTTGGATGAGGTCACTTCCCGCTCCCAGACCGGCCTCTCCACCGTCACGGTCACGATTAAAGATAAATATGACAAAGATACCCTGCCCCAGGTCTGGGATGAACTGAGGCGTAAAGTCAATGACGCCCAGGGCAATCTCCCCCCCGGCGCCAATACTTCCGTCATCATTGACGATTATGGCGATGTCTATGGCGTATTTTTTGCCCTCTATGGTCCGGAATACACCTACGCTGAACTGAAAGACGTTGCGGATTATATCAAAAAAGAACTCCTCCTCGTTGATCAGGTCGCCAAGGTCGATCTGACCGGGGACCGCCGGGAATGCATCTATATCGAATTAAACCGGGACCGGGTCGCCGCTCTCGCGATTCCTGTCAAGAATATCGAGTCGGAATTGCAGGAGCGCGGCGTGGTCGCGGATGCTGGGAGAATTCAGGTGGGGCAGGATTATATCCAGGTCAATCCCACGGGCGGTTTTGATACGGTGGAAAGTTTCGAAAGACTCCTCATTACCGCGGAAGGAGGCGCCCAATTCCGTCTCGGTGATATCGCGGAGGTTCGCCGCGGTTACGTCGAGCCTCCCAACGTGCTCCTGCGCCACAATGGCTATCCCGCTATCGGCATCGGCGTTTCGACCGTTTCCGGCGGTAATGTCGTCGAGATGGGCGATGCCATCGACCAGCGGATGCGCGAGATTTTGCCCAACATTCCTTTAGGCATCGATTTCGGAATTATCTCTCTGCAATCGGACACGGTCGTGCAGGCCATTAACGGCTTCGTTGTCTCCCTCGTTCAGGCCGTCGCCATCGTCATTGTCGTTCTGCTTTTTTTCATGGGATTCCGAAGCGGCATGATCATTGGTTTTGTCCTGCTTCTTACCATTGTCGCCACCTTCATTTTTATGCTGCCCTGGGGCGTCGCCCTGGAGCGTATTTCCCTTGGCGCTCTGATTATTGCCCTCGGCATGCTGGTGGATAATGCCATCGTCGTGATTGATGGGATGCTGACGCGGATTAAGAATGGCATGCCCCGCCGGAAAGCCGCCATTGATATTGTCAGGCAATCCGCTCTGCCGCTCCTCGGTGCCACCGCCATCGCCATTATGGCCTTTGCTGCCATCGGCGTTTCGCAGGACAGCACCGGTGAGTTTTGCCGCTCCCTTTATCAGGTCATTCTCATTTCTCTGTCCCTTTCCTGGGTCACCGCCGTTACCGTCACTCCGGTCCTGGGAATTATGTTTCTCAAACCGCCGGATAATCTTTCGCCTGAGGAAGAAGAAAAACGCGAGCAGGAATATCTGGATGCGGACCAAAGTGAGCAGACCATTCCGGACGAAATCGTCCAGACCTCCGGCTTCTACAGATCCTATCAGGGAATTCTCGAATTGGCTCTCCGTTTTCGCTTCCTCACCCTCGCCATCATCGCCGCCGTCTTTTTCCTCTGTCTCTACGGGTTTGGTTTTGTCAGCCAGAGCTTTTTTCCGCCCTCTACCCGGCCGCAATTCCAGGTCGATGTTTATCTCCCGCAGGGTGTCCATCTTGATATCACCACTTCCGTGGTAAAGGAAGTCGAGGAATACATTTCCGGCCTGGACGGCGTGACAAATATCACCAGCTCCATCGGCCAGGGAACCCTGCGTTTCCTCCTGACCTATGGACCGGAGAAGAAAGACAGCGGCTACGCTCTCCTGCTCGTTGATGTCGATGATCCCAAGAAAATCGACAGCCTGATCGCGAAAATTGACCGCTATTTCCAGGAGAAGAATGCTCTCGCCTACGGGTATGGCTATAAGTTTGAGTTGGGCCCGGGCGCAAAAGGAAAAATCGCCGTCCAGTTTATCGGTGAGGATCCTAAGGTCCTTCGTTCTCTCGGTGAACAGGCCGTCTCGATCTTCCGTGATGAACCCAATGCCAAAGCGGTCCGCACGGAATGGCGGCAGGCCGTCAAAACGTTGTTCCCGGAAATGGCGGAGGAACCGGCCAATATCGCAGGGGTCAGCCGCTCGCAGATCGCCGCCACCATCCAGCAGGGCTTTGATGGCGTCACCGTGGGCGTTTATCGGGAGGGTGATTTACTTTTACCTGTCAAACTCCGCGCCCAGGCCAGCCAGCGTGAGGATATTTCCAGCCTCTACAGCCTGCAGATCTGGAGCCGCACGGCCTCCAGCTATATTCCTCTCCTCCAGGTCTTAGGTGCCTCCATCCCTCAATTTCAGGATGAGGTCATTATCCGCGAGGACCGCAAACCTACCTTCACCGTTTTCTGCGACCCGAAATCCGGCACCGCCAGTGATCTCTTCAAGGAATTACGGCCTCGCATCGAAAACGGCATCGATTTACCCGCTGGTTATGAGATTAATTGGGCCGGTGAATATGAAAGCTCCTCGGATGCTCAGGCCGGGCTCGCCGGTAATATCCCCTTCTTCGTGCTTGCCATGATTCTCGTCACCATCGCGCTGTTTAATTCTCTCAAACAGCCACTCGTCATCTGGCTCTGTGTTCCCCTCGCTCTCATCGGGGTGACCATTGGCCTTCTTTCTACCGGTCAGCCCTTCGGGTTTATGGCTCTGCTCGGTTTCCTCAGTCTCTCCGGCATGCTCATTAAGAATGCCATCGTGCTTATTGATGAAATAAATGCCCAGCGTGGCGGTGGTGTTTCTCCCTACAATGCCATCGTCAATGCCGGCACCAGCCGCCTGCGCCCGGTCGCGATGGCTGCCGCGACAACGGTCCTCGGCATGTTTCCTCTTCTGCTTGATGATTTTTTTGTCTCCATGGCCGTCACCATTATGTTCGGCCTCTCTTTCGCCACCATTCTTACCATGGTCATCGTCCCGACTTTATATTCTGTTTTTTTTGGCGTAAAACGGCCTGACCAGAATAAGTCCGGCCCGGCTCCCGTCACGGCCCCCGCCTCTTCGTCTCCTCCCGCGGATGATGAAATCCCGCCCTCACCCAGTTAATCAACTGACGATTTCCGGGTGACCGGGCCGTCCCAGGTTTTCTTTGAAGGCGCGCGGGGATACCCCCATGTATTTCTTGAATTGCGCGGAAAAGGTAAACGCATCGCGATAGCCCAGCTCGTCCGCTGTCTCGCTCACCGAAGAATAGACCAATAACCAGCACGCCCGGTCGATGCGTTTCCGCACCCGGTAGGTTCCCGGCGAACATCCCATCACCTCGTGAAAATGACGCCGGAAAGATGTCGCGGAAACGCCGACGTCTCCCGCGATCTCTTCCAGCCGCAATTCTTCTTCGCGCGGCCGCTCCAGCTCGCTGTCCATCAGACGCACCGCTTCATGTATTTTCTGCTGCCAGTATCCTTCCCCCGGCATGGTCTGGGCCCGTTCATAAAGGTCTGTCAGGAACTGAATGGACTGGGTCAGGATTCGCCGCCGCTTCAACATCGTGATCGGTGGTTCACAGAGCGTTTTCAGTTGAAGAAACTCCTCCAGAATCGACGGCCGGATTCCGGCATCAAGTGCGTGCTGGGATGGAATCAGTTTCAGTAACTCCAGCGCCTCCTGAATATGCCGGTCAAATATCAGGTAAAACTCAGTAAAAGGCTGGCTTTCATCCATCGCCAGCTTCGCCGGATGACCCGGTAAATTATGGTAAAGCACGCCCGGCCGCAGTTCATAGGGTTTGCCCGTGCCGGATTCACGGAGGATTCCTTTTCCCTGCAGCACAAAATTCAGGCTCAATCCGTCCCGCTGACCCCAATCACTCACCTCGAAAGGACGCACATGCTGTTTGCACTGCATTACAATGTGCCCCCAATTCTGACCTGCACCCAGCACGACATTCTGCGGTTCGGCGTCGATCATCTTTCCGGTCACCTGGAATGGATTGTCCTCCACCGGATTCTCGCGCATCTTCATTTTGGACAGATATCACATGTTTTTGGCAATTGCACCCATTCCGTTCTCTCTCCTTCCGCTTATCTTAACCCCATGACGGCCACCTTCCCGCACACCCAGTCTGACCCTGTGCATCTGCCCCCCGGTAAATCCCACCCCCAGGTGTGGGGTTATGCCGGCGTTTTTCCCGGTGAATTCAATATCTGGCAGGGAGATCAGCTCATGAACAAACTCCAGTTCATGGTCGATCAGGGATTTCACTGCACCGGCATTCCTCTCCGGAAAATCGCTGATGAACCCGGGCGCCTCGAACAGGTCCGGGATTTTGTACAGGCTAATGATCTCAAACTCTCCGTCCATGGCGGATTTAATTATTTCACTGATCCCCTCGAGACCCTCCTTCCGCAGATCGATCAATACATCGAATTACTCGCCGCTCAGAAAGAGGCACTCAATCTCTCCCTCGTCGTCATCACCGCTGGGCCTTTTCATCGCTTCATGCGCTCGCCTGACCCCACGCTTGAATTTCAATTGGAACGGCTGACCGCCACCCTCACTCCCCTCGCCCGCGCCTGTCATGACCTCGGTCTGCCCATCGGCATCGAAAATCATGCGGACTACTATACTTCGGACCTGATTCAACTTTGCCGGGCCGTCCCGCATCTGGGAGTTTTCCTCGATACCGGTAATTGCTTTCTGGCCGGGGAAAAACCCGGCCCGGCCTGCCGCGATGCCGCACCCTACGTTGTCGGCACTCATTTCAAGGATCACCACGTTTTTCCCGACCCAAAAACCCTCTCCTTTGTCCTGCAGGGCGCGCCCCTCGGCGAAGGTGATGTTGGTCTGGCCGCCATTTATCAGGATCTCCTCACCCTTCATCCGCATCCGGAGAAAATCATCATGGAAATAGAACTCGTCCCTCCAAAGGGTGGTGATCCCTGGGAGTCCCTTGCCAGATCAAAGTCTTTTCTGGAAAACCTCACCGGTCTGCCTCTTTTCGGTAAATAATCCCATTCACTCTTCCTCCATATGGTCATGAATCAATCTGAGAAACTCACCGCCGCCGTTATCGGCGTGCGCGGCATGGGCCTGCGTCAGGCGCAGATCCTCCATCAACATGAGCATTTTGAGTTAGTCGCCGTGTGCGATCTCAACGCAGAGGTCGCGCACGAGGCCGCCGCCCAATCCGGTCATCCCCAGGTTTTTACGGATTTTGCCGAACTCCTGCATCAGGTCCGACCGGATATCGTCGCCATCTGCACCAATAACGCTACCCACGCCCGGCTGACCATTCAGGCGGCCGAGGCCGGAGTGCGCGGAATTTATTGTGAAAAACCCATGGCCATTAATATGTCCGAGGCGCGCGAAATGGTGGAGGCATGCCGGAGCCGGGATACTCCGCTCATCATCAATCACCAGAGACGCCTTGGGGCCGACCTCGTCGCGGCGCGCAATTTAATCGAAAGCGGAGCGATTGGTGATCTGGTTGAGCTGCGCGGCGCCAATGCCGGAGATATGCTCAGTGACGGCACCCATGCCATTGACAGCCTGATGTGGCTGGCCGGCGATCCCAAACCGCTCTGGGTTCTTGGTCAATTACATCGGGACACCGAGGACCGGCATTGGGAAAAACGCACGAAAATCAATGGCGAGCCCGGTTTCCGCTACGGTCATGCCGTCGAAAATGGAACGATTGCTCAGGTCGGTTTGGAGAAAAAACTTCGTTTGCATTTGCGCACTGGTGAGTTTGCCGCCGGAACGGTTTATCAGGAATACGAGATTGTTGGCACGGGGGGCCGGCTCTGGCGCACCGGTGACCGGAGAGGTTCGGAGCTGAATTTATTTATTCAGGACGGAAAACCGGGCACGCATCATGTCTATTTTCATCCGGACCTGGGCAAACATGAAATTATCCCCGCCGCGCATGATGAACCTGCTCTCTGGCGGCCGGTGGATCTTCCCGAAGGCCCGGGCGTGGTCAATCTCATCGGTCACGGCTTCACCCTTTTCTATGAAACGGTCCTCCACGGGACGCCGCATCCCATGCATGCGGATATCGCTCTGCGCGGCTTTGAGATTAATATGGCCATTTATGAATCGGCCCGTCTCGGACGCCGCATTGATCTTCCCTTGCATCAGGACCGTTTTCCGCTCGAATTGAAACTCGAACAGGATCTCGAAGAACAGGAACAGCGCCGCAGGGAAAGTGAACCGGCCTTTTCCTGACACCCCATTTCATTTCTATTCTGTATCGTCAGCACCTGAATTCCTCTTATGCGCATCGCTTGCTCAACCTCTTTTCACCGTGGCAATCTTGACGAAGCCCTCGGCCTCATCGCCGGGATGGGTTTCGATCACGTCGATCTCATCTGCATCGACGGCTGGGATTTAATTAAACTTAGTGATCTCGTCGCGGATTTTGATAGCCGCTTCGCCGAAATCGAATCCCTCCTCCAGAAGCACGGCCTCACTCCGCTCTCGACCAATTCCGGTTTCGCCGCGACTTATCAGCGCGATGACGAAACCAGCAATCAGCAGCGCCTGACCGAAGTGCGCGCCCTTGCTCAAATGATGCAGAAACTCGGTATTCCGCGCGGAGGTTATTATCCGGGATACAAAGTCGATCCCGCCCACCGCTCCTGGGATGATGCCTTTGATGCGTCGCTTAAAACGATCGACGAAGTTAATCAGATCGCCGCCGAACACCTCATCCGCCTCGGGCCGGAATTGCATTTCAATACGATCTACGAAAATATGGACGAAGGCCGCCGCCTTTTTGAAGCTCGCCCCCAGCAGACTATCGTCTATGATCCCACCCACTTTATTTATCAGGACATTCCAGTTGAGCAGACCTTGCCCTTCCTGAAGCAGGCGCATCATGTTCACCTGCGGGGCGCGCGCCCCCAGGAAATTCAGGCGCCCGCTGATGACGACACTCTCTCCTTTTTCCCGTGGGTCATCCAGCAATTGAAAGAAATGAATTATCAGGGTGATTGCTCCATTGAGTATCTGCCCAAGGCCGAATTCGATGTGCGCCAGTCCATCATGCGCACCCGCGAACGCATCACTGAACTGTGGGCCAGCTAAACCCGCTCTGGTAATTTTTCCCGGATCAGCTAGGCTGCGCCGCAAATGGACGCCGCCAGCAGCAGCAACAATATCATCTACTGGGTCATCCCCGGAAAATTAGCCGGCATGCCCATGCCATGGTTTGATGCGCGGCGGCTGGAAACGGCCGGTGCCGCCGTCGAGGCCTTTGACGATGATCTCCGGCTCATCCATGACGCGGGCCTTCGTGCCGTCGTCAGCATGCTGGAAATGTCTCCTTACATCCCCGTCATGGAAAACTCCGGTCTCAGGCATCTCTCCCTGCCCGTCCCGGACGGATTTCCGCCCAGTGCCGCTCAGGCTAGGGATTTTGTCCGATTCACGGATGAACAACTCGAGGCCGGCCGCCCGGTCGTGGCCCATTGCGCCGCCGGTCTGGGCCGCACGGGCACGATCCTCGCCGCCTATCTCATCGCCAGGGGAGCCACCGTTCTCGAAGCCATTGATCAGGTTCGCCAGGCGCAGCCCGCCGCCATCGAAACGATGGCGCAGATCGATTTTCTGGAGGAATGGGAACAGCTTTGCCGCAATGATAATTCAGCCGGCGCTCCCTGATTTCCTCTCCTTTCTTTTTCGCCGCCCGCCCGAATCCACTATTCCATGCTGACCATTCTGGAACTGATTCAGCGCACCGAGCCCTACTTCGCGAAAAACGCTATTGAAAACGCGCGCCTCAATGTCGAGCTGCTTCTCGCTCACGTGCTCGGCTGCACCCGCATGGATCTCTATCTGCGCTTTGAAGAAGCGATCCCGGAAGATAAACTCACCGCCCTGCGCGAACTCGTCGCGCGGCGCGCCAAAGGTGTCCCCCTTCAGCATCTGCTCGGGACCGTCGAGTTTCATGGCCGCGAGTTTCTCTGTGATTCCCGCGCGCTGATTCCGCGTCCGGAAACGGAGGAACTCGTCGAGAAAGTCATCGATCGCCTCAAAATTACCTCGGCTCAACCGCCTGCGCGCATCTGGGACTGCGGCACGGGCAGCGGAGTGATCGCCATCACCCTGGCTCTGAATTTTCCTGAAGCCACCGTGACCGGCACCGATCTTTCGCCCGATGCTCTGGCCCTCGCACGCGAGAATGCCGCCAGGCATCAATTGACCGACGCTCAACGGCTCGCCTTTCTCGAAGGTGATCTCTTTGCCCCGCTCCAAGCCGGGGAGAGCGAACCTCCGCACTTCAGCGCGATCGTCGCAAACCTTCCTTATGTTACCACCCAGGAAATCGCGGAAGCCACCCGGGAAGTCCGCGAACACGACCCGCACCTCGCCCTCGACGGTGGTGCCGACGGCCTCGAGGTGATCCGCCGCTTCCTTACCGGTGCCCCTGGCTATCTGGCTCCGGGCGGGCTGCTGGCTCTTGAGCTCGGCCACGCCCAGGCCGGGGAAGTGGACCAGGAGCTGAATGCAAGCGGCGCTTTTGCGTCTGTCCAGATTGAAAATGATCTCAGTGACATTCCGCGCTTTGCCTTTGCCACGCGTCACGCCTAAACTTTCCATCTCCACCTGCCCTTTTGAATCATGGATAAACTCGTCGTCCACGGTGGCCTTCCGTTGAAAGGCACCGTTCGCGTCAGCGGCTCGAAAAACAGCTCGCTGCCCATTCTCGCGGCCACCCTGCTCACCCGGGAAAAATGCGAGATCCGGCGCGTCCCGGACCTCAGTGACACCAACTACATGGTGCAGATTCTTCACTCGCTCGGCGCTCAGGTGGAGCGTGCCAGCGGCACCGTGGTGGTCCAGGCGGACGGTCTCAGCTCGGTCACACCCTATGATATCGTGCGCAAGATGCGCGCCTCCATCTGTGTGCTGGGCCCGCTCGTGGGCCGCGAACGCCAGGCGGAGATCAGCCTGCCCGGGGGCTGCGTCATCGGTGACCGGCCCATCGATCTTCACCTCAAGGGCATGGAAGCCCTCGGCGCTTTCGTCAAAGTGGAGGGCGGCAATATCAAGGTGCTGGCCAATGAATTGCGCGGCTCCGAGATCGACCTGACCGGCCGTTACGGTTCCACCGTGCTGGGCACGGATAATGTCATGATGGCCGCGGTGCTGGCCAAGGGCACGACCACGATCATCGGCGCGGCCTGCGAACCGGAGGTCGTTGATCTCGCCACTTTTCTGAACAAGATGGGTGCCAAAATCAGCGGTGCGGGCACCTCGACGATCACGATCGAAGGTGTCGAGGAACTTCACGGTGCCACTCACACCGTCATTCCGGACCGGATTGAGGCGGGCACTTTCCTTGCCGCGGGAGCGATTGCCGGGGATGGAGTCAAGGTCAGCGGTCTGGTGCCCGATCATCTGCGCGCGGTCACCGTCAAACTGCGCGAGGCGGGTTTTGCCATTGAGCAGGATGAGGACAGCATCACGATCGGCCGGAACGGTTCCCTCCAGGCCATCGATCTCACGACCAAGCCTTATCCCGGTTTCCCGACGGACATGCAGGCCCAGATGTGCGCCGTTCTCGCTCAGGTGGAGGGCACCAGTGTGGTGACGGAAGATGTTTTTCCCAGCCGCTTCATGCACATCGCAGAAATGAAGCGCATGGGCGCGGACATGGATCTGGACGGTTCCTCCGCCATCATCAAAGGCGTGGATCACCTCAGCGGCGCTCCCGTCATGGCGAGTGACCTGCGGGCCTCCGCCGCTCTTCTTCTGGCCGGGCTGCAGGCCAATGGCGCCACCGAAGTCAATCGTGTCTATCATATCGACCGGGGCTACGAACACATTGACGAGAAGCTCGGCATGCTCGGGGCAAAGATCGAGCGCCTGCGCGGGATCTGAACGGAATTGACTTCAATTTTTCCGTCCGAGGGGGCGGCCAAATCGCCTTGACCGGCTGACCGATAATTTTCCACCCTCGCCGAGTGGAATCCCCTTGGCTTCAGCAAATGAAGGCGAGCGCGTTTTCACATCATTCACTCGCCCAGTAGAACTATAACAATTCGTCTCTTCAAAAATCATGAAAGGTTTTGGTGGCTTACTTTTCTTCTTCGGCCTCGGCTCGATGGTCCTCTACTTCGTCCAGATGGAGTTCATTCTGCTCGGCTGGATAAATACCTGGGGTGAAACCATGGCCTGGGTCATCCGCGGTGCGATGGTTGTGGTCGGCGCTGGTCTTTGGGCCGCCGGGAACTCCGCCGAGCAATAAAGCGAGGTAGGGCATACGCTCTCCGGCGACAGGAAATCTTTCAGGCTAAGGCGGTTCGGCACGGAAAAGAGAAACGCCCGAGGCGGATGAAAACCTTCATCCCACCCCGGGCGCCCTTCTCCATGAATAACTCCGTTACTACCTGCTACTCCAGGTATGGTTCTTCGTTTTATGAACCTGAAACTAAGAAGGCCGGGTGGACGCTTTATTCCGCAGGTTCCGGGCAAGATACGAAAAATTTTTCGTATTTCATCTCCGGCACCGGGGCATGGCGGTGAAGCCGCCAGGAGCGCCAGCTTCGGCTGATGCGCCCTGACTCGGAAGCGCGACATTTTGGCGTCGGCCCGGCTTGCAGAGGACCGCGAAAGGGCCGAAAGCTGTCCCCGTATGTGCGCTCTCCCCCCGTTGACTCGTCCTGTCCCGGTCCTATCTGTGGTCGCCCTTCTCCTGCTGCTGCTGGAGGCGGTCAGCGTGGTTCGGGCCCAGGCACCGGCGGTGACCGGCCTGGATCTGGAGGCGCCAGACGCGGATCTGATCAGTGAGTCAGACATCGAGGCGGCGCTCGAGTCCGCCCAGCAAAGCGCATCTCTAGCGGATGAGGACAAGCAGGCCATCACGGAGAAGTACAACGCGGCTTCGAAGTTCCTGCGTGCCGCGGAAGCGGACCGGGAGAGACTGGGCCGCCTGCGGGAACGGCTTGCGGAAGAACCGGACGCGGTGGCCGGCCTGACCAAGGAACTGGAAGAACTGACCGCCCGGGGAGCGCCGGAAAAGCCCGGCGATCGCGAGGAGGTTTCCACCGCGGACCTGCAGGAGGAGCTTCAGGCCAAACGCTCTGAGCAGGTGGAGCTGCAAAGCATGCAGCAGGCGCTTGAGAAGGAGATCGCGGCTCTGCGGCTGCGCGTGGGAGAAATCGCCCTCCGGACGCCCGATGCCCGCACGGAGCTGGCGGAAGCGGAACGTGAACTGGCCTCCTCCGGCGAGCCGTCATCCCCCATGGAGGCGGCGGAGGCAGCGCTGTTGAAGGCCAAGGTGGAAGCGCTCCGGGCGGAGATAGCAACCCTCCAGGCGGAACGGGATGGACAGGAAGCGCTTGAGCGCCTGGCCAACGCCAACATGAAGGTCCTCGAAGTGAAGGTCGACCGCGTCTCCACGCAGGTAAGTCAGATGGAGGAGTTTCTGTCCAGGCGGCGCCAAACAGAGCTGGATCAATTGCGGGAAAGACTGGCGAATCTTCAGGAAGCCCGCGATTCCATTTCGGCTGCCCTCGAACCGAAGCTGGACGAAATCGAAGATCTGATTTCGGAATTGGGCGAAGCCTCCCGTCTCCTGCGGCGCACCGAGAATAAACACAATGCGCTGCGAACCGAGCTGGCCGCGCTCTCGAATTCCTACGATATAATTCAACGACAGTTAGCGATCGGTGGCCGGGACGACATCGTTTCACAATCCCTTGTGGATATTCTGCGGAATATGCCGTCCCGCCAGCAATTGGATTTTTCTCAGAAGCAAAGGAGCGAGACGATGCGGGAAATTCGGCTCGCCGAAATGGAGATCGATGAGAAATCAAGTGAACAACTGGGGCTGGAAGAAAATAAAGAGGGTTTAAGCCCGGCGGAACTCGATCTGATTTCATTGCGCCGGGAAGTGCTGGATGATCTGGAATTACGTTACCGCACGCTGGCCCGGGAGCTGGCGAATAATTCGAGTGTTGAACGGGCCTATGAGAACAAGGTGCGTCAGGTAGGCCGCACCCTGGAAACGGAAATCTTCTGGCGGCGAACTGCACCTCCGCTGGGGATGGAATCAATTTTAGCTGTGCCACAGGCGTTTCAATGGGTCTTTAAGACGGAGCGCTGGAAAACCAGCTGGAACGCGATTAAACGCATCCCGCAGCAAAGTCCCGGGCTGACCCTGCTTTTTGGAATAGTTTTCGTCGTCCTCATCGCGCTGCGCCCGTGGATTGTCCGGATGATTCTGGAGAGTGGCAATTATATCCGCCGCATCTCAAGGGACCGGTTCAGCAGCACGCTCATCGCCCTTTCGGGCAGCATCCTCCTCACCTTGCCATGGGTTTTACTGGCGGGATTTCTGGGCTGGTCATTGCAGGGTGCAACCCTGGATCCCAGCTGGATTCGTGGTTTAGGGTTGGGGGTCAGTTTTTTAAGTGTCCTGGGCGGTGCGGGGATGCTTCTGCATATTATTTGCCGCTCCGGCGGTTTGGGGCCGGAGCATCTGGGCTGGAATGAAGCGGTTTGCCAGAGAATCCGTCAAAGCGTCCGGCTGGTAATTATTCCGTATATTCCGGCCTGTCTGATTATTTCCAGCACGCTGTATGAGACCACGTCCGAACCGCTCAATACGGCAGGACGGATTGTGCTGATCATTTATCATCTGTGGCTTGCCTTCGCGGTCTGGCGCTGTCTCCGGCCCGGCGATGGTATTTTCGCGGAGATCATCCGGAATCATCCGGAGCGTCTGCTCGTGCGGCTGCGCTACAGCATTCTGGCAATCGTGATCGCGATCCCGGCCGGGATCGCGGTGCTCGCCTTTACCGGTTATATTCTCACCTCCATCATGTTGAGCGTGGTCTTTTTCGGGAGCTTTGGTATTCTTGGTTTTGCCTTATTACTGCACGGGCTCATTCTACGCTGGTTCACGATTCGTGAACGGAAATTCGCGCTGGCGGAAGCGATTAAGGAACGGCAGGCCAACCGCGAACAGGTGGTGCTGGAAGAATGCGGGACGGAAATCGTGATCGGGGATGACGAACTGAAGGTCGACGCTCTCATTACCCAAACCAAACGGCTGCTCCGTTCTTTAACGATCATCGCGCTCATCGTTGTTCTCTTTATTTATTGGAATGTGCGCCTGCCTTTTGATGAGGCGCTGGATACGACCAATCTGATCGGGGACATTACTCTGCTGAATGTTTTCCAGATTATATTGCTCTTTGCGGTTTTTGGATCGCTCTACCGGAACCTGCCCGGGATGCTGGAACTGGCCGGTCTGCGCGCGCGGGCGGATGACGCGGGACTGCGCTATGCCATCACGTCGATCTGCCAATATCTTGTCATTGCGCTGGGAGTGATTTTTATCACGGCGTTGCTGGGGGTGAAATGGAGTCAGTTTGGCTGGATCGCGGCGGCTCTCAGTGTGGGGATTGGTTTTGGGCTGCAGGAGATCATCAGTAATTTTGTCTGTGGCCTCATTCTATTATTTGAGCGTCCGATCCGCGTGGGGGATGTTGTCTCAGTGAACGGCACGGTGGGCACGGTCACCCGGATCCAGATTCGGGCTACGACCCTGACAAATTGGGACCGGCAGGAATTAATTATTCCGAATAAAGATCTGGTGACCGGATCGGTCATAAACTGGACGCTGGGCGATTCCATTACCCGGACGGTGATTCAGGTGGGGGTGGCGTATGGAAGTGATGTGCAGAAGGCGAAGGAAATTCTCGTGCGGATCGCCCAGGAGAATCCGAATATCCTGGATGATCCCGCGCCGTTCGCGACGTTTGAAGAATTCGGTGACAGCACGCTGAATCTTTATCTGCGCTATTTTCTGCCGGACATTTCGAATCTGCTCGGCACGAAGAGCGAAGTGCACGAGCGCATTGACGAGGAGTTCAAAGCGGCTGGAATTGAGATCGCCTTTCCGCAACGCGATCTGCACCTGCGCAGCATCGATGCGGCGACGGCGGAGAGACTTTCGGCCTCCAACAACGGAAAGTTCGCATCAGCCCCTGCCCACGCCACGGGTGAGAGTGATGGAGATGGAGATGGAGATGGAGATGGAGATGGAGATGGTGAGGGTGAGGGCAACGGCGCCCGGGAGCGCGAACACGAACGCGGTGCCTCGGCACTGGTCAGCGCCTGAGACTGCGGGAGGCATTTTACCGACCGTTCGTTAAAACAAAAAGCAAAGGTGAGCGGCAGCGGGGCGGTTGGGGCCAGAGGCTGATGGGAAGGGGTTGCAGGCATGGTTTGAGGTGGGTGAGAGGCCTTTTACCGAACGTTCGGTAAAAAGAAAAAGGAGGAAGAGGGAGCGTGATCTGTTGGAAGGGGGAACGGGCGGCGAGTGATGAATCGGAAGCGGGCCGGAGGAAAGAGGGAAGCGGAGACGATAGGAGGAAAGACAGGGACGGAGAGCGCGGGGGACCGGGGAAGAATGAGGGGACAGATTAACCTACCGCAGAAATCAGGCGGGCGCGACACGTCCGGGTCATCCGGGATGTCCGGAGTGAAGAAAGTGAGAAAAAAGTTGGGAGTTGGGGCTGATGGCTGATTCGTGAACCGGGTCATCCGCCTTATCTTCGCTCAATAATGCGGAAGCTCGTTTCGCCGTCATGAGCCTGAAACTCCTCCACTATCCAAGCATCAGCGGACAAGTTGAAACATAAGCGAGACGCCTGATCCAGCCAATCACGGTCCGTTACGAACGTCCATTGCAGGTCAGCCCGTTGCAGGTCCGCTGCGAATCCTTTACGGAGAGAAGGAAGGGCGGCCGCGCTCAAGAATTCCTGCAGGTGCTTTAAGCCTTGAAACGGGTCATGAAAAGGCGGTCTCCATGTCTGAACTTCTTCACCGGGCAAGGACCAGCGAAGGTGGGATAAGAGGGAGAAGATATTCGCCTGGAGGAGGACCTCTGTTCTGACGATATCGATATGGTTGTTTTCGGCAGGGAAAAGTGATCCTCTGCCATGAAACAGGGCTGCGGCTCCATCCACCCAGTGTTCTCTTTTCTGCAGACCGGTAAAAGAGGTTTCCAGCTTTCCATATATACTCTGGGCGGCTTGCGGATGGAGATCGACCCATTCCCTGAGGAAATCAAAGTGTGAGTCCAGCGTGAGGGGGTGCCAGCCGAGCAGCCAATAGATCGCACCGCTACTTCGCGACGATGTTGACGAGTTTCCCGGGGACGACGATGACTTTGCGGACCTGGGCCCTGGCGTTTTCTTCTTCGCTGACGGAAGCGATGAATTTCTGGACGGTCTCACTGGCGAGGGCGAGTTTTTCCATGGTGGCGCGGTCTTCGCTGGTGGCGGCGGGGACCTGGAGTTTATCGCGGACTTTGCCATTAACCTGGACGACAATGGTAATCTCGTCTTCGACGAGGTATTGTTCATCGACCTCCGGCCAGGGCTGGAGCATGAGGAGGTTTTTCTGCTGCCGGGGCGCGGCGAAGGTGTGCCAGAGTTCCTCGGCAAGATGCGGGGCGAAGGGGCTGAGGAGGCGGAGGAAGGGCTCCATGACGGGCTGCCAGGGGCGGACGTCGTCTTTGGTGAGGGCATTGACGAAGATCATCATCTGGCTGATGGCGGTGTTGAAGCCGAGGACCTCAGCGTCATCAGTGACCTTTCTGATGGTCTGATGGAGGACTTTGAGCTGCTCCCTGGTGGGGGAGGCATCGCGGCTGATGCGTGGGGAGGGGACCCACTCGCCGGCCTGGTTTTCTTCCATGAAAAGGCGCCAGACGCGGGCGAGGAAGCGGTGGACGCCCTCCACGCCGGTCATGCTCCAGGGTGCGCTCTGCTCAAGGGGGCCGAGGAACATCTCAAAGAGGCGGAGACTGTCTGCGCCGTAGCGGTCAATGACGGATTCCGGGCTGACGACGTTGCCGCGTGACTTGGACATTTTGAAGGCCTTGGCCTGGAGGCGGATGTCCGGGTTGCTCTTGAGGACGAAGTGGTCCCCCTTTTTGTCGACGTCTTCATAGGGAGTTTTTTTGTAGTCGACAGCGCGGCCATTGCGTCTGTCCACCCGGCTGGCGTCATCGACGAACTTGAAGGAGACGGGCTCACCGGATTCCGCATCGACGGCGGTGACGTACTCCATTTCACCGAGGATGATGCCGGGGTTGAGCAGGCGATTGAAGGGCTCTGGCTCATGGACGATGCCGTAGTCATATAGCACCTTGTGCCAGAAGCGGGCATAGAGCAGGTGCAGGGTGGCGTGCTCCACGCCGCCGACGTAGAGATCCACCCCACCATCCATCCAGTAGCGGTCCGCGGCCTCACCGATAGGCGCGCAATCTTCCTGGGGGTCGCAAAAGCGCAGGTAATACCAGCATGAGCCGGCCCACTGGGGCATGGTGTTGGTCTCCCGCCGGGCGGCCTTGGAGTAGCGGACCCATTTCTCTGCCTTGATGAGGGGGCCTTCCGGGCTGCCGGTAGGTTTAAAGTCCTCCATCGCGGGCAGCTCGACGGGCAGCCTGCTCTCCGGCAGGACCTCATGCTGGTCCCCGCGCCAGATGATGGGAAAGGGCTCACCCCAGTAGCGCTGGCGGCTGAAGAGCCAGTCCTTGAGGCGGTAATTGATCGATCCGCGTCCGACGCCGTTTTCCTCCAGCCATCGGGTCATGCGCACCTTGGCATCCGGGGTCATCAGGCCTTTCAGGACGGGGGAATTGATGGCGGCCCCGTGTTCCGTGTAGGCGGTCTTGAACAGCCTGGGGTCCGCGAGGTAAGCGTCGCGGATCTGTTCGGGCGTCTGCTCGGTGAGATCGGCCGGCTGATTTTGGCCGAGCCAGACGTCATTCGGCATGACCACGGGGATGACAGGGAGGGCGAACCTGGCGGCGAACTCGAAGTCCCGCTCATCATGGGCAGGGACAGCCATGATCGCACCGGTGCCGTAGCCCATGAGCACATAGTCCGCGATCCACACGGGGATCTGCTCACCGTTGACCGGATTTGTAGCGTGCGCGCCGGTAAAGACACCGGTTTTCTCCTTGGCCAGCTCCGTGCGTTCGAGGTCACTTTTGAGGGCGACTTCTTTCCGGTAGGCATCGACCGCGGTGCGCTGCTTCTTCGTGGTGATCTCGTCCACGAGCGGGTGCTCCGGGGAGAGCACCATGTAAGTGGCACCGAAGAGCGTATCCGGCCGCGTGGTAAAGACCGTGACCCGGCCTGCGGGATCGTCTTCCCGGCCGGTGATATGGAAATGCACCTCAGCGCCTTCGCTGCGGCCGATCCAATTGCGCTGAAGATTCTTCACGCTCTCCGGCCAGTCAATCGTGTCGAGGTCATCGAGGAGACGCTGAGCGTAGTCCGTGATACGCAACATCCACTGGCGAAGGGGGCGGCGCTCCACGGTGAAGCCTTTCTCCTGCCATTCCTCAACTTCTTCATTGGCCAGCACCGTGCCGAGATCAGGCGACCAGTTGACGGGGGCATTGGCGACAAAGGCCAGCCGCCGGCTGTCCAGGTAGGCGTTGAGGTCCTGAGCGCTTTCATCCGGGACTTCCTTGCGGCGGCGGCGTTTGAGCACGCTGATCGGCCGGGCTTTCTGTTTGTCCGGATCAAACCAGGAGTTGTAGAGGAGCCGGAAGATCCATTGGGTCCAGCGGAAATACTGCGGATCGGTCGTATTGATTTCGCGCTCCCAGTCATAGGAGAAGCCGCAGAGGCGGCACTGGGCCTTGAAATTGTCGACGTTCTGTTGGGTGGTGACGCTGGGGTGCTGGCCGGTTTTGATGGCGAACTGTTCCGCGGGCAGGCCAAAGGCATCCCAGCCCATGGGGTGCAGCACGTTGTAGCCCTGCATCCGCTTGATGCGCGCGACGATGTCCGTCGCGGTGTAGCCCTCCACGTGACCGACGTGCAACCCCGCGCCGCTGGGATAGGGGAACATATCAAGCACGTAATACTTCGGCTTGCGCGGATCGAAGTCGTCATCGCCCGGGTTGGGCGCGCGAAAGGCGCGTTTCTGTTCCCAGCGCTCCTGCCAGCGAGGTTCGATCTCATGGAAGGGATACTGGCGACGCTGCTCCGCCACGGGAGAGGGCGAGACAGAATCTTCCTTCTCCTTTCTGGCGGCGGTGGCGGCGGCGGTGGAACGGGAGCTCATGGATCGAGGTGAGCTTAGGCAATAAGCATGAAGGCAGCAAACAAGCGGGCGAGCCTATACGAGACGGAGAAGGGGGCGCTCACGCAAGCAAAAGCTGCTGCGTGGCAATAGAAGGCGGTCCCGCGGCCAAAGATTGCCACCCTGCCCTGCTTGCCTGCCTGCCGGCTGGCAAGCTCAGTCCGCCGGGAGGACTTCACGGAACTCCCGTTTCATGAAGCGATTGGTAACCGGCCCGGATCCCGTCAAAGGGTAGCGTCCCTGATCAATAAAACGCGGGTTACCCTGATCAAGGTAAACCACTATTTCACGATCCCAATTGATCAGGTCAGAGCTGGCCCAGGGAATCGCTTCGATATTTCCATTCCAAATGTCCGGGTGCTCCGGGCGCGGCATGACGAGGTCACCATATTCATCGAGCCAAAATTCTATTTTGGGAAAGCTGGTCATATCACAGGGATCGGTGAAATAGATGTGCTCGACGATATTCGCTTTGTCGCAGGGACACATCACGAACAGCCCCTTGCAAGCGCCAGAAAATCCTTGCGGCGATTCTGCGATTCCCGCCAGACTGGGTCTCACAGGCAGGATACCGGCCCACGGAAACGCGAATTTTGGTTGTATTATTTATTCATCTTAAGAATTATCAGCGCTCATGTCACAGATTCGTAACATCCTCCTGATCACCTCCGATGAAATGCGCGGGGATGCCCCCGGTTATGCGGGTAATCCGGATTGCCGCACCCCGCACCTGGATGCCCTGGCGGCGGAGGGGACGCAGTTTGACCGACACTTTGCCGTTTTTCCAAAGTGCGTGCCGAGCCGGGTGGCGATGTTGACCGGGCGCTACTGCCACACGGATGCGATCCGCACGGTGAACGGGACGAACACCATCACCCGCGGCACGCCGAATGTGGTGTCGTATCTTCGCCAAAAGCTGGGCTATGAAACGGCGGTTTTCGGCCTCAACCATGTCTGGGAAGATGAATGGTTCTATAAGGAGCGTGGACCGGAGGCGGTCGTTGATCATAATTCGTTCTCCGATCCAACGCTGGAAAAGATGGCTTTCCGGGTGCCGAGTTATCCGCCGCAAAACCCGGATACTCCGCGGATGACGGAGGAAATGCAGGATTTTCTGCATAGTGGCGGCTGCACCACGGAGGGCAAACGCGGGTTTCACGATGAGAACCGCACGGAACAGGCCATCTATTATCTCAGGGAACTCCGAGACAGAAGTAAGCCTTTTTATTTACAGCTTAATTTAAGCAAACCGCACCCGCCTTATCGCATTCATGAGCCTTATTATAGTATGTATGACCGCGCGGGGATCAGGCCTTACCCCTATGAACTTCCAGAGAACGCGCCCGTGGCGGTGCGGGCGCAGCGGGAGTATCGCACGGGCTTTGAGATCAGGGAAGAATGGCTGCGTGAGACGCAATGCATCTACTACGGGATGTGCACGTTTATTGATGATCTGGTGGGAAAAGTTCTTGGAACCCTCAAGGAACAGGGGTTGGCGGATGAGACGCTGATAATTTTTACCTCAGATCATGGGGACTATGCGGGTCAATATGGGTTGCTGGAAAAATTCGACACGGATATGCGTGAATGCCTTCTCCGCGTGCCGATGATTATAGCGGGCCCGGGTATTCCCGCCGGTAAGAAGATCTCTGGTCTCACAGAGCATGTCGATCTGCCCGAAACAATTTTCCAGGCGATCGGTCATCAGATGGAAGACCCGGAGTGGTATTGGCATGGCTCGAGTTTGTATCCGGTGATCGAAGGTTCTTCCCCGGGAAAAGATGCGGTTTTCGCCGATGGCGGGCACGAAGAACCGATGCGCGCGCGTCTAAGCATGCCGGCCTGGCAGGAAAAAGATGGGCGGCAGGTTAAATCCACCGGCGGTAAACAATTAACTTATCGCGAAGAACCGGATTCCATGGCGCGGACGAAAATGATTCGGACGGCGGAATGGAAGCTCGTTGTGCGTGAAACCGGCGATGACGAACTTTATCATCTGCCCAGTGACCCGGATGAGATGCGCAATGTGATCAATGAACCCGGGCACGAACAGCTCATACGCGACCTCCAGCGCCGCATGCTGACCTGGTGCCTCAAGACCGATACCGACCGGCCCTACCAGGACAAAGTCGGGGCGTGAGGGGCAGGCCCAAACCGAGAGGTGGTGCAGATTTACCAGCCAGGAACGAGCAGGGCGTATCCCTTCCGCCATCCATCAGTCTTCCTGGGTTTCCACAGAGACCTTCAGATAGCGGGCCGAGCTCGCACCGATGGGATTTTCATCACGGAAATGGAACTGCAGGGAATCCTCGCTGATCTCAACCTGCTCCTCACCTGGTATCCATTCCTTCATATCTGAACTGATCATCGGCAAATAAACGATGGCTGGATCAACCGAGGCAGGCTTCGAAATTGACAGTTGAAGGAACTGCTCACTGTTCACAAAGGGAAAGCCCAAGGTGGCATACTGAGGAGTGACGAAGCGGGAATCTAAGGAGGGTGCACTTGCGGGATCACAGGGATCCGTGCCGAAGGCGTGCTCCATCAGGTTCACAAATCCATCGCCATCCTTGTCGAAATCGTTCGCTGCTTCACCAGAGTTCTCGGTGGTCCCAAAGTAAAACTCGCGAAAGGCAGCGATCGTAGTGACGACATTGGCAGTCATCTCCACACGGAAAACTCCATCTTCCGGGTCGCTCTGTAAAATTTCGATCGTTTGACTCGCAGGTCCGGTTGGACCGGAAGGTGTGAAGACCACGGTGAAGTCGAAAGAGTCACCAGCAGGCAATGAAGCTGGCAAGGACTCGGCGACGGAAAAATCCGGATTTGAGAAATCGCCAAAATTGTCGCTGAATATGGTCAGCGTACCAGTCCCTTCGTTGGTGATTGTAAACGTCTCCGAAATCGGGTCTGTGGGAAGCGTTTCTCCCAAGTTGAAGATGTCATTATTATTTATGACATTTCCTTCACTGTCGCGAATCACGATATTCGGCGAACCAAGAGCTGCGACGTCTGGACTGAATTTCACGGTGATGCCATAGGTGTAGTTCACGAATTCAGCGATCGTTCCGTGTTCCACCGTCACATAATAGATGCCGGCGGCGAGCTTTTGAGAGATGAGGAAATTCACGCCGGGACCGGAATTATCATTCGAGGCGATCAACATTCTCTCACTGTCATAGAGTTTACCAAAAGTGTCTGATGCTCCTTCTGAAAATGCGGTCACAACGCCTGCGGAGGGCACAATGAAGTAAAAAAAGTCTTCATTGGATGCGGTCATGAACCCCAACCGCTTTGAGCGGTGCTGCAAGCGGGTGGCGCGGTCGAAATCACCTCCGTTTCGGTTCGCGGTGATGAGAAGGGCGATCTCCACGTTCAGACGGCCGTAGCCATAGTATTCATCAAAGCCAGGCGTATCCCGGGAATCACCCACAAGATCATCGGAAGAATCGCGGAGGATTTGTTCGGCCTCGACCTGATCCAACGACGGATCAAGGGCCTTCATCAACGCGGCCGTGCCCGCGACCAGCGGCGCTGAAAAGCTGGTTCCATTATGGGGCCCGAAGACGCCGTTCAACTCAATGGTCAAAACTCCCTCGCCCGGGGCTACCAGATCAAGCTCCGGACCGAAACTGCTGAAGTCCGCTTTGTCGTCAAAACGGTTGGTCGCGCCGACGGCAATGTTCTGGTCCAGAGAAGCGGGAAATCCCACAAAGAGACCATTGTTCCCTGCGGCGTTGACGAAGATCACGTCGGCGGCAATCGCCCGATCAATCGCATCAATCATGGATTGTGGCCCATCAAGCGAATCCGCACCTCCGGAGAAATTAATTACATCCGCATTTTCCGCGATAGCGAAATCAATCCCCAACACAATATCTGAGAACTGACCAGTTCCGAACTCATTGAAAATTCGAATGGGCAGGATTTGGCATGACCAATCCATCCCCGCACCGAAGGCTGCGTTATTTGCGCTACCGGCAATTAAACTGGCCACGACGGTACCGTGTCCATCAGATGGATCTGTCACATCCGCATCATCATCAACATAGTCGTAACCCGTCAGCGTGCGCCCCTGGAATTCCGCTGAGGCCAGATCAAGGCCTGAGTCCAGGACCCCAACAATTGTGTTGGACACACCTTGGGTGAGATCCCATCCTAATTGACTGCGGATATTTGTGTGGTGCCACTGCTGGCCAAACAAAGGATCAGATGGCGTCAGGTAAGCATAAGCAAGGCCGTCAAGTTCCACGCGAGTTTTTCCGTTCAGGTCCTGAGCAACCTCTTCGAACTGCAAGCAGTTCCGCTGGTTCATCGCTATCCACTTCGACCAGCATCAGATAACTATCGTCATAGGGCCGCGAGATTTTCCAACCCTTATCAACCAGGGTGGGAGTGATCTCCGTGAGGCGTTCCGGCTGTTGGGCTGAAATGACAAAATGTTCTGCGCTAAAGGCTTGGGTTTCGTAGTTGAGACCATTTCCCCTTCCGAGAATCAGCAGTTTCCCGAGATGGGTGTTGGTAGAAATTATCATTTGCCAATCATGGAGAAAAGAAGGGTGGCGATTGGCAGGAGTTAAAATTTCCGCCGCGCGCACCTGGAACGGACCAAAGCGCTCTTCCCAACGCCGCATAGCCTCACCCGTGATGGGCAGACCCGTTGAACGCGCCATTCTCTCCTGCTCAGGCGAGACCACTCTCCCCGAAGCAGGCGACGTGGGGTTGGTCTGAACTGAAGTTGCCTGGCTGTCAGCCTTTGCTCCTGAGCTCCTTTGCCCCGTTTCACCTGGCATTTCCTCGGATTGACGGTCAACGGAATCGGCAGGTTTCTCGTCCAGCCGGTCCGTCGATTCAGAAGGCACTGATTCTGTGCCGGAATTAAACCAAACCAAGGTGGCGATGACTGAGGCGATCAAAAAGAAAGCGCCAAGGATTGAAATGAATTTAGTTTTCATGTTGGGCCAGTTGGGAATTTCTGGACGGAGTGGAATTCCGGATTTTCAATTCGTCTTCCGATCCCGCGGTTGTGGTGAGGGAGTTTTGAGATTGGCGAGATGTAACCTTAGCGGGATGAAAATCGTGTGATTCAGGCTCACGAACAGGTCGCCGCAATCAACCCCACCAGAGATTTAGCCGTGAGAAACTCATTGGGGAAGTCCAATCTCAAAACAATGCATCCATCTTAGCGTTAGGATGAACCACATCAGGCATCTTGCTCTGCCAAGAGCGCCTAAAGGAAGCGGCGGGTTGACGATCGAAGCCAGAATATATGAAAAAGGTATCCGGAACGGTAGATGTTGTTTTCCGTACGACAGGAGGTCTTGAGCGGGCCGAAGTTAAACCCTGCCTCCCGTAGCGGATTCTTTGACGTATGGCTGTCGTTTGCGTTTTGTCCTGACCCATGACTACGGAGCTTCTCATTGCGACTCACAATCGGCATAAGACCAGCCAGATCTCGCTGGCCCTCGGATCCGGGTGGACCGTGACGGATCTGCATTCCGTGCCGGAGCTGAGCGGAGAGATCCCGGAGACGGGGGTAACTTTCGAGGCGAATGCCCGGATCAAGGCCGAGATCGCCTCGCGCATCCGGCCGGAGTCGATCGTTCTGGCGGATGATTCGGGGCTCTGCGTGGATGTGCTGATGGGACGGCCCGGGGTTTTTTCGGCGCGGTTCGCCGGGCCGAACGCTACCGATGAGGAGAACAACCGCGAGCTGCTGCGTCTGCTCGAGGCCATCGGGGAACGCGACATCTCTCCCCGGGCACACTATGAATGCTGGATGGCGCTGGCCCGGGGCGGAGAGGTGTTCCAGGTCGTTTCCGGAGAGGTCCACGGTTTTCTCCTGCGCGAACCGCGGGGTAAAGGCGGTTTCGGTTATGACCCGCTTTTTGTGCCGGAGGGATATGCGCAGACCTTTGCGGAGTTAAGTGATCAAGAAAAGCTAACCATTAACCACCGTGGAAAAGCCTTGCGGGAAGCGGTCCGGTACTTGCAGACTCTCGCGAACTGAGTGCGCTTCTGCCGCCCGGTCTCTTCCCCCTCAGATGGGAAGCCGGATGGTTTCGCGGACAGAAGCCATCCTGCCTGCCGAGAGGGTGATCCATGGTTTCAGATTCTTCATCATCCAGTGATGCTTCGGATGAGCCGCTAAGTTTTGAGGCGATCGTCTCAGACTACTATGAGGCGCTCTACCGCTTTGCCATGAGCCTGTCTCATGATGAGAACACCGCGGCGGACCTGACCCAGCAGACTTTTCTTGTCTGGGCGGAGAAAGGGCATCAGCTCCGGCAGAAGTCCAAGGTGAAATCCTGGCTTTTCACCACCCTTTACCGTGAATTTCTGAGCATTCGGCGCCGTCATACCAAGCATCCACAGGTGGAGTTGGAAAAACTGCCTGAACAGGTGCACGCGGAGGAAAGCCAGGCCGCTGAAACATTGGATGCGCAGACGGTGGTCGAAGCCCTTCAGCAGGTAGACGAGATTTTCCGCGAACCGCTCACTCTCTTTTACATGCGCCAGTTGGCCTACAAGGAAATCGCCGAGATTCTGGACGTGCCCATTGGCACGATCATGTCCCGGCTTTCCCGGGGCAAAGCACAGTTGCGCAAGATTTTGGAAGCGGAACGACAACTCGAATCTGATTCCGTTGAGAATTCTTGAAAAAAGATGGAATTAACCGGGCAGAGGGCGCTCCTGTCTTCAGAAAGTTAGTCAAAGGACTGTAAAAGAAAATGAACCGAGACGAAGCCAGAGAACTCCTGCAATGCATCCGGCCGGAAGACCGGGCGAATCCCGACCCGGAGGTCGCGGAAGCGCTCGCTCTGGCGGAGAATGACGCGGAGCTGCGGGAGGAACTGGAAAACACCCTGGCTTTCGATGAAAAGGTCTACGCGGCCATGGCATCCATCCCGGTTCCGGCAGGTCTGAAGGATCGCATTCTGCAGGCGGCGGCAAGTGAGGCCGAGCCGGAAGCCGCTGGCCGCACCATTTCCAGCGCCCGCACCCCGCTCGCCGGTTCCAGCCGCCCCGCATCCGCTAAGGCGGAAGGCAAAACTTTTGGGTTCGGCTTCGGCCTCGGGCTGGCCCTTTCTTTTGGCGCAGTTGCCGTCATCGCCGTCGCCATTGCCTTGCTCCGCCCCTATCTGCCCGGGGGAAAGGACAGTCCCCAACAGGCTGAGGGCGAGATGGAAGACTGGCAGCTCCATGCCTTCGCTTCCTTGAACAGAATGCAGCCCAGCGATCTGGATCTGGGTGGGCCGGGTAAAGAAGTATCCCGCGCTGAGCTGACCAACTGGCTGAAGTCCCACGAACTTCCTGTTCCCGAAAAGCTGATGGCTGGTTTGACCGAAGAGAAGCTCGTCGGCTGCCTGAATTTCAAGGACTGGGATGAACCCATGAGTCAGATCTGCTTCTATAGTCTGGGCGGGCGCCTCCTCCACCTCATCGTGGTGGACAACGGCCAGCCGGAAATGGTCAAGCAGCCACGCATGGGCGTGCATGGGAAATGGAAAGCGGCTACCTGGGCGGAGAACGGCCGTTCCTACATGCTCGTCACGGAAATCGATAACCGGAAGGAAAGTGAAGAGGAGTGCCTCAATCACTACCTGCCGCGTGCCTGAGAATCAGCTCCATAAAACTGTTTCTTCGCCTTTAGGCTCAGGACTTCGCTTTTTTCCGGTAGGCTTTTTTCACGGCCAGCGCTCCTTCTTCCTGTGAGTTTTTAGTCTCGGAGATGAGGCGCCATGGGCCGCCGGTGAAATGTTTCCGCAGGGCCCGCCCGACGGCTTCGGGCCGCGGATGAAAAAGGTGACCGCCCTTGTCATGATCCGTGATTTTACGGTGCGTGATCTCGCCCTTCGGCCCCCACTCGATCGCGGTGTAGTGCCAATGACAGCGGCGCCCCTCCCCGGCCGCGGTCCATTCCGCCATGCGCTGCACCAGCCCTTCAATCGCGCCGGGCTTCTCCAGTGTGCCGCCTTCGTAGGCGTGCACATGACCAAAATCCACACAGGGCAGGCAAACAGGAAATGATTCGCAGATGGCCAGAATCTCATCGAGCGAACCAAACTGGCCGCGTTTGCCCGCCGTTTCCAAAGCGATAGGCCGCGGACCGTGGCGATCATGAAAGCCGACGAGATTCTCCTGAAAACGCGCCATGATCGTTCCTGGATCATCTTTATAGAGGGCACCCGGATGGACCACGACGATGTCCGTGCCCAGGATATCCGCCAGCTCAAAGGTGCGTGCGAGCCGGTCCCAGGAACGCTGTAACTTATCCGCCTCCGGCGTGGTCAGCACGATGTAGTAGGAAGCATGCACGCTCAGGGAGATCCCGTGATCTTCCGCCGCCGCTCGCATGTCCCGGCAGCTTTGCTCGGATTGGCGGGGGCCGAAAGTCATCTGGACCTCCCAGGCATCCAAGCCGCGCTCAGCCAGCCAGGGAAAGATATTCAACGGGTTACGCCCCATTTCCCTGTTCTCAGTAAAGGCCGGAGGAAATCCAGCCACACCGATGGGTGGATGACCGCTCACTTACGCGGCTGCCATTGACTGACCTTGGCCAGCCGTTCCCAGAGATCGCGTTCCTCCGCGTTGATCTCATCAGGCTCGGGCACCTGGATGACGATCTCCACGTAGAGATCACCCCGGGATCCATCCCGATTCGGCAGTCCGCGACCGCGAATGCGCTGGCGCTGGCCGCCTTCCGTGCCGGGCTTAAGATGGAGCTTGATCCGGCCATCCGGCGTGGGGACCTCCACATCCGCGCCCAGGAGCGCTTCCCAGGGAGCCAGCTCCAACTGGTAATAGAGATCGGCACCGTCCACCGTGTAGTCCGGGTGCTGTGCGAATTTCACCCGCAGAAGCAAGTCACCGCTGGCCGCACCGCCCATCCCCGGGCTGCCCTGCCCGGCCAGGCGAATCTTCTGGCCATCGCGCACCCCGGGTGGCACGCGCACCTGAAGAGATTTGATCTCCGGGCGGCCGCTCTGGTGATCAGTCATCTCCAGCTTGATCGTGCGTTTGGCCCCGTGCATCGCTTCCTCCAGGGTGACCATCAGTTCGCCTTCCACATCGCGTCCTTTTCGAGGTGCGGCCGCGCCGGATTGCGCACGATAGAATTCATCCGGCCCCGGACCGCCCCCGCAGAAGTAGTCCGTGAAGCCCCCCCGCGAGCCGCCGCCCCCGCCAAAGAATTGCTCAAAGAAATCACTGAAGCCCGTTCCTTCTCCGAAGTGGAACTCATAGCGCTGCCCGCCAGGGCCGCCTGCGGAATAAAATCCGCCACCCGGACCACCCGCCCCGGCTCCGCCCGGGTAACCGTGGAAGCCGCCGCCCACGCCGCCCGCTCCCGCCGTATCCCAATTCGCACCGAGCTGGTCATAGCGCTTGCGCTTCTCCGGATCGCCCAGGACCTCATAGGCCTCATTGATCTCCTTGAACTTCTCCTCCGCCTTCGGCCGGTCCGCCTCCGCCGCAGTGTCCGGATGATATTTGCGCGCCAGCTTACGGAACGCCTTGCGCAGTTCATCCTGCGTCGCGGACTTCGATACCCCCAGCACCTCGTAGTAATCCTTAAACTGCACAGCCATCTATCTGTCCGATCGATCGAGCAAAGCAAACTTCCCTCCCGGCTCGCCCCCATGGATGCATGGATGGATGAAAACAGGCCGGGAAATGAAGGTATCCAGCCTCGCCATCGGGGCAAGGAGGGATTCCGCGCCGGCATGCTCGCACCCACGCCTCCCCACCCGCGCGTTCTAACGCTACGATTTTCCAT
>CAZUPP010000021.1:0-66933 GCA_964622095.1 uncultured Verrucomicrobiales bacterium
CCCCGCAGCGGCTCAAGAAGCGGTTGTTTCTGATCCGGATAAAAGTGAGGCTGAAAGGAAGTAAACTATTGTCTTAACGGCGGGACAAAGACTTGTCCGGTTTCGGACTTAGCCGGGGTGTTTTCCCTCTCTTTTTGCGCCCCCGCCACCAGCCCGCCGCAAGACCGTGCCAAAACCCGTCAAGGACACACCTTGCCCGTGGTGGCCGCCGAGGGCTCTATTGGCTCTATTGACTCTTAGGCTGACGTCGGCGGTAAACGCCGCAGTCGCCGCCGCTGCCATGGCCACGCTCCCGCCGCCTTCCACCTGGAGTTGATTGAGGTGACGTACTGCCTTGAACTGAACTGAACCGGACAGAGACTGAAACAGCGACCACGGATTTTGAGTTGAATTTCGATTTGGATTTGAAGAACCCCTCCATGCCATTCATCGGAACCCAGGTTTCCCTCGCCGCGTTTTACCGCTTCGGGGTCAACCGGATTCTCGATCATTTACAGGAACAGGCTGGCGTGAACGTCATCCGCATCCACGCGGATGACCGCGTCCGCTCAGCGGAAGAGTTTTTTTCACTGGAAGGTGAGAAACCGGAGTTCAACCTGTGCGGGTTGCCGATTGATCCGGGCAACTATAAAGACACCGTGGTCCGCTGCCAGGCCTACATGGGGAAAATCCCCGCGAAAGAGCGGCTGAATCTGATTACCAAATTACGCAGGGAATTGGACGAGCGCGGGATGCGCCTGTTTGTCCGCGCCATTATTGGCCCGGATGCGAAGCGGGATAGTTTCAGCGCGATGCTCAGCCAGAATGAGGAGGGCATCCTGACCGGGCGTCCCTGTAATCAGAACCCGCATTATCTGGGCTTTCTGCGCGGCGTCGCGGAGGACGTTTTTCGCACCGCACCCATCCGGGTGGATGGCTATCTGCATATGTATGAAATGGGCAGCGGCATTTTTGGAGGCGGACATGTCTCAGAAACCTGCTTTTGCCGGTATTGCCAGGAACGTGGGGCCGCCGAAGGGATCGATGTGAAGCGTGCCCGGGAAAGCGTGCGTGAGATAAAGAAAAGAATCCGTGAAGCACTGAGCGGTGAGCGGCCATTCGGCTTTGATGCATTTTACGCCATGCTCTATGAATTTCCCGAAGCGCTTGCGTGGGACGCGATGCAGTGGCGCGGGTTCCACGAATCCATCGCGATGGTGAAGGGAATCGCGGGGCATTGCCAGCCGGACTCCGTCACCGGGGTGCACGTCTACCATGCTGTTTCCTGGACACCTGCAGAACAGGCTGGATATGATCCGCAGGTGCTGGGCCGCTATTGTGACTATATTAAGCCGCTCTTTTATCATACCTTTTCCGGCCTGCGCGCGGGTAAGGCGATCGAGCGCCTGCAAAAGATTTTTCTGCCCGGCGCTCCCAAGCCGGAGGCCTACGCATTTTTCTTGCGCTCCCTGGGCATGGATCCCCAGGTCCACCCGGCCTGGGAGGACTTTCGTGAAACCGGCCAGTTCGAGGCGGGGGATTATGTCCGAGCGGGCATGGCAAGATACACCGGCACCGGCACCGGTATCGGCACGGTCGTATCCCACCCCCCACTTTATGCTAATGTGGGCTGGGAGGATGAATATCAAAGCAGTGACGTGAACGGTGATCGTGATCCGTCGCAGACTCAGACTTACCGGGCCGTCCGGGCCGCCATTGAAGGCGGTGCTGCCGGGATCTTTATGAGCAGACAATTCAGCCCGGAATTGGCTTTTGGAGACGGTAACGTGACACCGGTCACTTTACAGGAAGCTTCCGCCGGAGGAACAAAAACCCATGCGGACGGAGATGTAGGGCCGCGCAGCCTGGCCGCTTACCGCGCCGCGCTGAAAGATATGGGCTGGATTTAAGACCACTCACATGCAGCTATCCGTTTCAGCCTTAGTAGAGTTCTACTCCGCCTGTCTGCGCGACCTTGGGGTGGAGGAAACGTGGGCTTCGCGGATCTCCCGCGCCCAGGTCGAGGTAGAAGCCTTCGGGGTTTCCACCCACGGATTGAATGTGCTGCACTATATTATTGATAGTCTGCTCGCCGGCCGGATGGACCCGGAAAAAACTCCAGGGGAACTGAGACAGTTCGGAGCCGCCGCCGTGTATGACGGCAGCGGAACCATTCCCGTCCGCAGCCTCCTTGAAGTGCGGGATGAAGTGTGTCGGAAAGCGCGCCAGTTCGGGATCGGGCTGGTCAGCACCGGGCCGCTCGGCTGGCTGGGAGCCTTGGGTTATCATCTGGCCGCGCCCGCCCGTGAAGGTTTTCTTATGATGGGTTGGGCTCAGTTATCCGGTGACCAGACGGTGGTTCCCTTCGGTGGCAGAGAACCTCGCCTGTCCACGAATCCCATTGCGTTTGCCATTCCCGCTTCCCCGCATCCGGTGGTGGCAGATTTTGCGACCTCCGCGTTTTCCAATGGCAAAGTTTTTCAGGCCAAAGCCGCCGGAAAGAAATTACCGGAACCCCTGCTCGTGGATGCCAGCGGCCGTCCGAGCGACGACCCATCTATCTTTCGCCAGGGCGGCAACATTATGCCTTTTGGAGGTTGGAATTCCGGTTTTCGCGGCACGGCCCTCGCCCTCTGGATTGAAGCACTCACCGCCGCTATGGGCTGCCGCCCGGCCAATGCCGATCGTGAAGGCGGTCAACACCTTCATTTAATGGCTATCCATGCCGAGGCGATGGGAGATCAGGAAACCTGCCTGCGTCTCACCACGGAAATGCTGGATTATATTCGCAGCTCAGAACCAGCCGAGGGTTTCTCTGTAGTGCGTTTACCCGGTGATGCTGGCTGGAAAAAAATGGAGGCAGCGAAAACGGAGGGGATTCACCTGAGTGAAGAACAGAGCCGCCGCCTGAATGAATACCGTGCGAAATTCAGCCTGACCTGGGACGATGCCATCTCCGGAAGCGATGTTTAATCAGTCCACTCCAGCTCTGCCGCTCCGGTCACGCCGGTAAAGAATCGCAAGTTGATCCCAAGATTCAGCAAGGCAATGCAACGACGCATCTCATGACCCGGCCTACCGTAGTCTGAACATGTCTATAGGCTCCCCGATTCATTCTGCCCCATCCTCGCCCAGAAAACTTCGCTTCGGGGTCGAGATTCTCGAACACACTTATACCGATCCCACCGTTTTTGACGCCGCCGTCAATCAGGCAGAGCGCTACGGCGTGGAGGAAGTGCTTTTCTGGGGCGGACTAAATGTCCTTATTCAGGATGTCACCGTGCCGGGATTTGAGAAGTTTCCCGCTCACGAAAAACGCGATGCCGCCGCACGTTTTCGGAGCTGGCAGGAAAAACTGAAAGAGAAAGGTCTCCGGGTGGTGGCGGATGGGCGTGAGCCTTTCGTGCCTTCCGAGTTTTTCGAAGCCTATCCCGAAGCGAAATGCGTGGGCACGAATCAGTTGTGGGATTTCCTGGAAAAACGAATGGAAACCATCCTCCGCAACAACCCGTGTCTCGACCAGACGGAAAGCTTTCTCTGGGAAACCCAGTTTCTGAATGACGATTTATTCTTTGATGGGGTCCGTTGGTTTGAGAAACAGGCGGTCTGGTTCAGTGAACCCAAACCCTACGCCCCGGTTGATTACCTCATTGAATTGATATCCGCGCTCGCGCGCGGTGCGCAGAATGCCGGCAAGGTCTATGCCCAGAAAGGTTTCGCCCACCATCGCTGGGAAGAATCTCTTCTCGTTGATGCCATCAGGGATGTTCCGCTGGAGGTGCCTTTCCGTGTTTCCACCCAGATGCAGTTCGGCGATTTTAATCCATTCATGCCTCCGCCTGCTCTGGTGCCCGCCAATCAGGTGCGCCCGATGACAATGTATTGTGATTGCTTTGGGGAGTATCTCGGACGCAGCCAGGTCCCCTACTGTTATCCCGAACGCCTTCAGCAACGGGTCCAGTGGGCTTTTGAAAAAAGCGCCGCCCTCGATTGTGTCCGTGCGCGGATTAATTTTTCTGACGGATGGAATGCCGGTAAAACCACCAGCCTTTTCGGCACCCCCAATGAGATTAATCTGATGGCTCTCTCACGTCTCGCCCGGGATCCCTACTGTTCGATTAAGGATATCTGGCAGGAGTTTGTTTCTGAACGGTATGGCAAGGCCGCCACGGAGGCGGTTATCCTCGCCCTGCGCCGGTCCTGTGAGATTGTCCGCAAAACCATTTTCTTTCACGGCACCACCCTCGCTCAGCACAGTGAGGTCCCGGTCTTTGCTTTTCTTAAAGGCCGGATCCGCCACAGCAGCTATGAGTGCACCCGTGCCCGGCCGGAGAACGTGGAAGAAAACGCCATCCTGCACGAACTCGCTCACGGCGCCACCCCGTTCGTCCTCCATGAGCTCCTCACTCAGATCGATCAGGCGCATGCTTTGGCTTTGCAATCCATGCAGGATATCGAGGCGGCCAGCAAAGATTTATCTTCTGAAAACTACGAGAAGCTCAAGGAGCTGTTCGCTTTCTCCATCGAATACAACCGGGTTTACCGGCTCATTGCGGAAATTTATACCCGGCTCCACCTGCGGGCCCCTTATCGGGACTCAGGTAATACCGCATCACTCCACGCCGCGTTAACGGAACTGGAAAAGCACGCCGCCTATGCCCACACGCATTACAATGAGAACAGCATCCTGAACGGTGAGAAAATGCGCCGCTTCATCGAGGATGCGCGTGGCTATGAACACGAACAGGGAGCGGACGAAAAGTGAAAGTAATGCTCTTAAATGAATTTGGCCCGCCCGAAAACTTTGCTCTGGCGGACCTGCCCACCCCTGAACCGGGCCCCGGTGAACTGCTGATTCGTGTGGAAGCGAGCAGCGTTAATCCCGTCGATACAAAGATTCGCTCCGGCGCTCTTTCCGCCATCTGCTCTCCCTTACCCGCTGTGCTGCACGGTGATGTCTGCGGACGGATCGAGCGGCTCGGCGCCGGGCTTGAAAATGGTTCATGGGAAACCGGTCAGAGAATCTGGGCCTGCGCCGGTGGTGTAAAAGGAACGGATGGCGCCCTTGCCGAATTCATGCGGGTGGATGCGCGTCTCTGCGCCCTCGCTCCGCAGGAGCTGCACTCTACTGAGGCGGCCGCCCTCCCTCTGGTCGGCATTACCGCGTGGCAGGCTGTCATTGATCGCGCCAATGTGCGGCCGGGAGAGAATATATTAGTCCACGGCGGCTCTGGCGGCGTCGGGCATATCTGTGTGCAATTGGCGAAACTATGTGGAGCCCATGTCACCGCCACGGTTTCCACCGAAAACAAAATGGGGCTGGCGCGGGACCTTGGAGCGGACGCAGTTCATCAGGGCCGCGATGCCCCCGAGAATCGTTTTGATGCCGTCATTGATACGATAGGAGGCGATAATGTGGGCCGTTCCATGGAGCAGATTGTCACCGGCGGACGCGTCGTCACCATTGCCGCCCGGACGATGGCAGATTTATCACCCATGCATGCCAAAGCCGCCGCTCTCCACGTGGTCTTTATGCTTTTGCCTCTCCTCACCGGTCAGGGCCGGGAAGCTCACGGTATGATTCTGGAGCGCCTCCGCCGGCTGGTTGATCAGGGTGAAGTGCGGCCTCTCATCGCGGCGGGTTATCCCTTTGTCCAGGTTGCTCAGGCGCATCAGGCCCTGGAGGAAGGAAAGCATGCCGGGAAAATCACCCTCGCCGGGTGGTGAAAATGACGGACAGCCTTCAACCGAAACAGGGTTTAAAATGATCTATAATCGACTCGGAAATTCAGGCCTGCGGGTCAGCGCCTTTTCGTTAGGCGCCTGGCGGACTTTTGGCCAGTATGTGGATGATGCTACCACCCAGGAAATCCTGCAGACCGCCTATGATTGCGGGATTAACTTTTTTGACGGCGCGGAGACCTATGGCCTGGGCAAAGCTGAGGAAATCATGGGTCAGGCCATTCAGAACCTCGGCTGGCCCCGGGATTCATTTATTATAACCAGCAAGGCCTCCATTAAAGAATATGCCATGTTTACGGATTGTCCTACCCGTAGCGGGGTTTCCAAGAAACGCATGCGTGATGCCTGTGATAATGCCCTGCGGCGTCTCCGCGTGGATTATCTGGATATATTCTTCTGTCATCGCCCGGAGCCGGGCATGAACCTGATGGAGCTGCTCCTGATCATGAATGAATTGATCCAGCAGGGCAAAGCGCTGTATTGGGGCACCAGTGAATTTTCCGCCGAAGATCTGATTGAACTCTATTCACTGGCAGATAAATACGGGCTCAATCCGCCCGTCTGTGAACAGACTGGTCATAATATGGTGGGACGCGGGCGGGTGGAGCATGAGCTGCTCCCCGCACTGCAGGCAACGGGCATTGGTATCACCAGTTATGTGCCTCTTAAAAGCGGACTCCTCGCTGGCCGTTATCTCGACGGAAAAATACCGGCAGACTCCAGAATGGCGACCGGAAAAGGAAAGGACCCCGAACTCTTCAGCGATGAAAACCAGAGAATCGCGCGGGAAATCAAAAACCTGGCTGATGAACTCGCCCTGCCCATGGCGCATCTGGCCCTTGCCTGGGTTCTTATGACGCCGGGCATCAGCACCTGCATCTTGGGAGCATCCCGCCCGGAACAGATCAGACAGAATGTGGGTGCAATCGACATTCTCGACCAGATGACTCCCGCGCTGATGGTGAAAATTGAAACCATCCTGCAGAACAAACCTCAATAAATAATAAAATATGCGACGCGATAGCTCCTGGCACACGGGCCGAGCATTCATTACCCTAATGCTCAGTTTATCATGGTGCGGCATGGCCGCGGCGGTGGAACAGGTTACTCCCGGAGAATTAATCACGGAACGCCCGACCTTACGGAGTCTCGGCTTTGAATGGCGCGTCACCGGTGATGCCAACCGGAATGCCTTTGCCACGATCAATTGGAGAAAAGCCGGGGACGAAGCCTGGCGGGACCATCTACCTCTCTATCGCTCTGGCGGCGGAGCGACCGGCACCATGGGGCGGAAAGACAAGAACATAGAGGGCGACCTCCTTTCCTATGAGATTCCAAACTGCGTTTCCGGCAGCGTGCTTAATCTGGAGCCGGACACGGTCTATGAAATCCGGTTGGAATTAAAGGATCCCGACGGTGTCGAGGGTGAAGCCGTGCAAATTGTATCCCTCAAAACGCGCGCGGTCCCTGAGCGGCCGTCAAGAGGAGAGATCCGGCATGTTTATCCGGAGGATTACAAGGGCGAGAAAGAGGCGCCTGCTTACTCCAGCATCATGCACGCGGTTAATGGGTTTAATCCGATCTGGGACAATTTTCAGACGCTTCACTATAATTCAGCCCCGCCCGGGACAATCGTCCTGCTTCATGGAGGCACCTATCAGATTGATCTCCAGCACTACCGCGAACTCGTCCATCAGCGCTGGCTGACCGGAGAAATCTTTCTCACCGCCAACGGTCAGCCGGATGCGCCGGTCGCCATTGTCGCCGCCGGTGATGGTGAAGTCATTATTGATGGTAATGGCGCTCATACCCTTTTTAATGTGCGCAGCGCTGACTATCTTTATTTTGAAGGGCTGACCATTCGCAATACGAATATTGCCTTCTTTGCCGGATATCAGGGCGAACGCGGCGGCGGCGCCAAGGGCCTCACCATCAGGAACTGCTGGATAGAAAATGTCGTTTATGGAGTGCTCGCGGAGGACGGACGGAGTGAGGACTTTTATATCGCCGATAACGTTATCCTTGGCCGGAATCCCGGGGACCGGTTCAATCCGGAATCCGGCGGCGCCTATGGAAGGACCGAAGCTGGATATGCGGTCAATCTTTCAGGCGCGGGCCATGTCATTGAGAATAACTACGCCGCCAATTTCTGGGACGGGATGAACGTCTTCACCAACGCCCTTCCAGATCCCGCCTTCGGTCAGCAGGCGCGCGCCATTGATTTTCACAATAACGTCATCTTCAATTCCACGGACAATCATTTGGAGACGGACGGAGGCTACGCGAATATCCGCGTCCAGCGAAACTGGATGATTAATGTAATGTCGGAGGATACTTCCACCCAGCCCAATTATGTCGGCCCCACCTATTACATTCGTAACATCTTCTGGAATGGTCGCGGAGGCTCCGCGTTAAAACCGGACGGCCGCGCGCCCGTTCTCATTTTCCTGCACAATACCATGACTTCAGGGATGGTTTTCCCGAAGGTCGGCACGGTGGATATGCGTAACAACCTGTTCCTGGCGCCTGCGGAAAAATCAACAGATAAACACACCCGCATTGCTTCCCTGCCGGAGGCTTCTCCGCATCGCACCATTGATTACAATGCCTACCGTGAAGGCATGGCGGGGAACGTTTTCAAGATCGGCCGGGACAGTTTTGGCAAACTGGAGGAAGTTAAGGCGCAGACTGAGGTGGAAGCCCATGGGGTCAGCGTTCCGGACTACAGTGTCGTCAACGCTCCTGAACCACCATACGCCATCTCCAATTATTCCCCGCTGGTTTCCATTATCGGGTTGGACCCTTCTCCCTCACAGAATTCGCCGTTAATCGATGCCGCTGCGGTGATCCCTGCTATTAACGAAGATTACGCCGGGGCAGGACCGGATATCGGAGCGATTGAAAAGGGCCAGAAAACTTCCCTCCCCGGGCCCCGTCCAGCGGAGATCCGTGCACGGCTGATTCAGCATATCGAAGCTCTTGAATTATCTCATCCGGCGGGGGATTGACCCTGACCCGCCTGGCGCTTAAAGCTTGGCTTTGACCTGAGGCAAAAGAGAAGTCTGTTCCCGTTTACGGAGTTTACCCGGCGCACATCCGAACCGCCTCCGAAAAACCTGGGAAAGATGACTGGCATCCGTAAAACCAACGTTTTCCGCGATTGCTTCCAGGGTTAAATTGGTCTGGGCCAGAAGAGCGCTCGCTGCCTCCAGTCTTTGTTTTCGGATAAACTCCATCGGTGTCGTCCCCGTTTGCGCGCGGAATGTCCGGGCAAAATGAAACTTACTCATGCCCGTATGATTTGCCAGATCATCCAGAGAGACCGGGTAGCGAATATTTTCCCGAAGATAACGGGCGACTCGTGACGCCAGATCGTACTTCGGCTGATCACGCAAGCGAACAAACTCACGCAGCGCGGCAGACAAAAGATTACTGATCAGTAAACTATCCGATGGCTGGTTATCCTCTTCGTCTGCCATGCTCCACAGCCAGTGCATCAGATAGGATAGATGCCCGTTCATATCTTCAACCAGCGTGCCCTCCGAACCGATTATCTTCTCTCCGCCGGTCCAGTGAAGGCAGAGCGTTTCCGCCTTCGCGGCCGAGACATTCCGCGGGTAATGCTTTTCTGCCGCTGGATTAAAGATCACCTGCCCGGAGTGCATGACCCGCAATCCTCCCCGGGTCGTGCTCTCCAGTTGGCCGGTCCGCAACAGCACCAGCTCATGCGTCGGATGAGAATGCGGGCCGTAGCTCCAGTCAGAGTGCAGCAGACATTGGAAGCAGTCGTGAAAAACAGGCTTCTCCGGAGCAGGAGAAATGGGGGGGGTCAGCGAATGAGCTCATAGCAAGATGCTACCAGTAACACGCGAGTGATCCCGCGCAGAAATGACGAACTGACAACGACCCTGCCAGAAACGATGGCGTGGTCCAGCAATTCTGTTCTAAAGGTGGGCAATTTCTCCCGTTTCGCAAGAACACGCCCCGCACTAGGTTCTGCTTATGGATTATCGACGCCTTGGCAGGACCGGCTTGAGTGTGAGCGCCTTCGGATTGGGCACCTGGCAGACCTTTGGAGAGAGCATCGATGATCTGACTGCTCAGGAAGTTCTCAAGACTGCGCTGGAGAATGGGGTCAACTACATCGACGGCGCGGAAGCCTATGGTAAACCACATGGACGCGGAGTAGCGGATGAAGTGCTGGGACGTGTGCTGGCAAATCTCGCTGGCCACGGGAGGATGTGATTCTCGCGTCTAAAGTATCCTGCTGGAAAAATCGGGAAGTGACCTGGCGCGGCACCCATCGAAAGCACACTATTGAATGCTGTGAAGCCTCCCTCAAGCGTTGGTTTCTTGCTCTCGCCGGACTTGCCTGTGCTTTCCTCGCGGTTCTTTGTTTGCGGACGAAAAAAAGACCCCATTGACGTTAGTTCATCGGGTCAAACTCCACTCGGGAGCTTTTTCCGGTCCGAATTCCAAGACCGGGAACCCACATCCAAAGGGTGCGTCGATAATGGAGCTGACCTGGATTTGTCCGTGACTGGCCTGAAGTGTGGGCCAGCCAGCGCTGGTTTTTTCGTAAAGGTCCGGATGCGCGTGGAGGACTGCTTGCTGGACATTCTCTGGAAAACCACTGAGACCGGAAAAATAGTGGTGGCCATTACGTTCAACGTGATCATTGCCGAGGACGGCCTGCAACATGAGATCCTGAAGAACGGCCACGGGCCCTATGTTGGCCAGGTCCTCTCCACTCATAAAATAGGCCGGATGCGCTCCCGGGGTTTCAGCCTTTTGGCGATGGGACAGCAGGCAACGATTGGCGACACCACGAAAAATTCCTTTGCAGTTTTTATGGCTGACCCCCTGGTAACCGCAGTCCAACGCGACGCGCAGGCTGTCGTTCTCTCCGTCAGCTTCATCGATAATCATTGGTGGCCGGTTTTCCCACGCCTGTAGCTTTTCGCCGATGGAAGGTTCGAGCGCAATTTTCCGGTTAAGCGGTTGCTCAACAAAAATCATTTGCTCCAGAAAAGGCCGCAGAATGTCATCAGCCTGAAATTGCTCCCAATGCCGCTGGAAAGAGGCTACATCCCTGAATTGTTCATTACCGTCCAGGGTAAACCGGTATTGACCTGGACAATTCTCCATCATGACCTCCGCAATATCCTGCAGCCTAGCCAGATCGTGATCGAGGTCACCATTGATTTTGAGTTTAAACAACTTCAACCCGTAGTGATCGATGTTTGCGGCCAGACTTTGTGGTAGGCCGTCATCTAATTTATCATCTGCCGCGATGTCGGTGTCGCGCAAGGGATCGGCCAATCCCACGGTATGGCGTAAGCCCACTTCACGGAGTGGTTCACCGAGATAATCCGCAGGGACCGTGCCGGCTATTTCCGGATGGAGTCGTCCCAAATCGATGCCCAGGGCATTGGATCGCAGCGCCTGATAAAATGGCGTATCATGAGCGCGGCACCAGGCTTCAATCAATCCGCGCTCAATCAGGGAGGTGCCAAAATGGGCGAGCAGCGGGGGAAAATCCGCTTCCTTTCGCCACGCGTCCTGCGCGGCGTAGAGTTGCCACCAAAAATCAAAAACCGTCTCCGCCTCGATTTTCCGCGCCGCCTCACTGGCGTGACGAATTACGCGCAGCATTTCCTCAATGTCCTGCTCCGCGCTTTTTTCGGGATCTTTCGTGAACCACTTCGGAATGAGACTGTCCGCGGCCATTCCACGGCCGGATAAACCATTAAATGATGCATGAATTTTAAGAAAGGCGTGCGGCGTCGCCGTCATCGTTGCGATGCCATACCGGAAAGGCATGCGTGTTCGCAGTTCGAAACGGAAATAGTTGATCTGATCAATCGAAATCATGAGGCGAGGGCTTCTTCTTCAATTTTGCGGATGGCATTTAATTCGCGCTCCAGATGTTCCTTGTCATCCTGCCAACCAATCCACTCCCCGCTCATGTACCCATTGAAGCCGTCCCGGTGCAAAAGACGAATCGCCAGGTCATGATCATATTCGCCCCGGGGGTCGCCAAAATTCAGAAACTCCAGTTTTTCGCGATTCGTCGTGCCTTCATGCATATGAAAATGAAAAATCCACGGACGGAGAATCTCGAAACTGCGCTCGACGGTGAATCCACTCGTGCGCACGGGATGCATGATATCCCAATTCACTCCCACTGCCGGGGAGTCCACCTGTTGCATGACGGTGGCAACGTGCTCCGGGTGACACCAATAATCATGAGTCTCCAGGCAAATAAGAACTGCGTGAGCCGCGGCGGCCTCTTTTACCTGACCCAGAGCATCAACCAGTGCTGGGATATTTCGTGCCGCAAACACATCTTTTTCCTCGCTGCCATGACCACCGCCGAATACCCGGAGCCTCGCGCCACCAGTCTCCGCTGCCAATTCCAGATAGCGTTTCGTGGCTTCAATATGATCAGCGTTTTTTTCCGGATCATCCAGATAGCGCACGGATGTGGCCAGACAGGCGTTTGCGATGCCGCTATCCCGAAATTTCTGGCGAATTTCTTTGCGCTCGGCGGGCGAGGTAGAAAGCTCAATTCCGTGGCCGTGATTAGCCTCTACCCTGGGTTCAATTCCATCATAACCAAGGTGCCGGGCTTTTTTCAGAACATCGTCCAGACTCAGTCCGGGCGTTGAGAAAGTCATAAAGGAGTATTTCATCGTCGCTTGTAAGAATGATTAATTGGGAGGATAGATGATCAGGCGGGTTGAATACATTTTCCGGTATCGGCTGATTCATACATCGCGTCCGTAATTTTGGTCAACAACATGGCTTCCTCCAGACCGGTGTGTGGAGGGCGTTTCTCCAGAATAGCATCAATAAAATCCCGCACGGGCAGGGGATGCTCACTGATGCGCTCTGCTGTATCAGAATGATAAAGCACCCGGGTCTGCACCCCTTCCTGCGGATCGGCTTCATCCAGCAGCACCTCCTGGCGGGAATCATAGAGGTGCATGCGCAAGGTTGCTCTGCTGCCCATGATGCACCAGGACTCATGGGTGTGAATGGCAGATTTATCTGCCCGGTCATAGTGCAGCACGCTGCCGTCCGTGAAACGCACCATCGCGATAGCGTGAGTTTCCGCGTTTGAGTCTGGAGCGGCGTGATGCTCCAGCTCAGGTGGCAGGCCCCACATCTGAGCCATAACCTCGACCGGCTGCAATTTCCAGCCGAGCAGAGAGAACAGGAAATCCAGATCATAGCTCCCCCAATTCACGAGGATACCGCCTCCATTCAGGTCTCGGCGCAGCCGCCACACGGGTTGCGGTCCCTGCGGTGCTTTATTTAAACCCAGCACCGCCCGGCAGTGTATCACGCGGATTTCTCCCAGCGCGCCTTGCTCGAGCACCGCCCGTGCCGCGAGGGCGCCCGGCAGCAAACTCATCCGGCTGGAGCAACAGGCCACAACCTGATCTCCCCGCGCGTCCATCAGTGCCTCGACTTCCGCCGCATTCATCGCTGCGGGTTTTTCGGTCAGCAGATGTTTTCCCGCACCTAGGGCTTTCAGGCCCATCTCCGTGCGCAGATTGGTCGGCAGCGCCAGAATGACGGCGTCCACGCGATCGTCCCTCAGCACATCATCGAGGCTGTTTGTCCAGCTCTCCGCGCCGTATTCCTCCGCCATCTTCTGGGCGAGGTCGGCCTGGATATCGCACGTTGCCGCGATCTCTGCTCGCGGATACTCCCGCAGGGCTTTCAGATGCTGCCGTGAAATGACCCCGCAGCCAATCACCGCCACGCGCACCGGTTGTTGTCCTTGCTCTGTTGTTTCTGAATCCATCGTTCCGCCATTTTGACCCAATGCGGCACGGATGCAAGCGCAACCGGCGCAAATTCGTGCCGCCGCGATCTTGCTACGGAAAGGCCAATTTGATACCCGGATCGCGTGAACCGACTATTTCCCAATTGGATTTGTGCGGTATTGCTCGGGATAAGCAGAGAATCCGCGCTCGCTGGCACCCTTCAGGCCTACCTCAGTGCAGGCGCACTGAACCCATCTCAGACTGGGAACTGACAGGACTATCTGGATCTGGGAACAAGGAGCTGATGCCTTTCTGTCCCAGCTCGACCCTGCTTCCTGCACCGTTGCGCAGAATATGCGAACCATGGTGATGGCTCAGCCGGTCAATTGATCAATCATGCGTCTCTCGCGATAGGATCAACACCCAATCCTGCAGAATAGGTGGGCGCGGGATTTTCCATTCACCATCCTCATTCCCGGAGATTTCTCCCAACGGATACGCCTCTCCCGTGATCGGATCAAAATAATTAGCGCTATATTGTATGCCAGGTTCAAGGTGCTGCATGGTGTATTCCGGTGACCAGGGTGCGTATTTATCCGGAAAATAAATAAGCCGATACTCTCCTGGTGATCCCGCGGCGTGAGGATTCTTCCAGTCCGCCGAGCCCGTCGCGGGCCGATCAATCCACTCTGGATGCCGCCGTAGTCTGGTGTAGTCAATCTGTCTGAGAATGGTATGTGCGACTCCCAGGTGCTCGCTGCCGGGCCAATGAACTGCTTCCTGCCAGGGCGTATTTCCCCAGATATGACCCGATACCGAGGCCCCAAAGGGATCGTCCTCACGATTCATCTGCCACATTGCATCCGTTCCGTAGCAGTGTCCGGGCGCCCCCCGGCAAACCATCGTCCAGAATAAATTGCGCTGCACCTTAGGGCCGCAACCACCTCCGTGCATTCCTTCGAAGGCACACTCACCAATGAAGACGGGCTTGTCCGGGTAACGATCCTTAAACAAATCATGCTCTGCGAGGGCGGAGGGAACCGAATCATAATCACTATGACCCGGCTGGGTGAAGATAAAGTCAAGCGGTGACATATCTGTCAGCGGATCCAGATCTTTTCCTCCCGGTTTGGGTCCAATATGCGCGGTTAAGGGATGCCCCTCAGGGTCAGCTTCTTGGATCATGCACGCAATCTCTGTCCAACCTTGACGCTGTGTATCCACCGCTTCATCGCGCTTACCGCTTTCCGTTTTGTAGTAAACCAGCCTTGCTTCGCCACATAGAATCCACCAAACCGGCAGGGCGCTGTACCGGGCGATAATATACCGCCAGTGGGCCTTCATTCTATCCAGGCCCAGCACAGATAAATAATATCCCCACGCTCCGACGATGCCCGCCAGTATCCCGCGCTTCATCAAATAGACGATGCGTTCATCAACCAGATCCCAATAAGCTGGATTCAATTGCCGCCCATCCGGCTGCCAGCCGTGCCCCGCCTCATTGGCTGCGCGAGGGTCGAACGGCGGAATATCACAGGGAAAATCAACCGCAAACTGTATGGCCGTAAATCCCTTTTGCGCCCGGTCCTCCACCGCATACTGAAACTCATGAGGCCAGCGCAGACGCTCGCTCATCCCGAACCACCAGGAATCAGCCAGTAAAAAGAAAGGCGTGCCGTCGGTGTGCTGAAAGTATCCGGTGGACGGATCCAGGGTAACCGGACCATGTTTCATGAAAACATTATTGCCTGAGTATGGGCTACCATTAAAGGTTGCCGTCAGGGTCAAACCGGCGTGAACAGTCCGGAGCTGATGACGGCCTGTTTCACGTGGCGCAATACGCACCGCCCACTGGTTGCCGCCCCGCCAGAACGGTCGCATTCGTTTGGGTGCTCCGGATGGCGTGTGTACTTCTATTTGCGGTGCGTTCTCATCCCAGTGTTCATTGTGAGGCGCCGGAAAAGTAAATCTCAGCTCCGCGACCGCGTGCTGCGGGAGAGAGAACTCAAGGCCATCAGTCCATTCAAAAAGGTGCATCTAACGATTTGGATTAATTCTGTTTATACCCGCGTCTATCCCCTGCTGTGATTACCAGAGCTTAACCGGGTCAGGCAATGCAAATCTGTTCTCTGAGGATTGTGAACACAATCCCTGGCCCGGTTGACCACCCAAGATCTATGTTAGATATTTTTCCAGAAACACACGATGAATTTGTCGCTGTGCGGGTTTCCGGGAAGCTTGACCGGTCAGACTATGACCTCATCATTCCATTGCTCGAGCAGAAAATCGCTGAGCACCATAAGGTGTCCCTTCTCTGGGAAATGGTTGGCTCTGAGCGCTGGACTCTGAGTGGACTGTGGGAGGATACGAAGTTCGATGTAAAACATGCGCAGGACTTTAAACGCATTGCCATGGTCGGCGAAAAACGCTGGGAAGAACTCACTACACAGCTCATGAAACCATTAACCAGCGCGGAAGTGAAATACTTTGATCTGTCTGAGCGGCGGGAGGCCTTTAAGTGGGCGCAGGCCGTCGACGGCGAGGAACTGGGATCCTCTCACCGGTAGCCTGTAACTGCTAGACCAATAAAAATTAGGCTGTAGTTGGATAGAGGCGCCTCGCCCCTGACTTGCTGATGCAGTCACGCGTCAGTCCGCCGTTTCATCCAAAGCCACTCTTGTGATGTGCCGCGTGTCTCGTCCATCGCGCGCGTTCAATGGTTTCCCTTTTGACGTCTCTCAGGGATGGAATTTTTTCCTGATACGTCGAGAGATTACGGTCACGTGAAGGGATGACCGTGATCTCATGGCTGGAAGCAAACCGGGCGATAATTTCTTCCTGCACTTTTTCCGGCGGACGGTCTTCAAAATGATGGATTTCGACAAGGATATCCGCTTCCCGCAGGCATGGCGCCCGGACAGGATCCAGCATAGAAAATTCGAACCCTTCAATGTCACAGATGACAAGGGTCTCCTCGGGCTGGATCAGCCTCGTTAAATCTTCATGCGAACAGAATTTTCCTATCACTAGATTATCCAGCTGATTCAGTGCCTTCAGCTTTTTCTGCCGGTGACGGGCAAAAGGATCCACATCAAACGTGAATACCACAGAGTTTGGACAGGCGGCCGCCAGACCGGCGCCGTAGTAACCCTCCGCAGCTCCGATGTCTATCATGACCGGATACTTCCGTTCCATCGCCGTAAAGATGACCTCATGCAATTCTTCTTCATAACAGCCCATCCATTTCGGTGTGATCGAACCCCACACGATCTCATCCAGATACCTTAGACCAGCAAACGGTCCGGTCAGCACTCGGATCTCGGTGCCTTCGGGATATAGAAGATCCCGAAAATACTTCTGAAATGAGCCAAACCTCTTTTTGGCGCGGCCATAAAATCGAAAGCTGGCTATCGCATGGTAAGCATCCGGCCAGTATCGCTGGAGCTGTGCCTTGATCGCCTGCTTCATCGCCGGGAGCCATAAAGGTGCCAGCCCCATGATGGCAAGGTATTCCTTCCCATTGCCCCGTGTTGTCGCCGCCTTTTCGGTGTGATTGAAGCTTGGATACGAAGCAGCGTCACTTCATGCTGCCGCCACGGATGCTCCGTTGGCTTTTCACATCCCTGCGCGACCGCTTTCAGGCGCTTCCGCCGCAGACCCGCTCGATTATTCTGACCGTGCTGGTAGGTATCGTTTCCGGCATTGGGGCGGTAGCACTTCAGCGGTCCATCGAGATTATTTACCAGTTCATTTACGGCCACGCCACTCGGGAAGCCCTCGGTGCGTTGGCCGTCCAAAGTTTCATTGCCATCACTGTCTGCACCTTCATTGCCGGAGTGCTCCTTTCCCGGGTTGACTCCTCCGCCGGCGGCAGCGGAGTTCCTCAGTCGAAGGTCGCGTACTGGAGAGATTTCGGCGTCATCCCGTTTCGGCACGTCTGGGTGCGCTTTGTGTCTGCGGCCCTGAGCATCGGCAGCGGAGTCAGTCTGGGACGGGAAGGGCCGACCATCCATATCGCGGGCGGTCTGGCTTCTCAGGTCAGTGCCGGTCTAGGAACCGCAAAGCAGGCGACCCGGCACCCCATGGTATGCGGTTCCGCTGCCGGGTTATCCGCCGCCTTCAACGCCCCACTGGCTGCGGCGACTTTTGTTCTTGAAGGGATTATTCAGGATCTCAATAGCCGCTCTCTCGGGAAAGTCCTGCTCGCCTCGCTCTTTGGCGCCTTTGTCGTCTACGCCCTGATCGGGCCAGATCCCGCCTTTGAGATTAAAGAAATCCAGGACCTTTCCTGGCATGTCTATCTGCTCATTCCAATCGTGGCGGCACTCGCCGCGATCCTTGGCTGGGTATTTCAGACCGCCGCCATCCGTGTGCGTCAAGGCGCCAAGGCTTTTCGGAAAAGGATTCCCCTCATGCTCCAGCCCGTCCTTGGCGGGTGGGTGACCTGGGTCTGCGGCATCTCAGTCTTTGCCTACACCGGTTATCTGGGCGTTTTCGGTCTGGGCCATCAGGACCTGACCTCCGCTCTCGCGCACGACATCATCTGGCAGATCGCCCTGATTCTGCTCCTCGCCAAGCTCATCGCGTCAATCGCTTCGTTCGGCCTGAGCGGGTGTGGAGGGGTTTTCTCGCCAACTCTTTTCCTGGGCGGAATGGCCGGCGCCGTTGTTGCTGAGCTGCTCAAGGAGCCTCTCGTTCTCACTGGAGGGGACCGTACGATGCTCGTCGTGGTGGGGGCGACCGCCTGCATGGGGTCCGTCGTGCGTGCGCCGATTTTTACCATCCTCATTGTTTTCGAAATGACGCACGAATTCAACGTCGTGCCCGGCCTCATGCTTGGGACGCTTTGTGCCCAGGGCCTCGTTAGACTGCTGCACGAAAACAATTTCTATGACGCCCTCCTCAAGCAGGACGGCTATGACCTCCAGAAGATGATCCCGCCGCGTGATCTACGCTCCTGGCAAAGCCTGCCCATCGCTGCGATCATGAATTTTCAGCTCCAGGCCCTGCGCTCCTTTGAGCCAGACGAACTCCGCCAACTCCTCGAAGAAAGCCCGCACCGGCGGTTTCCCGTCATCATTGATGGCGAGCTGAAAGGCATCGTCAGCCGTCCAGAGCTCGCCGCCGCCGTAGAGATTGGGCGTGAGCCGAAGCTTGTCCAACCCACCGTCATCAGTCCGCGTCACACCGTGCGCGAAGCCCAGGCCGCCATCATCCAGAGCGCGATGGACTTTGTCGTGGTTGAAGAAGAAACAGCCGCACACGCCCCCATCGGCGTCGTCACCCTGCATGATATCCTCCGCGTGCAGATGCGTATGGCGGATACGGTGTGAATGACTGACGGCTGGAGCAAAAGCCTGCTTTAGATCCGTGGGGCGCAATTAAAGAAAATGGCCCAAATCTTTAATTTGCCTATCCGGTTTTAAAGCTCTCCTTAAGAGCCCTCTCTCCCTCCCCCCCACATCAGACCATGCCGGCTTGTTCCGCCGGGAAGGCTGGAATGAATGAACGCATCTGGTCCCCGGACCCGTCTAATCCTTTTCAACCCACTGGATCGCCAGTCTATTAATCTCACGCCACATCTCGAAGCGCTTCCGATGATCCTTATCATCAAGCCATCACCGTTACTCGCTTGCATCCTATGTACGCTCCATCAGCCCTGAAAATCGCTCGTTCCCGCCCACGCTCACGCTCCGGCTTCACCCTTCTCGAGATCATGCTCGTGGTGGGTATTATCATCATTCTGATGGGGGGCGCCATCTTCCTTCTGCGTGATCCGGGTGAGCAAGCCAAGATCGTCCGCGCGGAGAGTGACATCAATACCATCCGCACCCAGCTTAAAAGCTTTGAGATGATGGGCATGCGCTACCCGACCCCTCAGGAAGGACTCAATGCGCTCGTTACCCGCCCGGCCAACATTTCGCGCTGGTCTCAGGCCTTCAATGAAGTGCCGAAAGATCCCTGGGGCGTAGAATATCAATACCGCTACCCCGCCCAAAAGAGTGAAAAAGACCAGTTCGACCTCTACTCGAATGGCCCCGACCGCGAGCCCGGCACCGAAGATGACATCGGCAACTGGTAATTGACCGTTTGCTTGCATGGCACACCGCGCCTTCAGCACTGCCTTCACCCTCATTGAGATCGTCGTTTCACTGACGATTCTCGTGCTCATGCTTGGTCTGGCTATTCCAACCTTCAAGCATCTCAGCAAAGAAAAATTACTGCGTGATGCCGCGCGGGAAATCCAGATTCAGGCCCGTCAGGTGCGGCGCATTGCCATGAAGGAAGGTGCTCCTCGTGATCTGTATTTTTCTACCTCGGAAATGTGGCTGGCGCATCCGGATGATGCCGCGGAACTTTCCCGCAGTCTGAATTCCAGCCGGCAAACTCTCAGCCGAAGCACCGCTGAGCGCCTGGAAGACCGGTATTATGATGAACGGGAGCGCGTCGAAGAAAATACCGACGATCCCCACGCGGGTTATCTGCCGCAGGAAGCAGCCATGCTCCCGAAATACAAATTGGATGAGGACGTCATTTTTGCCATGTGGTCTGAGGATGATAAGGTCTGGAAAGCGGTCGAGCTCTGGCGGTGGCGCTTTCATCCCACCGGCCTCTGCGAACCCTTTGCCGTGCGCGTTTATCATCCGGATAGTGATTCCTATCTCGGCCTCGAATTTTCTCCGCTCTCTGCCCGCGTAGAGGACGAGGAATTTTTCCTGCAATAACCACGTTTAGCCTTCCTTCTGTTCCATCCATGAAAATCATCCCTGCCCGCACCACATTTATTCTCTCTGCCCTTACCGCGTTTGCTTCCAGCCTCCTCGCAATCGATCCGCCCGCTCCGGAAACTCCCATTTTTGCTTTTTCCGGGTTCACTTTGAGAGATTACAACGACCAATATCTGAGTGGCGCAGGAAAGTATTCTGAAATCCAAATGGATGAAGAAGCAGGTCACGCTGGCGGTGAACGCCTGGAATTACTGGATGTCAACGCCGCTGAGGCATTTGCCATCGCCTGTATGGCCTATTTTCCGCAGGATATCAGGGAAAAGCTGAAATTGCCGGAAGCCGATGGAAAAACCGTCATTGAACTGACCGGTGGCGATGATGAAATGATCGGTGGCTTCGAGCGTGTCACCATTGAACGTGAAAAATCGGGTCAACTCTATCGCATTATCGCTTCCCAGCCGGGCGGTGATCATTGGATCGAAATTACCGCGGGTAAAGGGCGCACGAGCATTGAGCAGTATTCAGATCTGCCGTGACATGCCAGCGCGGAACGCATGCACTCTTTCACCGTGATTCACGAAAAGTTTTGTATGAATCACGGTTCTGGATGCTTATGATCCCGTCATGGCTTATCTGCTGACATTACTGCTCAAATTCGCCGGCAAACCCTACTGGTGGCTGCCGCTTTTTTTGCGCGGGGTGGGCAAATTGCCGCGCCCCCTCCAGATCAGCCTTCTTATGCTTTTCCTCGTCGCCCATATTCTGTACCGTGCCGAAATCAAAGGAGCGGAAGGTGACCGCGGCGCTGATGCCGGGGCCGACTCCTCAAACGCAAACTAAGCAGAGAAAGGCCAGGGGCATATGCCAGAGGAAAAAGTTATCGCGCAGAAATCACCCTTCGTTATGGAAGTCGAGCCCGGCACCCATGCCTGGTGTTCATGTGGACGCTCCAGCGGTCAGCCGTATTGTGACGGTTCCCACGCCGGCACAGGTCTTGCGCCGACCATCGTAAAAATTGAGGACAAAAGAACCGTTGCCTGGTGCGGATGCAAACACACCGCTAATCCGGACGGCTTTTGTGATGGCTCACACGCCAAACTCTGATCGAGCGCGATTCAATAGATTCACTTCGCTTCCGCACAAAACTGAATGAGCGGTGTAGAACTCTTCGCGATCCTCACCAGTTCATCGACAATGGTGCCGTCCAGCCAGACTTTCTTCGGCTGCCGCGACCAAACAGTAAACCCTTTGAGCTTCAGGTAGTCTGCGTGTGGATGGTCAGCGTAATCCGTGAAGTCACGCGGCATGCGCTTGAGTTTTTCGTCATGATTTAGTTCCAGTCTCGCCGTCGAAAGATCAGTCAGGATTTTCGCGAATGTCTTCTCGTCAGAGACAATTCGCGCCCGGATCGCATGCAGTTGTTCCTTTTCTGGCCGGTAAAAACCTGCCGCGACCAGTCCCCCTTGCTTTTCAATGTGGCTGTAGACTACCCCTTGCATTTCATCCTTTGTGCCAGAGGGCGTCAGCATTCCGCCCACATGCAATTTATACGGATCTTTATTCTCGCTGAAACGCACGTCCCGGTTCATACGGAACATCGTCTTTTTGTCGCCTTTGAACGGTATTCTATTCCGCGTCAGTTTCTTTGTCGCCACCTCCAGCATTGCTGCAAATGGATCGAGCAGGTGCTCGGCAAACTCGATTTTGTGCGCCTGATACCATTCGCGATGATTATTTGCCTCCAGCTCCTCCAGCAAAGAGAAGGAGCGCTTGCTGAACAGAACGGTCTTGTCTGTCTCACTCATACTTCCAAAGTGGCCAACTCTTCTGTGTCCAGTTTTTCCGGGGTGAGTATTTCTTTTTCTTCATCTCGACGGAATACGTTCTTAATGTCCTCAAACATCACGTAAAGGCAGGGCACCAGAATCAAAATAATCGCCGTTGCAAAAACAATTCCAAACCCAAGGGAAATCGCCATGGGGATCAGATACTGCGCCTGGAGCGAGCGCTCAAGAATAATGGGCGTAAGACCGCCAAAGGTGGAGAGGGTGGTCAGGGTAATTGGACGAAACCGCCGGAGACCAGCCAGATGAATCGCTTCAAAAGCGCCGAGGCCATCTTCGCGCCGTCTTCGATTCGCAAAGTCCACCATAATGAGCGAATCATTCACCACCACCCCGGATAGCGCAATCACCCCCATGAGACTGATCAGCGATAAATCAAACCCCATAATGATATGACCGATGACGGCCCCAATAATGCCAAAAGGTATCGCGATCAATACAATCAGCGGCTGGACGTAACTCCCAAATGCGATGGCGATCAACGTATACATCACTCCGACCGCAATCGCAAAACCGCCCCACAGTGCCTTCGTTGATTCACGGGTATCGGCTTCGCTGCCCTGATAGCTCCAGGTAATTCCCGGAAAATCCGCCCGCAGTTGTGGCAGTATTTCTGTATTCAGCGCTGTGATCATCTGGGTGATCGCGCGTTTCGGTTCAATATCCATCGCCACCGTCACTGTCCGTCTGCCGTCCCGGCGTGTAATTGTAGAAAAGGCCTCGCCCGTTCTGATCTCCACCACGTCAAGCAATGGTACCTCCGTTCCTCCTGGGGTGCGGATAACCTTATCTTCCAGATTATAAATATCTTCCCGCTCAGACTTCGGCAGCTTTACGCGTATCTCAACTTCATTTGTGCCGCGGAGCTGGCGTAAGGCAAGCGATCCATAAAATGCATCCCGCACCTGACGGCCGACATCCGCCGGGGTGAGTCCCAGCGCTCGCCCTTCCGGGAGGAGGCGCAGATTAAATTGCCGTTTCCCCCGGTCAAAATTATCCTGCACATCCCGCGTTGTTTCGTACGTTTCGGCGGTCGCCACCAGGGATTTCGTCGCACGTTCGAGGACGTCCACATCAGAATGGCTCAGATCAACCGCGATATCCGGGCGGTAACCACCCGGTCCACGCTCGGCTTCAAAAGTGATTTGATCGACTCCAGGTATATCCCCGATTTCATCTCGCCACAGTTCAATGACTTCCGCCGCCGTCATATCCCGTTCATTCGGCGGTTTCATGACAATTTCGACATCGATAAAGTTCTGACGCCGCACATTGGTTTTAATGCCCTCCGCAACCAGATGAAGATCGTTTTCCTCAAACATGCGGCGCGTTTCCGCCGTCACACGGTCTGCTACGAATCCAGCCTGCTTTAAAGTCGTTCCAACGGGCAGAGTAATTCCAGCTTCGATCTCGCCCGCCGCCACCTGCGGCATAAGGATCATTCCCATATGGGCGCTGTTGGCATACACTCCAATGGTAGCCAGAAGAGCGATCGCCGCAACAATGGAGATGTAGCGGTATTCCAGACATTTTTCCAGGATGGGCCGGTAATGATTATTTACGAAAGCATTGAAGCCGCTCGCGAAGCGCTGTTGTAATTCGTGGATTTTCTGGCCAATGCCCCGCCTCCCACCGCGCCGCGCGTGACCGAGGTGCGCGGGCAGAATAAAAATCGCCTCCAGCAGTGAGACCGATAAAACAATGATCACCACAATGGGCAGGGGACGCCAAAAGCTTCCCGTCTCACCTGGAATGAACATGAGCGGGACAAAGGCGACAATCGTGGTCAGAATACTGAAGGTCACCGGCATTAATATCTCGCGCGTGCCCCGGATAGCCGCCTTGAGCGGGTCACGGATTTTACCGCGTTGCTCATAGATATTCTCGCCTACCACAATCGCATCATCCACGACAATTCCGAGAACAACCAGAAACGCGAACATCGAAATCATGTTGATGCTGACATCCGCCATCGGCAGAAAAATAATTCCCCCGATAAAGGAGATTGTCATGCCCATCATCACCCAGAAGGCAAGGCGAAACTCCAGAAATAGGGTGAGAATAATCAGGACGATCAGGATGGCAAGCAACCCGTTCTCGATGAGCAGTCCAAGCCGGTCCCGATAATCCTGTGCAGCATTATTATCCAGGCGCCATTCCACGTCAGGCGGCAGGGTTGCCGAAAAGTCCTCCATGACACGTTCGACAGAATCTGCAAGTTCCAGCGGGGACTGATCTCCGGTCCGGAAAACACGCAACTCCATCGCGGGCTTCTGATTGAACTGACTGTGGTAGGTATTTTCTTCAAAACCATCACGCACTTCCGCCAGATCTCTCAAAGTCACCGCCGTACCGCCCTCAGATGGGATAATCTCAATATTCTCGAGTTCACGGGCCCACTGGCGCTGTTCCTGCACCCGGACCAGAATTTCTCCCGCCTCTGTTTCCAGGGAACCTGCCGCGATATCTTCGCTGGAGTTTGCGATGATTGATGAAACATCATTCAGGGTTAAATTGTATTCCCGCAGTTTCTGCCGGGGAATTTCGACGTGCGTCACGTAATCTGGTGGTTCATCTAGATCAACGAAGGTGATCTCCGGATCGTTAAGGAGTTGATCCCTCAGGCGTTCTCCCAGCTTGCGCAGATTCCAGATATCCGTATCACCATACAGACTGATACTTAAGACTTCGCGCTGATTATTGCGCAACCGGACTTCCGGCTCCTCAATGTCATCCGGAAAGGTCGTGATTCGGGTGATCGCCTGATCGATATCCTGAAAAGCACGCATCCGGTCGGAGGCTCGCACCAACTCGATATTCACCCGGCCCACTTCTTCCCTTGCCGTGGAGACAATTTCCTTTATTCCTTCCACCCCACGCACCGCTTCCTCAATCGGCAAAACGATGCCCTGCTCAACCTCACTGGGTGCCGCCCCCGGATAGGATACTTCCACTTCAACTATATCCGCTTCAAAGGGCGGGAAAACTTCCTTTTGAATCGTCACCGCCGTCCACAGCCCGCCGCCGATCAGTAAAATCATGATCAGATTTGCCGCAATTGAATTGCGGGCCATGAATGCCACAGGACCCTTCGCTTCCTGCGTATCTGCTGCGCTCTGATTGGAATCCAAGCCTAACTTTCCTTTTGCTGAGAGGTTTTCTCCTCATTTTCCGTCCGCAACCTCGCTCCATCCGTCACGGTTGACAGATTGGTTGTGACCACGAGCGCGTGATTATCCAGCCCACCTGTGATATAGGCGTGGCTGGCGTCTTCAAAAATTATGTCCACCTTTTTGACCCTCAGTTCTTCTCCGTCCTTTACCCACACGGTATCATTATCGCGGACCAGTTCGCGCCGCAGTCTGATACTGTCTTTGATCGTTCTGCCAGGAATCTCCGCTTCCAAAAGGAATCCCAGAATCAATGGTGGTTTTCTTATCATTTCATCTTCAAGCTGTTCTGCTGGGTTTCCCAATTTTTGGCCAAGCGGATCTTCCACCAGAATTACCAGCCTCGCCAGCCGCGTCTCCTCATCCACTACCCCTACCAGCCGGGTCAGTCTTCCTTCACGGAAAGTATCTGCGGGCCACGCCGTCCGGTTGTATAGTTTTACGGGTGTATCGGCGGCTATCTGTAAATTATTCCACGTCGCACCTTCTGCGATGACAAATGATAAACTCGCGGCCGGGATTGTGGCGATTACCTGATATACCTCTGTGCCGACCAGTCGGCCCAGATTATCTCCTGGAGATATCCGGGAACCGACATCGGTGTACTTTTCAAGAAGCTGCCCATTAAAGGGAGCGCGTAAAGTGGTCCGCTCAACATTGAGTTCCGCCAGACGTAAAGCTGCCATCGCCGATTGAACCCGGGCGATCGCAGAATTCAGTTGAGGAATTCGCAGGACCAGATCCCGGTTGGCTCCCTGTGATAACGAATCTCCTAATAGCTCAAGATCCTGTCGCGCCACCTCCTGTTGTCCGGCCTCCAGTTTTAGATCGGAAAGCGCGAGCAGAAGGTCACTTCGCCGCTGCTGAGCAACCGCTTCGTAATCTGCCGGTTCAATGCTGATTATTTCTTCGCCCCTTTCGAAGTATCCACCAATCGTGAATTTCTCTGAGATGCTCGCGATTCTCCCTTCCACCTCCGGGCTCAGCACAATATCTCGTTCTGCTTCGACCCGGCCCAGCGCCCGCAGCAGAGGACGATGATCTCCATAGGTAACCTCCTCCACCGTCACTAGCATCGCGGTCTCACGCGTCTCGGTCTCGCGCTGCGCCTTTGGTTCGGTATTGAGCGTGATAAAAATCAGCCCGAAGGACAGGGCGCCGATCACCACAATCACGATGGTCGAAAGGATTGCCCGGCGTGAAAATGGCAACCTTTTCCCTTTTTCCTTATTATCCTTTTCCGGTGCGTCGGCCATTGTATCAAATCCGGACAAGCTTAATCAGCCCTACTCACGCTGTCCGCCAGGGCCCGGTGGAGGCCAATGCGAAATTCGAGCAGGCGCAAGCGCGCTTCGAGCAGATCACGCTCCAGTTGTTGTTCGACTGTTAGGGCGTTGAGGACGTCAAGGAAATCACTGACCCCATTGAAATATTCATTCGTCAGACGATCGTAAGATTGCCCGGCCAACTCTACCTGACGTCCGAGGGACACAATTAATTCCCGCTGTTTCTGCTCCTGAATCAGTGCGTCCTCGACTTCCCGCAGCGCCATCAGAATCGTTTGACCCAACTCAGCCAGTGCTTCCCGGAGCACCGCTTGTGTCCGGTCGACCTCTGCCCTTCGACGTCCTGCCTCAAATACCGGTGCGACCAGATCTCCCGCAATTGCGCGAAACCAGTCATCAAATAAATCCGCCGCCACTTCCCCGTCACTCTGCAGTCGTGCGGTCAGATTGATTCTTGGAAACTGATCACTGATTGCCTCCGCCACTTCCTGATCGGCTGCCTGCACGCGGAAGAAAGCGGCCTTTACATCCGGCCGGTTAAACACCGTCTCGGCAGGTATTCCCGTTCGCGGTAATTCTGGCACAACCGGGAGAGTTTTGCCTGCCGGGATACTTTCTTTCCGCGGCGCCATGCCCTGCAGCAAGGCCAGTGCATTACTCAATACTTCCGCGTTGGCCTGCTCCAGTATTATATCTCCGCGGTTCGCTTCGATTAACTGGCGCTGCCTCAACAAATCCACACTGCGCGTTTGCCCGCTCTCAAACCGGTCCGTCAGGGACTCAAGGGTCTTTTCATTCGTCTCCACTTGCTCTCGCAAAAGCGCTTCCTGACTGCGCGCTTCGATCACCCGAAACCACGCCAGCGCCACTTCTGCTGAAATGGAAATTGCCGCCGCTTCATAGTCTGCCTTCGTGGCTTCAAATCGGAAACGCTCCGCCCGGCTTGCTGCGCGGACGCGTCCCCATAAATCAACCTCATAGCTTGCGCTCAGGCCCAGCGATAACTCCTGATCCTCACCACCACCCCCTCCGCCCTGACGGCGAAAACCGCCTCGGTCCTCGTTCTCTCCGCCAAAACCATTTCCGCCGCCCCCTCCATTCTCGCCCCCGCTGAATTCCGCCCCGGCATTTCCCTGGATAAACGGAAACAAACTTGCCGATTCCCGCCGGAAGACCGCCCGTGCCGCCTCTCGACGCTGATTCGCCGCTTCCAAGGTAAAATTATTCTCCAGCGCACGCTCGACGCGACCGTTCAGCTCACCGTCTCTGAACTCTGTCCACCACTTTTCCTCCAACGCATCCGTACCGCTTCCAGAAAATGATTCCGGAAAATCCACCGGCACCGTTAAATCATCTCGCGTCTGACACCCCAGCAAAGCCGAGGAAACAAGCATTACAATTCCTGAATGGGTCAAGCTGATCAAAACTACCGAAAAATCCTCCGCGCTATCTTTGCCATAACCCATCCGCACAAGCTGCCGGCCACCACATCCACCGGATAATGTTTTCCCAGATACGTCCGGGAAAATGCCACCGTCAGTGCGACTCCATACACCATGATTTTTTCCAACGGCCGCAGGTGCCGGCTCATCGCCGCCGGTCCCGCAAAAGCCGCCGCACTGTGACCGCTCGGGAAACTGTAACTTGTCGGACGATTCCCATACACTACCGGTTCAAATTCCGTATCCCGGTCGGGCACCGCCCACGGGCGCGCTCGCCGGAACATCCGCTTCAGGCCATACTCCACTGCGCTCGTTCCCAGCCATACCGCGGGCAGCAGATCGAGAAAAATCGCCTTTGCCCGTGCCCCGTCACGCCCCAGCACTCCCACCAGCACGGGCACCAGAAACCACGCGTGCCCGCCGGTGAGGAGAGAGCTCAGCTGATGCAATCCGCGCATCACCTGTGGCGGATGCGGTAACCCATTCACCGCCCGGTAAAGCGCCCGGTCCATCTCCAGCAGCGGTTCCAGCGCAGGAAATTCCCGGCGCACTTCCGCCTCAATGTCTTCCCGCCTCAGCGCCGGCGGTTCCACCGCCTCAAGCCGCTCTTGCCAGGCTTCATCGTTGCCGACGCCCTTGTCCTCCTCTCGCATGCGCCAGCCTTCGCACATTCCCCTCTTCCATGGAAGTCACAACACCAGGGGATTTACGGCCACCACTCCTCCATAATCCGGGCCGGTATTGAGATCCTCCGTCCAAAGCTCCTTCGCGCCTCCTGTCTGCGCCGAGGCCAGAATAAGGCTGTCCCAAATCGAAAGTTGGAATCTGCCTCGATTGCGAAATGCTTGATTAATTACGGCCTGCGTCTCTTCCACGCAGCGCCATCGCAAATAGCCCAGTGCAATCGTCTGCGACTGCTTCGGTGTAAAACTGGTTCTCTTCTGAAATGCCCAAAAAAGCTCGCGTATCACTTGCGAGCTGATGAGGGGAAGCTCCTCGTTCGCCCAAAAGTCGCGGATTAAATTCCTCGCTCGATCATATTTGTCGCCAGCGGCGAATTCATGGGCGTAAAACAAAATGTTTGTATCGATGAAGACATCTATTTGTTCCATTGATTGATCCGCTCTTCATTTATCTCGTCGCGATTAAATTTCCATCCACCACTTTTCCTCGTTTCCCCTTGCCTTGGGGCAAGCTCCTTTAACATGAATTCTCTGACTTCATCATAGTTATCAGGTTCATCGAACTGTTGCTCAATCATCTCCTCAATCCATTCCTGCACGGTTTTTCCCTGCGCGTTCGCCGCCGCCTTGGCTTTTTCCGCTGTTCTCTCACTTATCTGAAGAATTACATCCATAAGACAATATACCGGTCCGCCTTGTCATTACCATTCCATTCTATCCCTCCGCCAGCGCTTCCATCAGCTCCGCCGGGGTCACTGTCGCGGTCCCGATTTTCCCCACTACAATCCCGCTCGCGTGCGTCGCGATTTCCACCGCTTCATGCGGCCGGGCACCTGCCGCCAGCGCCAGGGTAAAGAGCGCAATCACCGTGTCGCCTGCCCCACTCACATCAAAGACTTCCTTCGCCCGGGCATCTCCCAGATAGGGCGGGGTCTGGTCGCCGTCTTTCGCAAAGAGCGCCATCCCGTCTTCCCCCAGCGTCACCAGCAGCATGCGGCAATCCCACTTCTCCAGCAGCCGCTTTGCCACTTCCCGCATACCGGGATCTTCCAGTGCAGGTTGCAGGGTCGCCCGGGTTTCCGGATCGATCTCGGCCGCGTCCAGGGCTTCGCTGCGGTTGGGCTTCATCACGTCTGCCCCACGCCACCTGATCGGGCTGCGCGGGTTCGGGTCAACCGCCACCAGCTTGCCTGCCTCATGCGCCAGTTCCATGAGCTTATCCGCCAGGGCCTGGGTAAAGAATCCCTTCGCGTAATCCTGGAAAATCACCGCTTCAATCGCCGGGTCCGCCCGTAGTTGCTCCCGAAAGGCCTCCACCAGCCGGTTCGTCAGCGTCTCGGGCATGACAAATCGTTGCTCCCGGTCCACCCGCACCACCTGCTGGCTGCGAGCGATAATCCGCGTCTTCACGATCGTCTGAAAGCCTGCTTCCCGCACCAGACCGCCGTGCGCGATCCCGCACCGCTGTAGCAGCCCGGTCAGATGCGCGGCGCCCGCGTCCTCGCCTACCAGCCCCATAATGCTCACCCCGCCGGTGAACTCCGCCAGGTTTCTCGCCACGTTTGCCGCACCGCCTGGGTAGGAGGTCTCCCGGCTCACTTCCACCACGGGCACCGGCGCCTCCGGTGAGATCCGGCTGACCTTCCCCCAGACGAATTCATCCACCATCACGTCGCCCACCACGAGGATGTGTTTCCCCGCGAAGCTCCGCGCCACCTCGGCCAGCCGTTGCCGGTCAATTTCTCTCTGCACGGCCTCATCCGCACCCAAAGCCGTCCTCCGGTCAAGCCACCGCTTTCCGGTCCGTCAGGTAATCGCAGATCTCTCCGCTGCTGAAGAAGCGGCGAACTTCCACCGCGGCGCTTTCTGATGAGTCCGAGGCATGGGCCACGTTGACCATTTTATCCACGCCAAACTGGCCGCGCAGCGTCTCCGGGGCTGCCTCGGTTGAGTCGGTCGGGCCCAGAATGTCGCGCACCCGCTCAATCACATTGTCTCCAGTCAGCACCATCGCGATCACCGGCGTGGATGACATGAAATTCACCACCTCCGGAAAAAATGGTTTGTCCGCAATGTGCGCGTAGTGCTCCGTGAGCAGTTCATGAGTCATCTGGATCATCTTGATTCCGATGATCTTGAAGCCTTCCGTTTCAAAGCGGCTGATTACTTCGCCTACATGATTCTTTTGCAGGCAGTCCGGCTTTAGCAGAATGAGTGTCCGTTCCATGTTTTGTTCTCTCGGTCGTTCGTTGTGGTGGCTAATCAGGGAAAATTGAGGCACTAAGGCAAATGACGCGCGGAAACTGCGGCAGGAAGCGCCTGGAGGAAAGTGAAAAATCATCCGCTCGCCCCCGCCTGACCCTGGCCACCAGGATCACCCTGCTGCGCTTCCTCGCCATCCCGGCCTTTCTTTGGGCCGCCTGGTGCTACCAGCAGACTGCGTTCCAGTCCGGGCAGGGTGGCGAACCCGTCGGCTGGCGCTGGACGATGGCCGGTATCTTCCTTGCCGCCTGCATCACGGACGGCATTGATGGCTATCTCGCCCGGCGTCTTGACCAGCAGACCCGCCTCGGCGCGATTCTTGATGCCCTTGCTGATAAAGCCCTCATCTTCACCGCGCTTGTCACTCTCAGTATCCTCGCCCTGCCCGTGGCTCTCCCGCTCTGGTATGCCCTCACCGTTATCTCGCGGGATCTGGCGCTGGTCGCCGGTGGGCTGCTTCTTTACCGGCGGCAGGGCGCTCTCCAGGTCCATCCGCACTGGACGGGTAAGCTCGCCACCGTTCTTAATATGTCCGCTCTTGGCTGGGTCTTTTTTCAGTTTCCCGCCACGGCCCTTTTACCGCTCGTCATCGCCGCGGCTGGTTTCACCATCATTTCCGGTCTAATCTATGCCAGGGCCGGCTTCACCCAGCCGCTGGCTCCGGAGCATAACCATGGCGACGACTAACGATACCATTAATGACGACTCTGAGTCTGGCGTGGAAGAGCGGCCTCCCGTGGAACGTCCCACGCGCACGGTCGCTATCGTCGGACGGCCCAATGTCGGCAAATCCGCCCTCTTCAATGCCCTCGCCGGACGCCGCATTTCTATCGTCCATGAAACCGCCGGCGTCACCCGCGACCGGATCGGTGCCACCTGTGACCTCAGCAGTGAGCCCTTCGAGCTTTTTGACACCGGCGGTATCGGCAGTGATGCTGATGCGGACTTCAGCCAGATCGTCGAAACTCAGGTCAGTCTCGCCATCGCCGCGTCCGATCTCATCCTTTTCACGGTCGATGGACAGGAAGGCCTCACCCCGGTCGATAGCACTGTCGCGGGTCTTCTTCGTAAATCAGGCAAACCGGTCATCCTGGTAATTAACAAAATCGATCATCCCAAGCATGATGCGCTTGAGGCGGATTTTGCCCGGTTGGGTTTTCCTCATTCAGTCAGGGTCAGCGCTGCGCACCAGCGCGGTATCCTTGATCTCGTCGGACTTATCGGGCGCCTCCTTAACTTCAGGCCGGGTCATCTCGGTAAAAAACGGCAGCGCCTCAGTCATGCGGAAAAACGCGCGCGGGAAAAAGAATCCACCGCTGCCGCGGTTAATAGAGATGAAGTCGAGGATACACGCACGATTGAGCTGGCTATCGTCGGGCGCCCCAATGTCGGCAAATCCTCCCTTATCAATGCGCTTGTCGACGATGAGCGCACCATTGTCAGTGATGTTGCCGGCACGACTCGTGACGCGGTTGATATTCAATTTCATTCGCAGGGTCGTGACTATATTCTCATTGACACCGCCGGTTTGCGTTCGCGTAAACGGAACCGGGATAGCATTGAGGTCTTCAGCGCCATGCGCGCGGAGCGCTCCATTCGACGATGTGATTTGTGTGTCCTGGTCATTGATGCCTCCGTTGGCCCGACCGCCCAGGACCAGAAAATCGCGTCGATCATCAAGGAAGCGGAAAAACCCTGCCTCATTGTTGCCAATAAATCGGATTTGCTCCCGGAAAAATATCCCGGCCTCAAACCCCGCGCCATTTACAAGGAATTACAGGATCTCGTTCACCGCTCCCTTCATTTTATTGATTACGCCAGTCTCACCCTGCTTTCAGCCCTCACCGGGCATCGCGTGAAGCAATTACTGGACGGCATCGAACAGGTTCGCGAGGCGGCCAGCCATCACATCGGTACTGGCGTGCTCAATCGTTTATTTAAGGAAGCCATGGAATACAATCCGCCGCCCATGCGCAAGAATCGCCGCCTGAAAATGCTTTATGCCACCCAGGTGGATAATCGAAAAAACAGTCCCGTGCCTTCACCGACTTTTATGCTGTTTCTCAATGACCGTTCTTTACTTGATCCTCCCTATGAACGGTTTCTGGAAGGCGTTATTCGCCAGGCCGAACCATTCCTCGGGCTTCCTGTTATTTTCCGACTGCGCGACCGCAATTCCACATCCTCCGCGGCTGCGTCCGGTTCCGGCAAAAAATGATCGTCCGCGTCCTGCTTGACCAGAACCTCGACCGGGAACTGGACTATGCCGTCAGTGATACTTCACTCGCGGAAAAAATCTCGCTCGGCTCGCGCGTCCGCGTTCCCATTCGTGGCCGCCTTGTTTTGGGCACTGTCGTGGAATTGCCGGAGCAGGCTCATTATCCGGAGCTCAAGGAAATACATGAAATCGTCGGCGAACGTCCTGTGCTTAATGAATCGCTCCTTAAATTGGCGCGCTGGATCAGTGATTATTACTGCTGCCCCATGCCGGGTGTCATGCGTTCCCTTTTGCCTAATGTCATCCGCCGTGCCGAAGTCGGTTTCCGTGAACAGGTGGTCGTCACCTTGACCGCCAAACAATTTCCTTCGGAAGAATTGGAGGCCCTCAAGAAAAAATCCCCCAAACAATATCAGATCATCCAGCGCCTTCTCGAGCAGGTGAAGGATCATCCGGACGATCCGGCAGTTCCGCTCAAGGAATTAATTGAAGACTGCCAGACCACCGCGGCTCCCGTCAACGCCCTCGTCCAGAAAGGCCTTGTCGCTAAAGAAAAACGCCGGGTGGAACGCGATCCCGTTGCTCGCGAGAATTTTCTGCGCAGTGATGAAATCGAACTCAATCCCGAGCAGCGCGGGGCCCTTGATTTGTTCGAAACGGCTCGCGGGGAAACATCATCTCCCAAACCCATTCTGCTTTACGGTGTCACCGGCAGCGGTAAAACGGAGGTCTATCTCCAGGCCATCCGCCGGGTCATTTCTTCCGGACAATCTGCCATTGTGCTCGTTCCTGAGATCAGTCTCACCCCTCAGACGGTGGAACGGTTTAAGAGCCGCTTCTCGGATATGCAGGATGAAGTGGCCGTTCTTCATAGTCATCTTTCTGAAGGGGAGCGCCATGATGAATGGCACAAGATCAATGATGGCCGTGCCCGCATTGTTATCGGTGCCCGCAGCGCTATTTTTGCGCCGCTCACGAAACTCGGTCTCATCGTTGTAGATGAGGAACATGAATCATCCTATAAACAGGATGAAGCTCCCCGCTATCATGCCCGCGATGTCGCCGTCCTGCGTGCCTCGTTCGAAAACTGTCCCATCATTCTCGGCAGCGCCACGCCCTCCATGGAGAGTTATCATAATGTTGAGCTCGGCAAATATAAACTCGCTCGCCTCACGGAGCGCGCTGATGCCAAGGGCATGCCGCTCATGCGTGTCATTGATATGCGTCTTGAACCGCGTGAGAAAAACCGGTCTCATGATTCGCGGGATATTCCTGCGCCTATTTCCAGAATTCTCCGGCAGGCCATTGAGAAACGGCTCGAGGTTGGCGAGCAGGTTATTCTCTTTCTCAATCGCCGCGGATTTTCTTCCAGTCTCCAGTGCACTGCCTGCGGTGAACCCGTCCTTTGCCCGAACTGCACGATCGCTCTGACCTATCATCGCAAGGATGATTTCATGTCCTGTCATCTCTGTGGGCATACCCAGATTCCTCCCCGCCGTTGTCCTCAGCCGGACTGCGAGGATGAAGAAGCCCGCCTGCGCCATCTCGGGTTTGGCACGGAGAAAATCGAGCAGGCCGTGACGAAAATCTTTCCGCAGGCGCGCGTCGCCCGGCTTGATGCGGATGCGCTCGTGCGTCGACATACCCTCGGCGAGACTCTGCAGAAATTTCGCACGGGAAAAATCGATATCCTCGTCGGCACTCAGATGATTGCTAAAGGTCTGCATTTTCCTAATGTCACCCTGGTCGGAATTGTCTATGCGGACATGGGTCTCTATCAGCCGGATTTTCGTGGTGGCGAGCGCACCTTTCAACTGCTCACCCAGGTCGCTGGCCGGGCTGGTCGTGGCGAAACTCTCGGCGAAGTTTTTGTCCAGACCTCCACCCCGCACCACGCCGCCATCCAGTATTCCCGCCATCACGATTTCGACGGCTTCTGGGAAGCGGAAAAAGAAATGCGCGAACAGTTCCGGTTCCCGCCCTATTGGCACATGATTCTTGTCACCGTCCGCAGCAAACGGCAGGCCCTCGCCGAGTTCACCGCCAATACCATTTTTTCACGCCTGGAAAAAATCTGCCCGGAAAATATCGAACTCCATCCCGTGCAGCTCGCCCCCATTGCCAGGGCCGCGGAATATCATCGCTACCATCTCAGTCTGCGCGCGGAAAAAACCCGGCCCATGTCACGCCTCGTGCGCCATGTCCTGGACCAGACCCCTCTCGCCAAGGACGTCCTCGTCGCCGTCGATGTTGATCCCTACAGCCTCCTCTGATTTGCACGAACACCTATCCTTTCGGGCACTAATGGAGTCGCTGTTAATAGCTGGCCGTTTTTCCTGAATGATTTGAGCCGGTGCCAATTCAAAAACAGCATCACCCCCGCGCCGATCACCACGATTCCCACCAGCGGGGCGAGGCCGATCTCAATGCGCGGCCCAAACCACAGCTCCAGCCACTCCTCCGGATACGTTTTGCGTTGCCGGAAAACGATATTGAAACAGCGTTGCCCCGCGATCAGTCCGGCATGAATCCCAATTGCCATCCACAGGCTGTTCGTCCAGATCCGCGTATAGCCCAGCAACAGCCCGATCCCCAGCAGGGTCAGAAATCCGCCCAGCACCAGGAGCGGTTCCTGAAATTGATGAAAAGCATGCGGCAGCAGTTGAAACCCGCTCAGCATCGTCACCGGATCCACCTCCACCGCGTAATCCGGCGGCTTGAGAAAATGCACAATCGAAAAAATCGCACTCACAAACCACAGCGCCGGCAGCGTCCGCCAGCGCACCAATAACATCCCCAGAATCGCCCCTCGAAAAAATCCTTCTTCCAGAAATGAAACCGCCAGCATCGTCGGGATCACTTTGAAAAATTTCGACGGATCAAAGTTGCGCTCCGGTTTATACACATCAAACGCCACCGCGACCAGGCCCATCCCAAAGACGACCACAAATGCCACCGCAAATCCCGCGAGCGCGTCCTGCCAGCGGTAGGGATTTTTCCTCAGCCCGAAATCCGCGAACGATTTAATTCCCAGCCACCGAAACATCGGGTAAAGCAAAAGAATCGCCGCGATCAGAATCGCCCGGTTGAAGTATCGCTGAAATGGCGTCTCAACCAGAAATTCATTGCCGATCAGCCGGCCCAGCGCCGTCCCTCCCCAGTAGAGCGGCGGCGCGATGACGCACCCCAAAACCAGCAGGCCGACTATATACGCGACTATCTTCAGCGCCGTCCCGGTGCCACTATATTCTCGCCCGCCCGTGCTCTTCCCGCTGGCCCTCGCCTCGTTATCTTGCATATGCTCTGGGATGCTGCGTCATTTCCTCCGCAGCGCAAGCTGATTAGTTTCATCCATGCCTTCCGCGAAAAATCCGCAATCCCGCCACGAATGGCGGACGAAAACCCCCGATGGCCGCAAGCGCCTCATCCGCGCGGTGCGCCAGGGGAACCGCTGGCGGCTGCAGGCCCGCTTCATCGATCGCGGCGCCACGGAAGAGGAAGCCGCCTGGTTCTACTATGATCCGCCCCGTCACCCCGCCCGGCCGGAGGACTTGGAAGAGCTCATCGAACTCCTGGACGCAAAGTATCGCCGCCGTCGCCTCGCCTGGGAGGATGTGGAGCTGGCCCGCCGGCAATTGCAGGAGACGCTGGCCAAATCATCTCCCCGGCCCCAAGCTGCCCCCCATGAACCAGACGGAGAGCCAGACAAAGTATGATGAGCCGGATGTGATCGCCAATCAGCTCCTGCATGAATTCGGCACGCCCCGCCAGGTCGATCCCCTCGGGCAGATCCCGGAGTATCTGCTGGATTTTTGCGGGCATTACCTGCGCTTCATCCTTGCCGAAGCTGATGACATGGGCCTCGCCACCCTGCATGCGCTTGATCTCGGTTGCGCTGGAGGCCGCATCAGTTTTGAGCTGGCCAACCGCTTCGAACACGTCACCGGCGTGGATTATGCCGCCGCTTTCATTGATGCCGCCAAGAAACTCGCCGCCGGTGAAAGCCTTTCCCTACGCGCCAAGGTCTCCGGGCGCACCCTCCGCGAGGTGCTCATCCAGCCGGATGAACGCTGGCAGATGGACCGCTGCGCCTTTCATCAGGATGACGCATTGAACTTTACCCGCCAGCAGCCGGATTCTTCCTATGACCTCATTTCAGCGGCCAATCTGCTTTGCCGTGTGCCTGAGCCCCGTGCTTTGCTTGCGGAAATGGTCACCAAACTGCGGTCTCCCGGCCTGCTTTGCCTCGCCACGCCGTTCAGTTGGTTTCCTCAGTATTCGCCGGAAGAAGCTTGGATCGATGGCTACCCTCATGCGCATTCCTCGGCGGAACATCTCGCTCAGGTCATGCGGGAACTGGGGCTGGAGCTTGTGGCCGGACGGCATCTTTCCATGGTTATCCCGGAACATTCGCGCAAATTTCAGCTCTGCTGGCCGTATTGTTCGGTGTGGGTGAAGAAAGATTAAAGCAGGGCAGGGGCGGAATCATCACGGACCGGCAGCTGGCCATTTTTGATGGGCTGGTTTTCTGGTTCATCCGTCGCGCCATGCGCCGCCGTTTTTTTGCCGTGCTCACCCGCGGGCTGAAGGAGAATCTGGCCCGCGTCGATTCCGCGTGTCCGCTCATTCTGGCTGCGACGCACACCAACTGGTGGGACGGTTTTGTCGCACGATTGATCAGTCAGGAAATCCGGAAAATTAAGCCGGACGGAATTCTCATGCAGGAACAGCGCCATTTACGGCGCTACTGGTTCTTCCGGTTCATGGGCGTTTTCGGGATTGATCTGGAAAACCCCGCGCCCGGAATTCGCTATGCTTTAAAACGATTGTCCGATCCTTCCGTCCATCTCTTTATGTTTCCTCAGGGGCGTCTGGCACGGGACTGGGAGCCGCTTGAATTGCGGCCGGGGGCGGAATTACTCACCCGCCGGAGCGGTGCGCAGGTCATCCCGATGGTCATTCGCTACGAATGGCTCATCGAAAGTAAACCGTCGATTATCGTTCTGTTCAGTCAACCAATTGAGGCCGGTCAATTTTCTACGGAGCATTTGCGGGATCAGATGATCGCCCTTCGGCACGCTGCCGATGAAGATCTGCGGAATCTGAAACTGGAGTCTTTTGATGAATTGCTGCCACCACGGTTGTCCATCAACCGGCGTTTCGAGCAGATTATGCATTGGTGCCGCGGAAAGAAACCGGGGAATTTTGAGAAACTGAACCGTTAAACAGAAACTATTGCTGCCCTCATGACTGCTGGAGAGATTTATCAGCTGATCGTTCTCAGCATGCTGCTCATCGTGCTTGGTAATCTATTGTTGGGTCTGCTCGTTTTTCGCCCGCCGCGGGACCGGCTCGATGACGGCGCCAAGATATTTTCGGGCGATCTGCCGCTGGTCTCGGTGCTTATCCCGGCCCGGAATGAAGAACATCGCCTGCGGCCACTCCTGGAAAGTCTGGCTAAACAGACCTGGCCCAATCTTGAGATACTGGTTCTCGATGATAATTCGACGGACGGCACGGCGGAGTTGATCAGGAGCTTTGATTTTGTGGAAATGGACGGCGCTTTATCCGGAGATGCCGAAAAACTGCGTCGATATCTGTTACGCGGCAGACCCTTGCCGGAAGGCTGGGCCGGCAAACCCTGGGCCTGTCATCAACTGAGCGAAGCGGCGCGGGGAGAATGGCTGATGTTTACCGATGCGGATACCATTCATGCGCCGAACAGTGTGGAGTCCGCCGTCCTTTATGCGCAAAAGAATCATGGCGCTTTGCTTTCCGCCTGGCCCCGGCAGATTACCCAAAGCTGGAGCGAACGATTAATCGTGCCGTATGTATATTTTCTGATTCTGGGGATGCTCCCGCAATGGATTACCGCGCTCATCAATCGCCTGCCTGGCTTGGCGAAATTAATGCCGCCGCCCCTTCTGCATTCACTTGGCGCGGCCAATGGGCAGTTCGTTCTTTTTCGTCGGGAAGCGTATCTGGCGATTGGCGGACATGCCTCGGTAAAAAATCATCTCGTGGAAGACATCGCTCTGGCCCGGGAGATTCTCAAACGCAGTCCACACGGTCTTCATTTGCTTAACTGTGATGGCTCGGAGCTGGTTGCCTGCCGGATGTATGATTCCTTTTCTGATTTATGGGAAGGGTTCTCCAAGAATCTACGGCCTGCCTTTGAAAAGTCACCCGTCGCCTTTGTTCTTTTCGGACTATTCCAGCTCGTCACTATGATTTTACCGTTTATCAGCCTGATTCTGATTGTCAGCGGCCTTTTTGGAAGCAACCAGGAGGGAGGTGCGGCGGAGCTCGCCTGGCGGCTGGTCATCGCGCAGATCCTTGTTATTTATCTGATTCGTGTCATTCCCGCCATTCTCTTCCGCACCGCCTGGCTGGGAGTCATTCTGCAACCATTTGCTCATACCCTCGCTTTAATTATTGCGCTGAACAGTTGGCGCCTCGCCACCACCGGAGCCATCCGTTGGAAAGGGCGGAATTACCAGATGGGAAAGTAGATGGTATGGGATTTTATTGTTGGAACTCTCCGGCACAATCAGAAAAAGCCTGTCTGGAAATTGGGAGGAATAAGGGAAGCTCATCAACGGTCACTCGGATTTCACGCGTAATTCTGCCGCACATATTCCAGCGCCTGATCGCGCGATGTCAGGGTGCCTTCCAGTTGGAGATCGCCGACGGCCTCCAGAACTTCCTTGAACTTCGGTCCGGGATTCCAACCGAGTTCCTGAATCAGATCAGTACCCGTGATAAGCGGCTCAGGGACGAGAGGCTCGCTCGCGAATTCTTCTTCTTTGGCGTGAAGGAAGTCATAATTATCAAGCAGGCCATGGCTGCTTTGGCAATCCACCCGGTGTAATTCCATTTCCTGGTCAAAAGTATCGCGAGCCATGAACCGCTTGAGTTTGGCGATGCGCATTTTTTTGACATCCTTGAAAACCATATGCTTATCCACCATCTCGACGGCCGCTTCGATTTCGTCATTGGAAAACTTAAGCCGCCGCATGATATCCCGCGTCATCCGTGCGCCGATATGATCGTGATTATTAAAGCGGATACGGCCGGTCTCATCGATCGAGTGCGTGACGGGCTTGGCAATATCATGAAGCAGGGTGGCGAAAGCCAGCGGGGCGCTCACCTCGGACGGCAGCAGTCCGAGCATGATACGGGTGTGCTCAAAAACATCGCCTTCCGGATGAAATTGCGGCGGCTGATCGCAACCTTTCATCGCATTGATTTCGGGAATTACATGGGTCCAGAGATCGGCCTGATCAAGCAGATCGAATCCGCGCTTACGGCTGGCATGGGTGAGAGTTTTTACCAGCTCATCGCGGATTCGTTCCATGCTGACCTGAGTAATACGCGGAGCAAATTCTTTCACCGCTGCCCAGGTATCTTCTTCAATCTGAAAATCAAATCGTGCGGCAAAACGGATAGCGCGTAAGATGCGGAGTTTATCTTCTTCAAACCGCTCGCGTGGCCGTCCAATCGCCTGAATGACCCGCTTCCGCAGGTCATCCTCTCCCCCCACGAAATCGATCACTTTTTCTTCGAGCGGATCATAGAACATGCCGTTGATCGTAAAATCCCGGCGTTGCGTATCCATTTCCGGTGAAGAAAAAACAACGGCCTCCGGACGGCGGCCATCGAGGTAGGCGCCATCCGAGCGGAAGGTAGCGACCTCAAAATTCTCGCCATCCTCATGAACAACGATGACACCGAAATGAGCGCCGACGGCGTAGGTGCGCGGAAATACTTTCAACACCTCTTCCGGCGTCGCGCTGGTGGCGATGTCATAGTCCTTTGGGGGATTTCCCAAAAGTTTATCTCTGACGCAGCCGCCGGCAAAATAGGCGATAAAGCCGGCTTCGCCGAGACGCTGGACGATGCGGCGGGCGGTGTTCTCCAAATGCGTTTCCAAGGGGTAATCTGGCACTTTTCTGTGCGAAATGCAATTGCCGCGGGTTCTCCGCAACCGAGAGAGAAAAAGAGAAACCCCCGGCTGGATCAGCCGGGGGTCCTTGAAAGGCGATATTCTTTTCGTAAACCTAGACTGATCCTTCTTTTTTCTCCGAATCAGAATCGGATTCAGAAGAAGCACTGGAAGTGGAATCCGGCGCGAGTGGATCGCCCGCTTTCTTTTGCTCTTCTTCCATCGGCTGTGCTTCCTCCGATGGGGGCGAGGTGCTTTCACCCTGAGCCAGCGGGTCACCCGCTTTTTTTAATTCCTCTTCACCAGGTTTTGCTTCCTGCGCTCCGGAGCTCACGGAGCTGGAGGCGGGACCTGGAGTTGAGGTAGAGCCGAAGGCACTATATTCCGGCGCCGCGGCGGCGGGTGGCGTGCCTTGGGGTGCTTCATTAGCGGAAGCAGGAATGGGATTCACCCCTGCGGTGGGAGTGGTGGATTCCACCTTAGGTTCCGGCGAGGTCGCAGAGACGGTAGCAGGCGCAGGCACGGGGGCCGGCGAAGGAGTCGAAGCAGAAGCCGGCGAACTGGAAGGCTTCGACTCATCCTTACTACCGCCGAACTTAGGGTTTGGCACACTCACTGCGCCCGTGCCGTCCTCTTTGAACAGCTTGATAAAGGCGAAGGGATATTCAAAGGCTTCCCCTTTGTTGACGGCAATCGAGCCGCGGAAAAAGAGGACAAGCCAGTAGATCCAGAGAAGAAGGATCAGCGGGTAGAGCAGCAGCCCGATGAAAATCAGGGTGAGCAGCCCCGCCAGAGCGCTGAGGCCAATCAGGTAAATAAAGTAGCTTAGGTGGAAATTCAGCACCTTGGGCCCTTCCATTTTCACCGACTTAAATTCGTCCCGTTTTACGAGATAAAAGAAGAGACTTACAATAAAAGCGGCGATTGGAGATCCGAGAAGACCAGCCCCGTGAAGGACCAATCCCCAGTTCCTTTCCTCTTTACCGCTGTAAGCGTTCGGCTTGCTTGTGCCGAGCCAGCTTGAATCAGGCATAAGATATTATTCTGTGGTTCTTTGGTTGCTTGTTTAGTGAGTAATCAATTTGGTAGCGCAGGACAGGACCGTGATTTGCGTCCAATCCGGGACGCGGCACGGCCTGACGCAGTAGGGGTAGACTCGTGACGGGGAGAAATGTTTCGGATTAGCCGCAGAAGTTCCTGAGCGGGAGGGTCAAAGGCTTAATTGGGCGCAGGCGTGGGGAGGGACGCATCCGCTTCCGGGGCGATGCGGAAGGAGTGCTCATAATCATACATTTCCCGGTAGCGAATGGCCTGAAGGCCGATAAGCGAGGCGACAGCGACGATCTGCTCGACCGAGGCGCCACGGGAGAGTTCACCGGCGGGATTGACCACACCGAGGAGCAACTGCCCGAAGGATTCCCCGCCGCTGAGATACTGGACCAGCTTCGAGCCGATGTTGGCGCTGTTCAGATCCGGGAAGACGAGGACATTGGCCCGGCCGGCGACGAGGCTGCCAGACGCTTTCTTCTCAGCCAGACCCGGGATGAGCGCGGTGTCCGCCTGCAATTCACCATCCAGATCCATCTCCAGATTCTGCTCTTGGATGCGCTGGCGCGCGAGGGCGGTGGCCGCGACGACTTTCTCAACGCTGGAGTGGCTGGAGCTGCCTTTGGTCGAGAAACTGAGCATGGCGACACGCGGCCGGGATTCCATCAGGTTCCGGTAAAGAAGAGCAGCGCGGATGGCGATGTTGGCAAGCTGATGTGGGCTGGGATCCGGAATGACCCCGGTATCGGCAAAGAGCAGGACGCCGTTATCACCGAAGCGGGAATCATTGACGGCATGAATGGTGCAACTGCTGACGGAGCGCACCTTCGGCAGGAAAGGAATGAGCTGGATGATGGGCCGCAGCACTTTGCTGCCGGTGGTGGCGGAGCCGCCGACGAGACCATCGCAATAGCCGTAGTTGGTCATCATACAGGCGAAGTAGTTTGGATTCTCGAGCAGCTCCCGTGACTGCTTCGGACCCATCTGGCGGAAGCGCTTGATGCGCTCGAGGCGGCGGGTGAAGAGCTCAATGTCCGGTGAATTCTTCGGATCAATGATGCGGATGAAGTCGAGATCGATCTTCAGATGACCGGCGAGTTCACGGATCTCCTCTTCATCGCCCAGCAGAATGGGCACGCCCAACTCTTCATCACGAAACTTGCCGGCCGCCTCCAGGATGCGGGGCTCGGCGCCTTCCGGAAAGACGATCCGCTTGGGATGCTCCCTGAGGCGTTGGTAAACCGTTTCGATGAAGCTCATGTCGAATTAATCGGGCACGGTAGCGGCTCCGCGGCGCTTGTCAGCAAAATTAAGCGGAGGCCTTCGTCTCCTGGAGAAGGGCGGTGCGCTGCTTGTGGAGGCCTTCCTCCACCCCGATGGGATAGCTATCCGGGGCGCTGATCTTGATGTAATGGTCATCAAACTCTGAGAGGCAATGGGCGGCGTATTCGCGGATGTCCCGAATGGATTTCATGACGTAACGCCGCTCACCCCGGTCATAGACGGGCTGAAGCAGGTCTTCATAGGTGAGTTCCGAGCCGAAGCGCATGGCCATGCCGCGGCGCTGGGGGAGGACGGCGCGGGCTTCCCGCTCCGGCTGTTGGAGGGTGTCATAGACCATATCCCCACAGGCTCGGCCGCTGGAGAAAAAGCGGCGGACCTGGTGGATGCCGGGGAGGCTGCCTTTCATCTCGTCATCACTGACCTTGATGGGGTAGCGCCAATCTGTGGAACCAGCCGGGCGGATCGCAACCAGCTTATAGACACCGCCCAGGGCGGGATCGTCATAGGCGGTCACGAGCCGGGTGCCCACGCCCCACATGGAGATCCGGGCATTCTCCGCTTTCAACTGGGCAATGGCGTGTTCATCCATCTCATCACTGCCGTAGATGCGGGTATCACTCAGCCCGGCGTCATCCAGGATGTCCCTCGCCTGGCGGCTGAGCTCAGCGAGATCCCCGGAATCCAGGCGGATCCCCAGGAGCCGGTGGCCCTTGTGCCGGAGCTGCTGGCCGACGGCGGCGGCACGGCGCACCCCGCGCAGGGTATCATAGGTATCGACGAGCAGGACGACGTTGTTTGGCATGACCTCCGCGAAGGTCTCAAAGGCTTCCTTTTCTGAATCAAAGCTCATGACCCAACTGTGGCTCTGGGTGCCGCTGACCGGGATGCCGTAGAGCTTGCCGGCCAGAGTATTCGAAGTGGCCGCGCAACCACCTATGTACGAGGCGCGGCTGGCGCTGAGGGCTCCATCGATGCCCTGGGCACGGCGCAGACCGAACTCGAGGACGCTTTCGCCGCGGGCGGCGTGGACGATGCGGGAGGCCTTCGTGGCGATGAGGGTCTGGAAATTGGTGATGGTGAGCAGGGGCGCCTCCAAAAGCTGGCACTGCAGGAGCGGCCCGCGGACACGGAGGATGGGTTCGTTCGGGAAAACCACGGTGCCTTCCGGGACGGCATCGATCGTGCAGGTAAAGCGCAGGTTGCGCAGGTAATCGAGGAAGTTCTGATTGAAGAGGGGGCGTTCATCCGCGCCGGTGAGGGTGCGCAGAAAGGCCACGTCGTCATCGGTGAAGCCGTAATTCTCAATGAACTCGATGACGGATTGCAGGCCGCAGGCGATGCAATAGCCGGAGCCGAAGGGGTTCGAGCGGTAGAAGAGGTCAAAGACCGCTTCGTCCTCCGCGCGGCCGCTCTTCCAGTAGCCGAAAGCCATGGCGAGCTCATACTGATCCGTGAGCAGCCCGAGCGAGGTCGAGTAAATGGTAGAGAGAGTGGTCATCTGCGTCGTCGCGTTCGCCATGAGCGGGCAGGTTAAACTCGGCGAGGAGGAGGAGCAAGCGGTGAGGCGGAAGAGGGTGGCGGGGGTGGCGGTGAAGGTTGGGTTCAGGCGGGTCAGTGATGATTGATGAGCGGGGAGGCTGATCTTTTTACCAAACGTTCGGTAAAACGCGGGGAAAACGGCTGGAGCCCCGCCAGACGCGGGAGTAGGGCTGGTTTCGACCGTTCGGTAAAAGAAAAAACACACGCCGGGGTATGCCTCCGGCGAGAGAGAATGCCGGGCTGGTGAGGTGCCGAAGCGGCGATGGTGGAGGAGGAGGGGAGGGATCGACCCGATCGCTCGACGTGGCGAGGAGAAAGAGGTGATGGCGGTGGTGATGACGGAGCGCGGGCATATAACAATATCGCCCGGAAAAGAGCGGGGCGCGACACGTCCGGGGCGTCCGGAACGTCCGGGTGATAAATAGTGAAAAAAAATATCCGGAGGGGAGCTGGATGGAGCATGAGGAGCACGAGGCAGGCGCAGGCGGGGGATGGAGGGCACGATCGAAATGAACGTTCGTTCGACGCAGTCGAATGAGTCATCGCTGGCGGGGTGGGGTGGGGTGGGCGCGCCGGGGGCGAGGGCGAGGGCGAGGGCGAGGGCGATAGTGGCGCTGGGAGCAGGGACGGGTGCTGGCGATGGGAACGCTAAGAATCAACTAACACGAATACTCGGTTTCCGACGATTGAGGGTCCCGACGATGCGCAGGCTTAAGAAACATTTGATTATCTGCAGCAAATTCAATTTGGCTTTTGAAATCGTCGATCGATTGAATCACAAAATTAATACACTTGTTGGCTTCCGTTACATCTGGACTATGAAGGTCACCATGGGCAATTTCGCATCTTGTCCTGAACATGTCGTCAATCCTCGGTGCAAGTGTTCGCCATTTTGACTCAAAATCAACCCCTAGGGACACACAGATATTCTGAAATATACTTGCGGTTAAGTTTGACTCTGTATCTATGCACTTAGAATCTATTTTGCAACTCCTATTTAACTGAATAGTAAGAAGTTCGACGATATCAATATGCGGTTGTATTTTGGCTGTGGCTTGACTGGCCTTAGCAAGCTCACTTCGGCACGCTAAAGCAATAAAGGGCGTAATATAAGATGAAAGTTGCTTCGACTTGAAAGTTGCAAATGAAAGATAGGCGCGGGCGGCATTCTTGACGAAACCTTCCCAATGTGCATAAGCAAAAACGAAAGCAGTTCTACTCGCGCTCGCCTTATTACATTTTTGGTTTTCGCCAATTTTCAAGGAAACTAACTCCTTTTTTCGTCCCTGGCTCTCGCGTGCCAAAAGCTCGCCCAACTCATCAATTGATCGTATATCCATCGCGAGCCCACTGCCTTCCTATCTCTACGGTTTTTGGAATCCTTGTTGAGGCCCTTACGCCGCTGCCCACGAATTTTTGTCCTTGAATAAACTCTACGAGTTCACGCTGTCTCTCTTCGAATCCTTTTTTGGAGGGTAGGCTTCGGTGTTCGAGTAACTCATGAATTAATCCCCCTGCCAATGCTTCGTAAATTGATAGGGCCATCGGGCCGACATACTTTTCTTTCTCGCGACTGAATTGACGGAAACTGTCAGTTCCGAGGGTTTTAGCAAGAAACGTAAAAACACTGTCAAAAACACAGGCGAATTCTGTTCTATCAAACTCTTTGTTTTGGGCATACAATCTTGAGCAGTCTGTCAGAAATGCGCCAAGTTCTGTTATAGATCTGAGGTCCTCAATCTTTGATCGCGAGAAAACTAGTAGCCGTATCAAGAGTTCCATATCAAATGCTTCCTCAATGTGTCTATCGGTTAGGCACAGGCAGTCCCGAAAACTTTCTCGCTGAGCGAGTTCCCTTGTCCACTGGAAAAAGCCTGGGTTCTCCATGACCAAGATGCAATTTCTAACTTCCTGCTCTGTAGCTTGAGAGCCACCCGTGTTTAATCTAAGAAAGATTTCATGCTGGACATGCCGGTCGCTTGCTTCTTTTACTATGTTCAAATCTAGCCTAGCTCTTTTAAGTTTTATTTTCACGGAATCTGGTAGAGCGAAAGAAGCGTCGGCTCCACTCCAACTATGTTGTTCCAGAGAAGGCAGGTAGTGAGTTCTGGTTAACACGAGGGGGTTGCATTGGTTTCCGTCTTCGTTCTCTAATTCTTCCATTAATTCTAGAATGGTTGAGATACGTTGAAGGCCGTCGATCACATCCCATTTCGCGTCTTTTCGTTCGACAACAAAAATTGGCGGTATAGGTATTCCTAGCAAGAGAGATTCAATGAATCGAGATTTTTGCTCTATCTTCCAGCGAAAAAAGCGCTGGAATTCTGGATGAAGCATTAGCTCTCCGTCTTTATACATTGCCACAAGCTCTTGCACAGACATTGAGTAACTTATAGTTTGGACTATGGCGGCATTTTCTCGCAATTCTTGTTCAAGGTTCATATTGGTTTTTGTTACTTTTATCAGTTTGATCATTCTTTACCCTTACTCCCCTCCACGGCTTCGCGTAGATGCTGGGGGGAGCGGGTGCCGATGATGATGGAGGAGACGACATTTTCTCCGGGGGCGTTCTCGGAATGATCGTGGAGGAGGAAATGGATGGCGTGGCGGACGGCGTCTTTTGGGGAGGAAGACGAGACGGTTTTTGCGGCGGGAGAAGTGGTAGGAGTCGGAGGAGCGGAGGGCGGGCCGAAGTGTCCGGAGCCGAGGGCTTTTTTGATGATGACCCCGGCGCCGAGCTGGTGAACTTGGCGGACGGTGTGGAGCAGGGCGGGGTTCCAGGGGCTGAGCTCGATCATGAGGAGGTCGGCCCCGGCGTCGATCGCGGCGAGGGCGCCCTGGGCGGTTTTGACGGACATGCCGATGGCGCGGATGAGGCCTTCGTCCTTGGCGCGGATGAGTTCGGGGAAGGCGCCGGTTTCGCGGAGGATACGGAGATCGTCGCCATCTGAGTGAATGAGGACCTGATCGAGGCGCTCGCGCTGGAGCCGGTGGAGGCTGCGTTCGAGGCTGCGGCGGGTGTGATCGGCGGTGTAGATGTAGGAGCTCTGAGCGGTGGCGGGATCAAATTCCTCACCGACCTTGGTGCCGATGATCCAGTCCGCGCGAGGTTCCGGGAGAAGCTGGCCGAGGCGTTCCTCACTGGAGCCGTAGGCGGGGGCGGTATCGAGGTAATTGACACCCAGGTCGCGGGCGGCTGCGAGGAGGGCGCGGACCTCGTCGTCGCCGGGCAGATCGAAGGCCGTGGGATATTTCACCCCGGTGTTGCGCCCGATTTTCACCGTGCCCAGGCCGATGACCGGCACGGTCAGGCCAGTCGAGCCGAGAGGTCGTCGCGGGACCTGAGGGGGATCAGTCATGAGCGCGGAGGTTGACCGGCAAAGAGACTTTCCCAGAGGGGGGCGGCCAGCTCCGGGCGGGGCAGCTCACCGGCATCCCAGGCGCCGGGATCCGGGATGAGATGAGCCTCCCGGGCGGCCTGAAGGATCTGATCAGCCGCGGCGGGAGCGAGGACGAGTTTGCTGGGCCAGGCGACGACGAACTCGCCGCTGCGCTGGACGAGGGGGCCATCCGGCCGGGCGCCATCGGCCGTGCGGCCTTCCGCGCGATCGATGAGCGTGGTGGCCCATTGCGCGCCGGAGAGATCAATCCACGGCATGATGCGAGCGAGGAGCTTCTGCGTCTCGGCGATCTGATCCTCCGGGGAGCGGGGCACGCCAGCCTCCGCAAGGTCCCCGCCGAGGTACCAGACCGGGACGTCGTCCGGGCCGTAATGGGTGGTGCAGACCATGGGCGGCTTGGTGGTGGTGCCGATGGCCACGCTGTAAAAGGGTGGGAGCTTAGGGGACTTTACCCAGACCTGATGGAGCGGGCGGCGCTGCATGCGCGGTTGACTCTCCATCGCGGCCAGGCTCATAAGCGCTTCATTGCCCGCGCCGGCGGCAAAGACCATGAGCTTTGACTGGAGGCGGACATCTCCGGCGGCGGTCCGGACCTCCGTAAAGCACCGGTGCTCCGCGGCGGTGCAGGCGATCTTCTGGATATCCCCGCGGATGAAGAGGTGGAGATGGCCATCCGTCATGGCGCGGACGAGCGATGGCACATCGACGACCACCTCGTGCAGCTTGAAGACATCGCCATCGTACTGGGGGGAATCGAGCGCGGGCGGGCGTTCACGAGCCGGGATCTTATCGACGCGGCCGGAGAGAGATTTCGTTGCGAAAAATCCGGTGATCTTGCTGGCCACGCCGGGGGTGGTCCAGAGGATCTGGTGATCACTCATCACGCGGGTGGCGCTGAGATCCATCTCCGCGTCCGGGTGAGCCTGGAGGCAGGCAGTCCAGCGCTCCGGCATGGGAGCCAGGACTTCACTGGCGTCACTGAGGAGGCCTTTGAGGGCATATTTCAGGCCGCCGTGGAGGACGCCCTGGCTGGCCATGGTCTGCTTGCCGCCCAGGGGGCCGTTCTCAATGAGGACCACGCTGTAACCGGCCGCACGTAGGCGGCGAAAGGTCCACAGGCCGGTGATGCCGGAGCCGAAGATGATGATGTCAGAGCGGATTTCCTTCACAGCCAGCGGGTTAAGCGTCGTCTTCCTCCGGCTTCATACCTGCCCGGCGCATTTTCTCAAGGGTGAGGGTGGTCGAAACGCCCGGGGCATGGCGGAGGAAACGGATCTCAAAGCCCTCCTCCTCGATGGCGGCGCGCAGGCCGGGGTTAATCGTGTCAATCGTGTAATCCCCGCCCTTGGTGTAGATATGCGGGCGCAGACGCCGGAGCAGATCGCTCACGTGGGTATCGTCATAGATGGTGACATAATCCACGCACTCCAGGGCGCAAAGAATTTCCGCGCGCTCGGCCTCCGGGCGGACGGGGCGGTCCGGGCCCTTGCCGAGCCGCCGGACGGAGTCGTCACTGTTGATGCCCACCGCCAGGATATCGCCCTGCGCCTTGCTATCGATGAGATACCGCACGTGCCCTACGTGCAGCAGATCAAAGACGCCGTTGGTAAAGACAAGGGTCTGGTTAGCGGCTTCGCAGGCCTGCTTGACGGTATGAAGTTGGGATTCATTAATGAGTTTCTCCGGGCGGGTGGCTTTCATGGCTGATACGAAAGAATCTGTCAACTGCCTCAAAAGAAAGCAAAATCACAGCAATCAGCAAAAGCATGAAACTTATTGGAAATATAAAAACGCGACCTTTAAGGAGAAGGGGATACGAACTTCTTGAAATTCTTTTATTAAAGTCGCTACTTCTAAACGCTTGATCCAAGAAGGGAGACGTTCTCGATCTTCATCGAAGAACCAGAAGAACCAGAATGACCTCGCTTCCTCTTCCTGAAGCCGCCGACTGCGGGATTTCTCGTCTCGTTTTTCTGCGATGTAGACGAGAAGGAGCGGGAGCAGAATATAAGAAGCGAAAATCGCGAGGCAAAAGATAGCCATATCAAATAGCGGGAGTAGATCCAAATGCGAACCGGCGCCCACGACTTGGTAATTCTGATAATTTAGCTGACTATAGATAAAAGCAGCTGTTACTAATAGATTGGCAAAGAGAACGTATGAGATACGAGCGAAAAACGTTTGCGCTTTTGGCTGGTGGCTCTCAGCAGCTTTTAGAGGTAAAGCAGCTCCTAATTCTTTATAGCGAGTTTCTCTTCGATTGCTGGTCTCGTAATAAGAATTTCAAAGGCTTAGAAACAGATTTATTGTCACTAGAGTAATTGCCGTGCTCACTACAATGCTGCCAATCGCGATCTCCAAGGAAGGCCCATCTCCAACAATCTTTAACGCATAGGCAATCAAAGCGCCGTAAATCACGGAGACTACATTGAGCCAATGACGCTCTTCCTGCCGAATCTCCATCATCTGATCGACAGCCTCGCGATGAAATTGAAGATTTGCGTTCACGAAAAGCTCCAGTCGCTTTTCGTCACACCGATAAATCGGCCCGGTCGTATCTTGCGGTCGTATCTTGTAATGACATGGGTGATGTGAATAGTTTCACCGGAGTGAATCAGGAAATGAGCAGCGAAAGCAACGCAAATGGCCAGGGCGGCAGTGGAGTGTCAGTGGCGGGCCGCGAAGAAGGGCTCTTTGACCCGGTGGAGGCGGTGCTGGAGGACATCGCGGCGGGGAAGATGGTCATTGTGACCGATGACGAAGACCGCGAGAACGAGGGCGATCTGGTCATGGCGGCGGAAAAAGCGACGCCGGAGGCGGTGAACTTCATGGCAATCCATGGGCGGGGAATGATCTGTGCGCCGATCACCCGGGAACGCGCCGATGAACTGGGCCTGCAGGGGATGGTCCGGGAAAACCGCGAGAGCCAGAAGACCGATTTCACGGCGAGCGTGGACGCGGCCACCGGGATCACGACCGGGATCAGTGCACCGGACCGGGCCCGGGCCATTTCCATCCTGGCCGATCCGAAGTCGCGGCCGGAAGATCTCGTGCAGCCGGGGCATATGTTTCCGCTGCGGGCGAAACCGGGCGGGGTGCTCCGCCGCGCGGGGCACACGGAGGCAGCGGTCGATCTGGCGCGGATGGCGGGGCTGCAACCGGCCGGGGTGATCTGCGAGATACTGAATGAAGATGGGACGATGGCGCGCCTGGAGCAACTGATCCCCTTCAGCCAGAAACACGGGCTGAAGATCTGTTCGATCGGAGATCTGATCGCCTACCGCAGCCGTCGCGAAAAATTGATCGAGCGCGAAGAAACGATTAAGATGCCGACGGTTTACGGGGATTTTGATCTGCATCTGTACCGGTCGATCGTCGATGACACCCATCACCTGGCGCTGGTCAAAGGCGGGCTGAATCCGACCGAACCCTGCCTGGTGCGCGTGCACAGCGAGTGCCTGACCGGCGATGTTTTTGGATCGATGCGCTGCGATTGTGGCGGGCAACTGCATAACGCCCTGGCCATGATCGGGGAAGCCGGGGCGGGCGCGCTGTTATATATGAGGCAGGAAGGCCGGGGGATCGGGCTCGCGCCGAAAATTCACGCCTATAAATTACAGGAAGAAGGGCTGGACACGGTGGAGGCGAACGAGAAGCTGGGTTTTGCGATGGATCTGAGGGACTATGGGATCGGAGCACAGATCCTCGTTGATTTGGGCGTGCAGAAAATCAGATTGATGACGAATAATCCGAAAAAAGTAGTGGGGCTGGAAGGGCACGGCCTGGAGATTGTCGATCAGGTGCCCATTCGCATTGCGGCCAATCCGCATAATGAACGCTATTTGAAGACCAAGCGCGAAAAGATGGGCCACACCATCTAGGCGCGATGTCCCATTAATAATAATATTCTGTTATTATGTTAGATGATTATTTACCAGAAAAGTCTGCCCCGGACGAAACCACGGGATTTGCTGAGCTGGAAGGAAAGGTGCATATCGGCATTGTCGCCTCGCGATATAATGAGGCCTACGTGCAGGCCATGGTGAAGCACGCTATGGAAGAGATCGAGCGCTTATGTCCGGAGGCCAAGGTGGATGAATATAATGTGCCGGGCGCATTTGAAATTCCCGTGGTGGTCAATGAAATGCTGCACTCCCTTTCCCGCCGGTATCACTGTATTATCGCGCTGGGGGTGATCATCAAAGGCTCCACCGCCCACGCGGACCTGATCGCGCAGGCCATTACCCCGGCGCTGATGAGCATCTCCCTTCAGACCCGGGTTCCGGTGATCAACGAGGTGCTCCTCGTCGAAAATGAAGAGCAGGCCCGGGAACGGACGATGGGTGAGAAAATCAATCGCGGGACGGAAGCCGCGCGCGCCGCGCTGGAGGTGATCGCCACCATGCGACAGGTGTAGAAACGAGAGAGTCAGTCAGGCGGCCATGGCAAATTTTTGCCACTGGCGCGGAGTAGACCCGGTTTGTTTTTTGAATTCGCGTCCGAAATGACTCTGGTCGGAAAAACCTAGAGTGAACGCCACTTCACCGGGGCTCTCGCCATCTTTGAGCCGTGATTTAGCCAGCTCAATTCTACGCCGGCGAACCCACTCACCGGGGGTGCAGCCAAAGGTGGCGTGGAAAACCCGGGCGCAGTGGTACTTACTCATATGCGCGACCTTGGCCAGAGTATCGAGATCAAGGGGCTCCGCAATTTGCGCCCGAAGAAAATTCTCCACCCGTTCCCGGGTCGTTTTTGGAAATGGCCGGATCCCTCGGGGTGGGCTGCTCAGGGCCCGTGGAGGATGGTCTTCACGGTAGGCATGAAGAAGATGTTCACACAGGGCTTCCCCAAGCAGATTGGCAAAGGTGGCATCGTCCCCGGGTGGATTGGTGACGGCGGCAGCGAGCAAGCCCTGCATGACCGTTTGCAGTCGCAGATCCTGGGCATTGTACTCAAGGCGGGTGGAAATAATCTCCGGCATTCCGCGTGAGCGCAGGGAGCGCTGCACACGGTCCCTGGAAACGGTGACAACCAGGTACTCATTGCGCCCGGGAAACCGGTGAGAAAAGGGGCGCCCGGGTGGATTCACCCAGATGTGTCCCGGCTCAGAGGTGACCGTGCGCCACTTGCCATGTTCATCGCGTCTCTCCCATCGGGCAGGGCGCCTCAACTGCATGGCCAGGTAGAAATGCGGAGAGGTCAGGTCCAGCACCTCAAAGTCATGGCTGACGCCCTGCTCCAGTTCAATGCCATCCCACCCCAGCCCCGCGCTGGAGACCTCCGGGTCACCCGCCACCAGCTCCACCTCCCGCGCTGAGGAGGGATCAATGTAGCGGACCACATTCTGGTGCTGCTGCTTCTGGGAAGGGGACCGGGTGGGCATGTGCGAGCGTGGAAAAAATGCGTGCGAGCGGTGAGATTCGCAACCCGATGCCAGGGCTTCGCAACCAGGTTCAAGAAACTGGCCGTTGGATGGTTAGATTCATCCTGTTGTTCATAACTAACCCGTAAAACTCCAACCAGGAAAGATACCATGACCAAAAACACCATGAACTATCATCTCTTTGGCCGCAGCGGTCTGCGCGTTTCAGAAATGTGCCTCGGCACCATGACTTTCGGCGAGGACTGGGGCTGGGGGTCTCCCAAGGAAGAAGCCAAACAGATCTATGATGCTTTTCGCGAGGCCGGAGGCAATTTTATCGATACCGCTAATCTCTATACGGTGGGAACAAGCGAAAAATACCTCGCTGAATTCATGCAGAGCCACCGGGAAGAGATCGTGATGGCAACCAAATACACCAACGCCTTGCCCGGGCACGATCCGAACTCTGCCGGTAATCAGCGCAAAAACATGGTCCAGGCGGTAGAAGCCAGTCTGAAACGTCTCGGCACAGACTATATTGACCTCTATTGGCTGCACGCCTGGGATGGGATGACCCCCGTCGAGGAAGTCATGCGGGCCTTTGACGATCTGGTGCGCAGCGGCAAGGTCCTCTACATCGGCGTCTCGGATACACCCGCGTGGGTCATCGCCCAGGCCAATATGCTCGCTGAACTCCGCGGGTGGACAGCCTACACCGGCATGCAGATCGAATACAGTCTGCTCGAACGCACCGTGGAACGGGATCTGATTCCGCTGGCCAAAGATCAGAATATGGCAGTCACCGCATGGAGTCCCCTCAAAAGTGGATTGCTCACCGGGAAATATCTGGCGCGGGAAGAAGGCGGGACCGGTGAAGCGGACGCTGCCTCACGTCTCAACCAGGACATGATGAAAGACTTCGCCAAAATGGGTGAGCAGGGTAAAAAAGTCATCCGCGAGGTGGTGGCCATCGCCCAGGAAACCGGGGCTACCCCGGCCCAGGTCGCCCTGGCATGGCTCCGCTACCGGCCGGTCCCGGTCATCCCCATCATTGGAGCCCGTAAACCGGCGCAACTGCAGGACAACCTGAACAGCCTTCAGGTGGAGCTCAGCCCTCAGCAGGTCCAGCGTCTCGATGAAGTCAGTGCGATCGAGCTCGGGTTCCCGCATGACTTTCTGCAGGCGGAAATGCCACGCACCTTTGCTCACGCGGGTCTGCGGGAGCGCATCATGGCGTAAGGGAAAGTCATCTGCTCAATCGGTGAACATGACTATCACGCGGCAGGACTGGCGTACTTACCGCTGGTCCTGTCGCATTATCATTACTAAGGTCCCGCCATGACACGCATCGGCATTGATCTGGGCGGCACGAAGATCGAGGTGGTCGCCCTGAGCGAGGACGAGGATGGTGAAAAGGAATTATTAAGGGAGCGAATTCCCACCGAGCAGGAAAAAGGTTACGAACATATCACCCGGCGGATTTTTGATCTTTATAAACTCGCCGTGGATAAAACGGCCGCGGCCGCGGAACACACGTTTGGCATTTGCACCCCGGGCTCGATCAGTAAACAAACCGGGCTTCTGAAAAACAGCAATACAGTCTGTCTGAATGGAAAACCATTGAAGGCGGATATAGAAAAAATGGCCGGGCGCGAGGTCATCTTGGAGAATGACGCGAATTGTTTTGCCCTGGCTGAAGCGATGCGCGGGGCGGGCCGCGGATATGGCTGTGTTTTTGGAGTGATCATGGGAAGCGGCTGCGGCGGAGGACTGGTTTTCGACGGTCAGATCCACGAAGGTCTTATGGGCAGCGCCGGAGAGTGGGGGCATGCCGTCCTGAATCCCGCCGGGCCGGAATGTTATTGCGGGGCGCGCGGTTGCGTGGAGACCTATATTTCCGGGGGCGGCCTGGAGCGCATGTGGAAAGCCCGCCATGGTGAAGCAAAAAAGCTGGCCGTTATTGTGGAAACCTCCCGCTCTGGTGAATCGCCGGAGCGCGAGTTTATCGGAGAGTTTCTCGATCATTTCGCGCTCGCCATGCGCAATCTCATCGCCGTGCTCGATCCGGACGCCATTGTCCTGGGCGGTGGATTATCGAAAATCGATGAGCTTTATGCCGCTGGTTATAAGCGCTTAAAGCATAATTTCTTCGGCGATGTCCTGGAGACACCCATCCTCCGCAATAAGCTGGGAGACTCCGCTGGGGTCATCGGTGCTGCCCTCATCGGACGGTGAGGGTAGTGTCACACCGCGGCCCACAACCGGCTCCCCAGCTCCTCGGTCGTCGGTGGGCTGATCTTTTCGGGGTGAGCCAGGTCGATAATAAGAGGCTCGAGGCCCTGGGCATGGGTCAGCCGGCGCCAGGCGGTCGTGCGTTCTTCCAGCCGCTTGGGGAAGGCGGGGTCGGCGCTCAGCCGTTCGCGGAAACGTGAGGTGTCAATCGCAACGAGCAGCCGCTGGGCCAGCCGGCCCTGGCGCATCTGGCTCTGGGCCAGGGAAAGGAGTTCGCCTTGGATCTCTGCCTCTGGGGTCGCGCTCATCGGAAAAACCAGGATGAGCAGGCTGGCCGGGGCGTCCTGCTCCAGACCGGTGAAGGCCGATTCTTCATCGCCGTAAGCGATCGAGCCGGCAAACCGAACGACCATGCGCGGGCCGAGGGTATCGGCGATCATCTCGCGGAGGGTATCGCGCCAGATGCCTTCAAAGCTGAAGCTGTGCGGCACGACCAGTGCCACGCCTTCTTCATCCCGGGCAGGGGTATGCTGCTGGAGCCTCGTGAAATAGGGATCGGCGTCCGTCCGCAGGGGAAAGGCGCCCTGGGTGAAGCGATGAAGCCGCGCCCCGGTGTAACCGCCCAGGATGACCCGGGGAATGATCAGATACACCGCCGCCGCCAGGGCAAAAAGATGGATGAATGGTGCGGCGCTGACCAGCTCACCGCCCGCGGGTTCACCGCCGATTAGCCGTATCTGCTCGAGCAGCGTGAGGCTCGGCAGCTGCACCCCCCACGGTGCGCCCAGCCACGCCACGGGGCCAAAGACGCTCTGATAAATCTGGTGCACAGCCGCGGGATTCAGGAAGGTGCTTTCCCAGCCAGCCTGATACTCCAGAGCCAGCCCGCGCAGATACATCCCGCCGATCAGCCCCAGCGCAATCGCCCCCGCGATCCCGTGCAGCCACAGATTCAGGCGAGCCAGATGAAAATCGCGCCCCAGGGATAAGTGATCGCGCACGGCCTGGCGCAGGACGCGCTGAGTGAGCGGGGGCGTTTCTTCAGCCGCTTCGGCGTCCGCTTTCTTCAGGCGCTTCAGCGCCAGAGATTCGATCAGGTTATGCGGAAAGGGCGGTGGCGACGCCGGTTTCACCCGGGACGATTTCTTCGGGCGAAGCGCCGTCCAGCCATTCCATAGGACGAACCTCAGGAGCAAAAGCAGGTTCAGCGCAATCAATCCGAGCAGGGGAAAGCTCAGGATATCAATGACCCGGGCGGGTCCAAGCCGGTTGCTGAGCAGCCCGAGCAGAAAAGCGAGGGCCAACGCGCTCCAGCCGATCCCGGCGGGAAATCGGGTGAGCTGCTGGAGCCGGGTCAGGAGAGTTTCACGGTCCGGGATCAGGGCCAGAATGGCGCGGGCACGCGCCACGATGGGGTCAGAGGACGACGCCGTCTCACGGGAGATCCGCCGCAGATCGAGAGCGCCGATCCACTGCGCTTCGCGGTCCTGCTCCTCGATCGCTTTGGCGAGCAAAACGACGTTGGCGTTAGAGAGATTCATGCGGGGAAAGTGTGAGCCGAAAGCTGCCAGAACGCAGCCCTTAAATGGAGACTCCGCGCCAACACCCGCCTGTGCTCGGCGCTCCCGGAAAAAAATCAGAAAGTTACGTCCCGGATAACCCGGACGTCCCGGACGTGATGCCAAACCTCCTTTTCTGAGGCATATTGTTCTATGGGCCAATCATTGCCCCCACCTCTCACCCGCCGTCCGCCAGACTCCGCTTCTTCGTCCGTCACCTGCTCCAACCATGATTAATCATCCCTTATTTTACCGAACGGTCGGTAAAATAGCACTCTTCCCCGCCAGGCCTCTTTCCTTCTCAAACCCCTTCATCCCGTCATTCAGCCTTCCTTCTCTCTATTTTATCGAACGGTCGGTAAAAGAAAAAGGGCACCCTCCGCGTCCTTCACAGCGATATCGATTCTCAAAGCTCCAAGGCCCCGCTCGAGGCCTCTCCATGCCTCCGTGTGCCTTCCCTTTCCTGCCTCGGATCTGAGCCGCGATCTGAGAGTGAATCGGTGAAGAGCCTGCGAATAAGTTGTGGATAGGTTGTGTTTATCCTGAGTTGAGCCTGAGAATCATACTTAACCCTGGACTTAGCACGGGGTGCGGTCTTTTTAGGCGCATCCCTGAAAGCGATCGGGCCGCGAAGGAACGCACTCGCCTGAGAAACCTGAAACCTTTTTCTGACCTGCCGAACTGAACCGAACCTACGGATTTTTATGCCGGCCAAGCCCCAACATTTGACCGAGCAGGAGCGTGACCGGCTGACCGCCCGTGCGCTGGAGATGCAGCAAAATGTCCGCAAACGCCGCAGTAAACTGGAGCCATATAAGGAATGGATTCGGGAAATGATCGAAAAACAGGGCATCACCTTCCGGGTGATTACCCAGGTTCTGGAAAAGGAATGTCAAATCAAGATCACCGAGCAAAGCCTCAATGAATGGTACCACCGCCACATCGGACCGCCCCCGCGCGGCCGGGGCGGAAAACTCAAAGCGAAAACGAAAACCGCCGCAGGGATGAACGGTAACAGAAATGGTCACCCCGACCGCCAGAATCCCCGCCGGTCCCGGCTAAACTATAGTTCACCCGAGGATTGGAAAATCGTTTAGCTTTCTAATTCACCGCAATTTCCGGCCTTGAAAAAATCTTCCGCACCCTCCGAACAACAAGACGAACTCTTTTCACCCCTGGAACTGGAACTCAACCTGGCAGACACTCATATGGCCTCGACAAAAACCGCCCCATCCAAAACCGCTGCGCCGGAAAAAAACGACGACGAAATGCTCGTGGAAAATAACGAGGCTACCCGCCCCGTTAAATCTGGAACGCGAGCAACAAAGAAGCGACTCATTCTACCCCTGCAGGCGAAAGGGACGATCGGCAAGAGCACGGTGCTGACCCTGCTGGGCGAATATCTCACTTCGATCGGCGAGATCTGGCGGGGATTTGATCTGGATGAGCGCAACCAGAACTTCTCGCGCGCCTTTGGCGAAACCATGGTGGAAAAGGAAGGCCGCCGCGTGCCCCTCGTTCGCCACATGCCGCTCAACGAAAAAGAGCACCGGGATAATTTCAGCCGCATCCTCGCCGAAGGCACGACGGACCCGGTCACCCTGATTGATCCGCAGGCCTTTACTGATCACTATATTCGCGATGTCCTGGACTCGACCAATTTCTTCGCAAGCAACCCGGACATCGCCGTCACCCTGCTCCTGTTTCCCTTTCAGGAGGACACCGTCATGCGGGAAATCGAGCAGGCGATTGATTACGCCAAAGGACGGGCGGATTTTGTCATTGTCTATAACAAAACCAAGGATACCTCTATCCGGTCCCAGTTTCAGTTGTTTCTGGATTCGCCCCTGGAAAAAGAAGTTTATCTCGACCGCGGAAAAACGCGGGACGGCATTCAGTTGGATAACCGGGTTTATATTGATTACCTCTGGGAGCAGGTGCGCCTCAAACACCGGCAGGTCTGCGCGAGCCAGGATCGCGGGGTGCGCTATGGGGAGTTTTATCAGAATGATAAACTCGCCCAGGAAGAAGGGATTACTCAGGTGCAGCGTGGAAATATGGAAAATTGGGTGAAGCGCGCCTTTTGGGAATTCGACATCAACGCGGATTTACTGACGACCGTGAGCGTGCCGCCGCCGCGGAAATTACCGGAACGTGAAATTCCCGGTGCTCTTATCAGAATGGAAGAAATGAGCGCAAAAAAGAAGCAACGCTCGCTGGCGGGCAAACTGAACTTCGAGCAGAACGCTCCTCTGTAAGGATGGAGCCTTCAGCGGAAAGCCGCTGGGAAATCAGTAATTGGCAGAGAGACCTCGTCCGGCGCCTGCCGGACAGCGTGCAGCAGGACGTGGTCAATGCCTTCTACTATTTCAATGTCAGCGGGAGCAGTGCGAATTCCTTTTTCACCAACCTGCTCATTCTGCTGGGGGCGTCGAAATACTGGGCGGAGGAATTTCCCCAGGCCATCGCCGCGGAAAGTGAAAAAGCCTCGGCCGCGCTGAGCGCGAAGACGCAGGAATTTCTGGGCAAAGTTAGTTCTTATGCGGAGGAATTGCGCGCGCTCACTCATGAAAATCAGGCCCTGCAAAAAGAATTAAGCCGGGAACAGCGCGCTCTCGATACCGCCCTGAATTCAGTCTGGACGCGCATTGCCTCACAATTAAGTAACCGTCGCTTCATTCACGAACTGGGCGAGGATCTCGGGCAGGTCTTGATTGAAAGTCAGGACCGGGTGCGGCCCCAGATCGTCGCGAGTTATGAGCAATTGGAGCGTTCCGTCCAGGCGACCGCGGATGAAGTGCGGGCCTCGCTCGAAGCAAATGTGCACACCTTGAACCGGACGATGGAAAGCGGGAGCCAGGCCCTGCGGCATCGCTGGGAGGAGGTTCTGGAAGAGATCAATAAGGATATGAAGGCCGCCCAGGAAACCAAGCTGGAGCTGGCCAAAAGTCACCGCGAACTGCGGCGCTACGCCGTGCGCATTGAAGAATTTCACCGGAAAGCCTATCAGGCGGCCATTCCGGTCGTCCTCGCTTTCGGTCTGGTCACCGGATTTTTGCTCGCGATTCTCTTTTCCGGGCTGTGGCAAGATGAGGATAAAGACAAGTCACGCCCCGTCACGCCCCCCGCTCGCGAGGTTCAGCGCTCTGGCGAAGCGAATGCCGTTGAGCCAGTCATCCCGGCCGGCGCAGCTGAAGGAACGGCCGCGGGACAACCGGCGCTGGACTGAGTCAGGGAGCCCCACTGATTTGTTCACACGCAACTGATTGCGCTTGCTGAGGGGATCGCGATGGGCTTATTCTCCTCTGTCTCAGAATATTTTTCCCGGACCTGAATGAGCCTTGCCAAACCACTGACCAATCCCGAAGACGGGGTCAGCTACAATCCCTTCGCGGCAGTGTGGAAGCGGGTTTATGGTGAGCAGTTGCCCGTTTTTTATGCCAGCTCAATCGAGCGGCAGTTGGCCGGCCGCGAGCCCTTGAGCGGGGTTTGCGTTTATGAAGGAGAACGTGAGGTTCCGTACTGGCATTTCATCACCGTCGGGTTCAGTGATCCGCACCGGAAACTGGCGCTGGAGCCCGGCCAGAGCGGCTGCGGTTTTGAACTTACCTTGCGTTTGCGCCGCGCCGAGAACGAGGCCGAACCGCCCGGTTGGGTCTTTCATTTTCTCCAGAACCTTGCCCGTTATGTCTTCGCCACCGGCAACCTTTTTGATGAGGGACATTACCTCGACCTGAACGGCCCCCTGCCAGTTTGCGACAAGGCGCGATTGTCCGCCATCGCTCTCACCCATGATCCCGAAATTTCGGAGGTCTACACCTCGAATGGGCGGGTGCGCTTTCTGGAGGTTTTTGGACTGACGGATGATGAATTCAGCGCCGTGCGCGGCTGGGATACGCTCGGGTTTTTTGATCTGATCCGCACGGTCAATCCTCTCCTGATCACGGAGCCGGACCGGTCATCCTACCTGCGGGTTCCTGCGATCCGGGCGAAGGTTGATGATGGCCGCCTGCGCGAGGGCTCTTCAACGGATTTTCTTTTTGTCGCCTCCGCACGGTGGTCGCTGCGTGAAGGGCATGGGCCTAGTGTCACCCTCTATCTCGGTGCCAATGGCATCAGAGAGTTGTGCGAGTTTCTGCCCGGTCGCGTTCCTCTCGGCCGGTATCTGGCGATTGTCTCTGGCAATCACGTCATCCGCTTTGAGCCCGCCGCCCGCTCCAGCTGGGGTGAAACGGGGAACACCCTGATCATCCGGCTGACGCCTAAGGGAGCAATCGCCCTCGCGGAATCGTTGCGACCGAAAGCCGGGATCTATGATGTCCCGGAAATGCCGGAGGTGAAAATCATCATCGAACGCAGCGATATCCGCGACGAATACGGCCGGGTCGTGGAGACGATCGGGTGAGTCTGAAGCCTTCCGTCACGGTTTCAGACCAAGCTGGCTGAAAAGGTGTCGGCGGCACAGCGTGAGCCGAGAAGTAATCTCTGTCTCCTCCAGGATCTCCTGACGCGCATGAGGATCTTCCAGATAGTTAAAGGCGATCTGGTCGATAAGCATTTCGCCGTTGGCCTCTTTCTCAAGGAGCATGGTCAGCTGCGGCGGGATGTTGCAGCCCTCCTCCCCGAGCTGCTGCATGAGTTCAATGACCTGCAGACGCAGGGTGTCACTGCTGACTTCAAACCGATTCTCCGTCTGGAGCAGTTGCAGCTTCGCTTCAATGTAGGAGTGCGCGTAATGGAAATCCGCGAAACGGACGCGGGACACCCCCTGAAGGATGATGTGCTTGGTGCCATCCTCATTCTCCACCGCAGCGCGGATGAGGCCGATGGCCCCGACGTGGTAGAAATCCACATCGGTAAGGGCATCGTCCACCTCGGGCTTGTTGAGGGCGATGCAAAACATGCGGTGAGAGGCGAGCACATCTTCCACCATCTCACGGTAGCGCTCCTCAAAAATGTAGAGGGGAAGCAGGGCGTGGGGGAAGAGAGTCGCGTTGGGCAGCACCATGATGGGTGCCCGGTTCGGAAGTTCTACCTTCATAGAGAATCTGGCAGGGCTGAGGGAAAAACTGCAGCCTATTACCGATGAGAAACGCTGCCAAGGGCCGCCCTGATGCGTTTGATCCCGCAAAGGGGGATGGAAAGCAGCTATTCCGCCGAGGAGAATTGGTGTGAGGCTGCCACACAGTCAATGATCTCCTGGATAAGAGCGGGTCCGCGATAGACCAGTCCGGTGTAGACCTGCACCAGGCGGGCGCCTGCCTCAATCTTGCGGAGGGCGGCCGGGCCGTCCTTGACGCCGCCGGAGGCGATGACCGGCAGAGAGGTCAGTTCGGCGAGCTGACGGACCAGCTCGGTGGAGCGGTCCTCAAGAGGGGCGCCGCTGAGCCCGCCTTCGGCATGCTGGGCTTCCCGGTATTTTCGGGCCTCCTGGACGGGGCTGTGGTCTGAGGTTGTGTTGGTGGCGATGACGCCCGCCATCCCTTCATCTTCAACCACGCGAATGATGTCCGCCAACTGTTCCCTGCCCAGGTCCGGCGCGATCTTGACGAGGAGCGGGCGAGGCTCGGGTTTGTCACGATTGGCTTCCTGAAGGGTGCGCAGCAGTTCAGCGAGGGCCGCGGGCTCCTGAAGACCACGCAGGCCGGGGGTATTCGGCGAGCTGACGTTGATCGCGAAGTAATCCGCGAAGGGATAAAGCCGGTGAAAGCTATGCAGGTAGTCGCTGGGAGCTTCCACCAGCGACGTGAGGCGGCTTTTGCCAATGTTGATGCCAACCGGGATCCGCGGCCAGCGGGAGGTTTTCTTCAGCTGGCTGAGACGCCCCGCGATCCGGTCTGCCCCCTGGTTGTTGAAGCCCAGGCGGTTCACGAGGGCTTCCTGCTCGGGAAAGCGAAAGATCCGCGGCCGGGGATTTCCTTTCTGGGCGAGAGCTGTGACGGTGCCGAGTTCGACAAAACCAAAACCCAGAGCGGCCCAGGCAGGAAGGGCGACGCCATTCTTATCGAAGCCCGCCGCCAGACCTACGGGGTTCGGAAAGGTCAGCCCAAAGGCTTCAATCCGGGTGCTGCCTGCCGCGGCGCGGCTGCGGCCGCCTCCAAAGATGGACCGGACAAGCCAGGGTACGGCGGAACCCGCACATAAACCCCGGATGACGGCGTCATGCGCCTGCTCCGGCTGCATGCGGAAAAGAGCGGGCCGAAAGAGGTGATGGTAGAGAAATGACCTTACTCCGGCGTGATGAGCCGCATTTCCATTTGAGCCGCCTGCGGTCTCCGGACTGGATGCTTGCCTGCTCATGGCCATAGCTTAGTCCGCAAAATGCTAGCGGCCAAGGTGATCCCGCAGCTTTTCTTTCAGATTGGCCCGGGCCCGGAAGATGAGGCTTTTCACCGCGCTGAGGCTCTGCTTCAGCACCGCGCCGATCTCCTCATAAGACATTTCCTCGAAGCGCCAGAGGAGAATGGCGAGCCGCTGATTTTCCGGCAGGGAAGCGATGGCCTCATCCACGGCCTGGCGCAGTTCCTCATGGATGACGCCTTCCTCCGGGGAAGGGGCGCCGGAGTCATGCAGGCGGCTGCGCAGGGCAAAGGCTGAAAGGCTGGAGGCACGCGCTTTCTGGGCAGACGAGGGAGCGTCGAGAGAACTGGCGGGATGCCGTTTACGGCGGCGGACCTCGTTCAGAACCAGATTGCGGGTGATGGTAAAAAGCCAGGTGCTGAATTTGGCCTGGGGCTGGTAACGGTTGGCGCTCTTCCAGATGCGGATGAAGACGAGCTGGGCGATGTCTTCGCTGTCGGTGGTGTCACCGAGCATTTTCACCACGGTGTTGAGGACGCGATCCTGATAGCGCTGGACCAGTTCTTCAAAGGCTTCGAGATCTCCGCTGTCACGGACCCGAAGCATGAGCTCTGCGTCGGGATCAATCTCCGTCTCACGGGCATTTTTCTGCAAGTGGGCCGAAGCTTTGGACCCTTTCGAGGGATGATCTTCTCCTAGCCGGTCCCACATGAATCCTGATGAAAGTGACGAGAGAAAGGAAGAGGAGCGGTCCAGTCTCTCACGAAAGGCTAAGAGAAAACCGCGGACATGGACGGGAGCAGGGCCGAAAGAATCAGGTAAGAAACCCCACTTGAGAATCATAGTTTCGGTGAAATAAATCACCGGGCAACGGAAAAGGCCGAGACCGTCTCAAGCTGGCTCCCCGGAGCGCTCGCGGCCATAGGGGGTGGCGGGAAAGGTCAGGCTTCCTGGGACAGAATGCGGCGCGCGAGCAGTTCGTTTTCACCCACGAGTTTGGCGATATTCTGTAATTCGGTATCTTCGTAGGCCTGATTAAAGATCGCGATGTCGATGTTGAGCATTTTATTAAAGGCACGGATGGCGAGCTGCGGGTTAGCACTTCCCGCGCAGACCCGGTGGCCGTGTTCCATGATAAGGTCCATCATGGCGATGGGATAACGCACGGGAACGCCGACTTTTACGTGAACCATGCCGATGTGCAGGCGGGCACGGATGTATTCTTCATCGGTCTGGCCGGAGAAAATCGCCGCAAACCAGTCACCCGCAGTTTTCTTGCGGGTGGTCAGGTCCTGACCGGCGAAGTATTCGGCGGTCTCCGGGTGAGCCATGAGCCGCTCATAAAAAGATTCCGCCATGGCCGGGGCAGCCTCGACCGCTTTGGGATGGAGCTCGAGCAAGGCTGAGCGCTCCTCGACGGTGAGGTTGACCAAGGTCATCAGGTCATGAAAGAGTTCCGCGCCTTTGATGTCCCAGCTTTTTCGAGGTTCCATAGGAAGAACGGGGTGATGTTATTTGTATTACACGATGATTTGCCTAGATGGCGTAGTCTCCCTGGATGGGAGTAAGAAGAAAGGAATCAAAAGAATCACCGGCCAGCACGGACCCGGTCTGGCGGATATTATACTGGTCGCCCTGGATAGCTTCGATGACGCCAAGGAGCACACCTTTGGTATAGGTACAGCGACGGGGCGAACCGATGCTTTCGTCAGCGGAACATACCGTCTCAGAAACATCAACAAGGTAGCCGCCTTCGGCAGGCTGGATGGATTCAACAATGCACAGATGGGTCCCATTTTCTCCAAGAGCTTCCACCATGGCCGCTTTCATTTGATCAGGAGTTGTCTTCGTGCCGGCGACACCTTGCTTTTCGGCGACTTGTTTTCCCCGGCGCCGGCCTGCGCTCACGGCGACAGCGTTCGCGGCTTCAGGGCCAACGATTTCTTCGACGCCGAAGATCATGGATTTCAGACAGATCAAATCGGTCGTATGACCGAGACGAGGACGAGAGATGGTATCTGACATAAAGAAAGATTAATTGTGTGATTTATTATTTTAGGGGTGAAGGATCTTGAGAGCGGGCGCAGATGAAATTACGGGACAGCCTATTGAGGAGTTGGAATCCCTCAGGCTGTCCTGATGAAGCGTTAAACTGAATGGAGAAAAATGTCTTAACTCTGACCTGTCTTCAGGAGGCTGAGATTTTCCGGTCAGCCACGCATGACAGCGGCAGCTTCCTGAGCTACTTTCCGTGCTTCCAGATTGATAAGTCCGACATTGGCTTCCGGCGGAGCCATGACGGCGAGAACTCCGGTGCCTCCTGCCGTGTAGATAAAGAAAGAGCCTTGGGTACCCTGGACACTGGTTTCAGAGAGCTGACCTCCACTGACCGTTTCCGTAATGCGTTTTCCCAGACCAATGGCCGTCGCCGCCATGGCAGCCAGACTTTGCGCGTCCCCAGAACGGAGTTGGTGAGCAAGGAGCAGGCCATCGGTGGAGGCGAAAAGGACGCCCTGACATTCAGGCAAAGCCTGAGTCAGACGTTGAACGAAGGAGTTAAGGGCTTCAGCGGTTGTCATAATGATGGAGTGATGGATGTTTTTTGTTCGATTCCGTGGTTTCTTGGAAATTAGATAAGTTTTTGCGGGGTTATTTTGTGCTTTGCGTGAGAAGGCGGCGGGCCAAGGCTTCGTTGTCTCCCACGAGTTTGGTCAGATGCTTCAACTGCGTGTCTTCATAGGCCTGGTTAAAAATGGCGATATCGAGGACAACCAGTTTATTAAAGGCTACCGTCGCCGCGGTAGGGTCAGGGCTCTGGGCCGCCACGGCATGGCCATGGTGAATAATTACATCCATCATGGCAAGAGGATAACGGACGGGCAAGCCGATGCGCACATGGGTTTCCCCGATCCGCAAACGGCTATTGACGAAATCTTCGCCATAATCACCGGTGAAAAGGGCGATGAACCAGCCGCGAAGGGCTTCTTTGGCTTTCTCAAGTTTATCGACAAAGAATTCGGCGGTTTCTTCATGAGCCAAAAGCCTGCTATAAAAATCTTCCAGAAGTTTGTCCGAAGCCGCGGTGGCGGCGTCTTTGAGATTGGCGAGGGAAGCGCGATCTGCATCAGTCAG
>CAZUPP010000022.1:0-29609 GCA_964622095.1 uncultured Verrucomicrobiales bacterium
TGGCTATGAGACCGCCGGCGCCGGCAAGATCATGCACGGCTCAGATCCTTCCCATTCCTGGACGCCTTGCCTGACACATCCGGCTCACCTCCCCCAGCTTGGTTCCTTCTTCCTCCCATCAAAACCAACCGGTACCCCCACACACTCTCTCCCTTCCGTCATGACCCGGTCGTCACTTTCACTCAGGCCCACCCCACGAGATCCCTTCGCTTCGACCAGAATGTTTTTCCCGCCGGACGCTCTTCGTCTTCCCACGCCGTGCAGAATCATCTCGAGATCTGTGAAGAGTGCCGTGAGGAATATGAAGCGCTTTATCAGGCCTTGAAAGAACTTGACCACACGACAGACTGACCAAAGCCCCGGCCTGCCTCCGCATGAGGGACGACGCCGGGAAATAATTTCCATGACAGCATTTAACGACAGATTAGGGATGCTGCCGGGCGTAGCTCTCATGACTAAGTCTATATTTTTCTTTTGTTGGATGATAATGCCGGTTTCTGCTCAAGATCTTTCCTGGCGTGAAGCGGCAGAAGCGCGTATCCGCGAGCATCGCACAAATGACATCACGATTCGGTGCGTCACTCCAGACGGTCAGCTGCTTCCGGCTGGCACAGACGTCCGGGTTGCCATGACCAGGAGCGCGTTTCACTGGGGAGTCGCGACCGGTGCGGGATCACTCAACTCCTGGCATCAGGAAAGCCATCCCAATTTTCTTTATTACGATGACCTGCCGCGTTTGGCTGATTCAACCCAGGCCACCTCAGCGCAGCAATGGGCCATGACAAGACAGAAAAATTGGCAGAAGGCGGAGCAGGTTTTTGTGGCCTTTGCACAAATGCGCGGTCTCTCCATCCGGGCCCATAATATGTTTTGGGCCCATCCCGATGAAGATTTCGTGGTGCCCGAGCCTTTCTACACGTGGATGATGAAAGAAACGCCCGGCAAACAGGAAGCGTTTCGGCAGGGAGTCGAAACTCACATTCGCTGGGTCGGCTCCCGCATGCCCTTTGTTTATGAGTGGGACGTGGTTAATGAGCCACTGAGCAAAGATAAAGCCTTTCGATACCTTGAAGCTGAGAGCATCGAGAAAAAAGCCGCACTGATTGCCGCATGGCTCAGAATCGCTCGGGAAGCCGCGCCTCAGGCCAGGCTGGTCATCAATGAATTTGGGATTCTGCATCCGGAAGGAACGAAACCGGAACGTTATCTGGAATTATGTCGGGAAATTCTGGCAGCGGATGGACCGTTAGATGGAGTGGGTTTTCAGCTTCATCAGTGGCGGGGAAAAGTCCGGCAACATCCAGAGACAATTTATGAGCAACTCGAGGATTTCGCAAAATTGGGTTTGAGCCTGAGCGTGACGGAATACGACACCTACGGAGGCGGATGGCAGGAAGTGATGCCCTGGGAAAATTATGACGGCCAGCCCACCGCTGACGAAATCAAGGGAAAATGGTTCGAAGATATTTTAGTCATCTTTTTCAGCCATCCCGCAGCCACAACCTTCCAGACCTGGATCAAGTGGGATGGCGTGCGGAAAGGTTACGCTCCCAAAGGAGTATTTTATTATGACGACTGGTCACCTAAACCTCAACTTAAGGCGTGGGAAAAACTGGTCCTCGGTGAGTGGCGCACAGATGAGACGCTGGCCGTTAATGATCGCGGGGAAGTATCCTTGAACGCCTTTCACGGCGACTACCTTGTGGAGACGCAGATAAAAGATGATGTTTTCAAGGCGGAGATTTCGCTCGGTCCGGAAAAGGATTTTCATACGGTCACGCTGTCGACCGATACCAAACCTCAGATCAACACCCCGCAGGTGCGCCCTGCCTTGCTCGGGGTTGACTATTTTGCTGCCATCCCCGTCAAGGGAGGTGAAGAACCGGTCAGCTGGGAACTGATAAAAGGTCCGGATTGGCTCAGCATGAGGGAAGACGGAGTATTGACCGGTCTGCCCCCGGCCTTGGGTTCGGAGGAAATCCAGGTTCGCGTGAGCGACTCGGACGGTGACAAAGATGACGCAAGCTTCCGTCTGGATATCATCGAAGTCCCTCCAGTACCTGCGTCCGGGAAATAATTTCCATGAGAACGATGCCGGATTTGTGTCGCTTGCCTTTCTTGCACGCCCGGCTAGGCTTAGTCACGTGAGCCGCGCACGGCGCAAACCTCCCACGCAGCATGATCTGGCCGCCGCCGCGGGCGTGGCCCAGATCACGGTTTCGCGTGCCCTGTCCGGTCATCCATCCGTGAAAGAAGAAGTCCGGGAACGCGTCCTGCGCGAAGCCGCCCGGTTGGGTTACCGGCTGAACCGGTCCGCCAATGTCATGCGGCGTGGACGGCATCATGCCGTCGGGCTGCTCGCGACCGATAATGTTTCCACTTCCGCAACTCCCGTCGGCTTTTTCTGGGGACTGGAAGATGCCTGCTATGCGCGCGGCCTCCAGCTCATGATCAGCCGTTATCCGCAGGACATGATCAAGGATCATGCGCGTCTCCCGCAGTTTCTCAAAACATGGATGGTTGATGGCGTTCTGCTTTACTATACTCACGCTATTCCAGCGGGACTTCCGGAGTTGCTTGACCGCATGCAGACGCCGTTTGTGTGGGTTAACTCAAATCATGATGACGGCATAAAATGTGACGACGAAGGCGCCGCGGCAGGTCTCGTGGAGTATCTGGCAAAGCTCGGTCACACCCAGATCAGCTACGCGGAAGCACTTCCGCTGGTCGACTCTGAATTTGAACACTACAGCCTTTCCGCGCGCCGTCAGGGTTATGAAAAGGCGATGCAGGATGCCGGATTGGCTCCGACGATTATCAATCTGAAACCGCGCCCCGGATTAACCTTGCAGGAAGGAGCCGCCCATTGGATCGCGGCTGCGGATAAAATTCCCACTGCCTTCGTCACCGGTTCACGCTGGGCAGCTTTAGCTCTGGTCATGGCACTAAAAACCAGGAATCTACATCCGCCGCAGGACTATTCCATTACCACGATCGATCAGTCCGGATTCAGTAATGTCGGTTTAAATGTCACAACGCAGATCGTCCCCAACGCGGACCTTGCCGAAGCCGCGCTCGAACGGCTTTTCGCCCTTATCGATGGCTCACACATTCCACCGTTGGAAAAGGTTTCGTTCGTCTTCGCGGAGGGGAAAACCTGCGCCCCGCCACCGCCCAACCCTTAGAGTCATTTACCGGTAAAGCGGACCGTAAGTCTGACAGGCGCGGAAATCCGCGGATTCCAGATCTGCCGTGCCAAAGGCTCTCCAGGAAGCCGGCCGGAAAATGCGTTCTTCCTCCACATTATGCATGTAAACAGGGATACGCAGCATGGAAGCCAAAGTGATATATAAATGGCCGACATGCCCGCAGGTGAGCACGCAGTGATTGGCCCCCCAATTATTCATGACTTCAAAGGTCGAACGGAAAACCCCGTGACCGGTCAGGCGCGGGACAAACCAGGTAGTGGGCCAGGTAGGATTGGTGCGTTGATCAAGGGCGTCATGAATTTCATTCGGCAGCTCAATCGTATCACCTTCCGCGATCTGCAGGGCCGGTCCCAGTCCCGCGACTAAATTCAGGCGGATCATGGTGGATTTCATCCCGCCTCTGGTCCGGTAGCGGGTGCTCCAGCCGCCACCCGGAAAGTATTCCGTGATGGACGGATGCCAGGTCGTAGCCTTGAGACAGGCCTCCGTCTCAGCATCGGTGATTTCCCAGAAAGGTTTCATGGCGGGCTTTCCGTCAGAGTCAGTTTGCTGACCGGTTCCATCCAGGGCGGCGGGCCCGGAATTAATTAGATGCAGAATCCCGTCCTTCACCAGGGAGTGAACGAGCCGTTGCCCGCTGGCCTCCTGAATGGCGTCCATGCTCCAGTAAGTCCTCAGATCCGCAAAAATCTGGGCGGAATTTGTTAATAGAAAGCCGAAGAGCATGCCCGCACCGTTGAGCGCATCGTTTTCCGTGGCCACAATGTATGGGGCGCGTTTTCCATTCCAATCAAAAGAGGAATTCAGAATAGCCTCCAGAAAATCTCCGTTCGGATAATGATCCGTCCACTGACGCTGGCCCTGAAAACCTGCCGCGATGGCAAAATGTCCCTGCGCCTGTTCGCCCAGTCCCATTTCCTGCAATTTCGGATTACCCACCATGAGATCCCGTGCGATGAGGGCACATTTAATGGACGTTTCCCATTCCTGATCCAACTGGTCCCGGTTCCGGCGTTTCTCGGGAGTATTATAGTCTTTCCCCTCCGTGCAGTTCTGTTTCACCCAGGTCAGAGCTCGTGCATACTCTTCCGCGTCATACTGCTGTTTATTGAGACGGCCAACGAACTCTGTCATGTCAATATCCTCCACGCGCATGCCGAGGTAATTTTCCCAGAAGGAATAATCAACCATTGACCCGGCGATCCCCATGGACGTGCCGCCCATCGACAGATAAGATTTGCCCCGCATGATCGCCACTGCGAGGGCGCAGCTTGTAAAATTCAGAATCTTTTCACCGGCATCCGCGGGAATATCCTTCTTCCCGGAAGCCTGCACGTCCCGGCCGTAGATCCCGAAAGCGGGTAAACCTTTCTGAGTATGCCCGGCGAGGGCGGCGGCGAGGTAGACCGCACCGGGCCGCTCGGTTCCATTGAAGCCCCACACCGCTTTGACCGTGAGCGGATCAATGTCCATCGTTTCACTGCCATAACACCAGCACGGCGTCACCGTTAATGTCACCGCGACATTTTCTGCGCGAAACTTTTCCGCGCAAGCCGCGCTCTCGGCCGCTCCACCAATAGTGCTGTCCGCGATAACGCATTGCACCGGGGAACCATCGGGATAACGCAACACCGTGGTGATGAGTCCGGCGGCGGACTGGGCCATGTTCATCGTTTGTTCTTCGAGCGATTCGCGGACACCGCCGAGACGGCCGTCAATCGTCGGGCGAATGCCTACTTTGGGGAAGGATTGGAGTGGGTTCATCGTTTTTTGGATTACAGCATTTGGGGGTTTCAGGAAAAGGCTCGGAAAAATCTACCGGTCTGATCTCCAGCAAAGGTCAACGCGAAATGACAATCAGAAATTTCAGGGCCGGGCTACGGGTAACTCCAGTCTTTCAGATTGCGCCGATTTTTCCGGGGTCATCGTCACTTCAATGCCGAGAGAGTGTTTTCCCCCACCTGTGACCGCTCCGCGCAGCATGCTGACGTCACTGAAATCCCGGCCAAAACCGACACGGACATGTTCTTCATTCACAAATTGCCGGTTCGTAGGATCCACATCAATCCAGCCAAATTGCGGCACGAAAACGGAAACCCAGGCGTGAGAGGCATCTGCCCCGCGGAGCCTTTCCTGGCCTTCGGCCGGTTCGGTCAGAATATAGCCGCTGACATATCTGGCCGGCAAACGTTCTGCCCGCAGCGCCGCGATCATGAGATGCGCATAGTCCTGACAGACACCACGCTTCAGACGGAGAACCTTCGTGACCGGGGTGTAGACATCCGTGGCAGTAGGATCAAAAGTAAATTCATCGTGAATCGAGGCAGCCAGTTTGCAGACCGCCTGCAGATAGTTAGTCTCCGCGGAACAGAACTGCTGCGCGAATTCACGGACCTCACGCGTGATGTCGATAAAGGGCGATGGCTGGGTATATTCGATCGTCGCAACAAGGTCCGCTGTGATCTCTCCCCGGTAAAAGCGGCGGACCTCTTCACAGGTGGGCGTCAATTCCGTGAGGGGCAATTGCATTGGCTCAACCGTGACGACGGACTCTGAGTCAACCGTCAGTTTGGCGTGGCTTTGCTGAATGGAAAAGAAATGGGCGGTATTTCCAAAATAATCCGTGCGCTTGCTCAGATCTTCCGTGGAAGGCGCCACCTTCAGGGAGAACTCTTCACAGGTCTGCAGTTTATCAATGGTTCGCGGATGGAGACAGGCGGAATGGTAGGAGGCCGCGACCGGACTCTGATATTGATAAACCGTTCTATGCTCGACCCGGTAAACAGCCATGCTTCAGTTTGATTGCGCGGTGATGGAGAAATAGTGTTTGCTGACCAGATCCGATAAATCTCCCAGGCCGGCCCCGCTTTGATCCAGAAATTCAACGAGCGCAGTGCGTGCCGATTTTTGCTCATCGATCTCCGCGAGTGGATTGGGTTCAGTCATCCAAACCAGATTATAGACGGCGAGAATGCGGCGATCGAGCGGATGATGAGCCCCCGGCACATGATGGGGAAGCTCATGGATGCTGCGCCTGAGCGCCTCCACCTGAAAGGCGAGCGAGCGCGGATTGGCTTCGTCCAGGAGAAGGAGATCAATCACCCCGGCGAGCCAGATATTAGTCAGGTAGCGCCGCCGGTAGGTGATGGTGCTGTCTGCATAATCCAGGAGCTGAGTGAGGAGAAAAACTTCATGCTCAGACGGTTTTTCCAGGCAGCTTTCGATGAGGTCGCAGAGTTTAAGCCCGCGCTCGATGCGGCGGCCGATCTCCAGGAAGTGCCAATCCTGTCCCCGAGTGGTGTTCTCCATGACAGTCCCGGAAAAGGCGGCAAAGGATTCCAGCATCCCGATGAGATAATTATAGAGATTCTCATCCAGGTGATGATGCGGCCGGGATTGAAGAAATTTACGGTCCTGCGGGATATTGCCGAGAATCTGGGTGGTGTTCCCGGAGATCCTTTCCTTGGCCACATGAGCGGTGCGCTCAATATGGGTCAGGTTCGTCACGAGGCTGGAGGGTTCGTCCTCGTCCCAGAGGAAATGCGTGACGACGGCTTCCGCAACGGCGAACGAATTCCAGTCTGGCTGGCTGGCCCGATATTCTTCCACCACACGGGTGCCGGTAATTCCCTGGAGGAACGGCATGACGGGATCAACCGTTTCCTTGCTGATCGATTCCCGCAGAACCCGGTGGACGACGAGCAGACCGCGGACAAGCGCCTCTGCGCGCTCCACATAGCGTCCCAGCCAGTAGAGATTATCTGCCACCCGGCTGGGCAGATCCTCCTGGGCGCGACGGATTTTCAGGTGATCCGGAGGAGTGAGCGAGATGGGCTGGTCATCCAGCTCCTGATCCGCGACGACCCAGACATCCTTGCTGCAGCCCCCGGTCTGCATGGTGAGGCTGGGTTCATTCTCCTGCAGAACTACCCGGGCCAACCCGCCGGGCATCATGGCAAAGTCACCGGGCTCATCATGCTGCCGGGTGAGGAAGGCGCGCAGCGTGACCGGCTGGGAAATCAATTGGCCTTTCTCCAAAACAGGAGCGGTTGACTGCTGCACGTTTTCCTGAGCAATAAAATCTCCCGGATTCCTCTCGATCTGAGTGGCGAGTTGAGTGAGATCAGCCTCCGTTAATTCCGATCCATAGTAGGAATTGCCCGCCATCATCGGGCCAAAGGCGGGCCGGATGATCAACTGCGAAAGCCGGGACAGAACGGTGCGTCTGGCATGCTCATGACCACACCACCAGGTAGCGATGGATGGCATCTTCAGATCTTCACCAAGAAGATGACGGCAGATGCCCGGGAGAAAGGCCATGAGCGCGGGGGTCTCGAGAAGACCGCTTCCCGGCGAGTTGACCACCCGCACATTGCCGTGGCGAATGGCGTTAAGCAGTCCCGGCACGCCCAGAAGAGATTCACTGCGCAGCTCCAGCGGGTCACACCAGTCCGAACCGAGACGCCTCAGGATAACATCGACCCGCCGGATGCCCTCGGTGGACTTCAGATAAACGGTGTTGTTGCGCACCGTCAGATCGGCACCTTCGACAAGGGCGAAACCGAGGGTCCGGGCAATGAGCAATTGTTCGAAGTACGTCTCACTGCCGGGTCCGGGCGAGAGCAGGACAACGAAGGGTTCGTCGTTGAGCCGCGGAGAGGCCTTGCCAAGGCCTTCGCAGTAGCGCCGGACAAATTGCGTGAGGCGGAGAACATTGAGCTCCCGGAAGATGTCCGGCAGCACACGGGTGGAAATGTAACGGTTTTCAAAGGCATAACCCAGACCGGCCGGAGTATCGACCCGGTCCGAGAGCACCCACCATTTCCCATCTGGCGACCGCGCCAGGTCCGCCACGTATGAGTAAATGAAAGGCTCCTCGGGATTCAGCAGCCGGTGACAGGGTCGAAGGAAGGCGGGATTACCGAGGACGAGCTGGGGCGGGTAGAGCCCCTCACGTAAGAGGGTCTGTGGGCCATAAAAATCATGGAGGATCCGGTCGAGCAACCGGGCACGCTGAGCCAGGGCGGCTTCGATCTGGCCCTGCTCTTCCTGCGTCAGCAGCAGCGGAAACAGATCCATCTTCCAGAGACGCCCGGCGCCCTGCTGGTCGTGATGCACATTATAAGTGACGCCGTTCTCCTCAATGATGCGGGCTGTCTCGAGTTCGCGGCGTTTCATTCCTTCCGGGCCGATGCCTTCAAACCCACTCAGGAGAGCCTGCCAATGCGTCGCAGCCTGGGACGAGAGCTCGTCAAAATGCCCGGCGCGAGAGCGATATCCTCCACGCCAGGAGGACTCCTGTCTGCCGGTAACGGGAGCACCGGTTTGGCTTTGGCTCTGCGTTTGGCTCTGGCTTTGGCCGGTTCCAGCCCCGCTCAAGCTCTGCGTTTGGCTCTGCGTCGGCGGCCCTCCCGGCGGTGATGGCGCTTCATCAGGAGACGGTGAGGACGGCGGACTGGGGGGCATCGCAAGAGGTGAAGCGGGATCTGCGCTGGCAGAGGTTGGTTGGGATTGCGTTGCCACAGGGATCAGAGGAGCAGCTAAAGAGGGATAACTGGGGGGCAGGTCCGATAAGACCTGAACACCCTGCGCCAGCCAAGCATGGAATACCTCATCTCCGGACAGATCAATCCCCGAGGGATGCTCGGATGATTTTTTGAGCGGCTCAGGCGGCGGCTTCTTCTTCCGCCGCAGGATCGATCACTGGGAAAAACATGTATTGCTGACTCAGCTCTACGGTGATTTTTTCAATCTCCTTCTGCACATGAACAAGAAATTCATGGACGCCGCGCTCCACCATTTCCTGCATGGAGGTGTAATTCAGCTGAGAAATCAACCGGCCGCACAATCTCTCAGCCTCATTTGAATAGTGGGTGACCGGGCACCCGGAAATGGCGTGAATGGAACGCTGTAATTCATTGAGGCAGAACAACATGGCGCGCGGAAAATTACGCGAAGAAATGAGCAGCTCGAGCACATGAAGGGGACGCACATCTGAGCGGTAAGCCTGTTGATAAGCGGGAAAGGCGGAGGTTGCACGCAGGACGGCGCCCCACTCAATGATCGCGGCGGAGCGCTGGTCTTCGGCGTATTCAAGCAGATGCTGTTTGCTGTCGATGATGCGCCCGGTTTTTTCGGCCCGCTCCAGATACCGGCCGGCGCGCATAAATTCATAGCCCACCTGATGATTATAGGTGGACTCTGTAATGCCGACAAAAAGGCTGGAATACTCCTTGACCTGCCGGAAGGAATCATAAAGACCGCTGTGCCCGATCGGGAATTGCGAGGTCTTCTTAATGTAATGATAAAGACGGTTGAGCGTCTCCCACATCTCTTCCGTGATCTGATCACGGATCATGCGCGCATTCTCACGCGCGGCCTTCACACAGGAAATAATCGAACTGGGATTACGGCTGTTGAACGTGAGAAATTCCATCACGTTCTGGCTGTTGATTTCATCATAAAGCCCATCATAAATCGAGCGGTCCCCGGTGCTGTGCAGCATGGGCCCCCAGTAGGCCTCCACCCGGCCGTTCCGAAGCGCCTCGGAATCCAGCAGCAACTGTAAATTCACCTCGACGAGGCGCGCCGTATTCTCCGCGCGTTCCACGTAGCGGCTCATCCAAAAAAGAGAATCTGCAACCCGGCAAAGCATAATCTGATAATTGATCTCTTTATCTCTGCAACACCCACGTATCCTTGCTTCCTCCACCCTGGGAGGAATTAACGACGAGTGACCCTTTTCGCAGCGCGACACGGGTCAAGCCACCCGGGGTGATGCGAATTTCGTCCCCATAAAGAATATACGGCCGCAGATCAATGTGACGCCCCTCCAGTTTCCCGTCGCACCACGTGGGGTGGCGGGACAGAGCGATGGGTTTTTGCGCGATCCAATTCCTCGGGTTCGACTCCACCGCCGCTTTGGCCTTGGCAATTTCCTCCCGGGAAGCCTGCGGACCGACACAGATGCCGTAGCCGCCGGATTCATTAACCGGTTTAATGACCAGTTTATCTGCATTGGCCAGGATATGCTGACGCTGCGCATGATCCGTTGCCAGATAAGTTTCCACGTTGGGCAAAAGCATGTCTTCGCCCAGATAGAATTTTATCATCTGCGGCACATAGGTGTAGACCAGTTTATCATCCGCGACCCCTGTGCCGATGCTGTTGGCCAGGCCGAGATTTCCCGCGCGATAGGCATCAACCAAACCGCGTACGCCCAGGACCGAGTCCTCCCGAAACACGGCCGGATCAAGAAAGTCGTCATCGATGCGCCGGTAAAGAACATCCACCGGCCGCACCCCATAAACTGTGCGCATATAAACGCGGTTATTCTCCACGATGAGATCCCGGCCTTCAACGATGGGTATGCCCATGTCCCGCGCGAGAAAACAGTGCTCAAAATAGGCGCTGTTGTAGATACCCGGGGTGAGCACAGCAATATTCGGTTCTCCCTCGGCGTGGGGCGCAATGTGCTGGAGGGTTTTCAGGAGATTTGCGGTGTAATCCCCCACCCGCGCGATGTCTGAATCGAGAAACATATCCGGAAAGGTGCGCTTCATCAGGGCACGGTTCTCCAGCATGTAGGAAACTCCGGAGGGCGACCGGCCATTATCTTCCAGAATATAGTATTGCCCGTCACGATCCCGCACCATGTCCGTCCCGCAGATATGGATATAAATGTCCCGGGGCACCCGGCAACCTTCGAATTCCGGCCGGTAATGTTTCGCGCCCAGCACAACCTCACGCGGAATAACGCCTTCCTTCAGAATGCGCTGCTCATGATAAACATCATGCACGAAAGCGTTCAGCGCCTGAATTCTCTGTTTCAGGCCAGCTTCAATGGCGGTCCATTCATGGTGCGGAATGATGCGGGGAACCAGATCGACCGGGAAGATGCGTTCCGTGCCTTCGTCTTCATTATAAACCGTAAAGGTGATGCCCTGCATAAGCATCGAGACATTCACCGCCTGGCACTTCGCATCCAGTTCACCCACAGATAAGCTGGCTAGTTTTTCGTGAATATGTTCATAGTGCGGACGGAGCGATCCATCGTCATCGAACATTTCATCATAAAACCCTTCCATATCATAACCGGCCTGAAATACCGGCTGCTCCGGAGAGAAACCAGCCGTCTGGGATTGGGATTGTCCTCCCTTGACTCCCTGGGATTGGCTCTGGTTCTGTTGCGGCAGGTTGGACATTGCTTAGTCAGGGCTGGTCAGATAAATCGCTTAATCGAATGACGTCTTAATAAGTGGGCAGCCGCGGAGGCTCCCGCAGGTCCAGCGTCATGGGAAAATCCGGTGATACTTTTTCCCGCAGCTCGGGAGTAGTCTCTCCCACGGAATGGCCCATCTTTAAAAATCGGCTGCGCCTCCGCGTTTCCGCCGCCAAGGCATTTACCGGAAAATCTGTAAACGCCATCCCGCCCGGGTGCGCGACATGATACTGGCACCCGCCGATCGACCGATTATTCCATTTATCAATGATCTCAAGGCGCAAGGGAGAATCCACTGGAATGGTGGGGTGCAGACTCAACGGAGGCTGCCACGCACGGTAGCGGACCCCGGCGACAAATTCTCCTTCTGTCCCGGTATGGCTGAGGGGCAGCCGGAACCCATTGCAGCTCACCACGTAGCGGTCCTCCACCAGATCCCGGACTTTAACCTGAATCCGCTCAACGGAAGAATCCACATAGCGTGCCGTGCCGCCGATGACATTTTCTTCGCCCAGAACGTGCCACGGCTCAAGCGCCTGCCGGATTTCCAGATTGATTCCCCGGTAATTCACGTCACCAAATTTCGGGAATCGAAACTCATAGTGCGGCACAAACCATTCGGGATCGAACGCTTCGCCCCACACCGTCAAGTCTTCACAGACGTCCCGCATATCTTCCATAATAAAATGGGGCAGCATCCAGCGGTCATGAAGCTGGGTGTCCCAGCGCACCAGCCGTTCCGGTTCATAGGGCTGCTCCCAGAAACGTGCAATCAGTCCACGGAGCAGCAAATGCTGAGTAAGAGACATCCGCGCGTGCGGCGGCATTTCATAGGCGCGCTGCTCGAGCAGGCCAAGGCGTCCGGCGCTGCCATCAGGCGAATAGAGTTTATCAATGCAGAACTCCGCGCGATGCGTATTTCCGCTCACATCAATAAGTAAATTGCGGAAGATCCGGTCGACCAGCCATGGCGGGCAGGCTTGATTATTCTGCAATTGCCGGTCCAATTCCTGAAAGGCGATTTCGATCTCATACACGCTGTCGTTGCGCGCTTCGTCAAGGCGCGGCGCCTGCGAGGTGGGACCGATAAATTTGCCGCTGAATAAATAGGAAAGCGACGGGTGGTTGTGCCAATAACTGACCAGTGACGCCAACAATTTCGGGTTGCGCAGGAAAGGCGACTCGTGCGGGGAAGCTGCGCCCACGACAATATGATTGCCTCCGCCGGTCCCGGTGTGCGTTCCGTCTTCATCGAATTTCTCTGTCCCCAGACGGCACTCACGGGCGGCTTCATATAGAAAGGTCGTTTTATCGACCAGATGGTCCCAGTCTGCACTTGGCTGGATATTGACTTCCAGCACGCCGGGATCGGGCGCGATCTTTATTGTCTCCAACCGCGGATCATAAGGCGGCAAATAGCCTTCCAGAACAACGGGGCGATCGAGTTCCTCAGCCGTCGCCTCAATGGCCGTCAATAGATCAATATAGTCTTCCGTGGAGTGAACGGGCGGCAGAAATAAATGCAATCGTCCTTCCCGCGGCTCCGCACACAGCGCAGTCCGGACAATCCATGGCGCAGCCTTTCCAGGCACGGGCACTTTTTCTGGTTCTTCCAGTAACTCAGGCCGCGGCCGCATATGAGGGGGCAGCTTTTTCTGAAAACCCTGCCCATAACCGGCCCGCTCCAGATAATCGCGCCACGGGTCGGCGGTTTCTGATCGCATCCCGCCGGCGGATCCGGCGCGTGCATATTGCCGGGCTAATTCTTCATATTTAGGCAGTGGCGGCACATTCTCCGCGATCGGCCAATCTCCCATGCTTCGCAGGTCCGAGGGTCCGGCCCATGGCACGGAATCAAGCGGCAACCGCAATCCCATGGGAGAATCGCCGGGAATAAGGAACATGGTTTCCGGACGCAGAAACCATGGGCCCGTAATCCAGCGGTAGTGATTGTCCACCCACCCACGCTCCAGCGGCAAGGCGTACCCCACCGTTTTCTTCAGGCCCTGCTCAAATATTTTCGCAAGTCGAACCCGCTCTTCCTCTTCCTCCAGCCGGTTATCCAGCGGATTCACATTCACCGGCAGGCGGCGCTCCTTCCACATATAGTACCACGCATCTTCATAGGCAGGCATGATATGTTTTTCATCCAGACCCAGATTTGCCGAAAGCGTCTGAACAAACTCTCCCGCCACCTTTTCACCGAACCCGTAATTTTTGCTGATATCCGCAAAAAGCCCAGGATTCTTCCAGAGCGGCTCACCGTCCCTTCGCCAGATCCCGGAATATGCCCAGCGCGGCAGGGACTCACCGGGGTACCATTTGCCCTGACCATAGTGAAGAAATCCACCGGCGCCGTAGCGGTCAAAAAGCTTGCGCAACAAGTGCTCGCCGCGAAGTCTTTTCTGTTCGCCGAGCGCGGCTACGGTCCATTCCGGACTTTCGAAATCATCGATCGAAACGAAGGTCGGCTCACCGCCCATCGTCAGCCGCACATCCCCGCGCTTCAGCCGCTCATCAATACGGCGTCCGAGCAGATTAATTCTTTCCCACTGATCTTCCCGGTAAGGCAGGGTCACCCGTGGTGTCTCATGCACACGCGCAATGGACATCTCAAATTTAAATTCATCCTGCACCTTGCCGGAAGCGCTGAATTCGCCGGTGATCGGCGCCGCCCCGCGTGGCTCCGGCGTGCAGGCCAGTGGCAGATGCCCCTCACCACAGAATAATCCGGACGTGGAATCCACTCCTACCCAGCCTGCGCCCGGCAAATAAACTTCCGTCCACGCATGCAGATCACAGATATCTTTCTCCACCCCGCTCGGTCCATCGAGCGCTTTAACATCGGCGGTCAATTGAATGGAGTATCCGGAGACAAATCGCGCCGCCAGGCCGAAGTGACGCAGCACATTGACAAATAGCCAGGCAAAATCCCGGCACGAACCTTTCCCGGCCCGCAGGGTTTCTTCCGGACTCTGCACGCCCGGCTCCATCCGGATCAGATAGGATAGCTCTCCGTGAATGCCCTCACTTAATTCTGAAATAAAATCAATCACCCGGCGGCGGTGCCGGTCAATTGAGCGGACCCATTGGTCAAAAAGTTCCCCGCCTTCAGGCTTTCGCAGGTACGGCCGGAGATCTTCCCGGTCCAGTTCGGAGTATTCGAACGGAAAATATTCGCACTCATCCTCCAGGAAGAAATCGAAGGGATTGAATGCTTCGAGGCGCGCGATCAGATCAATCGTCACGCCGAATTCGCGCACCTGTTCGGGAAAAACGACCCGGGCCAGGTAATTGCTGAATGGATCCTGTTGCCAGTTAACCCACTGGCCCGCCGGGCTGATTTCCATGGAATAGGCCGGAATCTCCGTCAGACAATGCGGCGCCGGACGCAACCGGATGATCTGAGGCCCCATCGTGACCGGGCGGTCATAGGAGTAATGGGTGCGATGAAAAAGTTTTACGTCGATCGCCATCTAGCGGTGAGAGAGTTTGGAGAGAAGCTGACTAAAGTTGCACAGATTGAGCAAAAAGAGACTCCGCCGCATTCACTTCCCCGTTGAATCCGGCGATATTCCCTGAATTTTCCGGCATTTTGCACAAATGCAGAATTCATGCCCACCTGAGGGGTAGCATCCTGAAGACGCTTGTCCAGTCGCAGGTTTGTCCGCAACTTTCAGCTTCCGCCGTGGACCACGAAAAAAGGCGGGCCTTGCCGAAGCAGGACCCGCCTTTCCTTAAGTTTGGAATCTTACTGGTCTGAGATCTCAGTCCCGCAGAGCACCGCGAACCGCGTCATGGCGGCGGTCCACCCGGTTGTCGACACGGGCGTCCACCCGGGCATCCTGGCGCTGAGCGGGCGTCGAGCAGGCCGAAAGCAGCGCGGAAATACCGGTAGCGAGGAAGGAGAGGAAGATCAGTTTGATGACGATTTTTTTTGTCAGCGAATTCATCGAGTGATTGGAGATAATTGAGATTAGCTCGGTTTGGTTCGTTAAGTTTGTGCCTCGGGTGAACCAGGATTTCCGTAGCACAGAAGGAGAAGTCTAAATTTCCGCAGTAAAAGCAAGCCTCCTTTGCCACAATTCTGTCACGGGACGGACCACGGCGCTGCACCTGAACGACCGGCCCGGCTGTCTCAGTCCTTTTCACCCTGCCTCAGGCTACTAAACGTTCAGCCAGGGTTTTTCGGAATCTCGCGTTCACTTCCCACGTGTCAGCCAGAGGCCGCTGCGTGTAGGGTTCCACTGGCATGTAGTGCGGTGGACCGAATTCCGGAGCAATGGTCAGGATCTCTGCCCCTGCCGCTGAGCGCGTGTCAATGATGCGCTGCCATATCTGAAAAAACAGGTCTACCGTCGCCCGCCATTCTGGCGCGTGCGGATCCGGCACCTGCGGTCCTTCGGGGTGCCCTACCCTGGCGTGGAGATGGCGCGTGCGCGGGATGGCACAATCAACATTTTCAGGCTGATCACCCAGGTCACTTTCATGCACGCAGAACCAGTGGGAAAAATCCGCGCAGATTACCATTTCAGGAATTTCTTCGAGCAATCGCCGGGTTTCGTGCGCCGCATAGGTGGGGCGGCCACGATGCGTCTCAAAGGTGAGTGTGACACCATGCTCCGCGGATAACTCACAGCCGCGCCGGAAAATGCGGCAGTTATCTTCGAAGGGAAAAAAATCCTTGCCGATATGTCCGTTGATCAGCAGCGGCTTGCCCGGCAGGGCCGCGGTAAATGCATTCACGAGGGAAGCGATGTGATCATCCGGCGTCTGCCCGTGGGTATGAATCTGCGCAATTAACTCCAATCCAGCCGCGCGAAGTTCTTCGCCGATCACTTCGGCGCTCTCCCGCTGGCCGCCCAGAAAGATCTCCGCGCCGTCGAAGCCGTCCGCCTTCGTGCGTTGGATAAAGTCAGCCAGGGGCGCCCCGCCCATTTCCCAGTTTGACTTGAAATACAGCAGCTTCATGCGCGGCAGGGTGAAGCTTCATCCCGGCGAAAGCCATCCAATTCCGGCGCGAAGGTTACTTTCTCAATAGCCGTAACCGTAGTAACCGGGACCGTAATCACGATAATATCCGCCACCGCCATAGTAGCTCGGTGTCGGAGAATTCGTTTTGATCGAGCGCCCCACAGGACGGTAGTTGCCCACCGGTGTCAGGCGCATGGGCTCACCGGATGGCGAAACCATGACATAGACCTGATTTCCCGGCCGGAGCCCGGGATACTCTGTGTCGACCACGCCGAAATACGCCCCGTCATCGGCCTTCACGATATACTCCGTCGCCCAGCCACGATTGATCGCCCGCTCCAGGGCATCACCGACCAGACTCCCGATAATCACCCCGCCGACCGCGCCGAGGATGTTTTCCCGTGTGCCGCCACCGATGTAGCTGCCAGCCGTCCCGCCCGCCACGCCGCCGAAAAAGCTGCCAAAGCCGCTGTCCCGGCTGACCTTGACCACCCGCGCTTCCACCACTTTGCCCGGTACCACCTGACCGGAAAGCGGCGCATAGCCGGGCCCGATCGTGTAGCCGTCATAATAGGTCGCACAGCCGCCAAGCAGCAGCATGGAGGCCGAGGCTGCCCCGGCCAGAAAAAGCAGGGGTGACTTGCGGGAGAAGGCAGACTTTTTCATCAGTCGCAATATCCGCCAGCGCATGATCCTGTCCACTGCCAAGTGATCGCTCAGACGACGTTGGCCGTGAAGAGCGTCTGCCCGAGCCGCACCTGCATCCCGTCCGCCAATGGCGCGGCTTCCGATCGCTCCAGGGTGTGGCCTTCAACTTCCACCCGGCCAGTGTCGTCATTGGATTCAAGCAGGAAAATCCCCGCGAACCGGTGAAACCGGGCGATCATCTCACCAGGCCGGTAGTTGCCCAGTTGCGGTTCCTGACGGGAGTTCAGATTGAAACCGATGTCCGTGAAAATCCACGCCGTCTGGTAGGCCAGCACCGAGCGCTCCCGGGAAATGAAGACCACCCCGCCCTCCTGGTCCGGGATTTCTTCTTCGTAATCATCCATCGGCACCTGCAGCCCTTCAAAGCGGCGGGCCCCGTCAAAGGCCGAAGGTGTGCGCAGGGCGATCACCGTATACTCCGCGGCCAGGCTGAACTGGTCCTCCGTCCCGCCGTGCACCGCCCCGTCCATCGGCCGGCCATTATGCAGGGTCGGATTGACGGAGCCGCTGTGGCGGTAAATGATCCGCTCCCCCTGGGCTTCTGCGTTGAGCTGGGCCCGGCTGATCTTGCGGGTGCGTGAATCATTGACCGGATTTCGCGGACGGAATTGCGCCACGAAATCACTCTGCATCGGGTCGCGGCCCAGATTCATTTCCGCTGTGGACACCAGCCCGATGATCGTATGCTGCTCCGTCGGCGGCAGCAGTCGCATCCGCTTGCAGGGGGTATACCAGGCCTGGAAACGTTCCGGCACACGGATGTTTCCGTGGGCTTTCTGCGCTTCATGGTCCCCCGCGATGGTCTGACCGCTTTCTTCCTCCATCTCCTGACCGATGGATGGGACGGGCTCCGGCGCGGCTCTGGGCTGAGCAGTCCCATGTCCGATCAGGGTGTCACGGCTGCCCAGTTTTCCGTGGAGGGAAAACGGCACGGTGACCTGTTTCTCAATCGATGGCGGGGCTCCCGCCGGGGTAATGGTGGAGGCCGCAGGAGCTCCGGCTTGTGGGGGCCGGTAGACGGCTGCGTCCAGCCGGGAGGCGCCGGGTGCCCGGCGTTCACGGATATCCAGGGCGCGCAGAAAACTTCCCACATCTTCGAAAGCCGGTTCGCCGCTGGTGGAAAGCACCTGCCGCATTACTTCGTTGGGCTGCGGCCCAAGCTCGGCGATGGGTCGATAAACCGACTGTCCGGCGCCTGCCTTGAGCGGCTGACCCAGCAGCAGTGAAATCAGCTCGGCCAGCGGCCGGACATACTCCCGGGTGTTCTTGGGGACGTCCGTATCCGAATCAACCAGACTCGCCGGACTGATCGTGACCGTCTGTTCCGGATCAATCCGCACCGCGCTGCTCAGCGGCAGGCTCGGCACGGGCAGCTTCAGACGCGACCCGGTAAGGGGCGACTCACAGGTATTGAGGTAAACCGCCCGGGAGCCCAGGCTCAGGGTGGGCCACTCAGACTGGACCGCGTCTTCCAGGGCCGTGACGATCTGACCACAGAGGTGGAAAACTTCGTCAACCTCCAGCTTGCGACGGTCCCGCAAAGTGTCACGCAGGCAATTGTGCCCCGCATGCTCCATCAGGATATAGTAATAGCCGGGACCGGTATTGAACTCAAGGATCCGGCAGAGATGCGGGCTGTCCGCCCGGCTCATGCGGGCGATCGCTTCCTGCTGCTCGCGCAGACCGGCCTCGTCCATATTCGTCTCATGCCGGACCAGCACGGCCATGCAGTGCTGACGGGGGTCAGCCGCCAGGGCCAGTTCGAACCGCTGCTCGCCCGGAGCCAATCCGGGCAGGGAATTCATAACTTCATAGCGGCCTGCGAGGATATTCTTGATCATTTCCCATGAAACGCGGCCGTGGAAAGTGCACGGCGGAAGGTCCTGTCCGCCGCGAAAAAGGCCGGGTGCCTCACTCTCGCGCCGCGTGTCGTTTGCATAATTGCTGACCCGGGGACGCTGTCGTCGCCGAATCATCCCCGCGCTGGTGCTTACGTGCAAACCGCGAGGTGATCAACCGCCAAAACGATTCAAATTTCGCGGCGCCTCTTTCAAGCGGTTTCTATTTGCCCTTCTGCTTCTTGAGCAGGCCGTAAACGGTCACGAAATAACACACCCCGACCCAGATGAGCAGCATCAGCAGGGCCGTCCAGGCTGGTTGCAGGTCCCGGTAAAGGACGCCCTGCTCCAGGGTAACGTCCGCGCGCGCTTCGATCGTGTTATCCACTTTCTTGACTCCGCGCCGGTAGGTCGCTTCGACCAGCCTTTCCCCGACGCGATCCACCGCCACGGCCAGGTTCTGCCAGCTCTTGTTCACCGGTGAAACCCGGTCGTACTGTTCCTCGCGCACCCGGTCGTCTCCCTCATCTTCCCAGCGCACTTCTTCCTGCTGCCCGCTCACCGTCAGAAAGACGGGCACCCGGCTTTGGTTGCTCAGCCGCGGCACTTTCTGATAATAGACGTTTGAGACATCCATGATCCGCTGCGCCGCATAACTCGGCACGACGGGACTGAAGTTGCGCACGGAGTCCGACATGTCCGGGCGGGTCACGACAAATCCCCCGAAAAGAATCTGCGGAATCAAAACGAGCGGCACCCACATGACCGCCTGGGTGGAGGTCTGCACCAGCGCACTGATCGTCAGACCAATTGCCACCCCCACCGCGGCCGAGGCCAGCAGAGCCAGAATTTTCAGCCCAAATATAGTAAATACCACCCCCCACATTCTCGCCCGCATCTCACGGTCGCGGCGGCGATCTTCTTTTTCGCTGATCTCCGGCTGGTCCTGAATCGGCTTTTTCTCTTCCGGATAAAAATCTTTCCGGTCAAAATCTACATTGTCCTCAAAATTCGCCACCGTCGCGAGGGTGGCGATGACTTGCACATCAAAGGGAAACCCTTTCTTGCGCTTTTTCTTTTTCTCTTCGTCGTCATCCGCCTCGGAGCTTCTCGTGGAGGATTCCTCCGCTGCGGTGCCTTCGTCATCCACCGCGGCAAAACCATCCAGCGCCTGCAGCGAGGTGAGTTCTTCCGCCGCTTTCGGGTGCAAGACCTCGCGCAGGTGTTTCACCAGATAATTCCACTGCTGCACATATTCGCTTTCGTCTTCCTCACCCAGCACGTCCCGCTCCCGGTCGTAGCGGGGATGAATGATGTGCGCGGTGAGAATGACAACCACCAAAAGAAAAAGCGCCTGCACGGCGGTGATCCCGGTCAGAAAAAGAAATTTGCTCTGCACATAGGCGTGAAGGCTCTGACCACAGACACGCTCCCGCCGAAAAATAGGCAGCTCCCGGACAATCTGCTGGGCGCCATTACTACAGCCAAACCAAAGCGTAGCGACGACACATAAAAACATCCGCAGAACCACATCATCCGCCACCCAGCCGACGAGCAGACCAATGATCAGTGGCTGCGCGATGAGGAAAACCAGATTCAGGTAATCCGCGCGGGTGATGCTCCATTGCCGCTTCAGCAGGGTGCCGAAGGTTCCAAAATAACTCGGCTTGCGCGCCTTGACCGCTTCTTCCCGGTCTTCCTGAGAGGGTGGAATGGCGCTCTCCAGTTCCGGAGCCTGGCGGCGCTCGCGAAATTCATTCTCCCAATCCTCGCCGTTTTTCTGGCTGCCATCCAGCTCGATATAAACTTCGTCCAGTTCACCGACTCCAAAATGCTCGAGCGCCTCACGCGGGCGGCCCTCGAAAACCAGGCGGCCCTGCTGAATGAAGCAGATCTGATCAAAGAGATAAGCCCGCCCGAGCACGTGCGTGGTGCAGATCACGGTGCAGTCGGTCGCCGCCAGCCGGCGCAGCAGGCTCATGAGATTGAACTCACTGGCCGGGTCCAGGCCGGACGAGGGCTCATCCAGAAACAGCACGGCCGGTTTGGCGAGCAGCTCTGTCGCAATGCTGACCCGCTTGCGCTGACCGCCGGACAGCCTGTCCACCCGCTTTTCCTTGTGCTCTTCCAGGCCCAGCCGCCGGATCGTTTCCTCCACCAGCTCACGAATCGCAGACTTCGGCGTGCGCGGGTCCAGCCGCAGACGCGCACTGTAGGTGATCGCCTCCGTCACGGTCAGCTCACGGTGGACGATGTCATCCTGCGGCACATAGCCGATGCCCGCGTTCGTCATGTCCGTGTCCTTGCCGAGGCGGCTGCCATTGATCATCACTTCCCCGCTCGTCGCCGGATTGATCCCGCACAAAGCGTTCATCAGCGTGCTCTTGCCCTGGCCGCTGCCCCCCAGAATGCCCACAAACGAGCAGCGCTCCACGTCCATGCTCACCTTCGTCAGGATCTGCTTGCCGCCCGGCACGGTGACGCTCAACTGGCGTGCCTCGACCTTGCCCCCGATCAGGTTGCCGACCCGCTTGATCGACACGCCCGTAAACTCAAAGTTATAGGAGCCGATCCGGAAACGGTCTCCTACGATGAGTGTTTCCTCCTTGAAAGGCTGCCCGTTCAGGTAGGAGCCCGCCTTGCTCTGGTCAGCGATGGTGTAGTTTTTGCCCCCGCTGCCCAGTTGGATCAGCACATGGTTCCGGGAAATGGACGCGTCCTCCGCATCCAGGTGCACCTTGTTTTCCGCTTCCCCCTCGGTGGCGCGGCCGATCGTGAGCGGCGCTTTACCCAGCGGAATCTCGGAGGATTCCCGGCCCTGGTAAATCGCCGGGTCCGGATTGCGATTGAAGCGGATCACCTGGTCGGGCAGTTCGATCAGATCTTGATCCTGCAGATAAACCCGGGTCTCGACCCTCGACCGGTTCACGCTGACGGGAGTTTCCTGCCCGAAGGTGCCGAGGGGACGCACCGCCCAGGTCGAAGCCGCCCGGTCCCAGGCCAGCTCGCAGTGCTGCGGAGAGAGGTGAGCGCCGGGTATCTGAATCTGGTCCTCCCCTCCGGAGCCGATCGTGACCGGATCCTTGGGCAGCTCAAAGACCTTGAACTGGTCATTGATGAGAACCGTGATGAAACCTTTCATGGGTGGAAGGGCGGAAGAAGAGGAGGGAGCTTTGCCAAAAGCAAAAGAGAGAATGTCCCCGCGTCCAAGACAAGGTCAAAGCGACCGGAGCAGAAAAAGTGATCCCGGAAGGAAAGTGGCTTGCCGCCGGAGGGACGCTCTTCTATAGGAAGAGGCGGTGATTCAAGGGAGCTGGTGAACGGGTTATAACGCGTTCAGGGTGAGGCCCCTTTGAGTTTCCAAACATCAAACATCCGGGTCGACTGACCATTAACTCCTGGAGATCCCGATTAGCTCTCTGAAACCTGCCGGGTCCCTCCAGTCACCGTATCGATCACTCCATTCACCTCATTTCAAGAAAGACGACGCTTATGCGAAATCCAATTTTCCTTAAGTATGCTTCCATTTTCACCTTCGCCGTTCTCCTGGCTGGCGTAACCGGCTGTACTGACCAGACCCGCACCCGTGCGGAAGGTGCGGGCGCCGGTGCTCTTCTCGGGGCCGGTCTGGGAGCCCTCATCGGCAGCGCGAGCGGTAATGCTGGCCGCGGCGCGCTCATCGGGGCCGGGGTCGGCTCTCTCGCTGGTCTGGCTTACGGTGACCACGTGGCCCGTAAGAAAGCCCGCTACGCTTCGGAAGAACAGTGGCTGGACGCCTGTATTGCCCAAGCCATTCAGGTTAATAACAGCGTGCGCTCCTACAATAACAGCCTGGAAAACCGCATCGCATCTCTGGATTCCCAAATCCGTTCGGCCAAGGCTGCGAATGACCGCCGCAAGCTGCAACAGTTGAAGCAGCAGGTCACCACCCTGAAGACTGAGACCAAGCAGCAGATCACGATCGTCCAGACGGAGATCAGCGAGCAGTCCAAAGTGGTTCGCAGCACGAGCAGCAGCAAAACCAGCACGCTGAGCACCCAGATCACCCGGCTGGAAAGCACCAAGTCTTCCGTCCAGAGCAACTTCAATCGCCTGGCCAGCCTGGAAAACTCCATCGATATCTGATCGGAGCAGCTCGGGATTGAATAGACCCCAATCTGTTGCGTTTTCATTACTATGAAAAAAATTCTCTTTATCCTTTCTGCCGCCGGGCTCTTCGCCGCCACCGGTTGCGAAACCACCGGTGATCCGACTCAGGGCGGGCTCTTCGGCTGGTCCCAGAGCAAAGCCAATCAGCGCCTGGATGACCGCCGCGCTATTCTGGGCGCGGTGGAAGATGATACCGCCCGGGAAGCTTCCCGCACCGGTTACCTTGAAGATGGCGTCTACATCCGGGAACGTGAACTCGATCGCGTGCGCGGATACTGATCGGCCATCGGCTTTGATTTGAATTAAATCTGACAAAGGGGAGTCACTCCAGAGTGGCTCCCCTTTTCTTTGGCCCAGCGAGTGCCCACTGAATACGCAGGCTTGCCGGCGCAGCCATTTCAGGGAAACCTGCTTCCAGCTATGAGATATCCACTCTTCGCTTTTCTGCTGCCAGCGCTGCTCATGGTCACAGTGGCGGCCGTAAAAGATTCCAGCGCCCAGGCTCCGCCGCCGTCTGGAGAAGAACGCGCAGCCTTTCAACTGATGGATGAGGCGGTTGAGAAGATCGCCAAATACTCTCTGAAACTCGAGAACCGCGCCACGATCTATAATGTCGCACTCTTCAAGCTTGTCGAAGCGCGTCTGGGCGAACGCTTCGCCAAGGTCATTCCGGCGGAGTGGGCACAATCCACCGAAGATGCGCGAAGCGGCTATCAGAACGCGATCCGGCAGCTCGCCCAGTCTCCCGGTCAGCGTTTGAGCACGATGGAACTCGTCGAAGCGTCTCTGCAGGAATATTGTAAGGAAATCGATATCTTCAGCCGGTATTTCACCGCCCGGCAGTGGTCCCAGCGCAAAAGCCTTGAACGCCAAAGCGGTTCCGGCATCGGCGCTTCTCTCATGGAAAGGGAAGACAGATACATGCTCTATCCCTTTCCCGGTTCGGCCTCGGCCAAAGCGGGGATCGATTCCGGAGACGAGCTGCTCATGGTGGAAAGTCAGGATGTCACGGACCTGACCCTCATGCAAATCGCGGACATGGTGCGGGGGGCGCCCGGGACCGAAATCGAACTGACGATAGCAAAGCGAGCCTTTGGCCGGCGCCAGAAAGTCACCGTCGAACGGGAAGCGCTTGAGCAACCGATTGTCGCGATCCGGCAACAGGGACCGGCCGTCAGCATTCAGATTCGCCGTTTTGATAAAGATGTGGTCAAGCAATTGGAAGAAGCTCTGGAACGTTTTGGCCCGGGCCGCCCGCTGACGATTGATTTGCGTTCGAATCAGGGCGGGGAACTCGATGCGGTCGTCGATGCGCTTTCCCTGTTTCTGCCGGAGGGCGAGATAATCGGTTATCTGCGGGAGCTTGATGGGGTGCAGACGATCAAGGCACGAGGGCCGGTTAAATATGAGCCCGCTTCGATTCTGATGCTGCAAAACGAGGGAACAGCCAGTGGCTCGGAATTGTTCATTGCGGCTCTCGTGGAAAATCCGAAGGTGCGCGCCACTTCACGCGGCCCCGGTGACGAAGGGGACTCCACCTATGGCAAAGGTGTTGTCCAGGCTTATTTTGACATGAGTAATGGCGGACATCTGCGCATTACCAGCGGATTGATTTTTGGGCCGAATAAAAAGACGTGGAATATGAAAGGATTGCGGCCGTCGCTAACGGCCCAGAATGGGGAAATTTATTTTCCGGACGCCAACGAGCTGAATAATAAAAACTACCAGCTCCACGCCTTCGAGCCGGGAAACTGAAGCACCTCAATTTTCCGGTCCAATTTCTTCTTCTTCTTCTTCTTCTGCGTTATCGGACGGAATTTCTGTGGTGGGAGTGGCGCCCAATTCGAAGACCTGATCAAAGCGTTGATTTTCGTTGGGAGCCGGATAGCCCTCCAGTTTATTTTGAGCAACGACAGGCGAAGCGCCCTGCCCCCGCACGACGATGCCCAGTTGCCCATTACGCGAGAAATCATTCTTCACAATGGAAATGGAGCTGGCGTTATGCCGGGTTTCCTCCTCCATGGCCAGATAGGCTCCATAAAAGGCGTTATTCTGCGCCGTATTATTCTCGATTTTGACGACGTATCCGGGATCAATTATGGTGATTCCCGTGACGGGATTATCATTGAGGGTATTTCCCTTAATGGTAGCTTCGCCTCCGGCTTCAATCCAGATCCCTGACCCCATCGTCGCGCTGTCACCCGTCTCGAAATCATTCTGGGACAGATTACTATTGATAATGGAGGCCTGGGTGCCATCCCCGAAAATCACGATTCCAATGGAATTTCCCCGTACGATCGCCCCGTCACAGGCGAGGCGCGCAGAAAGCTCCACCCGCATCCCGCTGCCGGCGCAGCCGGTGAAGGAACCGCCCTTGACCATGGCGACCGTTCCGCCATGGCGCACATTCAAGCCGTTCACGCCGCAGCCACTGACCGTGACATCTTCCAGGAGAACCTCACTGCCGCTCTCCACCACGATGCCGTGATTTACGTGCTTGCTGAACTCTGTTTTCCTGATGACGACATCCTTGGAGCTGGCGATAATTATTCCGTCCCCGACCCCTTTGCGCACGACACAATTTTCCATGGTCAATTGCGTATCGACCAGATCAATGACCGGCGCCCCGTTGCTGGGAATATCATCCCCACTATGTTCCAGGGTTAAATTCCGCAGATTAACTTCTCCCGCATCCCGCGCGGTCAGCAAACTGCCCCGCTGACCATCCACGACGAGAAAAGTTGTCTGGGCATTTGCCCCCTGCAGGCTGATACCCGGCTTCAGATTAACTGAGCCTTCATAGCGGCCGGATAAGATCTCCACCGTCTCGCCCGGTTGAGCCGCGTCAATCGCCTCCTGCACCGAAGAAAAACCGCTTTCATCTCCCACGACCAGCCGTTTATCTCCGGCTTCAGTCAGGTCAGTCGCAGTCGTGGTGGTCGTTTCGCCGGTTTGGGAATCTACGGTCTCGGGATCGGTCATCGTTTGTTGACCGGTTGAGTCGGTATCGTCCGGCCGACGATCCACGATTTCCGTTTCGTCGCCGTCTGTAGCCGGTTGCTGATTTTCATCTGGGTCCGGCTGCTCCGTGGAATCAGGATCCGGATCGGTGGCAACGATCTCCGTTTCCTGGCCGTCAGGAGTTACGGAGGTTTCGGTTGTGGTTGTGGTGGTATCCGCGGTCTGACCACTACGCCGGAGTGCGGCCCGGATCTGCCTGATATTCCCGTCAAGTTTTTTCGTGGTGTCGTCCTCGCCGTAGGTGAGTTTATATTCTTCCAGCATTTCCTCGACTTCATCGAGATTGGCCGGATTCTTCACCATCTCCGTCATTTTTGCCTGGAGGTCCGCTTTCTTCGCGCGCGCCTCCGCGAGGTCCTGGGGCTGTTCCTCCGTCCGCTCCTCCGGCTCTTCCGTATCCTGAGGGTCTTCTTCGTTTACCGCGACTTCATCCTCTTTATCTATTTCTGGTTCCTGGCGGTCGCGCTCGTCTTTGTCTTTACCATCATCTTTGTCATCGGACGCCCATGGCGGCGCAGGCAGGAACGTGAAATCTTTCCGGACATGCTCGTAACCGAAATAAACCCCGCCACCCAGCGCCGCCAAAACCAGGAGCGCCAAAATCAGGACAGGGACGAGGGCGCTTTTCTTTTTCCTGCCGGCAGAGCGGGCGGACCCCTCAGCCTCTTCCCGTGAAGTTTCGCGGATGGGTTGCAGCGGCCCGGTTCTGGCGGTAGGCGTCTGCGGCTGCGGACCGGTATCGAGCTGGACTCCACCGGTGGGAGTGCCCGTGGAATACCCGGTGCCGGGACCGGTATCAAAGTAACCTCCCATGCCGCCGGTTCCCGCGGTGGCAACCGCACCCGAGGGCGCAGTCGGCATTCCGGCCTCAAAGGCTCCCAGCATCTCGGCCCCGGCCACGGAGATACCCAGCATCCGGCCGACTTCCGCGACGCTGGGCGGACGCTGCTCCGGCTCCTTGGCGAGGCAGGCGGCCACGGCCTGCTCCCAGGCCTGCGGGATGGCTTCACCCTGCACGCCGAACTCCCGCCGGCGCTCCGTCATGCTCGGGGCGGTCGCATGCTGGAGCTGGGTGCCGATGTCACCACTGTAAAAAGGCGGCTTCCCGGTGAGCATCTCATAGAGAGTGCTGCCGATGGCGTAGATATCATCGGCGATGCTGGCCGGGCGGCCCATCGCCTGCTGCGGGCTCATGTAGGCCTGCGTGCCAACGGACGGTGAGACCATGGTGGCCCGGTAGACGCTGTCCGCAATGCTCCGGGCGATCCCGAAGTCCATCACCTTCAGGGCACCCTTGCGGTTCACGATCAGGTTGGCCGGTTTCAAATCCCGGTGCACCAGCTTGATCTGTGTGTGAGCGTAGTTCAGCGCATCGAGCAATTGCCCGACCCACCGGCGGATGCCGGTGGTCTCAAAAACTTTGTTCGGCTGGGAGGTGCGCAGCTTGGCCATGCTCTCGCCATCGACAAACTCCATGGAAATGGCCGCGTGCTGGATATCCTGCAGAAAATCCAGGACCTTGACGATGTGCGGATGAGAAAGCTCGAGGCCGCGCCGGGTTTCCTCCTTCAACTCATCGATCGCGGCCGGATCATGGGACACCATTTCCGGCAGAAATTTCAGAGCGACTTCGCGCTGGAGAGATTCATCATCGGCCAGCCAAACCACGCCCATGCCTCCCCGGCCGATGAGCCGGCGCAGGACAAAGCGCGAGAAAACCCGGTCCCCCTCCTGGTGACCGCGGATGGTCTGGCCAAAGTCCGTCTCGGTCAGGTCAATACTGGATGGGGCGCCGGTTGGCTCCGTCGTGCGAGGAATGCTGGTGCTGGTCGTCCCGGCAGTGGTGGTGCCTGGAGTGGGTTCACCGCCCGGCTCCGGACCCTGGGTGGCCTCCGTTCCGGTGTCTTCGCCCAGATCCATGCCTCCCGTCCCGGACAGGCTCGTTCCGGCGTTTTCTTCCGGCTCGTCCCTGCGCCCGCTCCCGTTCCCGTTCCCGCTGCTCTCGTCACTCATCATCGTGGACGGACAATACACAGCCCAGCCGCGAAATTTCTAGCGGAATTGCGGAGTGATCAATCCAGAACAAGCCTCTGCCAGAATTCCACAGAATCCGGCAGAGGCCTGGCTGGTGAAGTTTACCTTCAGTCTGGTTCAAACTGCGCAGACGGTCAGTCAAGCTTCGGCGAATCTCTCACCTTAGCTGACGGCGATCGTGCGCGGCTTCACTTTTTCCTGCTTCGGCAGGGTCACTTTGAGCACGCCCGCATCAATTTTGGCGGTGATACCGGCGGTATTGATACTGGGATGCAGTTCAAAGACGCGACGATAGTTGTAGTTCGAACTTTCCCGGTGCACCACGCGGCCATTGTCCGGGGCGCTGACGGTGCGGCGGCCGGAAATGATGAGTTTATCATCCTCCGTGTTGACCGTGACCCCGTCCTTTTTCACGCCGGGCATTTCAGCTTCGAGCGTCCATTCGTTTTCATTTTCAAAAAGACGAATGGCCGGGATAACCGTGCGGGTCTCCTCCGAAGAGGCCGCGGCGGGCTGCGTTGATTGATCCTGGGTCGTTTGCACTTCAGTCGTCATGATTAATCTGATGGAAGTTAAAGTTCAGTTAGTGAGTGAGTATGTGAGGTAGATTGGAAATGTCCGGACCGGATTTCATTACTCGGTGACCGAGATCGTCCGCGGCCGGGCTTCCTCAGATTTCGGAATGGAAATGGTGAGGATACCGTCGTTATAATTGGCGGTGGCTTTGTCCGCATCGACCGCCACCGGCAAGGTCACGCTCCGGGCGAATTTTCCGAAGTAACGCTCGCTGCGGCCTTTGGTTTCCGTTTCGGATTTGCGTTCACCGGAGATAGTCAACCGCCCGTTCTCGACGGAGATGCTGAAGTCCTCTTTATTCATGCCGGGCACCTCCAGCTTGGCCACGACGGCATCGTCGGTGTCATAGACATCGAGCGCCGGGGACCAGCCGCCGAAGTAATCACTGCGGGCGACACCGGCTGGTTCGCCGAAGAAGCGATCCAGTTCGCGATGCAGGTTGAGCATGGAGTCGAAGGGGCTCCAGCTATGACCATTTCTGGGATTGTAGCGAATAAGGCTCATAGGGTTTTTCCTCCTGTTGTTTGCGGTTAAGTAGAGTTAGGCGATTCGATCTGCTTCGATTCGATTCGATTCGATTCGATTCGCGGCTCGCGATCTGGCGAGCGCTCCTGAATAAAGAGCTAAAGCCATGCCATGCCGAAGGGGCAGAAGTCCCTTGCGTAACTTGTTGATAACCAGCGCTTAAGATTGAGAACGGCGGGAAAGGATGGTGGGACCAAAGCGTCAGCCTGGCACAATCAAGCGCCTTTTTGGCACATCTGACCGACTGATCGTGGACAGCATCGAAAAGCGCCAGAATGGCGCAGTGTCGTGGCTAACAAACGGGTGATAATGGATCGGCAGGGTGGTTTTACCGAACGGTCGGTAAAATGGAAA
>CAZUPP010000022.1:29709-47663 GCA_964622095.1 uncultured Verrucomicrobiales bacterium
GTTTTACCGAACGGTCGGTAAAATGGAAAAGGGGCGGCAAAGTGGGAAGAAGAGGGATGGAGGGATAGCAGGAGAACCCATGTTAAGACCCAAAGGCATTCCACGTTCGCTTTTTGTCACCGACCGTCTCTTCCTCCTCCCAAAAAAGCTAGTTCTGCTGATGTAAGCGCCTCAACGTGAAGGAACCGATCGATCCAGTCACGGCCATTCTCTGCTGGAAAGCCAAATGACACGGCGACAATAACATTAAGCACACCTACCCTCTCAACGATCTCATTTAACGACTTCTTCAGTGTAAGGTTTTCGACAATCGGAAGATGGTCGGGTGGCTCCAAACCAAGTGACCGAGCGAATGGAATCGAGTGTTCCCGAAGAAGCAACGATTTACTGGTTCCCATAGTAGAGTGTAGAGAGCTGATCTACCTTTTCACTGTTACCACAAGGAGAGACTCTTTAGCGAGACAATTCTGTGACGGCCCAATCATTAATACTCCAATTCCAGCAAGACAGGGCGGTGATCGCTGAGGTTGGCTTTGAGGACTTGGCAGTGGATGCACCGGTAGGGTTCGGGCAGCAGGATGAAGTCGATACTTTTCGTGGGCAGATAGGTGGGGAAGGTGCGGGCGTTCTCGGGATAGATTTCGTAGTGGCCGTGATCCTCTTCGCGGAGAAAATTAAAGAGATGCTGGACAGCATCACGTGCCTGGGAGGAGCGGCAATTAAAATCGCCACAAACGATGGGAGCAATTTTGCGCCCATCAAAGCCGGGGTGCGGCCGGTCGCGCAGCCAATCGATGAGTTGCTCCATCTGCTGGAGCCGTTTGGCCCGGCGAAAGTCGAGATGCAGATTGACCACACAGATGAGCTCTCCGGTGTCCGGGATTTTAATTTCAGTGTAAAGAAACCCTTTTTCGCCGAGGGTGGCATTACCAAAGGGCATATTTTCCCAGCTCACCATGGGATAATGCGAAAGGGTGGCATTACCATAGTTCAGCGGCTGATGCCCTCCGCGCACCGTGTTGGCGCCCATGGCGGTATGCGGGAAACCCGCTTCGTTCTGGATGGTTTCCAGCAGATTCACCTGTTTATTCCAATAACTGTGCACATCGACCTCCTGCATGGCGACGATATCCGCGCGGGCCTCGACAAACAGTTCAGCGATGCGGCTCGCATTTCTGCGGATACCGCGCTCCCGGTGGAATCCCTGGTAAAAGGAAAGCCCGCGGCCGTGGGCAATATTAAAGGTAATGATTCGGATTTTCCCCATGCGTGCAGGCAAACGACGATGGCCGCACTTAGCACGATCGCCGGGCTTCGCGCAAGTTCTCGCGAAAAGGCGAGCGCCGCCTAACTGACGGTGGAATCGGCCGGTTTGCCCGTGCGCAACCGCCGCTCTTCTGCTTTTGCGCGGGCTTCCTCGCATTTGCGAATGCTGGAGCGGATCAGGACCAGCTCATGCATATTCTGGGTGGTGACCAGACCTTCAAAACTCCCGTCGTCCGCAAAAACAGGAATCATATTGAGCCCGGATGAGCGGCCCTGCATGAGCACATCCTCTACGGAAGTGTCCGGGCGCATCCGCGGAAATTCCCGCACCATCCAGTCCCCGACCAGTCCGCTCCGCCCATGTTGCGTGAGCCCCTTTAAATACTGTGCCTGCCCGAGAACTCCCACTAAATTACCTTCACTGTCCACGACCGGAAAATCTTCCTGCGAACCGTGCAGCACCAGATCAACCACCTCACGCAGGGTCGACTCCGGGCGCAGTTTCTGGTAATTGCGCAGCATGGCCTGATCCACCGTGGCGTCCCCGACCAACCCGCGGATCTGCGCAGCCTGCGCTTCTCCAGAGGCACCGATCCAGATAAAGAACGCGATAAAAATCAGAATGAAATTCGGCGCCAGAAATCCGAGCACGGCAAAAACCACCGCCATGAGTTGGCCGAGTTTTGCGGCGATGTTGGTGGCGCGGGCATAATTCATCTGGGTGGCGAGCAGAGCGCGCAGGGCCCGGCCGCCGTCCATGGGAAATGCGGGGAGCATATTAAAGACGACGAGGGTGATATTCACCGTCGCAAGCAGCGGAATCAAATCGCTGTTGGTGAAGACTTTGGCCGGATCAGTGGCATTGAGCTCCATTCCATAAATAATCCAGATGGGAATGAGAATCGCCGCGATGACGACGTTCACCGCCGGTCCGGCCAGCGCGATCCAGAATTCTCTCATCGGCTCCTTCGGCATGCTCTCCAGCCGGGCCAGACCACCGATCGGCAGGAGGGTGATATCCCGCGTCTTCACGCCATATTTTTTCGCCATGAGCGCATGCCCGAATTCATGCAGGGTCACACACAGAAAAACGAGCAGGATAAAAATCACCCCGCGAAATGATTCTTCCGCTCCGCCCCGCAGAAAAAACGCGAAGGCAAAAAAACCGACCAGCAACAGGAAGGTAAAGTGGATGTAAACGCGAATCCCGAAAAATTTCCCCAGATTAATCGACCAGCTCATCTTCTGACTTAATACGCGAGCCTTGGCCAATACTATGCTCCTGGACCTCTCAGGCTCTGATCGTTTGGTTATTTCCTAGTGCAGGGTGTAGGACAGGTGCGGGGTGAAAAGCTCCGGCTCAAGCAGGAAGGCGTCATGCCCTTTCTCTGAGTGCACCGTGATGTGCATGCAGTTCACCTCCGCTTTCTTCAGAGCCGCGACCAGCTCCTGTTGTTCATCCGGGTAGAAGCAGACGTCCGAATCAATCGTGAAGACCATGTAACGCTGGTGCTGACACTGGCGGAATACCTCAGCCAGATCCTCCACCCCGTGTTTCTCATAGAGATCAAACTGCTGCCAGGCATCGATGATCCGCAGATAGGAATTGGCGTCAAAGCGCTGAACGAATTTCCGCCCCTGGTAGCGCATATAGCTCTCCATGCTGCTACGCAGCTTATACCAGCGCAGGTCATCACTGCCGGAGCGGATCGTTTTCTGGGCGCGCTCACTCAGAGCGCTCAGGGAAATGAAGGTCTTGTGGCCGATCATCCGCGCCAGGGCCAGCCCATCGTGCGGAGGCTCACCATCATAGTAGTCTCCACCGCGGAAATTGTTGTCCTGCTCAATGGCGTAGATCTGCTCGAAGTTATGGATCTTCTGGAGCGGGGTGGTCGCGGCGCCGGTCGCGATGGGCACGACGATGTTGACCCGTCCCGGGTAGCGCGTGGCCAGGCTGAGGCACATCATCCCGCCGATCGATGCCCCCACGCAGGCGTGCAGGGTCTCGATACCGAGGTGGTCAAGCAGCTTCATCTGGCTGTCCACGATGTCATGCACGGAGATGCTGGGAAACCGCGAGCCATAGGGCCGCCCCGTGCGCGGATCGATCGAACGCGGACCGGTCGAGCCATAGCAGCCGCCCAGGTAGTTCGCGCAGATGACAAAAAACCGGTTGGTATCCAGGGCGCGATCGGGTCCGATGAATTCGTCCCACCAGCCCGCCACGCAATCGCGGTTCCAGAGATTATCCACCCCGCTTACCCCTTTGCATTCTCCCGCGGCATGCTGGCTGGCGGTGAGTGCGTGAAAGAGCAGGATGGCATTGCTCTTGTCCGCATTCAGCGTGCCATAGGTCTCGTAGGCCAGCTTTACCTGATTCAGCCGTTCGCCACTGTCCAGCTCGATCGGGTGCAGCTCGTCACCGTAATAGAAAAACTGTGGCTCCACCGCGCCGATCTGCCGATTCAGGAGCTCCCCATGGTCATCTACCGGCGTGGCATCGCTGGGAGAAGATCCCGGAGCAGAGCGCGACGTCCCACCGGCTGCGGCGGCCGAGGAGGTTGGGGTTGTCGTGGTCGCAAGGGCCATGGGCTTAGCGGATCGGAAAAATCGTCGGACGGGGGCCTGGGATCGGGCGGTGCGGGTGCTGGAGGTGTTCCTTGTGGTTGCTGGTTGGAGAGACGGAGTTGGAGCCATTTCGCCCTTAGGCGAGCCGGACCTCAGCCTTATTCGGATTCTGCGCGAAGCAAGGGAAAGTTCCCGGGGTTATCTTACTGGGAAACGGCCAGCGCCTGATCGAGGTCCGCGATGATGTCTTCGCAGTCTTCGATGCCGATGGATAGACGCACCAGCTCCGGCCGGATACCTCCAGCTTTCTGCTGTTCTTCGTTGAGCTGACTGTGCGTCGTCGTGGCCGGGTGAATGGCCAGGCTCTTGGCATCACCCACATTGGCGAGGTGCGAGATGAGCTTCAGGTTATCGATGAATTTCGAGCCCGCAGCCGCGCCGCCTTTGATGCCAAAGACGACCATCGCGCCCCCTTTGCCTTTCAGATATTTCTGGGCTTTGGCATACTCGGTATCGTCTTCCAGCCCGGGAAACCGGACCCATTCGACCAGATGATGATCCTTCAGATAGCGCGCTATTTTCAGGGCATTTTCGCAGTGACGCTCCATGCGCAGCGGCAGAGTTTCGATGCCCTGCAGAAATATCCAGGCATTATCCGGAGAAATGCAGGCGCCCAGATTTCTCAGCGGCACGGTGCGCATGCGTAAAAGATACGCGATGGGCGCGAGGGATTCAGGCAGATCAGTCGCCCAGCGCAGTCCATGGTAGCTCGGCTCCGGCTCGGTCATGAGCGGAAATTTCTCCGGGTTGTTCCAGTTGAATTTTCCGGCATCCACCACAATGCCGCCGATTCCTGTGCCATGTCCACCCAGCCATTTTGTGAGTGAATAAACAACAATATCCGCCCCGAAATCGATTGGCCGCTGCAGGTAAGGGGTCGTGAACGTACCATCGACAATGAGGGGCAACCCATGGCTGTGCGCGATTTCCGCGATGCGCTCGATATCGGCTACATTGAGGGCGGGGTTACTGACCGTCTCACAGAAGAGCGCCTTCGTTTTCGGCGTGATCGCGCGGGCATAATTTTCCGGGTCGCGTCCATCCACCCAATTTACCTTGATATTAAATTGCGGCATGATGTCGTTAAACATCGTGTAGCTGCCGCCGTAGAGATCATTCGCGGAAACAAATTCATCGCCCGCCCGGCAGATGTTGATGATGGCGTTAAAAACCCCGCTGGTGCCGGAGGAATGAGCCAGGGCCGCCGCCCCGCCATCGAGCGCTGCCACCCGCTGCTCCAGCGCATCCTGGGTGGGATTCATGATGCGGCTGTAGATATTGCCCAGCTCTCGCAACCCGAAAAGATTGGCCGCGTGCTCGGTGCTGTCGAACATATAGCCAGTCGTGCGATGGACGGGAAGCGCACGGGACTTGGTCGTGGGGTCGGGATCCGCCCCGGCGTGGAGGCAAAGGGTATCAAACTTCATGGCCTTCTTCAAAGCCGCGCTCCCCCCACCCGTCAACGGGAAAGCTTGGGGCTTGCAAGGTGACCCGGTCTCCCTCACCAATGAGTCCATGAAGCTGTTAAAACTCTCCCTTGCCTGTGCTCTGCTCGCCGGTCCGTTCTCTTTGCAGACTCATGTCCGTGCCGAAGAGGAGAACGAAAAGGCAGACAAAAAGAGCAACCACCCCATCGTGGAGTTCACTGTGCCTTCCGGGACTTTTCAGGTGGAGCTTTATCCGGAGCACGCACCGAAACATGTCGAACGCATGCTGACGCTCGTTGAGGAAGGGTTTTACGATGGTATCCGCTTCCACCGGGTGGAGGAAGGGATTCTCGTGCAGGCGGGTGATCCGCTTTCCAAAAAGCAGCTCGATCCCCCGGTCGGTTCGGGCGGATCAGATTATCCGAATCTGCCCCTCGAGGTAACCGAGGAACTGAAGCACCAGGCCGGAACCCTGGCCGCTGCGCGCAAACCCATGCCAGATTCTGCTAACAGTCAGTTTTATATCTGTCTGCAACCCATTCCGAGCCTGAATATGCAATACAGCATCTATGGTCAGGTTATCGGGGACGGCCTGGACGTGGTCAAAGAAATCCGCCGGGGCGACGCGATTGAAAATGCGAAGGTGGTTCGCGGTGCTTCAGCCAAGCCGGACGATAAAGAAAATCCGGAGTGATTGCCACCATCTACATCACCTGCAGGACGCGCCGGTAAAAGTCGATCACTTCGTCGGCGCTGTCCGTGAACAGGACGTAATCCCGGATCCAGGCGGGAGTCCGGTGCTCCTCAATCATGCGCTCCACCTGGGACCGTAGAGGCAGCCAGTAATCCGTCCCATAAAAAACATAGGGCATACGCGGACGAATGCCGAGCTTCAGGTTGCACATTTCAATGCCAATTTCTTCCAGCGTTCCCAGCCCGCCGATATTGAAAATACAGAAATCCGCGACCTCAAACCATTTCTGGCGCACGTGCCGGCTGTCTTCGCGGAAGGAATTAAAGAAATCCACTCCGGTTTTGGGCGGTTGCGCTTCCAGTTCCAGAAAACATGAACCAACCAGCGCCCCACGTTCGCGCGCGGCATCCGCCGCCGTGCCCATCACACCCCCACCCCCTCCGGTGAGAAATCCGATCGATGGCCCAAAGAAATCCACCAGCCGCGAGGTCAATCGGTGGATGCCCTGCGTCTGTTCCTCGGCCAGATCAAAAGCGGAGCCATACATGGCAAAAATCGTGCTGACTTCAAAACGGCTTTCCAGTTCCTCGCGGATGAAAAAGCCGTGCCCTTTTTTGTAGAGGAGCTGATAAAAATCGGTCATCGGCTCGCAATACCAGTGCACCTGAATGCCCAGTTGTGCATAGGTTTCCAGCCGGGACTGATCTTCGGCGGTCAGAAAAAAGGACTGCTCGCGGGAAGCATTCCGGAACACAAGGTGCCGGATCTTATGTTTTCGGCAGCGCGCGAGCAATTCAATGTGCTCAAAGAGATTGGGGAAAAAGGTCGTGACCAGGGTATCATCGGCCGCATATTTATGGGAGAGCGCGTCAACGATTGAGCCATAGCGGCAGGCATGCTCCGCAATTCTTTCCGCCAGTTCTGCTTTTCCCAGCCCATCCAGCGGCAGGGTCATGGTCGGGTTCGCGTCCGTGATATTTAATTGGCGGCTCGTGGTGATGCTGAACCGGGGATCTTCCAAGCGATTCTCTTCTTTGGCCGGCTTTTCCGGGGCGCATGCGTCCATCGCTTCGAAGCTCGCCGAGATATCGTGGTAACGGCGCTGGCGCATGCGGGCAATTTCTTCAAATTGCGGATCAGGCTCATGGGGCGCACGATAGATCTCAACCGCGACCAGGGGATTGAGCACGAGCTGGTCCGTCAGATTATAAATCTCCAGCATTATATTCGGACCAAACGTTTTCGCAGGATCGAGCAGAACGGCCCCGGAGTGGACCCCGAAATTCCCCTCCCCGCGTTTGAGCAGAACATAATGGCGCCGCAGATACATCGTGCAGCTGGTGAGAATACCTGTCTTCGGCGGGATACGCACCGCGTCAACCTCGCGCATGGTCTGCACTTTATTGAGGAAACTGCGCGGCATATTTCCCCGCGCTAACCGTTGCAGATCAAGCAGGGGCATGCGTTTGGGCAACGAATATTCCGCCCGATGCGGCGCGATATGCACCTGCCCACCGTGATCGATGGAAATGGTATTGGGCAGCTTGAGCTCGTTCTGACTGATCGCATCGGTGATTTCCGTGGCGCTGAGACGATTCTTTTTCGGCAGGGAAAAAAGGCGACCGACCGGAATGCCCGGCTTGAGAATTTCCGGCAGATAATCCCACGTGGGAAATTCCGGTCCGATGACAAAGGCCTTAAATACCAGATGAACTTTCCCTTTATTCAGTCGCAATTCTTCGCATTCGATGAGATCGATCCCAATTCGCGCAAGCGTGCTGCGTTCGGTGAATTGCACTTCGTCCGGGTGTTCCATCACCCACGCGGTGCGTTCGTCAGATTCCAGGTCAAACTCAGCATGCACGGTCAGGCTGCCGTTATCTGACTTCTCCGTGGAGGTCACCTGTCCGTCCGCGCTGATCCACAGGTGCTCCTCGCTTTGCAGGGTATTCATGGGCTTATCAAAACAGAGAAAGAATCCAGGTCAGGGCATGGAGAAGCCGCCCTCCACTCATTCGACGGGCGCGCCGGGGCGTCCAGTGTTTTTCATTGTCAGTTCCGTCACTCTTTTGGTGTGCGGTCAAAGCACTTGATTCCCGCCCGCCCCTGCCGATACTCACCGAAATTCGGTTTTCCATTGAACTCCAGCGTCATCTGCGAGAAGGACCCGGAGAACCCATTACCCGCCTGTTTATGAAGATTGACACAAAAAGGATCGACGGTGCTTCAGGATTATTCGCAGCCGCTCTGGTCATCGTGACGCTCGCCTTTCAGACCCCCTCTCTGGCGCAGGAGACAGCGGATGAAACTAGAGACAATCCTCCTGCTGACGCGGAAAGCGCGCTGATGGAAGATGACGACGGAGTCACGATCGGTCCCGGCCGTGCTCCCGTCATTCCGGAGGATGAAGCGGTCGCGCTGGAAGAAGACCGCAGAGCAGCCGAAGAAGAAAGGGAGGCACGAGATGCTGAACCGGCCGCCGCGCAGGAAGCTGTCGAAGATGAAAGCGAGGAACCGGCGGCGGAGGAAGCGGCTGAAGAATCTACCCCGGAAAACACCCTCATTCCCGAACCGCTCATCCCCCCGGTCGAGGAGCCCCTGGAAACGCCTGAGCAGTATCAGGCGCGGATCGAGCAGATTTCCGCGATCACCCAGGAAGTCGCGGAAACGGCGCTGCGCGTGAACAATACGGCGGGCCTCTGGAAAGCTGAGCATGACCGGATCAAAGCGGAGTTGGAACGCACCGAAGAAGAGCTGGCAGAAACGAAGGACCGCTATTTCGACGCTGTGCAGGAACGGGCCGCGCTCGCCAAGGAACTCAGTGCGTTGCGCAGCCGGGTGGAAGGCCTTCAGGGAGCAGTCCAGGCCTCTGACATGAACCGGCCGCTCATGCAGATCACGGCGGATGAACTGAACGAGGACTACGAGAGCTCGACGGTGCAACCGGCCACCCGCCCGCAGAGACAACCGGCTGTCCGCTCCCAGAGCCAAACGCAGCCGCAGACTCAACCCCAACCCCAATCGCAGCAGGACAGCGGCACGGCCTATTATCAGCCATCGGCTCAACCGCAGACCGTTGTTGTCGAGACGGAGGAAGAGCGCACGGAGCGCCGGAAATTCCTCGGCATCCCCATTCCCTTCACCGAGAAAAAAGCAGGTGAAGAGCAGGAGGTGGTTCAGCCTCAGCCCGTCCAGCCAGCTCCCGCGCCCGTCCAGCCAGAGCGCGCTCTTGTCGCGGAGGAAACCGCGCCTGCACCGCCCGCGACCGCTTCTTCCAGTTCACCCGGCACGCTATCGCAGCGCCCGGCAGGGACGGATCGTCCCAGCCAGAGCGCTGGCGCGGTAGATTCGACAGCTGCCCCGCGCCCGAACTCGAATGCCCGCTGGATCTGGGACCCGGATACCGGGAGTATCCGCCGGGTCCAGGAATAGTTGAAAAACCACGCAGCGCACCGACCCTCAAACCGTTTTGGATTTTTCTTCGCGCGAACTTCAGGTGGCCATCAAGGCCGTGGCTCATGCCGCGGATCTGTGTACGCTGGTCCAATCGGAGCGCGACCGGATTATTTCGACGGAGAAAGATGACCGCTCGCCGGTGACGATGGCTGATCTGGGCAGCCAGGCTCTGATCACTGCGTTTCTGATCCAGGATTTCCCGGATATCCCCATCACGGCGGAGGAAGGCGCGGAGGCGATCAGCGGGAACGAATCGCTTGCCCGCAAAACACTGGATCTTTTTGTGGGCCGCGAGGACGTGCATGTCCGCGAAATGGATGATCTGGAAAAACTGCTTTCGCACGGGAATCATCCGGGTGGCGCGAGCGGCCGATTCTGGACGATCGATCCGATTGACGGGACCAAAGGTTTCCTGCGCGGGGAGCAATACGCCGTGGCGCTGGCGCTGATCGAAGACGGCAAACCTGTGCTGGGCGTGCTCGGTTGCCCGAACCTGCCCTACACGCCAAGCGCGGCGGAATCCGGTTTTCTGGGCGGAAGCATTTTTTCCGCGGCGGCAGGCCATGGAGCGATGGTGACGGGCCATACCTCCGCGGATGAGCCGCACAAGGGTCACCGTATCCATGTCAGCCGCTCGACCGAGGTGCATCATTTCCGGTTCTGTGAAAGCGTGGAAAGCGCGCACGCCGGTCACGATCAGCACGCGAAAATCGCGGCCGGACTGGGCGTGGGCACCGAAGGGGTGCGGATGGACAGCCAGGCGAAATATGCCGCGGTGGCCACCGGGCAGGCGGAGATCTACCTGCGCCTCCCCTCCCCGGCAAAGCCGGATTACCGTGAAAAAATCTGGGATCACGCGGCGGGAGCACTCATCGTGGAAGAAGCAGGCGGTAAGGTGACCGATGCGGATGGCAAGGCCCTCGACTTTTCGCAAGGCACCACCCTGGCGCAGAACCGGGGGGTGATCGCGAGTCATGGCCCGGCGCATGAGCGGCTGGTTGAACTGGTCGCCGAGACCGGCTAGAAGCCCTTGCGGAGGGGTTGTTGACAATTTTTTGCACCTCCAGCGGGCGATTCTCTGTGACAAGTGAAGGAGAACGACTAAATTAACGTTCAAATTGATGGGGATCCCGGCGATTCGCAGAGAATTTCTCAGCGGAACCCGGCTCCAGAGCGTCGTGGTTTGAGAACCTTAACAAAATCGTAGTATGGCATCCATCACAAGGATTCTACTCGCGCTGTTCTTCGCCTTCGCCCTGGTGGCCGCGGCGGGGTCGTGGTTCTACATGCCGCACGGCTTCCCGGTCGACCACCCGCGATTCTTTTCCAACACCGCTCTGCCGGTCATGGTGGGCGTGCTCAGTCTGTTCGGGCTGATCGCCGCCATCGCCAACCAGGAACGGATGCTGAAGCTGCTGGCCGTATTCTTTGGGGGCAGCGCGGTGGCAACCGGTATCGTGTCCGTCTTTCTCTTTCCGGTCAGCCTGATCAGCGTGTGGATTGTCGGGCCGGTGATTCTTGCTCTGGGCGGGATTGTGGTGGCCTGCCTGACCACGCTGACGCTTCGGGAAAAGCGCACGCCTCTGTGGATTCTCGGCGCGGTGATGGTGCCAGCGCTGATCCTGGGCGCCTTCCTGCCATTTTCGCAGAAGGGCACAGAGCCCGCCACCCGCCCGGCCGGAGAGTCGATTGACCAGAAGAACGGGGCGGGCGAGACTGATTCGGTGGACGCGGTGCGACTGGCCGATAACGTGGTGGTCAATCCATCCACGGCCAGCCTCTACACCGCGCGCGAAAACACGCAGATGCATGTCCTGCCGGTGCTGACTTTTCTCAGCCGTTCGCCCGACGGATTCTGGTCGCTGTTCAGTCCACAAGCAGAGCGGTTCGGCACGCGGACCCTGTCCGGACTTCGCCAGAAGGACAGCGAGGTGGAACTGACCTATGAGGATGACGGACTGTCCAAGCTGCAGATCGAGTATTCGCCAACGGATGATGCGATTGAGATCGACGCACGGTCCCAGTTTGAGAAGCCGGTTTATTCTCACCTGAATTTCTACACACAGCTCATGGTGCGGCACCAGGACGTCAGCCGGCCCACGAGCCGCCGTCTCTTCCTGTCCTTCTCGCCGTGTCCGGCACCGATTGAGGTGAAGGAAATGGATTATCCGGTCGGACGGCCCATGCGCCTGGCCTATCTGGACGGCACGAATACGTTCCGCGTGGTGGAAGCGACGACCGGAGAAAAAGGACCGTTCCGCGAACTGGCCAGTGGCCGGATGGAACAGGACGATCCGCTGGTGATCACGATCCAGGATGAAGAAAAAGAGCTTTATCGTATTACGCTGAAGGACTGGGCGCGCCAGGCGAGCAAGCAACTCAGCCCGACGGCGGGATGGGGTTTGCCCGAAAATGCGATTGGCTTCCACTTTGGCGGCAGCCCGGCAGACAAGAAAAAGCGGGACTGGGCACTGATTGATATCACGCTGGCGAATACCTCGGTGGGCCGTGGTTTTGACACGGTGGGTCATGCTCCGGGTACGTATGTCAATAATATGAAGATTGAGCCGCTGGATTGATCCGGCGGCTTTTTTTATCAGTCCGGCGCGTCTCAGTTTAATTATTTCTTTTCTTTATTTATTCGCCCCCGCCGCCACTGGATTGAGTGAAGCGGTAAACATCGAGGGCAATGGAAACGGCTCCGAAAAGGAAAAGCGCAATGACCGCGCCGTAGAATTGAGAGGGTTTGCTGGTTTTACTCCAGACCTTACTGAAAACGCGGAGTTCACCTTTCTGGTAGGTGAAAAAAGCGTAAAGCACTAAGATAACGCCGAGGATAAACATTTCCGGGATTTTCTATTGGATTCGTTTGATCACTGTTGCAGGCAGCGATTTATTTTCCTTTCGGTTTGATCATCGGAAAAGGAATAACTTCACGGATGGTGGCGGCATTGGTCATAAGCATGACCATGCGATCAATGCCCATCCCCACCCCGCCGGTGGGCGGCATGCCGCAGCCGATAGCTTTGACGAAATCCGAATCGATGGGGTGATCTTCGTAAGCCTGTTCCTTGGAACGTTTGCTGCCGGTGGCGTCCGTTTCATTCTGGGTGGCGGCTTTGGCCTCGGCGGCGGCTCGTTCTTTCTGATCGAGAAACCGTTCGAGCTGCACGATGGGATCGGTTAACTCAGAATAGGCATTACCGATCTCCATGCCTGCACAGTGCGGTTCGAAACGCTCGACGAGACGGGGATCACCCCGCTTGATTTTTGTGAGGGGCGAAATATCGACCGGCTGATCCATGACAAAAACAGGCTGGACGAGAGATTCCTCACAGAGCTCCTCAAATAATTCCATAACGGCGATACCCCACGGAATCTCTCCCTTGCGCTCGAGGCCGCGTTTATCCATTTCTTTCCAGAGCTGTTCGGCGGGCATTTTATCGGCATCAATCCCGCCAATTTCCCTGAGCCCTTCCAGGACGGTGAGGCGGCGCCAGGGCGGGGTGAAATCAATCACGTCATCCTGATATTTAATTTTTGTCGAGCCGTGAATTTCTTCGCAGACATGAGCGGTGAGATTTTCAAAGCGTTCCATCTGCCGCTCATAATCGGTAAACGCTTCATACCATTCCATCATGGTAAACTCCGGATTATGCGAATAATCAATGCCCTCATTCCGGAAATTCTGGCAGATGGTAAAAACCTTGTCGAAGCCCGCGACAATATATCGCTTCAGATAAAGTTCAGGGGAAATGCGCAGGTAGGCCTGCTGATGATTGAGAGCCCAGACTTCCGTCTTGAAAGGACGCGCTTCGGCCCCGCCATAGACGTTTTCAATGGTGGGTGTCTGCACCTCGAGAAATCCTTCATTCTCCATCCAGTTCCTGATGACAGAAATGACCCGGCCGCGCTGGCGCATGCGTTCACGGTCGACTTCATCAAGAATCCAACTCAGGTAACGTTCGCGATATTTCGTTTCGACATCGGAAAGCTGATAATAAGTTCTGTCCTCCGTTTCTTTCCCGATGGGCACATTAACGACGGCTTTACAGAGAACGGTGAGGGTGGCGGCTTCAATTGAGAGTTCACCGGTCTGGGTATAGAATAATTTTCCGCTCACGCCGATGATATCGGCCAGATCGAGGCTGGCCATGAGGCCCCACGCGTCGTCGCCGAGGACATCGCGCTTCATGTAAACCTGAATTTTGCCGGTGGAATCGCGCACATCCCAGAAGGCGGCCTTGCCCATCTTGCGCTTGGACCAGACGCGCCCGGCGATGCGCACGAGGTGATCGTCCGTCTCGAGATCCTTGCCGTCCTCCTTCAGATCTTGAGCGAACTGGATGGCCCCGGCGATGGGCTGGGCGCCCTCGTAGCTGTAGGGGTAGGGATCGACGCCGGCGGTGAGGAGCTCCTCGCGTTTCCGGGCACGCAGCCCGTCAAACTCGTATTGCTTCAGGGGCAGTTTGCGCGTTGGCGCCTGGGGCTGAGGCTGCGCTGGAGCCTGCGCTTTGGCCGGCTTTGAGGTGGCGGCAGCATCGTTGGCACTGGCGGTGTCCGGGGCCTGATGGGTGGAGGCCGGCTGCGGTTCGGCTTTTTTCCTGGGCTTTGACATGGCTGGCTCAGGCTTTTTCCCCTGGCGGTTGCTTTCTGGCTGGTCCCCGGCCCCGCTGCTGGCCCCTTTCTTTGTGCTGCTGCTCATGTGCGGGACATCTAAGCAGATGGAGGCCGAAGGGCAAGGTGCGAGGCTGGGTGAAGAAGGCGGAAGGGCATGGTCAGTAGCCGGTGAAGCCGGGGCGCGGGCGGAATGTTTTTACCGAACGGTCGGTAAAATGGAAGAAAACCTGGAAAACGCGAGGGTTGATAATGAGGGAGTTAGCGAGGTATTTGACCGTTTGATAAAATAAAAAGGGGATCTGGCGGGGATTGAAGGGGTGGATCTGGGGCGGGCTTTCAGGCCGGGCGGACGATGGTTTGGGAGAGCAAGCGAGAGGAATCACGAGGAGACGAGAAGGCGGGAGCAGCGATAGTTGTGACGGACGGAAGTGGGATGATGGGACGGACGGACGAAGGCAGAAGGAGAATAAGCACCCTATACTTTAATCTAGCCCAGAAATTGGAAGGGCGCGACACGTCCGGAACGTCCGGGTTGTCCGGGGCGAAAAAAGTTGGAGAAAACATTTGTTAGCGGGCGGAAGGATGACGGGAAGCAGCGCGAGTTGTTGTTGTGAGCTAACCACGAAGACACGAAGGGCACGAAGCTGAAGAAGAAAGGATTGTCGTTCAGGATAGCTGAAGGAGTCCATCTCGAAGCGGACTGCCGGGATGGCGCGCTTGCGGTGCACCGGAGGGGATTGAGCGAGCGGCGGGTGGCATTAAGAACAATTGGAGTCGAGGGCTTGCGCTTTTTATTATCTGCAAACCAGATCCGGGGGCTACGAAAGTCAAAAGTGTCCACCGGAATCTCCATCTGGATTGCAACACCCTCCCGTTTCAGTTTCCGTAAGTATTTAGGAAGCTTTGGGCCATAAATAAGCTCCTTGATATCTTTCTCGTTAGTTATCCAGTTAAAACAAGACTTTAAGACTTTGATGATGCGGATGTTAATTTCATCGGTTTCGACGTTTTCGAGGCGAGTTAGCCAAGATGTGCTATCATTACGCGCTTGAGCATGCATCAGCGGATAATAATATGGCAGAGTCTCAAGAATCGCCACATAAATCGGGCGCGCAGATTGATTCCGCGCCTGGAAGAGAAGTCAGTGTCCGCGCAGCAAATTGCTTGAGCGGGCTTCAGCCAGAAAAAGACAAGTGGCTGACGGATAAACGGGAATAATCCCTATTTACCGTGGGACGCATGGATAGTCCGCGGGCGCGGCATGGGCCGGAGCGCACGAAGTCCCATCATCGATTTTGCATTAACAAAGCAAAATGACGTCTCTGGATTACTGACATGGACAGGACAGAGAAGCATGGGATGAATTGGTTTTATTTTGGACGAGGCCGAGTGTGAAGAATAGATTCTCCTGAGAGAATGTCGAGATCAAAAACGAAATTATTCAGACGCTTTTCCTCGCCAGGATGCATTCTTTGCTTAGGTTAGAGGAAGTTTATGGCGCTCGATGAAGACATCCTGGGAAAATCCCTGGCGCAGGTGCGCAGCTACCTGAACCTGAAGCGTCCGCGGCAGGCGCACTATCTGCTGAATCAGATCCCGACCCAGCAACGGACGGATGACCGGTTTGGGCGGATGGAGGTGCAGGTGTATCTGGCGATGGAAGATTTCGCGCGCGCGCTGGAGGTGGCCAATGAACTACAGGCGAATGATCTGCATGACCCGGAGGCGGCGGTCTACCGGGCGTGGAGTCTGCTGGAGCTGGGCAAGATCAATGCCGCCCAGGCGGAGCTGAGCCGGGGGCTGGAGGGATTTGAGGATCACGCCTATTATCACTATGTGCAGGCGCGGGTGCACCGGCGGGCGGGGCGCGATGAAGAAGCGCTGGCGTCATTGAGCCGGGCGATCGAGCTGGACCCCGACGTGGCGACCCTGGCGGGAGATCTGCCGGGGACAGCGCAAATGCTGGGCGAGCTGCGCTAGGCTGAGTTAAATGATTTCCGGCGAAGAGGCCGGAACCTGGAACAATGGGCGGGGTTAGATCGTCTGATTGAGCAGAGTTATGATTGATCCGCACCCAGACGACCCTTCTTCATCCGCGAAACGCGCCCTGCCGTGGGTGGCCCTGGGGGGGGTGTTCATCGCAGGGCTGTTGATTGCCTGGGGGCTGCGCTGGAATTTTGATCCGCCCGGGGCGAATGATGATGGCCCTGGCCAGGGAGGTAGCGGCGGGTCGGTCATCGGCCATGGCAACGGCGAGGAAGAAGAAGCCCAGGCGGGCGAGGCGGAGATATCGGCGCTGCCCGGTGGCGGCAGTCTGAGTCTGACGGAATGGCCGGAAGCGGAAGAAGCACAAGCCGCGTCGGCTGACCTTGGATCGGACCAATCCGATCTGCCGACGCGCGGACGCACGGTGACTTTTGCCAGCGCCGAGGAGTTGAGGCGTTTTCTGGAACTGGCCCGCGAAGCTGGTCTGAACGTGAGCGGGGTAATCGATGGGCTTTACGCGGTGCGGGTGGAAGGCAGCGGGGAAGATTTCGCGGCGCTGGATCAACTGCTGAAGGACGAATTTCCCAATGCTCAACTTGCGGATAATTTTTTGCTCGAGACGCCGCCGGCGCCAGATTCCCGTGAGCTGGCGGATTCCGGGGCTTTTCTCCCGAGCGGCCTGGATACCCTGAGACAACTGGGATTACCGGCCGATATCAACCTCGGCGCGGGGGTAAAGATCGCGGTGCTGGACTCCGGGGTGGCCGCCCACGAGGCGTTTGGCGAGACGGGGATGCCGGCCCTGATTGATCTGCTGGGAGAGAATGCGGGCGAACTTTCCACGGAGCACGGCACGGCGGTGGCCTCAATCATCACCGGTGATGTGCCGGGAGCGATTGGCGCGGCGCCCAGCTCTGAAGTGACGGTTTACCGGGTGCTGGATGGCCAGGGAGTGGGAGACGCCTTCACCGTGGCCCAGGGGGTGCTGGCGGCGGTGGATGCCGGAGCGCAGATCATTAATCTGAGCATCGGCGGCTATGGCGACAGCGCAGTTTTACGTCAGGCCGTGGAGTATGCGGCCGCGCGGAATGTGGTGCTGGTGGCGGCGGCGGGAAACGAGTCCTACACTCAACTGGCCTACCCGGCAGCCTATCCGCAGGTGATCGGAGTATCCGCGGTGGATCGGAAGAATCAGATTTTGCCGTTCTCGAATGTCGGCGAGGGGCTGAGCATCAGCGCACCGGGTTTTGGCGTGCCGGCGGCTTACGGAGCCGGTGACCAGTTTGCCCTGACCAGCGGCACCTCCTTTTCCGCGCCCTTTGTGACGGGGACGATCGCGGCAACGATGAGCAGCCAGCGTCTCGGCGCGCGGGAAGCGGCTGATCTGGTGATCGCATCCGCCTATGACAGCGGCCGGGCGGGACCGGATACACTCTACGGGACGGGCGTGGTGAGCTACAAGCCGATCGCGAACCGGGGGACACGGGGCATTTATGATATGGGCATCGCCGGGCAAGTGCTGGGCGAGGTGAACCGGCAGGGCACAGCAACCAAGCTGTATGTGGCGATCCAGAACCGCGGCACGGAGATCGTCCCGCAGAGCTCACTGAATGTGACGGTGGGCAAGCTTAAGCATACCTTTACCTTCAGCGGGTTGAAGCCGGGCGAAAGCACAGAGGGTTCAATCTCCGTGCCCTTTGGGCAATTCTCGCCCGCGGGAGAGATCCGCATTGAGTCTGTCACGAGGGTCGTGGGCCGGGATGAGTTTGATCCCTCAGACAACCGCAGCGTGAGCGTCCTGCGCCGGTTGAGCAGCGAATAGAGAACGGGGTGAGGCCGCTCGGATGGCCGCTCGGATGGCCGCTCGGATGGCCGCT
>CAZUPP010000022.1:47763-56775 GCA_964622095.1 uncultured Verrucomicrobiales bacterium
GGCCGCTCGGATGGCCGCTCGGATGGCCGCTCGGATGGCCGCTTTCAATTAGCCCTTGCCCTGGGGCGGCGGTTGAACGTTACTCCCGTCTTGCCCCTCCACCGTAGGCAAGATGCTTATGAAACTCTCTCGTTTTACCCTGACTCGCGGGGCCGTCGCCGCCGCGCTCATTGCTATGGTTACCATCGCCCACCCGGCAACCTCCTCTGGTTATTCGCTGGAAACCTTTGAAGAAGAGGTCACTGAATTCACCCTGGAAAACGGGTTGCACTTCATCGTGGTAGAAAGACACGCGGTGCCGATTGTTTCCTTCAACACCCTGGTAAAAGTCGGCTCAGCGAATGAAGTAAAGGGTATCACTGGCCTGGCCCACCTTTTTGAGCACATGGCTTTCAAAGGGACGACTTCGATTGGCACGAAAGATTTCGAAGCGGAACAGAAAGCGCACGCCCGCGAGGATGAGATTTTCGAAAAAATCCGGGAGCTTCGCCGGAATCCGAATGCGGACGAAGCGGCGCTGGAAAAACTTTACGCGGAACTGAAGGTAGCGACCGACGCCTCCGCGGAGTTTGTCATTCAAAATGAATTCGACCGAATTCTGCAGGAAGCCGGTGCGAACGGCATGAATGCCTCCACAAGCACGGATGTAACGCGCTACTACGTCAGCCTGCCGAGCAACAAAATCGAACTATGGTTCTCCCTGGAGAGTGACCGTTTTCTGAACCCGGTGCTGCGTGAATTCCACACCGAACGCCAGGTGGTGGCCGAAGAGCGGCGCCAGCGCACGGAGAGCAGCCCGCGTGGAGCGCTTTTTGAAGAGTTTCTCTCCACCGCTTTCAAAGCGCATCCCTATGGCGAGCCGATCGTCGGGCATATGAGCGATATCCAAAGCATCACCCGGGAGGAAGCGCAGGAGTTTTTTGAGACCTACTATTGTCCGTCCAACATGGTGATCACCATCGCCGGGGACGTTGATCCCGCTGAAATCAAAGAATTGGCGCAGGTCTATTTTGGGCGTCTGCCAAAAATCGATGAACCGCCCGCACTGGAAACCTTCGAACCGGTACAACAGGCCGAACGGCGGGTGGCGATTTTTCGTGATGCCCAGCCGATTCTTGCTATCGGCTATCACAAAGGCAGCATCAATCACCCGGATGACGCGGCCTATGATGTGCTGTCGGATATTCTGGGCCGCGGACAAAGCAGCCGTTTAACCCAGCGCCTGGTCAAGGAAGAGCAGATTGCGACCAGCGTGCAGGCGGGTAATGGATGGCCTGGCAACGCCTACCCGAATCTGTTTATCATTTTCGCGGCCGCGGCAAAAGGGCATGATGCGGAAGAAATGCTGGCGAGTATCGATGCGGAACTTCGCCGAATCACGAAAGAGCCGGTTTCCGAAGAAGAACTTGAACGGGCCAAGGTTCGGGCCAAGGCAGATTTAATTCGCGGGATGGATTCGAATTCTGGCATCGCCTTCTGGCTGTCAACTTACCATGCGCTGACCGGAGATTGGCGGGAGACTTTTCATTGGCTGGAAAAGATCAGCAATGTGACCGCAGAAGACGTGCAACGGGTGGCCAAAGAAACTCTGCAGAGGGAAAACCGCACGATTGCCTACCTTCACCCGCTCGAAGAATTAAAAGAAGAGGAGGAGGACGAAGGTGAGCTGTCCTCCGCGGCCGACGCTGAAAAGAATGGCGAACCCAAGTCCTGAAATCCTGCCACTATTTCCAGACCTGACGCTCATGAAGCCCGCGACAATCTTTTCTCTCGCCACCACCACCACCTGCTTGCTCTGGGTGGCACCCGTCCTTTCCGTCGATATGACAATCCCTGAAACACCTCAAGCACCACAGGAGATCCAATTCCCTCCGCTGGGAGATCTGGACATTCCTCAACCCGAACAGATCGAACTGGAAAATGGGCTGCGCATTTTTCTGCTGCCGGATAAGGAACTTCCGCTCATTGAGCTGCGCGCGGTCGCCGGAATGGGATATGCGCTGGACCCGGAAAATAAAATAGGTCTGGCCCGTCTGACGGCCAATACCTTGCGCTCGGGGGGCACAGACGAGCTGACGGGTGATGCGTTTGATGAATTTCTTGAGAACATGGCCGCGCAACTGGATTTCAGCGTGGAAACCACAACCACCTCGATTGGCGCATCATCTCTTGCGGAAGACTTCCCGGAGATGCTCCGCGTTCTGGCCGATCTTTTGCAGCAGGGTGCCTTTCCGGAGGACAAGATTGGTTTGGAGAAAAATAAAATCGCCTCCGAAATTGCCCGCCGCAACGATGAGCCCTTCAGCATTGCGGTGCGTGAATATCGTAAAGCGGTCTATGGTCAGGACAGTCCCTACGCGTCCTATCCGGAGTATGAAACCGTTCTGGCAATCACCCGTGACGATCTGATCGCTCAGCAGAGACGCTACCTTCGGCCGGACAATATGGTTCTTGGAATCAGTGGCGATTTTGATTCTGCCGAATTGAAGCCAATGTTGGAAGAGCTTTTCAGCGGCTGGAAGAAACCCGATGAACCTCTCGCGAAAATGCCACCGGTTGAGGAGGAGTATGAGGAGGGCTTCTATCTCGCGACTAAATCTGATATTAACCAAAGCACCATCCTGATGGGGCATATTGGTGGCAAGCGGGACAGCCCGGACTTTTTTGCCCTCCAGGTGTTAAATCGTATTTTAAGCGACGGCTTTACCAGCCGCCTCTTTGCCAATGTGCGCTCAAGTAAGGGGCTGGCTTACAGTGTGTTCGGTCAATATGCCGCGCGCTATGATTATCCCGGGGCTTTTTACGCGGGGTGTTCTACCCAGACCGAACGGACGGCCGAGGCGATCGAGGCGATTCTGGTTGAGATCAGGAAACTGCAGGAAGAACCGGTTGGCACCGAGGAATTGGAGCACGCCAAGGAAAGTTACCTGAACAGCTTCGTTTTTAATTTTGATGATAACAGCCAGATTATTGAGAGACTGATCACCCTGGAGTATCATGATTATCCTCTGGACTTCCTGCAGATCACGAAAGACAGAATCGAAGAGGTTACCTCTGATGACGTGCTGCGGGTGGCCCAAGAGCATCTCCACCCGGATAAACTGGCAATCGTGGTGGTCGGAAACCTTGAACCGTCTTCTGAGATCCTTGCGGAATTTGGTCAGATTAAAGCAGTAGATCTGACGATCCCAGAACCCGCGGCCACGCCGGTAGATTGATTGAAGTACATTTGATGACAGACGATACCCCAGCATTTTCCCACGAATCCAACCCCGAGACCGCCGAGTGGTCGCCCGGCGCCGGTGCCGGTTCTTTGCGCGCAGCGCCTTCTGAGGAGCTCCCGGAAACTCACGACGACCGCGACGACCATGAAGACGCGGACGAAGAGACCATTTTGCCGCCACTTGAGACGCGGATAACCTTTACCTCGCTCGGCCTTAGTGAGCCTTTGCTTCGCGCTCTCACCGAACTGGGTTTTGAGCGGCCAACACCGATCCAGGCTGAGGCAATTCCCGTTATTCTTTCAGGAAAAGACGTCGTCGCCTCCGCGCAAACGGGCACAGGAAAAACGGCCGCCTTTGCTTTACCCATTCTCGACCTCCTCGGTGAGCATCACAAGAATGACACGCGGGCCTTAATTTTAGAACCGACACGGGAACTCGCCCTGCAGGTCGGTGATGCCTTGCGCAGTTATGGGAAACATACCGGCCTGAGCGTCGCGGTGATTATGGGGGGCTATTCCTACGCGCGGCAGATCGAAGAAATCGAAAAAGGTGCGGATATCATCGTGGCTACCCCCGGCCGGCTTCTTGACCATGTCAGCAACCGGCGCATCAATCTGCGTGCGATCAAAATTACCGTCCTGGATGAAGTGGATCGCATGCTGGACATGGGTTTTATGCCGGATGTCCGCAAGATAATTGATTATTGTTCCAAGCGGGAACAGTCTCTCATGTTTTCCGCGACCATTCCGCCGCAGATCGAAAATCTCGCTCAATGGGCCCTGCGCGATGACGCCGTTCGCATTGTTATCGGCCGCCAATCGTCCCCCGCGGAAACTATTGATCACGCATTTTATCCGGTTTCCGTTACGGAAAAACTGCCTTTTCTGGTCGCTCTCCTGGATCATCTCAATTTCCAGAATGTTATCATTTTCACCCGAACGAAGGCGAACGCGGACATGGTCGTAAGCCAATTGCGGTCGCTCGGCCACGATGCCGCCGTGATTCACGGAGACCGCACCCAGAAACAGCGCGTCAGCGCGCTGAATGGCTTTAAGGAAGGCCGCTCAAATATCCTTGTCGCGACGGATATTGCAGCGCGTGGCCTGGATATTGCCAACGTTGGTCACGTCATCAATTACGATGTCCCGGAAAACCCGGAAGATTATGTTCACCGCATCGGACGGACAGGCCGCGCCGAAAAAACCGGCGATGCCTGCACGATTCTCACCGGCGAAGAAATGGACCGTATGCGCGCGATCGAGCATTATGTCGGCCAAACGATTCCCAAACGGAAGCTCGAGAGTTTTTCCTATGCCTACAATGTGATGGTTGACCAACTCGCCGCCGGCAAAGGACCCGGCCGCCGTTCAGGCATGGCCTCCAAGAGCCGCCGCAGCCGCGGCCGCCGACGCCGGCGTTGACAGCGCATCCATCCGCATCTACCGCATCATCCCGGAGCACCTCTGATCCGGGTATGTGGTGTCAGTTCGCGCCGAACTGACACATCGTTGCGCCAGCCTGGCGCAGCAGCCCAATCCATGCCTGGGGACACTGCGTTGATTATCAACGACTTAGCGTTTCCACCATCTGGAATCGATTCTGCTTTTCATTAGAACACTACCTGCACGCGCGACTCTTCATCTTTCGAAAAGCACATCATGGATCCCTCAAAACTCACCGAAAAATCACAGCTCGCTCTGGCTGAAGCCCAGTCCCTCGCGGCCAGGCTCAGTCATCAGAGTATCGATGTCGAGCACCTCGCCAAGGCCCTGCTCCTTCAGGACAACGGTTTAGCGCCGCGCCTCATCGAAAAGCTCGGCGTCTCGCTCGAATTGATTCTGGCCGACCTCGATGAAGCCCTGCGCCAGCTTCCTGCCGTCAGCGGACCGGGAGCCAGCCCGGGACAGATCTACGTCACTAACCGCCTCAATAAAGTGCTCGCCGAAGCCGAGGCCGAAGCCAAGAAACTCAAGGACGAATACGTCAGCGTCGAGCACCTCCTTCTTGCTTTCTTCGCCGATAAAGACTCCAGTGCGCTCCGGCAGATTCTGAAAAAGCACGGCCTGAGCCGCGACACCCTGCTCAAGGCCCTCACCGAGATCCGTGGTAACCAGCGCGTTACCAGCGCCAATCCGGAGGATACCTATGAAGCGCTCGAAAAATATGGTCGCGACCTCACGCAACTTGCCGCGCAGAATAAACTGGATCCCGTCATTGGCCGCGATAACGAAATTCGCCGCGCTATTCAGGTGCTGAGCCGCCGCACGAAAAACAACCCCGTGCTCATCGGGGAGCCGGGTGTTGGTAAAACGGCCATCGTGGAGGGCCTCGCCCGCCGCATTGTGGGTGGCGATGTGCCGGACAGCCTGAAGGACAGGAAAATCATCGCCCTGGATCTCAGCGCCCTGGTCGCCGGAGCTAAATTCCGCGGTGAATTTGAGGAGCGGCTTAAAGCTGTTCTGGCCGAAGTGCAGAAATCCGCCGGCCAGATCATCGTTTTCATTGATGAGATCCACACCATGGTTGGCGCGGGCAAGGCAGAGGGCTCGATGGACGCGGGCAATATGCTCAAGCCCATGCTGGCTCGGGGCGAAATGCACTGCATCGGTGCCACTACCCTGGATGAGTATCGCCGGCACATCGAAAAAGACGCCGCCCTCGAGCGCCGCTTCCAGCCCGTCATGGTGGATGAGCCCACCGTGGAGGACACCATTTCCATCCTGCGCGGCCTGCGCGAGCGCTATGAACTCCACCACGGGACCCGCATTCAGGACGCTGCCCTTGTCCAGGCCGCCGTCCTGAGTCACCGCTACATTTCGGACCGTTTCCTGCCGGACAAAGCCATTGATCTGGTCGATGAGGCCGCCGCCAAGCTGCGCACGGAAATGGAAAGCATGCCGGAAGAACTCGAAACTCTCGAGCGCCGCGCCACCCAATTGGAGATCGAGCGGGAAGCTCTCAGGCAGGAGAAGGATCGCGCCTCGAAGGACCGCCTCCGGGAGCTGGAAAAAGAGCTGGCCGATGTCAAAGGCGAGCGCGACGCCCTCCGGGCCCAGTGGGAAAGGGAGCGCCAGCAGATCGACTCCGTTCGCAAGATCCGCGAGGAACTGGACGAAGCCCGGCACCAGATGGAGGTCGCCCAGCGCAATCATGATCTCAACAAGGTCGCTGAGCTCCGCTACGGCCGCATCCCGGAGCTGGAAAAACAGATCGCCGAAGCGGAAACGAAAGCCAGCGAACCGGGCGAAGCCGCCGGTCACCGCCTGCTCAAGGAGGAAGTCACCCCGGAGGAAGTCGCTGAGGTCGTCTCCCGCTGGACCGGGGTCCCGGTCTCCCGCCTGATGGAGGGTGAAAAGGCCAAGCTCCTCGTGCTCGACGATATCCTGCACCAGCGCGTCATCGGCCAGGACGAAGCGGTCGAGGCCGTGGCCGACGCCGTCATCCGCGCCCGCAGCGGTCTGAAAGATCCCAACCGGCCGATCGGCTCCTTCATTTTCCTTGGCCCCACTGGCGTCGGTAAAACGGAGCTGGCTCGTGCCCTCGCGGAGGCCCTCTTTGATTCAGAGAATAACATGATTCGTATCGACATGAGCGAATACATGGAGCGCCACGCGGTCGCGCGGCTCATCGGCGCGCCTCCCGGTTATGTTGGCTATGAAGAAGGCGGACAGCTCACGGAGGCGGTGCGCCGCAAACCCTACAGCGTCATTCTTTTCGATGAGATCGAAAAGGCTCACCATGATGTTTTCAACACGCTCCTGCAGGTGCTCGATGACGGGCGCCTTACCGACAGCCAGGGACGAACGGTCGATTTCAAAAATACCATCGTCATTATGACGAGTAATATCGGCAGCCCGCTCCTCCTGGAAAATTCGACCGGTGACGGCACCATTCCCGACGAAACACGCAGCCGCGTCATGAGTGAGATGCGCTCCCATTTCCGGCCGGAATTTCTGAATCGCGTCGATGAAATCGTCATGTTCACTCCGCTCGTGCTCGAACAGATCAAGCGGATCGTCGATCTGCTTCTGGAAAACCTGCGCAAGCGTCTTGCGGAACGCCACATCACCCTGGAGATGACCGCTGCGGCTAAAGAACACGTCGCTCGTGAGGGCTACGATCCCGTCTATGGTGCCCGGCCCCTCAAGCGTTTCCTCCAGCGCCAGGTCGAAACCGCTCTCAGCCGGAAAATGCTCGAAGGCGACGTCTCGGACAATAGTCACGTCACCGTTGATTACGATCCCGCCCGCGAACAACTCACCTTCCGCACGGAAAAACGGGAACCGCGCGAAGCCATATAACCGTTTCTCCTTCAGGAGCTTCTCGCGCCTCATCCCGGCGATCCTGAAACGAACGCTGCTGATTCTTCATCGGCTTCGGCTTCGTGCCCTTCGTCTCTTCGTCTTGAGCCCTACCACCAACCACAACTGGCGCTCCTACCCTTCGCCCACCAGCAAACCTTTCTTAACTTTTTGCGCTCCGGACGACCCGGACGTTCCGGAGGTGTTGCTCGCCGTGCTTTTCTAAGCGATATTGAGTAATGATCCCCCTCAGTTCACGCCCAGCGCCCGCCTTGTCCTCAATCCGCAGCCCAGAACACCCCCTTCTCAATGTCCCTCCTGTTTTACCACACGTTCGGTAAAACCCCGTTCTCACCTCTCGAACCCCTTCTCAAGCCAATCCAGCTCGCATCCAAGCTGCCTCCGCCTTATTTTACCGAACGGTCGGTACAATGATTCAACCGATAATCTGCCCGCTTACCTCCTTCCCATGCCCTCTATCTCGACAAGTCTTTGCTGCCTGTCACTGGAAAGGGTTCCAATTCTCACGTTTCTCGTAGAAGTCAATCGGACGATTTCGACGCATAAAAGCATTCTCACCCAGAAATGCTCGAATCTCATCTCTCTTGGCCTCATTGTGAGCGTATACAAAAGACTCTCGATGTAACGGTAACCGTCTATTTAAATGATGGGTGTAGGGACTCAATTGAATCAATGTCTACAGAAACCATTCTATACTATGATTTGAAGGCCGTCGATTGTACACCCGAAGTTACAGATCCGGAAGATCCTGAATAAACCACAGAGTCTTTAGCAATAACAGGCCAGTTCCTTCCCAGAACTTAACCTTTCACCAAAGTTTCAAAATGTTACAAGTTCATCGATTGGTAATTATAGCATCAGGCTTAACGCTGCCGTTCCTGCCTTGTCACGGGCAAATCAATCATGAGATGATTTCAGAGGCGCTGATGACCGAGCAGTCTCTGAACCACTGGAAATATGTAAATATCACCAGCGAAACACATTTCGTGCCGAGATCACACGGGATTACGTAGAAGAACGGGCTGCGCTTCATGATACATTCAAGGATTTTGAAAAAGAGTTCGAGCCGTGGTTGTGGCTTTCACCTGAGAAGGGACAACTTTTGCATTATGACATTCGGAACCGCCGCGCCGGGCTAGGATGGCTGACTTTGGGGAGACAGTTTCCGATTGGTTTTCGAAAAACTTTTATGAGTTAAAGCTGGCTCTTGATCCGCAGTTCCTGTTCAAGAGGCATGAAATAAGTAATCCGGAGTTTTCAGTCACCTCGGACAAGGTAATTGTCCGCCACGAGGCGCCTGAACAGACTGTCTCCATCAGAGGGTCAATCGGAGAGTCTAACCTGGCGTTGGAAGAAATTGTCGTAGAGAGCGAGAGTGGCGTCGGAAAAAGCATTTACTCCTATGATCAGGATGCAGTTGTCTTCGGGAACCTTCGATTCCCGAGTTCCTGTATTTATACGCGTGA
>CAZUPP010000022.1:56875-64685 GCA_964622095.1 uncultured Verrucomicrobiales bacterium
GGTCGTCCTTTCAGCTTTCTGCATTCCACCAGAAGTTGGGGACCAGCCGCACGATGAATCGCACCGTCTACCCCGCCACCGCCCAGCAGACTCTTATTCGCCGCGTTTACAATGGCGTCCACTTCCAGTTTCGTAATATCACCTTGCATTGCTTTCATCATTTTTCACCACCGTTTATTCTCCCGTTTACGCGCGATAATCTCTCTCGTGACCGCGGCATGTGCGTTATCCACTTCCCGGCGAAGATAATCCGCGTCCATGCAACTGCCGCCCAGTGCCATCACCGTCTGGCGTTCCAGCCCGTCGTTCGTCGCCACGGTTACATCCAGGGTCGAGGCATACTTTGCCACCAGCCGCTCAATGATATCATCGGCTGTTTTGCCTTCGGGCGAATAAAAGATCTGCACCGAGTCCGGAAAATTCTCCGTGCTCAACCGCGCCCCGCGCCCATCGAAAACAACCACCACCTGATCCCCTGAATTATCCTGTAAACTGCGCAGTTCCCGGACGAGCGTTTCCCGCGCCCCCGCCCGTTCCTCCGGCCGTCCTCGGCCGTGCATGCTGTGAAGCTCCGGCCACGCGTGAATAATACTATGACCATCCACAATCAGCACACGCCGGCGTCCGCTCGGGATATTATCCGGAGCAATTCCCTGGCGTTGTCCGGTTTTCGCTTTGCTCTTCCCAGCCATGATGGTTTTTCCCGCGCAAAGCCTTATATTTCCCGTTACTGAATCGTGCCCTTTGTGCTCGGCACCCCACCCTCACGCGGATCGATCGCACAAGCCTCGCGTAAGGCGCGGCCCAGCCCCTTAAAAAATGCCTCCGCCATGTGGTGACTGTCCCGCCCATATAAAATCGCCGCGTGCAAATTCAGCTTCGCGTTAAAAGCAAACGCCCGCCCAAATTCTTCCACCAAAGAAAAAGGAAACTGCCCGACAGCTCCCGCGCCCTGCGGTCCATCGAAAACCAGAAAGGGCCGCCCACCCAAATCAATCGCGACACGCGCGAGAGATTCGTCCATCGGCAAATAAACACTCCCATACCGCACAATGCCCCGTTTATCGCCCAGAGCTTCCGCCAGGCAACTGCCCAGAACAATCCCGCAATCCTCCACCGTATGATGATAATCCACATGCAGGTCGCCCTTTGCGGATATCTCCAGATCAATCAGAGCATGCCGCCCCAGCAGCGTCAGCATGTGATCAAAAAAACCGATCCCTGTCGCAATTTTCGTCGCGCCCGTCCCATCCAGATTGAGAGCCAGCTCAATCTGCGTCTCCGCCGTCTCGCGGCGTTGCTGCGCGGTGCGTGCATTCATCAGGGCAGGACTATCGCTTAAACTATGTGTAATATCCAGACCGATTTAACGCCTCTCGTCACCTCAGGTCACGGCGCCTTGGCCAGCAGCTCCCGCAAGACCTCCGCCCGGGTAATCGGCGCCTGACAGGAAAAGTTCTCACAAATGTATACCGCTGCTCCACTCTCCGGATTCATCGCCGCAATCGCCGGATTGTGGGCCTGGAAAAATTCGCGTTCCTCGGCGGAGTTTCCTTTCCGCACCACGGATGACAGCGGCAGAACATGCGCCTCAATCAGCTTCACCATTTCCGCCGCTTCTCCTTGTGCTTCCTCACCCTCCGCCTGGGCAATGACCATGTGCCGGGGCGCCTCGGACAGTATCCGCAGAGCCTTCACCATAAGCGGCGCGGCGTAGGGATGCTTTTTCAGTAATTCACTCGAGGCCTGCACCGTTTTCTCCGCCATTTCCCGGTATCCGTTTTGCGGCACCAGATTCTCCAGCTCCACCAGATTAAGCGCCGCGACTGAATTCGCCGACGGTTCCGCTCCGTCATAATCTTCCTTAAAGGTCAGCACCGCTTCCCGGTCCCCCGCTTTGCTCGCGAAAAACCCACCCTTCGCTTCATCCCAGAATTGCTCCGTCATGGTCTGCTGCAATTCCATCGCCCATTTAATCCATCCGATGCCCGCACCTGCCCGAAACAATTTCAGGCACGCCCGGATCATCCATGCATAATCAGTCGCAAACCCGGCAATCTCACTCGGCCCTTCCCGAAAGGTCCGGATCAGTTTTTTCTCATCCGCCTTCCAGAGATTCGCCCGAATAAATTCCGCCCCCTTCACCGCCGCCTGAAGATAACCGTCCTCATCCAGAATACGAGACGCATCGGCCAGGGCGCCGATCATCATGCCATTCCACGCCGCCAATATTTTATCATCCAGATGCGGATGCGGCCGGTGCTCGCGGGCTTCGAGCAAGGTTGCTTTGGCCTCCGCCAAGTGCCGCGCCACTTCCGCGGTCTCCAGATTAAAAAACTGCGCGAGCGGCTGCACCTCCAGCGCCTTGAACAGAACATTCTGCCCGCGAAATTCATCATGCGGATCACTTTCCGCGCGCACATTGCCCGCTTCCTCCACCCCATACGCGCGCTTGAATAGTTTACGCTGCTTTTCATCCAGCAACAGCAGATCAATCTGTGCACTCGTCCAGACATAATACGCACCCTCTTTTTTCTCGCCCATGCCTTCTTCTCCCGGCACCAGACTGTCCGCATCCTCCGCACAATAGAAGCCGCCCTCCGGCGAGGTCATTTTCACCCGCACATATTCCAGTGTTTCCCGCACTTTTTCTTCGAAAAACGATCTCTGACCATCATCGCCCGTCAGCCGTGCCCCCTCCAGATAGCATGGAATCAGTTGCGCCTGATCATAGATCATTTTCTCAAAGTGCGGTACGTGCCAGTATTCATCGACCGAATACCGGTGAAATCCCCCACCCAAATGATCATACATTCCCCCGCGCGCCATCGCCTGTAGCGTTCCATAACTTATTTCCAGGGCGCGCTTGCCACTTTCACTGTGCCGTCCTTCTATCACTGCCAGACTGATCAGCCCTTCCAGCAGCGCCGGCCGCGGAAATTTCGGTGCACCTCCAAATCCGCCCAGCTCTTCATCATAGCTCCCGGACGCTTCAGTCAACAATTGCTCCCACACCACCGCGCCCGGTAATTGATTGGCCGGCTGGCTTTTATCCAGTTGTTCCTGCATCACCTCAATCGTCCGCTGGCCTTCCTCCATTAAATCGTCCCGGCGCGTCCGCCACAATTCCGCAATCTGTTTCAGGATACTTCCAAACCCCGCTCGCCCGTAGCGTTCTTCCGCTGGAAAATAGGTCCCGCCAAAAAACGGTTTCCGCTCAGGCGTCAGCCACACGCTCATCGGCCAGCCGCCCTGCCCGGTGCGCAGCTGCACATACTGCATATAGGCCGCGTCCACGTCCGGGCGTTCTTCGCGATCCACTTTAATGTTCACAAAATTCTCGTTCATGATCGCCGCAATCTCTTCGTTCTCAAAGGACTCGTGCTCCATGACGTGGCACCAGTGGCAGGTGGAATAGCCCACCGACAGAAAAATCGGCCGATCCTCTTCACGTGATTTATTAAACGCCGCCTCCCCCCACGGCAGCCATTGCACCGGATTATAGGCGTGCTGCAGCAGATACGGACTTTTCTCCTGAATCAGCGCATTTGGTTCCTGCGGATTTTCGCTCCTGCTCAAAACTATTTCCTTTCGATCACATGATTTATCGCGAATTTCAAAAACGCAGCGTGGGATTCCACCCGGTCTTCCAGACTGAACTCCGACGGCGTCTCAAAGGTATAAGTGCGCTCCGCATGCTTCTGGTGCAGATAAATTGCTTCGGGCAGATTCTCCAAAAGTTCTTTGCTCGGTTTCGGACGGATGATCACCCCATCCTCCGCCGCGCGCCCTTCGATTTCTTTGCGTGGCTCCGGTTCAATGATCGGGCGGATTTCCTGCAAGGCGGCCTTGCCGAAATTCTCGTAACCGCGGTTGATCTCATAAATATAGTTTCCCTGCGCATCATAGTCCTCATGCAGGCAGATGGCCAGATCATAGTTTTTCCCGTGAATCCGTTCTTTCCATGGCCCGATGATCGGGTGATCCCCGTCCCGGTGAAATTGCCGGTTCAGATCTTCGCCCAGGTGATCGATCCGGCTATTCTCAATCAGCCCGTGCGGGTTGAGGCACGGAAAGATATCCACCTCCAGCTCGCGCAGTTGGTCCCCATGCCGCTCCAGCCACAGGATCAGCCCCGTTGGTGCGGCCGGTTCATCACCATGCACCCCGGCGGATATATACACGCGGGCCGGCACCTCCGCCGGGTCACGGCGCACATGGATGATCGGGAGCTTTCCTCCTGCGTGCGCAAAAACTTCCCAGAGCAGTCCCAGCTTTGCGGTGAGAGCTTCCCAGCGCAGCAGCAGGTGCTCATAGTCATGGCAGCGGTGGCTGGTGAGAAAGGTGCTGCTCAAAACATTTGCCTCTTCTATCCGGCCGCCACCGCCGGTGCGCCGTTTGCCTGTAATCGATCCAGCAGCAACTGATGGATTCCCCCGAACGCCCCATTGCTGAAGGTCACGACAATGTCTTCCCGCTCGAGCAGCCCGCTGATGCGCTGCACGATCGCCCCCGCATCTTCCTCATAAAACGCTTGCCGCCCGCGCTTCCGCAGATCCTCCACCACCCGCTCCGGGTCCAGCCGCTCTTCCGGCGCGATCTGTTCCAGCCTTGCCACCTGCGCTACCGCCACCCCATCCGCCAGGCCCAGCGCTTCCGGCAGATCCTGCTGAAAGACAGAGCGTCGCGTGGTGTTGCTCCTTGGCTCAAAGAGCGCCCACAGCCTTCTCCCCGGGTATCGCTGGCGCAGGGTCTTCAGCGTTTCTTTGATCGCCGTCGGGTGATGGCCAAAATCATCATAGACCTGCACCCCGGCCGCCTCCCCCTTCAGCTCCAGCCGCCGCGCGATCCCCTGAAATCCACCCAGCGCCACCCGGCACCGCTCATCATTCACCCCCGCAAACCGCGCTGCCACCGTGGCCATCGCCGCGTTGCGCACATTGAACTCGCCCAGCATCGGCACGCTGAACTCCTCACCCGCCAGCCGGTAATCCGTCCTCGCCCCTTCCCCCGCGGAGGCCTGCGCGATCTCAATGCGGTAGTCCGCTCCCTCGCCCAGTCCCACCCGCGCCACCCGGCACAGCGCGGCCGCCGCCAACTCCACGCACACCGGATCATCACTGTTGATCACCAGCAGGCCATTGCGCGGGATGATATGGATCAGCCGCTGAAAGGTCAGCTTCACCGCCGCCAGATCCGGGAAAATATCCGCGTGATCAAACTCCACATTATTCATGATCACCACCTCCGGCAGGTAATGATGAAACTTCGAGCGCTTATCAAAAAACGCCGTGTCATATTCATCACCTTCAATCACGAAATAGTCCGACTCCCGGAACTCCGCCCCGCGCCCGAAATTCCGCGGGATCCCCCCGATCAGAAAGCCCGGCTCCAGCCCCGCCTGATCCAGTATCCACGCCAGCATGGACGTCGTCGTTGTCTTGCCGTGCGTCCCCGTCACCACAAAATTCCGCCGCCCCCGCAGGAACTGCTCCTTCACCGTCTCCGGCAGGGATAGATAATACTTCCGCTGCTCCAGCGCCGCCTCCACCTCCGCATTGCCCCGGCTCATCGCATTGCCGATCACCACCACATCCGCTCCCGCCGGGATATTCTCCGCCCGGTAGCCGCTCATCAGCTCGATCCCGCGCTCCTTCAGAAACGTCGACATCGGCGGATACACATTCTCATCCGATCCCGTCACCACATATCCGCGCTCCGCCATCGCCGCCGCCACGCTGCCCATCGCCGTCCCGCAGATCCCGATAAAATGAAAGTGCCAATGCCCGCTGCGCTCCGTCATCCTCATTGGCCGAATGCCTAAGGGAGGATTCGCCCCCGGACAACGGAAAAATGGGGCCAGCAGCCCTCTCATGCCTGATCCAGCGCCGCGCCCAACCGCTGTGGGCTGAAAGAACTCACACGCCAGGTAAAACGGGATGTCGTTAGTTAAACGGCCTCACCTCGGCCGGCGCCCGACATGCGATTGCTGCTTTCGTGCTCCCATGCCACACCTCAGCGATTCGTATGTGCGCTGAGCGCAGTTACGAACCAATTGGATAAGCAACGTTATTGTAACACACTATTTCCCTAGATTTAAGTTCAAGGAGAATATATCTGGATCGGGATCATACCCTGCACAGAATAACAGTTGGATTCAAGATGCATATGAGTGGGAATTTACGACACTGGAGTGTTGTCCAACTTCCGCGCAACAATAGTTTTTCAAATATCAGACATGAGAGTAAAAACGCTTCATCGAGGGAGGAACCACTTATTCATCGCCATCATACTCTGGGTTGGATGGTCATTCACTCTTAATGCGAGCGACAACGTACTCGACCCTGAAGGAAAGGAATATCTGTCAGACGGGCAAGTTCAGTTGCTCAAGGAAATGGTTAGAATTATCAGAACTGACCCGCAGATTAGTGAGGCTAAAAAGTATCCTATATATGAATCCATATTCAAATATGTCGATATCATTGACGCTAACCCGCAGGACCTCCTGTTGCCTCTTAGCCAAATGCCTTCTGATCTCAATAACGATAGAGTTTGGTCTACACAAGAAATGTTTCGCTTGTATTTGGGCTTTCAGCCATCTTCCGATATCAAGGAATCGAAGACATACATCCATGATAAACACTAAGACCATTCAAACGCTTGTTGCCACCCTCATTGCAAGAACCTTTTTGTGTCTGTCAACCAGCGCGACAGATGATGTTTGGAGCTTTACCCTGAGGGGCAAAGATCAAAACGGAACTCTCGTCGAGAAGTATGATAACGTTCAAGTTTCAAAAAATGAAGAGGATCGGATCGTCGTGAAAGTGCAAGGAGGTGATGTTGATAGATTCAAGGACATGACGAGACTACTCCTAGACCAAGAGGTGGAATTGTCGTTATCTCTAGCGATAACTTCACATGTTGTAATAAAAGGAGTTGATTCTGACGGAAAATTCGTATGGGGTGGACGTAAAGCGGTTGAAGTGGGTCCTGGTGTAATACCGGAAATCCTTGAACAATACAAGAAGCAGATGAACGAGGCACCATAGCCTGTATTAATATCGATATAGACAAATGGAAACCATGAGACTTCTTTGCTTGTCACTTTTTTCCTTGCCATCTCTTTGCTGCTGATTGGCATTCCATTGCCATTGATTCAATAACCCTCAATCTGGAAAAAACGGTCGAGGAAACATTCGATCAGATATCTGAGGTCCTTATCAGCAAAGGAGCAAAGGACCAGGGGTTCTCTGGGCTTGTTCGGATCGGTCCACCACTTACTGAAAAATGTAAGGTTTCAGTAGATAATATCGCTGCTATCCAACTTATCGATCTTATTGTCACTTATAATACCAATGCAGATGTATATATGACTGAAAGCATGATAGTTGTAGTTAATCATGAATCCGCAGAAGATGCTTGGTTTTATTTGCCGCTCACTGATGAGTTTCTCGCTGGACTGGGTTTTAAAGGAAAAGTTCCGAATCCTGCCGAGCTTTCGCTCGCTTTAGCTAAATTCGATTTTTTGTTCAAGGTGAGCAGAGACGATTGACGATAGCTTCCACGGCCCGCCGAGGGCTCTCTTTAAGTTGTCTAGTCCTTTGCAAGTACATTCGTTAGAAGTCTTGAAAGCAGTCTTTGAAGCTGGATACACCATTGAAGAGAAACCGAAAGAGTAGCTACCTCAATACTGTTGATATCATTCTTTAGATAGTTTCAATCCGAACACGCTTACTTCCTTCAACTTTTTTCACTCCGGACAACCCGGACGTTCCGGACGTGTCGCGCCCATCCAATTTCTGGGTTAGAT
>CAZUPP010000023.1:0-61872 GCA_964622095.1 uncultured Verrucomicrobiales bacterium
CAATTTATTGAATGCGTCCTGAATGGCAGTTTTGGTCATGGACTGGAGCCAGATAAGCTTGACTTGTTTTTTTTTATTGGCCAGCTTTTTAATGTAATTAAAAATGAGCTCCCCTTCCCGGCCGGCATCACAGGCATTGACGATCTGATCAACGTCCTTGCGATTCATGAGGCGCTTGAGCAGTTTGAAGCGGCTCTCATTCTTCGCGATGGGCCGCAGCTCGAATTCGTCCGGGATGACGGGCAGATTCTCAAAGGACCATTTCCCGCGGACCTTGTCCATTTCCGACGGCAGAGCAAGTTCGACCAGATGACCGACCGCGGAGGAAATGACGTAGTCGTCATTTTCATAGTAATCCTTTTCCTTCGAGAATTTACCGAGGGCACGAGAGAGATCTCCCGCGACACTCGGTTTTTCCGCAATGACCAATGTTTTTCCCATGCTGATATTTCCCGGCGATAGATTACGATTCGAAATTGGAAGAAGTGAAGTGGACTGGTGAACTCACCCTCTGCGCCTGTTTGCCGCTACGCCGCTGCCGCAAACAAATACGCTGCCTGGTAACTGGGTGACCAATTGGCGCATTTCCAGAGCGAGCAGGGTAGAAAACACTTTGGCACTTGGCAAATGACATTTTTCGATGATCTCGTCCACGTGACATTCATCGGAGCCGATGGCCTCAAGGATGGCGCGCTGTTCATCGGCCAGACCCGCGATGAGCTCCGGATCAGAGGAGGGAGCGGCGGGCGCCTCTATTTCGTCCGGGTCATGACCGTCGCCGTGAGAGGTGAAGGCGCGGCGCGGTTGATAGGCGACATGAGCGAAGAGTGTTTCGAGATCGGCGAGGATCTCCCCGGGCTCCATGACCAGTTTGGCGCCGTCCTGGATGAGGCGATTGCAGCCGGTGGAGGTCTGTTTGTTAACGGGGCCGGGAATGGCAAAGACGCTGCGGCCCTGCTCCGCGGCCTGGGTGGCGGTGATGAGGGCACCGCTCTTCGCGCCGGCTTCGATGACGAGCACGCCCTCCGTCATGCCGCTGATAAGACGGTTGCGCATGGGAAAGGTCGTCCGGTCCGGGCGTTGGTCCATAGGCAGCTCTGAGATGACGGCACCGTGGCCATCGGCAATGCGGGCGGCGAGTTCGGCATTATCCGGGGGATAAAGATTTCCCAGTCCGCTGCCAACGATGGCGACTGTCCGGCCCTGAGCAGCGAGCGCGGCCTTGTGCGCTTCCGTATCAACACCGAGGGCGAGGCCACTGACGATGGTCATGCCGGCCTGGGCAAGGTGATAGCAAAACCGGTGAGCGCATTCTTCCCCGTAACGGGTGATGACCCGGGAACCGACCACGCCGAGGGAATGGCGGTCCGCGGCGGTGAGCTGTCCCTGCACATAGAGAAGGACGGGCGCATCATGGATCTCACGTAAACGCTCCGGATACTCTTCATCTTCCATGGTGACCGGGTGGGCGCCGAGTTCCCGCATGCGGCGCTGCTCACGAGCGAGATCGACCTGAGATTCCCATGCACGGATACCCTCTGCCAGTTGAGGCCCCATGCCGCGGACCTGGCGCAACTCCGCCGTCGAGGCGGTCAGGACGCGCTCGGGCGACCCAAAACGCGAAATCAGGGCACGCAACCGGATGGGGCCCAGTTGAGGAATCAAACTCAGCGCCAGAAAGGCTTCCTCCCGCGATAAACTCACGCGCCAAAGCTACGACTGATGTCAATGGCAGCCCAGAAACAAGGGTCTCAGTACAGGTTGCGGATCTCTGCCTCGATGTCCGTCTCAGTCACCGCGCTGGAGAGGATGGCCTCTCCAAGGCGTGGCACAAGCACGAAGCGAATCTTGCCGTCGACGAATTTTTTGTCCTTACGCAGGGCACTCATGATCGCATCCACCGTGATGTTCGGGTCGAGCTTGATGGGGAGTTCGAGGGTTTCCAGGATGGCGGTGACCTGAGCGACATCCTCAAGCGGAAGACCGAGCTTTTTCCGAGAGAGACGCAAAGCGGCGACCAGTCCGAGGCTGATTGCTTCCCCATGAAGATAACGCCCGTAACCGGCGGCTTTCTCAATGCCGTGCCCGATGGTGTGGCCGAAATTCAGGTGAGCACGCTCACCGGAGATTTCGCGTTCATCGGCCATGACGACGGCGGCCTTGATCTGGACATTGCGTTCGATGATCGCGGGCAAATCAGCGTGGTCCGGGCGTCCTTCGAGATTGTCGAGCATCTGAGGATCGCGGATACAGGCGTGCTTGACCGCTTCAGCGAGACCTTCATTGAACTCACGCCTGGGAAGGGTCCTCAAGGTGGCGGTATCCGCAATGACCGCCCGCGGCTGATGAAAGGCGCCGATCAGGTTTTTCCCGGCGCGCGCATTGACGCCCGTTTTACCGCCCACGGAGCTGTCCACCTGGGCCATAATGGTGGTGGGCACCTGGACGAAGGCGACGCCCCGGCAGAAGATTGCGGCGACAAAACCAGCGAGATCACCGCAAACCCCTCCCCCGAGCGCGACGACAGTGCTGGAACGGCCAAGGCCCCGGACAAACATCTCTTCGCAGAGACGGCTGGCCTCGACCATGGATTTGGAATGTTCCCCGGCGGAGAAGGTGAAAGTCTGCGTCTCCAGACCGGCCTCGCGAAGGGCCTGGGTGAGAGCGGGCTCATGCAGAGGAGCAACGACGGTATCTGTGATGACGGCGCATTGGCGGGGCAGGCCAAGGTTGGCGATGAGCCTGCCGGCCTCACGGAGCAGGCCGTCACCGATGTAAACGCCGTAACTGCCCGCAGCCAGCTGCAGGCGCACGCCCCGGTGGGGCAGCCCGAGCAGACTGGAACCGGCGGGAGCGGGCGCGGGAGGTGTGGCGGAGGCGATGGCGGACAAGGATGGAAAGACTAGGTGCTTACGCGAGGGACAGCCAGCGAGGAATCATTCCTGTTCGACGACCTGCCAGAGCTGTTCGAGCTCCTGGGCATCCGCATTGGAGTTGATTTCAGAAACCCGGACGTTCTCGGCGTGAGCATCCAGAGCAGCAAAAACGATGCGTTGCTTGCTCTTACCGTGGGTGCCTTGATCACCGACATTTGTCGGACTGGTGGTGGGATTGGTCTCGAAGGTCCCGTCGAACTCGCGGGTCCCGCCACCGCCGCCCGAGACACGGGAGGGGGCGAAGAGGATGAGCTTGGACGGGTTCTGGACATCGTCCATGAACACAACCTCACTGGTAAAGTTACTGTTCACGCCATAGCTGACGGGGGCAGATCCGGCAGTGAGATCATTGTTCTGCGGACGCCGGTCAAAGCCGGATTTGAAGACCTTGTTGTTCTTAACGTAGTCCTCGCGCAGGATGGCAGGCCAGGTGGAAGCTTCACCGCCGCCACCGCCTCCTCCGCCGCCGCCCGGGGCAAAGAGGTCGAGGTAGCCATCATTATCCGCGGCGTAGGCATTTACCGCGGTGGCAAGCTGCTTGACGTTATTAAGATCCTCAGTGGCCCGGGCGTTCTCGATGACGAGGTTGTAGGCGCCAAAGCCGACCGAGGCGAGGATGCCAATGATGGTGATGACAACGAGCAGCTCCACGAGGGTGAAGGCATGTTTTCCGCCGCCGGACTGATGGGGCGAATGAATAAAGGACGTTCTGTTCATGGTGTGGTTGGGATAGATAGATATTGGCTCCTATCCATTTGGGGGAAAGAGCGGGATGTGTGGGGAAATGACCTCCGCAGGGCAGCAAATGCGTGCAGAGGGACAGTCGAGTCTGCTATGAAGAACATTACAAGCAAATAGCCCGCCTCTCAACAGCAACTTGAGCCTGCACCGTGAACCCAGTTCCAAAAGCGCCCGAACCCAGTGAAGTCACCCTGTCCGCCGTCGAACGGACCCGCCTGGGACTGCCGCCCAGTGTGCTGGCCGGGATGGCGTGCGTGATCCCGTTCGTCGGCCAGATTGGATTGGGGGTGATCGAGCGGGAGCAGCCGTTCATCGTCCGGTATGCGCTGCAGGCACTGATCTATTGGATTGTCGCGGCGTCGTTACTATGGGTTTACGGGCAGATGACCGCGGCAAAGAATTGGGCGATTGACCTGCTCTTTATTGTTCTTTTCTTTCCATTCCTCATCGTGGGCCTTGCGCTGGCGGTGACGCTGCTGATCATGGCGTCCAACGCCTTCAGTGGAAATGAGTGGACCTTTCCCGGGCTCCGGCGCGTTCTGGACCGGGCGGTAGAATTGATCTGCCGCTGAAGGCCCACGAGCCGGTCTGACCCAGCTCATCAATTACGTTTCGTGACATGGAATCCAACCCGCAAGCATCCCCTGAAAAAAGCCAGCTTCGCCTGGGGCTGCCATCCGGCAGCCTGGAGGACCCGACGTTTGATCTGTTCGCGAAGGCGGGCTACAAGATCTCGCGCAGCTCACGGTCTTACAAACCGAGTGTGGTAGATGATGACGAGATCACGGTGCGCCTGCTCCGCGCCCAGGAAATGAGCAGCTATGTGGAGGACGGATTTCTGGACTGCGGGATCACGGGCAAAGACTGGATCGCGGAGAACCGGTCTGATGTGCAGGTGCTGTGCGATCTGGCCTACAGCCGCTCCACGCGTAACCCGGTGCGCTGGGTGCTGGCCGTGCCGGAGAATTCGCCGATTCATTCGGTGAAGGATCTGGAGGGGAAACGGATCGCAACGGAGGCGCACAATCTGGTGACAGATTTTTTAGCCCGGCACGGCGTTACGGCGCACGTGGAGTTCAGCTGGGGCGCCACGGAGGTGAAGGTGCCGGATCTGGTCGACGCGATCGTGGACATCACCGAGACGGGATCCAGTCTGCGGGCGAACAAGCTGCGCATCGTGGACACGCTCATCGAGTCCTATCCACAGTTCATTGCGAACCGTGCGGCGTATGAAGACGAGCGGAAGCGTCAGAAAATGGACCGTCTGGTGACGCTGCTGACGGGAGCACTGAACGCGCAGGACAAAGTAGGGCTGAAGATGAATGTACCGGGGAGCAGGCTGGAGACGCTGCTGGAGAGATTACCTTCGTTGCGGCACCCGACGGTGAACCAGCTTCACAAAAGTGATTGGGTGGCGATTGAAGTTGTTATTGACGAACACGTCGTAAGGGAGTTGATTCCCGATCTTCTCGAACTCGGGGCGGAGGGAATCATCGAGTATCCCCTGAACAAGGTCATCTACTGACCGCCGGGCCGTGGGCGTGCGAGAGTCAGCTTTTTTGAAGAAATCACATGGGTTCACTGAAAAAGACCAGAAAGGCCAAGATCGCCAAGCATAAGCGCCGGAAACGGCGTCGGGCGAACCGGCATAAGAAGCGTCTGCGTTACAAGTCTTAAGGGCACGGTTTGGACCGTGGCTGACTTATGTCGCGCTGACGTAACGGAAGGGAGGTGGCCGGATGATGGGTTATCCCGCTTCCCCTTTCGCTGGAGCTATGCGTAACTCAAGATGATATGAAGCGGTGCATCTTTGCCGGGATATTGTTCATCTTGTCAGCCGGACCCCTGTGTCCGTCGCTTGCCGCCGGGGAGGTGGCGGCGACAGCGCCCGTGCAAGTCCCGCGGCTGAGTGACCGGCCAGATAATGTGCGCGAACAGGGCCGGCCGCTGGAGACCGGCCAGAGCGCAGTGGTGCCGAGCGAACCCTTTCCGGTGTTACCGGGAGATGCCGGTCTATTCCCGGAAGCGGCCTCACTCAGGGATGCGCTGGCGCACTATAGCCAGGGTTCGATTTTCGAGCAGGCAGGGCAGGAATCCAAGGCGCTGGAGCACTATCAGCGAACGCTGGATCTGGACCCGACAAATTTTCGCCTGGCGAACACAGTGGCGCTGTTGATGGAACGCCGAGGAGAAATTCCACGGGCGCTGAATGTGCTGAAGGATTCGATTGCGGCAAATCCAAAAGAAGCATCGGCCTACCGGATGATTGCCTTCCTGTATCTGACACATCAGGAAAAACCGGAGCTGGCCCTGGAATATGCGCGGAAAGCGGTGGAAGTGGCGCCGGAAGACTTTGAAACGTATCGGGTGCTCTACGATGTGCACATTTACGAAGACCAGATTGCGGAAGCCTATGAAGTCCTGCAGGAAGCGGCGGGGCGGAAATCGAGTGACGCAGAGTACTGGCTGTCGCTCGGCCAGACATACTGGTCGCACATTGTTGAATATGTCCAGGAAGGTTATGAAAAGGAGCAGGCGCGGCTGAATAGAATATTTAAGAAAGCCGAAAGACTGGCTAAGAATGATACGGGAGTGCTGGATCAGGTCGCGACCTATTATATCAACAGTGATCAGCGTGAAAACGCGATCGAACTCTACCGGCGCATCCTGGAAATCAATTCGGAGGACACCGATGTGCGCGATAAACTGACGGACGCCCTGATCGAAGAAGCGCGGGTTGACGAAGCGGTGGAGATCATGGTGGAAACGGCACGGCTGAATCCATTTCGCTATGATGTGCAGGAAAGACTGGGTGAGCTTTACCTGAGCCGCGCGAGAGCGGCCAGCCGCAAATATGACTGGGACGCGTACGAAAGTGATCTGGCCAAAGCTCTGACTTATTTCCGCAGTTGTATCGATCTGCGTCCGCACGATCCGGCGATGTTTGAGCGGGTCATTGAGCTTCATTTACTTCTCGACCAGTTCAAGGACGCGTTTGAGCTGATTGACCTGGCGCAGAGTAAATTCCCAAACGTGCCGGAACGGCCGCTTTTTGGTTACATTGAGGCACAGGCCCTTTCCGCTGACCGCCAGTTTGAACGTGCGCTGGAAGTTTATGCCGCGGTAGAACCCGAGATGACGGAATTCAACACCGAGTATCAGGCACGATTTTATTATGATTATGGCGCGGCGACAGAACAGAGTGGTGACATTGAAGGCGCAGCCGAATTACTTGGCAAATCCATCCGGCTGAATCCTGAACTGGCCCCGGCCTACAATTATCTGGGATACATGTGGATCGATAAAAACATGATGCTGGATGAAGGGGGCCAACTAGTCGAGCGCGCTCTGGAAATGGATCCGGAAAATGCGGCTTATCTGGATAGTATGGGATGGTATCATTTCCGGAAGGGCAACTACGGAGAAGCGTTTGACTACCTTGCCTACTCACTGGTGATTTATGTGAACCAGAATCTGGGGGATTCTGCGTGGGAAATCGACGATCACATGGGTGACGTTTATGAGAAATTTGCCGAGCGGCTCCGCATGTCTTCACTGGCCATTGACGAGGTTTTCCAGGCGCTGGCAATAAGCCACTGGTCCAAGGCCCTGGTGTATTCTCCGGAATACTATATGCCACGGGTGCTGCCCAAGCTTCCCACTCTGGCCGACAGATAAAGATGGGTTATGCCGGAACTCGCGGAGGTCGAATATTTTCGTAAGCAGTGGAACCCGGGGCTGGGAGGCAAGGTGGAGGCGGTCCGCCTTCATGAGGGAAAGCGTGTTTTTCGTGACTTAAAGAAACCAAGAATCCAATTAGATGGCCTGCGCGGATCGATCCTTGAAGATTCGCGGGCTCATGGGAAAAATCTTTTATTCCATTTTCGAAGAGACAAGAATCCGCAGCATCTGTGGCTGGGGGTTCACCTCGGGATGACCGGGAAACTACGGACCGAAAGAAAGGCCGCCTACGCGGAAGACAAGCACGACCATTTCGTGATCGTCCAGGCAGAGCACGTGCTGGTATTCAACGATTATCGTCTCTTTGGAAAGATCACGTTCGACCAGAAAGATGACGATTATCATCCGCCGGAGTGGTGGCAGAAACTTCCGCCTGAGGTGCTTTCTTCCCGATTCAGCCTGAATTATCTAAGTAAAATTCTGGAACGCCGCGGCAAAGCACCGATCAAGGCGGTGCTGCTGATGCAGGAATTCTTCCCGGGCCTGGGTAACTGGCTGGTGGACGAGATTCTCTGGCAAGCCGGGATTGATCCCCGGCGTCCGGCGGGCAGCTTGAAAGAGGACGAAGTTCAGGAGCTGCGCAATAAGATCCGTTCCGTTTCGCGGGGCGCCCTGAAAACCATCGGTGAAGACTGGAGGGATCCACCGAAGAAATGGATGGTCCACGAACGCTGGTCATCGAAAAAAGAATCCGAAAAAATCTGCCCACAAACCAAGGAGCCACTGCGGATCGAAACGGTCGGCGGCCGCACCACCTACTGGAGCCCGGCAATTCAGAAATAAGGCTTCACCAGGGGGTAGAGGCCGAGGAGGAAAGAACAGGATTGGTTAAGGGTCCGATATTCTCAATTTCAACCGTAACCTCCTCACCTGCCTGTAAATACCGTGGCGGTTTTCTTGCGACACCGACTCCGGGAGGGGTACCGGTCAAAATAATACTGCCGGGTAAAAGCGTCGTGCCCTGACTGAGAAAAGAAATCAGTTCAGCCACCGAAAAAATCATGTCCGCCGTGGTCGAGTCCTGCAGCACTTCCGTTCCGATGCGGGTCTGTAGCTTCAGGTTCTGTGGATCTCCGATTTCGTCCCGGGTCACGAGACACGGTCCGAGCGGGCAGAAAGTATCGAAACTCTTCGCCCTGACCCATTGCCCGCCACCCCGATGAGACTGCCAGTCCCGGGCGCTGACATCATTTCCGCAGGTAAAACCCAGAACATAATCCAAGGCCTCCTCGACCGTGACGTTTTTGCAGCGCCGCCCAATGACCGCAGTCAATTCACACTCATAATCGACCGCCGTGGAAACTTCGTTATCAGGCAGCAGAATCGGGTCATCGGGATTCTGCAACGCGACGGGATTCTTCATGAAAATAATGGGATACTTCGGCACCTCCTTACCGGTTTCCTCAGCATGCGCCTGATAGTTCAGGCCAATGCAAAAAATGGCGGGCGGGACAACGGGTGCGAGGACTTTAACATTCTGCTGCTGGACAACCTGATTTGTCCGGCGCAGCTCTCCCGGAGCAAAAAGATCCCCACCTTCCAGATAATAATACTCTCCGTCTGGCCCCTGCACCGCGTAGAACGGGGCAGGATCAGTCTGCGTCAGCATCCGGCATATTCTCATAGAACCGCATTCTGCGCGGAATCTCACCCCGCTCAACTGAAAAATCTTCCCGGGCGCGCTCCGTTTTCGGCTTGCCCGGCTTCGATTCACTCACCTAGATTCCCGCCATGCGCCTGCAAAGCATCCAGAACCTCTTCAAATACCGAAAAAGCGTTCGCTCACTCCTGAGCTATTTTTTCGCGATGCAGAAGGAAGGGGACAATGCGAACTGGGGATCGATCTCGGACGATGACGTGGAAGGGCTGAAGCAGGCATTCCAACTGGCGGAGGGCGAAGACGGACCAATTGTGGAAGTCGGCTGCCTTTACGGTCTGACGACTAATGTGCTCGCCAGCCTCAAGCGCCCGGAACAGGAATTGATAACGGTGGAGAATTTCACATGGAATCCATTTCACATGCCGCCCATGGTGCACCGGCGGTTTACCCGGCGAGTTCTCAGTCTTGCGATGGCGCAGGCAAATACGACAATCTTTGATGGTGACTCCGGAACCTTTTTCAGTAACTATGACGGACCAGCCCCGGCATTGGTATTTATCGATGCGGATCATTCTTATGAGTCGGCAAAAATAGACATTACCGGTGCGAAGAAAACAGGGGCGGCGGTGATCTGCGGCCACGATTTCCGTGATGATTTCCCGGGTGTTCAACGGGCAGTCAAAGAAGAATTCGGTGAGGGTCAATTCGAGATCGTGAGCACGATTTGGTTTGCGAGAAATCCTGATGAGAAGACGGCGTGATCGACGGTAAGGAAATCCAGCTTCTTGGGATTGACTACAGTTCCAGTGCGAACGGCCGCGTGTATATCGCGCACGGCCTTTTTCGGGATGGCACCTTAGAGGTGAAGCTGCTGGAGCATTGTGCTTCGGTCGATTTTTCAGCGTATCTGGCCGGGCAAAGTCCGCCGCTTTTGGCTGCGGTAGATTTTCCTCTGGGACTGCCCCTTGAATTTCAGGAGATCCTCGGAGGAAATGTATCATGGGAGCAAAGTTGGCGCCGCCGGGCAGAGGAATGGCTGAGAAGTGATCTGTCCATGGTGGAAAAGGATTTCACCGGGGAACGCCTTCGTCGCACCGACATGATGGCAGGTGCAGGCAGCCCAATCGCCTTTCGCGCTCAGCCGTTTACCGGCCGGATGTTTCAGCGGGGATGCGAGGCAATTCTCAGTGTGCCTTTTGAAGCCGTTGCTCTGTCCTTTGACCTGACGCCGGATGAGCCACAGAAAAGCGCGATCTTTGTAGAAGCTTACCCGCGGCTGGTTGCCGCATGTTTAGCCGCTGGTTCCTATAAGGGAAGCAGCGCTGCCATGCGACAGAGCGTGCAGCGTGAGATTCGGGAGCAGATTTTTGCCCGCCTGACGGTGACGGGAACGTCCTGGCTGGAACCCCGCTACGGATTTGCGGTTGAGATCGATCCGGCCGTTGCGGGCGAGGTCGAGCAGGAGATCCTGGCCGACAAGAAAGGAGATGCGCTTGATGCGATTCTGGCGCTCGTCCAGGCAGGCTGGGTCTGGCAGCGGTTGAAGGCGGGGGAGCGCTGGCACCCGGAGGAGCGGGCAGTGCGAACTGAAGGATGGATCGCAGATCCAGTTTTACTTCCCTGAACGGTTGCAAGGCCGGGTCGCCCGCGCCATGGTTTCCTCTGCGCCTGATCCCGGGACACACGAACGAAAAAGCGAAGCAAGCTCGATAGATGGAAGAAGTAATCATCGTAGGAACCGGCTGCGCCGGACTCACGGCGGCCATTTACGCCGCTCGCGCCAACTTGAGCCCGCTGGTCCTGGAGGGTAAACAGCCGGGAGGACAACTCACCACGACCACGGATGTGGAGAACTTTCCGGGTTTCCCGAAAGGCATTATGGGGCCGGACCTGATTGAATTGATGCATCAGCAGGCGGAGCGATTTGGCGCGCGCTTTAAGTATGAGCACGTGACCGGGTTCGATCAGGTGAACGGGCATTTCCGCCTGGAGTGCGGCAGCGCCGAGAAAAGTTACGAGGCGAAATCAGTCATCGTGGCGAGCGGCGCCTCCGCGCGCTACCTGAATCTGCCAGGGGAGAAAGAACTGGTGGGTAAAGGCCTGACCTCCTGTGCGACCTGTGATGGCGCCTTTTACCGTGACGTTCCCGTCTGCGTGGTGGGTGGCGGTGATTCTGCGGCGGAAGAAGCGACCTTTCTCACGCGTTTCGCGTCCAAAGTGTATCTGATTCATCGCCGGGACAAACTGCGTGCGCAGCCAATTCTGGCTGACCGGGCGCTGGGCAACGAGAAAATCGAGCCGATCTGGAACAGCGAAGTCATCGAGTATCTGACCAATGAGAAAGGCGAAACGCGCGGGGTGAAGCTCAAGAACAATCAGACGGGCGAAACGAGCGAGCTGGCGGTGGAGTGTGTGTTTATCGCGATTGGCCACGACCCGAATACAGCGGCCTTTAAGGGCAAACTGGAGATGGATGAGGAAGGTTACCTGATCCTGCACGGGCAGACGCGCACCAGTATGCCGGGCGTCTTTGCGGCGGGCGATGTGGCGGACAAACATTACCGGCAGGCGATCACTGCGGCGGGAACGGGATGTGCCGCTGCACTGGACGCGGAAAGATATCTTGCCGAGCAGGAATAGGCTGGCCATAGAAGGTCGCAGCCAGCCCGGGGTCAAGTAGCCCCGCACCGTTATTGCCGGCATGATTGTCTGTGACCTCACTCAGTTCTACGCCCCGGTGGGTGGCGGGATTAAGCGCTACCTGCACGAGAAGAGGGACTACATGGAGCGTGCCCGGCCGGGGGACCGCCATGTTCTCATTGTGCCGGGCGAGAAAACGGAATGCATCGATACACCGCCCGGACCGGTTTACCGGATCAAGAGCCCGCTGCTGAGCAAACGCTCCCGATACCGGGTTCTGCTGAAAATTGATGCGCTGCGCGAAGTTATCCGGGAAGAATCTCCCAGCGTGATTGAGTGCGGCGATCCCTACCAGACCGCGTGGGCGGCGATCGATCTGGGGCGTATGCTGAATTCACCGGTTGTCGGGTTCTATCATTCACATTTTGCGGAGGCCTATATGCGCACGGTGCACAAATTCGCCGGGCCACTGGGGGCGAGGGTTTTCCATAATCTGGCGGAGAACTACACGCGCCGTCTTTACAATCAATTCGACGCGACGATGGTGGCTTCTCCGGCGCTGGGCGATGTCTTGAAATCCTGGGGAGTGACCAATACGGCCCTGACGGAACTGGGGGTGAATACGGAGATATTCCGGCCGATGGATGACATGGATATCCGGGCGAAGCGCGAGGAGCTGGAATTGCCTGCGGATAAAACCGTCCTGGTTTATGTCGGGCGCCTGGCGGTGGAAAAAAACCTGAACACCCTGTATAAAGCCTTTCGATTATTATGCAAAGAAAGCCCGGGCCACTATCATCTGCTCATGGTGGGTGATGGTGATGAGCGAGAGGCCTTGAGGCGATTGCGAAAAGATACCCGTACGGTCACCTGGATCACCGAGCGGATGGACTCGGCGGGACTGGCGGAAATCTATAATGCGGCGGATCTCTTTGTTCATCCCGGCCTGCAGGAAACCTTCGGACTGGTCTCGCTGGAAGCCCAGGCCTGTGGCACCCCGGTAATCGGGATTCGTGGCAGTTACATGGACCGGATTATTTTTGGCGCATCTGAATATTGGGCTGACGAAAATTCACCTGCGGCACTCGCTCAGGCGATCACCGAGCTTTGTCAGCAGGATTTACCCGCGCTCGGTGCAAAGGCAGCCGAAACGGTTCATGAAAAATACAGTTGGGACGAACGATTCCGGGTAATCTTCGAATTATACGAAGAAACCATCGCGCATCGCAAAGAACGAGGGATCGCGTTTGTGGAGAAGACGCATGGCTGAAGAATTCATCGCGCAGGAGGGTGATCTGCTGGTGCGCCGGTATGAACCCAGCGACCGGCAGGCGGTGCGCGATCTTTGCTGTGACACCGCGTTTCTTGGGGAAAAGCTCGATCCCATTTTCCAGGATCGCGATCTTTTTGCGGATATCATGACGAGCTATTATACCGATGAGGAACCGGAGAGCGCCTTCGTCCTGACCAAGGGTGGTAAGATTAAGGGGTATCTCCTGGGTGCCTGCCGCCCGGAATATCATCGGTTGACCCGGAAACGTCTGCGCCGCTACGCGATCATGCTCGGCAAATTCATGTGGCGCTGTCCCCATTATAATCGCGCAACCTGGAAATATATTCGCTGGGCCCTGACCAGCGGCCGCAAGGAAACGCCGCCCGCTCCTCCGAAGACGTCGCATTTTCATATCAATATCCTCCCGGAAGCGCGCACCATACTGATCTCGCGTGAAATATTTCGCGCCTTTTTCGATCATTGCCTGGCCAACGGCCAGCCGCGGGTGCATGCCCAGATTGTCACTTTCGAAAACCGCCGCACCACCGCCATGTTCAGGCGCTACGGCTTTCGCGTTTTAAATCGCCTCGAAGTCACCAAATATCGGCCCTACACGGATCAGCCCGTTTTTCTCACCACAGTTTATCAGGAACTCAAACCTGACCCGCGACGGGGGCCGGGCAAGGCGATGTTTGGGAAGGGGTAAGTATTTTTTTGTCGTCAGGATCCAGGAATTTCAACTTTGAACTGCTCGAAATTTTCTTCTGCTCTTATCACCTCGATGTCAGACCAATTTGTTTTTTTAAGTTTTTGGTTAAGAGTCAGGTGAACCAAGGGCCAAGCTCAACCTCCTGAGCTTTACAAAACCGCCGGAGTTTTTCTATTTCCGACGATAGCTCTTGATAGTTTTTCTTCGCAAAGGCGGGGAGGAAATCATGGCGCAATTCAGAATCAGCTTGCCGGTCCATCAGGAGACAGTAAGCTCTGAGTACTGTTCAAACAAACAGTTTCTTGTGCGCTTTCCGATCCGCCTGCGCTTCCCCGGCCGGGCGCGGGGCGTTCCCTTCTATGCCTCAATCTGACCGCCTTTGCTCTGGTTCTGCCTTCTCCCTGTGCCGTGCACCGCCTTGTCCCGCTGATGGTCCGCCGGGCCCTTTCCTTCACCACCGCCTCATGTTCATGTCCACGCAAAGCGAACCTGAACCCGAATCCGAAGCCCTAGCCGCCCAGGCGCGCCAGGAGCTGGTCTCAACCCTGGCGCGGGGAGCGGGGTCGGCGCAGTCGAAAGTGGTGGAGCTGCGCAGCCTGTTGACGGAGCGTTTTCCCGGGGCGCACCAGGCCGCCCGGCTGGATGACCGGGAGCGTCTGCGGACGGGGGTGCCGTGCCTGGATGACCGGGCGGAGACGGCTCTGATCCGTGGGCGCACGACAGAGCTAATCGCGGGCGGCGGCGCGGGAGGCAGCAGCCTGGTGGTGGCCACCCTCCTGCGCACGCTGGCCGAGGAACGCCAGCATGTGGCGCTGATCGATGGCGGGGACGGCTTTGACCCTCGCGCGGCGGGGCAGGCGGCGTGCCGTTTTCTGCTCTGGGTGCGCGCGCAGACGGCGGCGGAAGCGCTGAAGGCGGCCGATCTGATCCTGCGCGATGGCAACATCCGCGTGGTGTTGCTGGATCTGGTCATGATGGCGCTGGATCCTCCCCAGCAGCGGCAGCTCCTGCGGGTGCCCGGCAGTTCCTGGTACCGGCTGCGGCTGCTCGCGGAAGAAAGCGGCGCGGTCTTTCTGGTGCTCAGCCCGGAACCTCTGGTGAGCAGCGCCCAGCTCCGGCTGGAGCTGACCGGCGGATTGCGTCTGCCCGATCTGGCCGAGCGAGAAAGTGACCTGCTGAGCGGGTTGAAGGTCACCGTGCGTCGGCGTCAGGCAGAGTTCTTCACACCGGCTGGGGAGCAGGCTCGGGATGAGGAGGAGGAAAACCGCCGCACCGGCTAGCCGCTATGTATGCCGCTCTTTACATCCCGAACTTTGGCCTGCAGGCCCTGCTGCGGCACCGGCTGGAAGAAGCAGCGCAACCCGCCGTGCTGCTGGAAGCCGATGCCGTAGGAGCTGGCCTGGCCCGCCGGAGTGGAAAGGATCGCGGAAAGGCGCGCATTCTGGAGCTGAACCCAGCGGCGGCGGCCCATGGGGTGGAGGCAGGCATGACGGCCAGCCAGGGCCAGGCGCGTTTTCCGGGGCTGCGGCTGATGAACCGCTCGGCTGATGAAGAGAATGCGGCCCGCAGCGCATTGCTGTCGCTCGGGGCCAGCTTCAGCGCGTGGCTGGAGGATACCGCGCCGGGGGTGTGCACGGTGGACCTGAGCGGGACGGAATCCGTAGTGACAGGGCGATTCGAGGCGCTCGGGCAGGAAGCGTTGGCTGGCCTTCAAGCGGCCAATCTGGAAGGCAGCGTAGGCCTGGCGCCCAATCCGGATCTGGCACTGCTGGCCGCCCAGACGGTCGAGCCTGGTCAGTGGCGCATCCTTCGCCATGCGGAAGAGGCCCGCGAATTCCTCGCCACCCTGCCCCTGGTGGAAACCCTGCATCCCAGCGCGGAGCTTCGGGAGATCCTGAAGCTGTGGGGCCTGCGCACTCTGGGCGATTTCACCCGTCTGCCGCGGGACGCTGTGCGCGAGCGTCTGGGCGAAGAAGCGCTGGAGTTATGGGATCAGGCCGCAGGCCGCCGAGAGCGCCCTCTGCGCCTGGTGCAGCCGCCGCGCGACTTTGTGGAGAGTATGGAGCTGGAGTATGAGGTGGAAACGCTGGAGCCGCTCCTATTCATCCTGCGGCGTTTCCTGGGGCAGCTCATGAATCGCCTGCGCACGGTGTATCTGGTCTGCGCGGAGCTGCGGCTGACGTTGAGTTTCGCGGATCACCGCCGTTATGAGCGCTCTCTGCGCGTGCCGGAACCGAGCCGGGATATCGACCAGCTCTTCCGCATCCTGCACAGTCACCTGGAAACCGTGCAGGCGGAGGCCGCGATCATTGGTCTGCAACTGGAGGCGCTGCCCAGCGCCCCGCCCCGGCGCCAGCTGGATCTCTTTGAGAGCAGCCTGCGTGATCCCCACCGGTTCAGTGAGACGCTGGCTCGGCTGGAGGGACTGGTGGGATCAGAGCGTGCAGGGACCCCGGAGATTCTGCCCGGTCACCAGCCCGATGGGTGGCGGATGCATGGCTTTCACGAAGATGGCCTGCCGCTGGAGCAACTGCGCCCTCCCCAGCCCAAACCCAATCCCGGTCAGCGCCGGGCCGACCCCCTTGAGCCGGAACCGGTCCGCTTGGGAGTGCCGTGGCGCCGATTCCGCCCACCGGTGCCCCTTCAGGTCGCGGCTGAACCACTCAGTGAAGCGGATGAAGCGAAGCTGGCGGTCAAACGGGAGCGCGAGACATTTTTCCGCGCCCAAAGCGGTGAGCAACTGGAACTCACCTTACCATTGGAAAGCGGCACGGGAGGGAAAATTGACCCAATTAAAGTTCCCGAGGAAGAGAAACGGAAGCGCGACCGGAAATGGCATCCGCCCGGCGGGGCACCCCCGCCCCGCATGAGTAACGCGGCCACCCTGCAACCGCAGGAGCCAGTCATGCGGCCCCAGCGCATTATGGATGGGCCGGTCACGGGCGAAGTCATTGCGGCGCGCGGCCCCTATCTCATCAGCGGCCACTGGTGGGAACATTCCCGGTCGTGGTCGAGCTGTGTGTGGGAAGTGGAAGTGGAGGTCGAAGGAAAAATTAATCCTGCATCAACGGAAAACTCCCCGGTCAGAGAGCTTTTGCGCATTGAACTTTGCGCAAATAATCAGTGGCACCTGACCGGAATCTGCCGGTAGCCTTTCTCGAGTAACTAAAACTATAGTAATGCGCAAGGGAAGGGATGGATTTGCGCATTACTATAGACCTCAGTTTAATTCACACCCCGCGGCCGTAGAAGACAGGCAGAGCCTTTTGTCCCCCCTATTAACACAATGACAATAATTAGACTCTTTAACACCAGCGCGTCGGCACTTCTGGCCAGCCTGATCGCAACAGGGTTAACGACAGCACAGACATACTCGGAGTTATGGGGAGAAAACGGTGAAAAATGGACACCGCAGAGCCGCCTGCCGGATTTTTCCTTTGCCGGTTACCGGTTTGGAGAGGAGCCGCTGCCCGAGCCAAAGGTGACGGCGAATGTTAAAGAATATGGCGCTAAGGGAGACGGAGAGACTGATGACACGGACGCCTTTCTGGACGCCATTGCCTATACTGACTCCGGCGCCATCCTGATTCCGGAAGGGCGTTATATCCTGAGCGACATTCTGCGAATCAAGAAGCCAAATCTCGTGCTGCGCGGGGAAGGCCCAGATAAAACGGTTCTGGTTTTTGTGACCGAACTTGAGGATATCGAGCCACAGATAAGCGCAACCACCGGGGGTCGCCCCACGTCCAGGTATTCCTGGTACGGTGGCTTCATCTCCCTGGATGGCAGTTTTCGGCAGAAAAAATTGGCCGATATTACATCCGAAGCTTTACGGGGGGACAGGAAACTCATCTTAAGTCAGGAGCCGGAAATCACGGCGGGCGAACGAATCGTCGTTCAGGTAACGGACAACGAGGAAGGCACGTTCGCGCAGCATCTCTACAGTGACGATCCAGGCGACATGAGCGAGTTCAAACAGAAGACCCGGATTCGTCTGATCAGCCTAGTGGAGGCAATCGAAGGAAAACTAGTGACCCTGGAACGCACCCTTCCCTTTGATCTGCGCAATGAATGGCCGGCGGAACTGACGACCTTTAATCCGAGCGTAAGCGAGGTGGGAATTGAGCACCTGACGGTGCATTTCCCAAATAAACCCTATGAAGGCCATTTTACCGAGCGGGGCCGAAATGCGATTGGCATGAATGGGGTGGCGGATTGCTGGGTGCGCAATATCCGGATCGAGAACTGTGATAGCGGTATGTTTATCTACAGTTACCTCTGTACGATAGATGGCGTGGTCATCCGTTCAGAGCGAGAGAGTGAAACGGCGGAAACCGGTCACCATGGCCTGCGTTCCGGCGTGGATTGTCTCTTCATGAATTTCGATATCCAGACGCCTTTCTTTCATGACATCGGCACCAGTTATTTCAATCACGGAAATGTCTTCAAAAATGGCAAAGGCGTTCAGCTCCGGCTCGATCATCATAAAGGTGTTAATTTCGAAAATCTTTTCTGCAATCTGGACGTAGGCCCAGGTGAAGAAGTCTGGAAAAGCGGTGGAGGACGAAATATCGGACGGCACTGCGGGGCGCGCGGGACCTTCTGGGCACTTCATTCCAAAAACCAAATTCCCCTGCCACCGAAAGGTTTTGCCCCGGATTCCATCAATATCGTGGGCGCAAGAATTAATTCACCCGCCATCACGAAGCCGGACGGAAAATGGATCGAACCGATTTCTCCAGGCAAGCTTGTGCCCGCTGATCTGCATGCCGCGCAACTGGAGCGACGACTGGCGAAAAAAATGCCGGTAACCCGCAAAATCAACGAGTCAGACGAAGAGACTAAATAATCTTCCCATTACGGAGTAACCAGCTCACCTTGGCTGGCAATGATGAGGTCTCCCTCAAGGTCATCCTGATAGGCGACAACCAACTGGCCGACAGGAGAAAGAGCCGCGGAAATCCATTCAACCGGACGAGAGGCGTCAATGGTATAGAGATCCCAGTCAGAACCATCGAAGACCGCATATTTCAGGGGACCGTTCGGGACCCCATCACGTATGCCTTGATAAGCGATCCGGGGTTGTCCCAGCGAATTAAAGACCAGGGGAACTGAATTGGCCAGTGGTTGGCGTTGGATCAACCGGCGTGATATCCCAAGTACTCCCATTGAAGACGGCATAAACCAGGCCAGTGGAAGATGACCCGTCCAAAGCTTCGTAAGTAATGGCGGGCTGACCGGCCGGGGTAAAAACGAGCGTCGTGACGGGGACAAAAAGCGCAGACCCTACGGTGTTCAAGACCCAAATGGAGCCGTTAAATTTGGCATATTTCACGGTTTCCGTCCCGTCGTCGTAATAGCTAATCGCAGGAAACCCATCCGGGGCAATGGCCAGAGAGGTGTTTCTTAAACTACCTATCGTATCGACCCCGGTGATCTGCCAGGTATCCACTCCATCAAATTCCGCATAATTCAACGTCCCCGCGCTGGCGTCAAAGTAACTGATCGCGGGCTGCCCGCTGGGAGTAAAGACCAGAGAGGTATACTCCCCAGTAAAACCGTCTGTATCGACCGGTTCGATGTCCCAGGTGGACCCGTTAAAAACGGGTAATTAAGGTCCTTTGCAGTCTCGTCCCAGTAACTGATCGCGGGTTTTCCATCTGGCGTGTAGGCCAGAGACGGGTCCAGCCCCGTGAAGCCGTCGAAGTCGACCGTACTGATATTCCACATCGTGCCATCAAATTCCGCGAACTTAAGGTCTTGATTAGAGGCTTGCCAGTAAGCAATGGCAGGAAAACCACTGGGCGAAAAAGCCAGGGAGTTATACGTACCGGTGAAGCCCTGACTGTCTACCTCCATGATGACCCAGGAGGCGCACCAAGCAGTTCGAAAAGGGCGTTATCCCGGCTCTGCTGAACAGCCGCCAAGGTCTCAAGGGTGTCAACGTCACTTTGCAGGGCGGTGATGGCGCCCCAGATTTTTCGAACGAATATCACAAGTTCGACGATCTATGTCAGCTTTTCCTTCTAATACAAGTGAAAAGAATCCCTGCGGCTCAGGCCAGACCCCTCAAAGTGTAAATGAGGAAGCAACCATCCCTCGGCCATGAAGGAATCGTTTCCATCAGAAGAAAGACAAAACGGACTCCCTCTTCAGCTGGTCATCTCAATGAGGGGCGCAACTTCGGTGACGGCCAGATCCACCTGTCCGAGCACGGTGGTGGTGTGGACAATATATCTGCCGCAGGGTGAAAAACGTGGGTGCGGATCAATATGATATTGTTGGCCGGGCGTGAGGTATTCCGGATTGTTGGAAATAATAGTGATTTCTTTCTGAGTTTCACGATTATAGAAATGAACGCTGCTGGGACAGCCGCGATAGAACTTTTCGCCACGACGGTCACCCACGATATATTGTCCGCCATTCCAGTCATGGGCGTGCCAGTGCCAAACCGGCCACATTTCCTGCAGTTCCGCGGTTTCAATATCTACCCGCCAGACCGCGTTAGGAGGGTCTTCATTCTGTTGACTGACAAACCAGATGTGTTTGCCCTCACGGTCCCACCATTCATGAGTGACGATCTTTGGCTCAGGTAAAACTGGTTTCGGTTCGCTGTCTCCGCGGCGGATGGTCCAGAGCCGGTCCGTGTAGGCAAATTGTTCACCGGTATTCTGGTCGTAATAATAATCTTCGGCGACCAGAGCAAGATCGGGATCGGTTGGAGAAAACTGGCCGTGATTAAAGTGGCGCTGCGGGCGGGACCAGATTTCGCAGTCACCGCCATCGGCAGGCAGGGCTCCGAGGAAGAAATCGTTCCCGATGCGGGCATCGATGAAAAAATTCTTGCCGTCCGCACTTCGGGTAAGATGAGTGGCCATGCGATGAATAGGCCGGGCAGGCTCGGTGCTGAATTGATTCATGCGGGTGATCTCTTCCGGTAATTTATTTACAAGAACGATTTCATCCCATTCTTCCACCCCGCGTTTCCAGATGGCATTTTCTGTGCACCAATAAACACCCGGCTCTGCGTCCGGACTATCCTCCACCATAGGCGAAACCTCACTGAAAGCGGTTCCCGGAAAGGCGGTGACTTCCTGTTCTTCAAAATTCACCACGCCGAGGTAATGCTGAGCGGCCGGGGGCGAGGCGCAGTAGAACCAGAGATGTTTCGCATCCGGGCTAAAGGAGCTGTTCACAAAATAAAAGCCCTGCTGCACCGGGGCCACGCGCTTGCTCAGAATGTGCGTGACCACGCCGGAGTCCGGATCCTTAAACCCGAGAAATAATTTCTTGAAGTCTGGAGTAAACATGCGCTTCAGGGCGTTGCGATGATTTCCTGGCCGAGACCGGCAAGCATTTCTTTGAGGCCTTCAAAAAAGGCGGCCGCAATGATTTCATCGCCGCGTTGATTAGGGTGCACCCAATCAACGGTGGAAGTGCCTTCCAGATCCGGATTACTGATCCAGCCTTCATTGGTCGCGACGGTGGCAACGGGTGATTCAGCCGTTGTCATTTCCTGAGCGAGCTCGCGATAAGCTTCGGCCATGGCCGGAAAGGGATCCCATTCCTGAAAGGGCTCACCAATGATAATGCCGACGTTGGGATTATCTGCTCGTAGAATCTCGATAATTCGACGCATATCTTTTTTTGTTTCTTCCACGGTGTCCAGTCCGGCTCTCCTGTCCTGTCCGGAATCATTTGTCCCGAGCATAATCAGGGCAATGTCCGGGGTGTAGCCCTCCAGCCAGCCTGGCAGTTTATCGGCGATCCCGTTGGCCGCCCAGCCCCAGTGGCCTTCGTGGTCTTTGTCAAAAGCCTGGCCTTGGTAATCCGCATACTCCGGATCACCTCCAAATTTCTGACGGTCGAACCCGGTATCAATCGAACCCACCAGATCGAACTTGATGCCGGCATCGATCAATTTCTTCCAGAAGGGATAGCGCCAGCCATAGGTCCGCTTGAATTTACCGTCATCCCCTTTCCTGCCCTGCGTGATGGAATCACCGATCGGCACGATCTTGATGGGTTCAGCGTGAGTTGCTGAGATGGAAATGACAGCACCAAGTGCAGCCAGCCAAAGACGGGGAACTGAGACAACATTCATGGCTCTGGGATAGGGATGAGGAAAGACCACATCAAGTTCATTTCACGCTTTGCGACCGGTCGATCCGTTGCCTAACCTTCACCTTTATGAATGACCTGACCCTTTATCCCGTGCCCCCCGGCATTCCCACCTCAGACCTCTATGAAGTACGCGTCAACGGCCAGTTGGCCTATGTTTACCAGACCGGAGAAGCGGACTTCATCACCTTAGCGCACAGCGGACCGGCCGAGTTTGAGGTTACCTGTCTGGAGCCGCTGCCGGAAGATACGCCCGTGGCCATCCGGCCGATGAGCAAGGGCATCACCCCGCAAAGGGAAAGCACGCAGAAGGTTTGCTTCCGGACGAGTGAGCCGGTGTGCCTGAGCGTAGAATTCGGCGACCACCACCGGAAGCCTCTCTTCATCTGGGCCAGTCAACCGGAGCAAAATGCGCCGGACCCGGCGGATCCACGCGTCCACTATTTCCGCGCCGGAGACGTCTACGAGATTGGTCGGCTTGAGCTCAACTCCGGGGAGACCATCTACATGGAGGGCGGTGCGGTTCTCAAAGGCGCCATTCACTCCGTGGATGCCCAGGACATCGCCATTCGCGGTCACGGCATTCTGGATAATTCACCCTATAAAAGGGGGATCAATCAGGTTCACAGCATCATGCTGGAGACCAGCCGCGGGATCCTCATCGATGGAATCGGGATGATGCGTCCCAGTACCTGGATGGTATCGCTGGGGTGCTGTGAGGAAGTTACCATCCGCAATCTCAAGCAGGTCGGTGAGGTGGTGAGCAGCGATGGCATCGATGTCTGCGGCACCAAAAACGTGCTTATTGAGGATTGTTTCCTGCGCAACAACGACGACTGCATTGTGATCAAGTCCACCGGCGTGCCCGTGCCGGAAAAGGGCCGCCTGCGAGCCTGGCAGGGCGATGTGGAGAATGTGCGGGCCCGGCGCTGCACCCTGCTCAACGCCCACGCCGGTAATGCATTGGAGATCGGCTTCGAGCTCTGCGCGGAACGAATCCACGATATCGTGTTCGAGGACATCGATATCATTGCCGCCCATGGAGAGGGCGGTGTTTTCACGATCCACAATGGCGACCGCGCGACCGTGAGCGATGTGCTCTATCAGAACATCCGCGTGGAGCACTTCTACAGCAAGTTCATCGACTTCCGGATTTTCTCTTCCATCTACACCAAGGACGATCAACGCGGGCACATCCGCGACATCACCCTGCGCAACATTACGGCCTGCGACAACCGCTACAACAGCGTGTCACTCATCGGCGGGCACAATGAGCATCATCAGGTGCACAACGTGCTCATCGAGAACCTGACCTTCGCCGGGCAACCGATCACAAACGCCGATGAGCTCCATCTCTTCGCCAAGCAGGCGGCGGGCATTGAGTTCCGGTAAGGGCTCAACAGGCCCATCGGTCAGGGTTCGCCCGGTGCGTTTGCGGCCAAATTGACCGTAAAAGGAAGAAACTTTCCTTGCACTCCCTCAGAACGTATATACAAAGTATCTACAGAAACCCCTGTTTCCCCCATCATGAAAAGTTCATTTCCCCCGCAGATGGCCATTTGGCCCACGGGTCTCCGTATAGACCGATGCCTTGGTTTCTCTCTCATCGAGATCACTGTTGCTCTTGGTATCATCTCATTCGCCGCCATCACCCTGCTCGGACTGATCCCTCTCGGACTCCAGGCTACCCGGGATTCCCAGGAGCGGATGGCCAGCGCCGAGCTCTCCCGTGCGGCGGTTGGGATCACCCAGCAAACATCGCTTAGCGCACTCACCGAGGGCACAGAAGAGAGCGCCTATTACGATCGGGAACTCATCGAAGTCGGCTCTGGTGACGACTGGTTTTATCAGGTCGATTATCGGATTGATAACAGCGCCACCCTGCCCGCCTCGGGTCAGGTGGGCGATGCGGATAGCAATCGAGTGCTCACGATCACCATTACGACGAAACGAGGCGCCGAAGCCGGTCAAGTGACGAGAGCTTATTGGCTGGCCGATCTTGGGATTTAATCAAACCCAGTCGCAGCAACTTTCCCCAGAATACGATGAAAATTGATCAGCAAATTTTTGGAATGCCCCGAAAAGACTCGCCCCGGCGCGGTTTCACCCTGCTTGAGGTCCTGACAGCCATGACCGTTTTGATAGTTATGCTGTCGCTGACCGTGGTGGTGATCCAGCGCATGTCCAATATATGGAAAGCACAAACTGAGCGCACGGACGCCTTTGCCAATGCCCGCTCCGCTTTTCAGGCCATTGAGTCGAGCCTGAGTCAGGCCATCCTCAATACATATTGGGACTATGAACGGGATAGTGATGGAAACCTGCAACGTTACGACAAGCAGTCCGAGCTTCATTTCATTTCGCGTCCTGCCAGCATTGAGGGAATTCTCCCCAGCGGCGTGCAAGCCAACGCCGTCGGTCACCTGACATTCTTCCAGGCGCCCCTTGGTTATGTCGATCCCGATAATGAATCGACCTTTGGCAAGCTGGAAAATCTGGTGAACATTGTTGGCTTCTATATTGAGCATAATGCTGACGTCTCTCGGGTGCCGAGCATCTTTTCCAGCCTGGGAATCTCGACACCGACAAGATATCGGTATCGGCTGTACCAGGTCTTGGTGCCAGCTGAGGAAAACACCGTTTATGCGGACCTGATTAGAGAATTAGGGGCCGGGGATGATCCGGGAGATCCAATTCCGGCTGGCAGCCGCGGACCTATTCTGGATTTCCGTAACGACAGCCCATCCTATGATGAAAATGACATCGGTTGGGCCCAGGACATCGCAGACGGCTCGGTTGATGGGATACCCCGCTGGGAAGCGCGGCGTCATTTATTGGCAGAAAACATCATCATGATGGTGCTTCGTCCGAAAGTTTCTCCGGAGTTTGAAAAAGAGAAAAACGTCTCTCAAGCTGACCGGGGCAGTTTCCTCGCGCCAGATTATGTTTACGACTCAAAGGAATATCTTTCGCTGGAACTTGAAGACTATTTTAAGCTGGAACTAAATGATCTTGTCCGCATTCGCCGGGATCAATTACCGCCGATTGTAGAGGTGGTGATTTTTGCGATCAGCGAAGAAGATGCGATCCAGCTGGAAGCTCGTTTTGGATCATCGCCGTATGTGGGGCCGGGTGCATTTATCGATACCACAGATCTTTTTGAGGACGCCGCCAATCTTAACGAAGACATTGATGCTTTCGAAAATCAATTGGTCGACAACAACATCGAGTTCCGCATCTTCCGGACAGACGTGGTCATCCGGTCAGCCTTCTGGGACGTGGAAGGTTTTTAAAGCTACCTCCCTGACTTTACGTTTCTATCGTTTTCCGTTCTTTCAAATCCTCATCTTACTCCCCCTGAAAAATGAAGACACATCACAAAAATACCTCTGCCCCCGGGCCAGCCACAGAATCGAAAAACCGTCGTCGAGGCGCGGCACTTGTCATCTCCCTGGCTCTGGTGGTTCTCATGACCGTTCTCGTGGTATCCTATTTCGCCTCCACGACAACTGATTTATCATCAACGACAGACTACGCCTCATCGGTTGAGACCGGGCTCATGGCGGAAACCGCCCTGAACGTGGCCATCGGCCAGATCAATGATGCGACCAAGACAGCCGCGGCGGGCGGTGGCGGAGCGGCAAATCGGGCATGGGCGTCTCAGCCCGGCATGATACGCACCTATGACTCCAGCGGCAATGTGGATACGATTTATAAACTCTATTCCGCAGATAATATGCGGATTGAGGTGGGTTCCGCCTCTTGGAACGCACTTACTGAGTTCACCGCAGATACCCCTAGTACTTGGAATGACGAAGGCAGTGAAGAAGAATTTGTCAATCTAAACGCTCCGATTACATCCGGTGGAGATACGCTTTATCCCATTCTCAATCCTGATCTGTCGCCGGACAATCCGGACTCGCCAGATGTCGAAGGTGTTCAAGGCTTCGATCCAGGGCTTTCTCCAGATGGAAGCGACAAGGCTCCCATGCCGGTGCGGTGGCTTTATCTCACAGATGCGGGAGATTTGCAAACCTATGCAGGCATCAGCGACCCGAGCACTATAGTGGGGAGGATTGCTTTCTGGGCAGATGATGAGTCTGCCAAGGTTAACATCAATACGTCCAGCGAAGGAAATTACTGGGATATTCCGCGCATTCAAAACGAGGAAGAACAAGGAGCCTTTGGCGGAGGAGGCAAACGGGATAGCGTTGAACCTTGGGGATACTCCACATCCATTCCGGCTGGAAATGAATTCCAGCGCCTGGCTGGTCATCCCGCCTTCACCTCCCTGAGCAGCGTATTGGGAGACCTTCTACCATCAAATATCTACTACGATGACAGCTTCGTTTATGACAGCCAACTCGTCCCTTACTATAGCCTTTCTCCTCGTATAGCAGAAGGGGGCTCAAGGGCAGGAACTATTCGGGCCGTTCCGATTGGTGGCAATACCGCTCACATTGATATCCTGGTCGATTCTGACCGGATGTATACGTCTGTCGACGAGTTAATCTTCCCGTCTTCGATTCTCAAGCAAGACAATGGTTATAAGGAACGGGATCACACACGGGCGCCTCACAACCGTTTTACGGATGATTATCTGGCCGAGCGAAGCTTTTTTATGACAGCGTCCAGTAATGCTCCAGAAACGACTTTATTCAACACCCCAAGAATTGGCATCTGGCCACTTCAACAAGACACCGATGTCCGTAACGAGCAGGATGATCTGACCGCTTTTGCCACCAGCCTTGATAATGGATCTACCCCTTATTTCTTCCAGAGAGCTTCGGTGGCCTACTCGATAGATGTCTCAGACGAAGACACAAAAGAGTCCAATCGTCCGCTTGACCCCGCAAATCTGGGATCATCGCAAGATCCGACAGCGGATGCACTGATTGGGCGAAATCAGGAGTTGCTCCGTTATCTCGACCGAATGAGCCAAGAACGGATCCCTGGAATGGGAGCGTCCTTCGCTACAAAATATTCGACCGAAGGGGAATCGGATAGACGACAAATTATTGGACAGTTCTTTGATTACATCCGCTCCAATATTAATACCGCAGCCAACGCAGAAACTCTTTCGCCCCGCTATAGCTATACTCCACGCAGCCCAACAGGCTCAGAACGATCCCTGCCGGGCTATGGCTCCGTGATCCCGGCCCGCGTGAGCCTTGGAGGAGAGGAGGTTCAGGGCTTTGGCAGAACCTACTCGATTCGAGAAGCTTCCCTCGTGTTTATGGCTTCGGACTTCAAAAATGAGGACACTCTTTGGAGACCGGGAGACCCCGAGATTAAAGTAAGTGACATTAACACGCCTCAGAAAATAAAGGATCTTCTTCTCGTAAATCCCAACCTCATGCGCTCGATCGGAAATCGGACCGAGGAATACTTCACTTTTGGCAAGCTGCCAACTTTCGGTACACCAGACAAGGACATAAATAACAACCCACTGCCCGATGATGCGCCAGTCGCGAGAAGCTTTAGAGATGTAGGGATCAGCGAGGATGAGCTGATTGATCTGAAAAACGATTCCAATCCGGTGATCAGCAGCATTTTTTCACGGTTCAACGATATTGATGAAGAGTTTTTTCTGGAGTATGACGGAATCGGCGATCCTCAAGTGACCGAAATGCGGGCGTTTCTGCTTTTATCACCATACATGATCGCTCCTGGGCAGCCCACCGTTACGCCAGCTCAGTGCATTGAAATTGAGGGGCTTCAAGATATGTCAGTGACTTACGGTTCAGCCCCCAGTGTCTCGCTCAACATGCCCGCGAAAGAGAGCGCGCGACTGCTTGTCAAAAATGGAAGCAATCTAGGACCCGGTCCAGAAACCGGTTTTTACTCTTTCATTCTTAAGCACGATTTGGAAGGTCGCAATCCTGGCGTTTCCAGTAACGGCCAGCCTCAAAAAGCAGGAATAGATGACGAAGGAGAGGACGCCTACCCTTGGGCCAGTCAAGCGCCGGTCGTGCTGGCTGACCCAAGCACGAATGATCCACCGCCAGGCGTTCCGTGGGCGACCTACGTTGACGAAAAAGGCGAAGTCAATCTGATCAACGGAGAAAAGGGGCGTGGTCAGATCATTGAAAATGCTTACGTCCCAACCTTCCGATTCAATGGCGCCAATCTCACTATTCGGATTTATCGAGGTGACGGAGTCAGCCGCTCTTATGATGATACGGATCTCATTCAGGAGATTGATTTAAATTTTCCTCCAGTTCCCGCACTGCCGGTTCCACAAATCATTCGCGCCAAAGACATCCAGCAGCGCGAGAGTCAATTTAAGAATAGGGCAGACTCTGATGGAAACTCTGCCCTCGTGGGAGGTGATCCTTATATGCTGGAACATTATACGGGATACACCAGCGCCCGCTATGGTCCAGCTGGTAAGGATATGGGAGGGCTCACCTTGCAATCAAGGTTCCAGGGCAGAGTGTCGAAATCTAGAAGCGTGCTTGATTGGGTCGAGGTGCATAGGGAGGTCTTCAATGTGACAAATAACGGACACGATGATGGCGTGGACCCTCTCGATTTTGGTAGAGGATTTCTTGGATCTAAACAAGGTAAAAGCACGCTGGACAGCATCGTGCCAGCAAAAGGCTTAATTCTTCGGCGGGGTGATATCGTGCGGTCTGTAGCGGTAGATCCAAACGGACCTTCGAGAGGAGACTTAAGGTTATTAGCGGGTTTAAAGTCCGTCACGGCAGACTATTTTGCTCCCGTGGAGGCAGAGCCGAATGACTACACCAGCACTGACACCGAACATCGGCTTTTACACAGTATACAATGGAGAGGCACAGCAAACATCGATAAATTGTTTGGGCTAGGCTTTCATGTAAGGAGGAGTGGCGACAATCTCGTAAAGGACTGGAGCACGAGTCGCCCTCGAAGAGAAGTAAGGGGAGACCTTGTTGGAGGGAATCGCTACGATGATCTAGCTAAGCCTCTGGCCCCTCTTGGGTTGGTGGCCGCCACTATGGAGGATGGTTCCCCGGGAGACTGGGATACCGGCTTTGGCGGGTTCCTTGACGGCCCATACATCAACAAGGCAGATGAAGGTTACGATGATAATGGAGGCCTCTTCGGTAACGTATACTTTCCGGCAAACATTGAGGGGACAAAGAGTTTAACGGTAGGGGTTTCCTATTCCCCTACCCGGCAGGTTCCTTCACCTGTGATGTTTGGATCGTTGCCTACCGGGGTCAAGCGTCAGCGACCCTGGGAGACACTGTTGTTCTGTCCAAACCCCCCAGCTGGACCCGCCCATCCGGGATTCGGCGTTGGCATCGGAGGCGCTGGAGCGAACGCCCGACCGCCTTACACTGAGTTACCCGACCACCTATGGCTTGATTTCTTCATGATGCCGATCATTGAACCATATGCCATCAGTCAACCCTTTGCTACAGGGGGTAAAATCAATCTGAATCAGCAGTTGGCTCCTTTTGATTGGATTGACCGGCACACTGGTATCTATGCGCTAATGAAGAACCTAAAGGTGCCTGCGATTCATAACAACGCGAGCTCCGGCAACCTTTTCTACAAATCTGGGACGCAAGGTAACAACGCAACTTCCCGTAATCCCTCCTATCGATTTCACATAAATGTGGACGAAACGATGGAAGGTATCCGAAACCGTCTTGATTCCGGATTATTCAGGTCTGCCTCAGAGATCTGTCAGATTTTTTTAGTACCCGAATTGCCAACTGCTGGGGATGGGTATCCATGGAAGCTCCCTCAAGAAATAATTGCAGGTGGAATCGAGGAACCGTCCACTTACAATCTCACACCCGAATGGTGGGATCAGTTTACGCTCACTGGAGACAACCTGCGGGAATCTCCCTACAATCAGCTCTATTCCCGAGTGACCACGCGCTCCAATGTATACCGCGTGCATTACCGGGTGCAGGCGGTGAAAAGCAGCGGGCGCACCACCTCCAGCGGAGGTCCGGCCTTTAATGTCCTGGGCGAGCAACGCGGCTCCTATCTCATTGAGCGATACCTCAACCCGAATGATGACGAGCTTATTGCTGCTTTGCCTGATATTGAGAATCTGACTGCCTCTTTGGACGACTATTACAAGATTCGCATTCTGGAATCGAACCGGTTCAATCCATAGTCTCCATGATAAGGTCGCGCCCTGAGGTTTGACTTTATTTTCCCCAACCCCGAACAACCATGAAGAATCCACGCATTGTCAGCGGCGCAATTAATCGCAGCGCCTTCACCCTTGTAGAGTTACTGGTCGTCATGACGATCCTGATCGGGATTATGGCGCTGGCCGTAGTGGGTGTGCGTGATTTTGGGGCGGGCAACGAATTAACGGGCGCTGCTCAGAATATGAAGCTGCGCCTGGGCCAAGCCCGGCAACTCGCCGCCACCTATAACCGGGAAGTGGCATTTTACGCCTATAAACGTGATTCCTCTGATCCCTATTACTTCGCCACCGCGATGAGGCTCCTCCCCGCTTCGGAGGAGCCGGGAGAACAGGCGATCATCAATCGTGCCTCGGGGAGTGAATCCAATATCGACGCCCTGCCTAACCGTGTGGTCATCCCGGACGATCCTGGTTTCTCCCCCATTCTCAGCAGTGCAGAGAACGGACTTTTACAGACAGTCCCTGGAGCTGATTTGCCTCCCAACACCGCGGAGGGAGTTTACTTTATTATTCGTCCTAATGGGAATGTGACAACGGACACTCCCGCAACGGACAGCTTTTTCACCATTGTCCCACGCAACAGTAGCATCGTCACCGGCTCCGGTGGACCGGCTCCGACGAATTGGGCAACGTTGAGTGTTAACCCAGTCAATGGAAGGGTTGAGCTATGGCGTCCTTGATAGTTTTTCCAGCCGCAGATATTCAAAGGCGCATCTGGAAAAACGAGAAACAAGCTTCGTCCTGATCTCAATCAGGCAATTTCTTTCCACGTCTTTGCCCGACCCCCTTTTTCACCCAAATAATCGGACGCGTCCGATTATTTGGCGTCTGCATCAATGCGGCGCATCACTTAGGTTATTCCTAACGATATGCCCATAATGCCGTTTGCTTTTTCAGCAGGAATTTATTGTATAGCTTTGTAAGTGGAGTTCGCGGTTTTCCTCTGCACCGCAAAACACCTCCTCTTTTCCATGCCAGCAATATCTGGCCCAGAACAAACTCGTTTCCGCCCGGAAATCCCCCCAGCAAAAATAAAATGCAATCTCTATTCACTTCCCGTAAAGCGAGGAAATCTTCCGCATGGCGCAGAGGAGCCGCGCTGGTCATTTCTCTCGCGCTCGTCGTTCTCATGACCGTTTTGGTGGTGTCGTATTTCGCGTCCACCGCCACGGATCTCTCATCCTCGACGGATTATGCTTCTTCTGTCGAGACGGGACTTCTTGCCGAAACCGCCCTGAATGTGGCCATTGGCCAGATCAATGATGCAACGAGAACAACCGGAGCGGGTGGCGGTGGAGCCGCTAACCGGGCATGGGCTTCCCAGCCCGGAATGATCCGCACCTATGACTCCAGCGGGAATGTGGATACGATCTACAAACTCTATTCTGCAGATAATATGCGGATTGGTATCAGCTCTCCTTCCTGGGACGCGACCAGTGAATTCAGCGCCGATACGCCGGCCGGTTGGAATGATGAAGGCAGCGAAGAAGAATTCGTTAATCTGAATGCCCCAATTACATCCGGTGGAGATACGCTTTACCCAATCCTTGATCCGGAAGTGCAGGGAGTGCAGGGTTTTGACCGTGGCCGTTCTCCGGACGGCAGTGAAGATGCTCCCATGCCGGTGAGGTGGCTTTATCTGACGCAGTCGGGCGCCCTTGTGACCTATGCAAATATAGGGAGTCCCGAAGATATTGTATCAATGTGCTGGGACGTCATGACCTCTACAGTTACCCCGACGATCTCGGTCCGCCCCCCGAAACCTTTACTTTTAACGGGGCTGACTTAACCATCCGAATTTACCGCGGTGATGGTCAAGGCGCGGATCGAGACTACAGTGGAGATGGCAGTGACGATTTACTGCAATCAATCAATGTTTCGTTTCCCGAAGCCACCTTTCCTTTACCTCAATTAATTCGGACCAAAAACGTTCAAGAAGAAGGCGCTCCGAATGAGAATGATGGCGCACTTGCTCTGGTGGGAGGCGATCCATACAAAATTCAACATTACACCGGACTGCCAGATGGCACAGAAGGATTCGAAAACGAATTGGGAAGCTTTACATTTGATCTGGGTGGCTTCACATCCAATGATCCGGACGCTGTTCTGCAGGCGCGTTTTAAGGCTCAAGACCGCGACGAGAATAGGGATGTGCCAGTCGAACGAAACACTCAGGTGAGACAGCTGCACGCGCTCGCCTTCGACGATAGCAATGTGAATGACGGATCAGATCCGCCATCGTTGCAGACCATCAGAGACGATGCCCGTCCGGTCATGACGGCGTGGAACCTGATCCGGCGGGGGGACATCTCCCGAACCATGGCTCTTGATCCAGCTGGGCCCACTGGAGGGGATCTGAGGCTCATGGCAGCTCTGAAGGAAGTGCCAGCGGATTATTTCGCCCCGGCTCGGCTGCCCGACCAGATCTATGAAAGCAATCGCGTGTACGACCGGAATCAGCACGGATTCTTTTTCCGTGCTTATCGCAACATGTCCCAGATGCAGGGACTCGGGTTTAAAATACAGGATTCCACTGACAACAGCCCTTTAGAGGACTGGGGAGCTCAGCGCCCGCGCCAGCAAGTAAGGGGTCAATTCTTGTCAGGTAGTAATCGATACAAAAACCACAATCTTCCATTGGCACCGCTTCAACTCACTGAGGTTCAGAACAGCAACGGTGACTTGGGAGATTTTGACACCGGAATCGGAGGCTTTTATGATGGTCCTTACATCAATAAGCCAGACGAAGGATTCAATACAGGCCAGGGATCAAGCCGTAACATCTATTTCCCTTCCAACATCGTGCAAAGACCAGCGGATGGAGACTACACGGTGTCCTATTCGCCAACCAGACAGGTACCCTCACCAGCCGTTCTGGGTTCCCTGCCGACTGGCGTTCAGCGTCAGCTCCCCTGGCAGACCCTCTTGTTTTGCCCAAATCCAGCGGCGGGGCCAACCCATCCGGGTTTTGGAACCAGCTCGACTGGTCTAGGTCCAGACGCAAGGGCTCCACATGCTCTAGTGCCGGATCACCTTTGGCTGGATTTCTTTACTATGCCGATCATCGAGCCTTATGCCCTAAGTCAGCCTTTTGCCACGGCTGGGAAGGTTAATATCAATTACCAAATCGCACCTTTTAACTATATCGAGAGAAAATCTGGCATCTATGGACTACTGAAGAACTTGAAGATTCCAGCAATTCACAACGAAGCAAATGGCTCCGGGGTGGATTCTGAGGGCTACAAGGCAGCGCAGCAGCAGCGCCAAGGATCAGGTAATCCGAGCTACCGATTCCACGTCAATGTCGCAGATACACTTGATGGGATGGACACGTGGCTCGATGATGACTTGTTTCGTTCCGCTTCCGAAATCTGCCAAATCTATTTGGTGCCCAGTCTGCCTTCATCCTTTCGGGACGGCTACACTTGGCCCTTGCCGCAAGACAGAATCAACGGAAACGTTACGGAGCCTTCTGACTATGATGCTGTGGCAAACTGGTGGAATGACTATGAACTGACCGGAGACAATTTGAGGGAAACCCCTTACAATCAGCTATACTCACGCATCACCACCCGCTCCAATGTCTACCGCGTGCACTACCGGGTGCAGGCGGTGAAAAGCAGCGGGCGCACCACCTCCAGCGGAGGTCCGGCCTTTAATGTCCTGGGCGAGCAACGCGGCTCCTATCTCATTGAGCGATACCTCAACCCGAATGATGACGAGCTTATTGCTGCTTTGCCTGATATTGAGAATCTGACTGCCTCTTTGGACGACTATTACAAGATTCGCATTCTGGAATCGAATCGATTTAATCCGTAAGGCAGATTTCCCTCACAGGTGCGGCAGCACCATGAAGTAGAAGGCCATGACAAGCGTCGGGAAGATCGCGGCGGTGAGCAGGCCCAGCGGATTGATGCTGCCATCATTAAAATGCCTGCTGAGAATACTTTGTCCGGCTGGGTTGGGGGCATTGGCGATGACCGTCAATCCCCCACCCGTTACGGCGCCGGCAACGACAGCGTATTCAAGCGAAATGGCCCCTTCCTGGGGAGAGAACTGCGGCACTTGAGAGGCCAGGAAGGTGATGGCGGCGTTGTCATTGAAGCCGGTAAGGATCGTGGCCCCAATAAATAATGGCACTTCCGAGAAACTGCTGAGCACAGGTGCAATCCACCAGCCCTGCAAACCGCCATGGGTCACCAGCCCAGCCAGGAAGAATCCCACGAGCAAGGGACTTTTCAATTTGATGTCATATTGGTGATGTTCCGTAGCAATCGTGAAGGCGAGGAAAAATAAGAATCCACCGATAAAAAGCGGAGGGTCATGCAGGGTAAAGACGGTCCAGCCCAGAAACGCGAGATGGACGAGCACAATCCAGACCGGCACCGGTTCTTCCTCTGTCCGCTTGTCCATTATTTGTCCATGCGCCTGCAGTTCTGCTTTCCGCCGGTCAAGAGCCACGAACTGTTTCCGGAAGATGATGAAATAGATGATGTTCGCGGTGACAATTCCGCAGGCGGCACGCCACCCGAAATTCGTGAACATAAAAGGCAAATCCCAACCCCAGGTTCCCGCGACCATCAGGACTGGAGGCGCGGCAAAATGCGTCAACGTTCCGCCGACGGAAACATTGACGAAGAGCAATCCCAGCGTGGCGTATTTAAAGCCGTTTGAGGGCTTCAGGTCATAAAACTGTTGGCTGAGCAAAAGAGCTGCGATGGTCATGGCAGCGGGCTCCGTGATGAATGATCCCAGCAATGGGGCAACGGTCAGAATTGATAGCCACCACGCGGTGGGTGTTCTTTTTCCAATTCCCGCGAGGAGCCCCATCGCACGCTCCGACGCTCGCAGAACCGGCCGGGTGGAGGCGATCGCCATGATGACCACAACAAACATCGGTTCTGTGTAAATACGCGTGTCAATATAATGCTCCGCGTAATTCCACCCCTTCGACAAGGTGATGGCAATAAGCAGCGGGACGCACCAAATCCCGAAGATTGCCTCGATCTCTCCCAGGAAATGGAGAATCGTTGCTCTGAAGCTGACCGGTTTTTTTCCCTGCGGATAATTCTTATCACAGTCAGCCACGTCACGCTCATGGCGCTCTTCAATCTTGTGCGCCCAATGGATAAAGTTGCTCGCCAAAAAAGTGTGGATGATCGCCAGCAGAAAAATAATCGTCGCTACCAGATTAAAAGGATCCCCCTGCACCCGGGCAACCAGGGTCTGCCAGAGGGAAAGCTCTTCGACTCCCAGTTCCTTCGCTCTGCGCGCCTCCACCTCCTCATACTCCGTGACCTCCCGTGGAAACACGATCTGTTCTGCGCCGTTGCCATGACTGGGACCCGAAGCCCATGCATCGGGAGCCATGGCAGGGAGGCCAATGGGAAGAACGGCGAGAGCAAAAACCGCCAGCCGTCTGGCGGCTGAGTGCAAAGGTAAGTTGTGGGGTAGGAAAGACTTGGTCATGCGGATCACGAAGCGGCTTCCTTCTTGGGGGAAAGAATCGGCTCAGGCAAGCCCGGATCGCAGTCAAGCTCCTCATGCGGCTCTGCTCAGCAATTGACGCAGCGCAGAGTCGTCTTCCAGCGCAGGCAGGATCTCCTCAGGCCGGACGCCTTGCTCACGCAAGTGCCGTAAACCCAGCGAACCGTAACGCTTTGACAATTCCTGCCCCGTGAGATCGCGTACGAGGGGGACATGATAGAACGCGGGCCAGCGATCAAGCGCACCGAAAGCGCGATAGATGAGCAATTGCCGGGCCGTGGAGACCAGCAGGTCTTCACCCCGGACAATTTCTGTGATGCCCATGGCAAGGTCGTCGACGACGACGGCTAATTCATAGGTAGGCGCTCCATCTCGGCTCCAGACCAGAAAATCCCCGAAATCCACCCCGGCGACATAGGAATGAATGCCTGAGCGGCCATCCTCGAAGGTGACCCTCTCACCGTCTGGCACCCGGAAACGCCAAGGCACCTCACCCGGTTCGATTGGGACGCTCCAGCTCTTATCCGGCGGACGCAGGACAGCCGGAAAAACGTTTTCCCCTTCCGCACCCGCCAACGGTTTGGCCCTGCGAATCTCCTTACGGGTAACGTTGCTCGGGTAGATCAGGCCGTCTTCTGCAAGCTGTTTCCAGGCCTGTAAATGTAAGTCGCGGCGCTTGCTTTGTTCATAGGGAGAATGCGGCCCCCCCACATCCGGTCCTTCATCCCAATCCAGGCCCAGCCACCGCAAGTCCTCCATTCCGGCGGAGGAAAACTCAGGCTTGGAGCGGCGCGGATCCAGATCTTCGTCACGATAGATTAGAATGCCGCTCTTTCTCCCCCGTGCGCGCTGCCAGGCGATGTGAAAGGTCCGCGCGTGACCCAGGTGCAGATAGCCATTGGGCGATGGCGCCAGACGCCCTCTGTATGTGGAGGCCATGAAAGTTCCTTTCTCTCTTTCGCGTTGTCAGCGAATCGAGACAAGCGTTATGAGCTTTACCTCATGGAGAATCACTTGCCGGTCCGCTTGTCCATTTGCTTCGCTCTCGGTCTCTCCGTCCTGCTCGGAGGAGGTTGCGCCCCGCTTCAGCCAGAGATTCGCATCACTCCGGAAAGCATCGCATCCGCCGCGAACTATTCCCGTCAACACGCTGACGTCGCCTTCATTGTCCACCGGAACGGCATCATCCAGCATGAGCACTACAACCGCGGTGGCGCCCCCAACAAGCGTTACGATGTCCGCAGCATCACGAAGGCCTTTTGGGGTGTAGCAGCCTCCATGGCAGAAAGCCAGGGCGTGCTCAACCTATCCATGCCGGCCAGCGAGACACTTCCGGAATGGCGCACGGATCCCCGTAAAAGCCGGATCACCCTGGAGCAGCTGCTTCGGCAAACGGGTGGGCTGGAGCCAGGCTTTGGACGAATCTATCGTTCCCGCGCTAACCGCTACCTGGCCGCCATTCAATCACCGTCCATCTATGCCCCGGGCCAAAGGTTCCGCTATGGACCAGCTCACCCGGAAAGCTTTGGAGAGGTTTTTCGGCGGCGCCTGGCTGCACGAGGCACCACCCCGCAGCAGTTCATCTCTTCCCGCATCCTTGGCCCGCTCGGGATTACCAGCGCCCGTTTTATGGAAGATAACGCCGGGAACTACAGCATCTCCGCAGGCCTGGACATCAGTCCCTATGATCTCCTGCGCTTCGGACGTTTTATTGAGCAGCGCGGATCTGTGCGAGGCTTTCCTGTGGCCGCCCCATGGACAATCACTCGCTGTGAAGAAGGCAGCAGCGCCAATCCCGCCTTTGGCTACGGTTTCTGGACAAATGTTAACGCCGCCAAGCCGAATGCCACCGTCGTTAACTATGAAGCGATCCTGGAAGGCGGCAGCCAGAATTTCAGCAACTGGGAGCGCGCCTGCTTCTCCAGGCTGGCCCCGTCTGAAATGATCGTCCTGTTGGGCTCGCGAAACCAGCGGGTCTACATTGTCCGCTCATTAGACCTCGTTGTTGTCCGTCTCGGCGCAGGCACCTCTTTCCGGGATGACATCTTCCTGGATAAACTACTGGGCGGTTAAGCGCGGCAGTTCGCCGTCGCCCTGCAGAATCGCCAGGGCTTCTCCCACCAGAAAGAACGATCCGGTCACCAGCACTCTGCCAGGCATCTCTTTCTCTGGAAGCGCCACTCCCAGCCTCCGCAGACCAGTGGCCCAGCCTGCGTCATCGCCATCCTTCCCCCGCAACTGGTCCAGCACAGTGCGTAGATCCCGGCTCATCGGAGTTACCCGGCCAGACGCCGCTTCGCGCAGGAGCCGTGCGACTTCGTTCCGGCTTAGGGTGCGCGGATTATTCACTACGGCCGGCAAAAACCAGGCGCCCAGCGGAGCAAGGAGCCGAAGCATTTGCCGGCACTCCTTGTCCTGCAACGAACCAAAGATGATGAGGGGCCGCTCGTGCTCGCCGCTGCCAAACTCCTCCGTCCAGGTTTGCACGAGGCGCTCCACGGCGGACGGGTTGTGCGCCCCGTCCAGGATGATTCTTTCGTCGAAAGCGTGAAACCGGCCTGGAAACCTGGCCTCGGCAATACCACGCGCCGTGGCTTCAGGCCGCAACGGAAGGCCTGATAGTTCCGCGGCGCGGACGGCCATCGCCGCGTTCAGCCTTTGATGGGATCCCTTCAGCCCTACCCCGTCGCTTTCCGGCAGTGGTTCATCGACACAGTAGCAAACTGCTTCGAGCTCTCTTGCCCGGGCCTGAATCACCCTCTCTGCCTCAGGATATTGCGGATAAGTTACAACAGGCCGGCCCTTTTTGATGATACCTGCTTTCTCACCCGCAATCTGCGCGATGGTATCTCCGAGAAATTTTTGGTGATCCAGTTCAATCCGCGTTATTGCCGTCACCTGAGGTGCGGGCAGAACGTTGGTGGAATCAAGCCGTCCTCCCATGCCGGTTTCCAGCACGATCACCTCGCACTCCTGCTCCCGGAAGTAGCGGAACGCCAGGACGGTCGTAAGCTCGAAGAAGGTCGGATGGGGATCCCACGTCGAGACGCGTTTGCGCAGCTCCGTAAGGAGTGACGCGACACGCTCTTTCGGAATGTTCTCTCCGCTGACCCGGACTCGTTCGGTAAAGCAAATCAGATGAGGAGAGGTAAACAAACCCGTCCGGTAGCCATTCACCCGGAAAATTGAGTCGAGAAAGGCACACACGGATCCTTTGCCATTGGTGCCCGCCACATGGATCACTCGCTGACCTTCTCTGGGCCAAGCATCCATCTCTTGCATGAGCCGCCGCGTCGGGTCGAGCCCCATCTTGATCCCATAGAGCTGCGTTTGGTAGAGCCAGGTCAGCCCGTCGTCATAGTTCATGTGCCCTCTTCTTTACATACATCTGGATTCGCTTCAAATTCCGTCCGTTGCATCGAGGCAACCCTCACGGCGAGGCCTTTCGGGGCACGGCCACCTTTTACGACACTTCTTTCTCTATCCACCTCAGACACATGGGTGCGATTCTTGTAGATCAACAGAGCGGTGACCGCTTCAGGCTGCTGGAAACGACGATTATCGGCCGGAAAAAGGATTGCACCCTGTGCCTTCCTGATCCGCGCGTCTCCCGGCAGCACGCCATGGTACGCAAACAGGGCGTTGAAGAGTTCTGGTTTTATGACCTTGGCAGCATTAACGGCAGCTATATCAATGAAGAACGTGTGGTGGACACGCAAAGGCTCCGCCATCAGGACGTCGTCCGCATTTCAGACTTCACCTTTCAGTTCCAGTCAGAGGATCCGCAGGCGGATGAGGATGACGAATTCCGCTTCCAGCAAGCCACGGTAACGGATATCCGCACCCTGCCCGTCCTCTTGCTGGCGAGCGATATTCGAGATTTTGAAAAAGTGAAGGAGCTTCTCAGCCCGGAAGAACTCGCGCAGATCGTGGGTGGCTGGTATCGGGAAGTCACCCAGGTTTTGCAGTCACACGAAGCCAGCATTGACCGCTTCGTCGATCGCGCGGTTCTGGCTTACTGGATGGAAACAGATATCGGCGCCCGCGAACACGCTCTCGAAGCCGCACTCGCCCTCAAACAGGCCTGCCGGTTTATTGAGGATGATTACGCTCAACTTCTGGGTGATATTGATTTCGATTTTCGCAGCGGTATCGCCCTGCATTTAGGTAAAGTGGCCCACGGGCTGATGAGTGAAGGAGTCTACTCCGTCATGGGTGAGCCGGTGAATACCTCCCTGCGTCTCGAGCGTCTGGCCCGGGAAATGGGTGAAGAGATCATCGCCAGCGCGGATTTTCTTAACGGGTGGGGAGATGCCATCGCGCTCTTCAATGACGAGGGCCGTCACGCGGTCAAAGGCCAATCAACGGCGCTACAGATTTTTTCCCTCCGGCCAGATGCATAACAAAAGGCCTGCGGCATTGAAGAAGTTCAGGACGAAGCGCGACTAAGGGGGTAGAATACGCTTTAGTCACCCGCTCTCTCATGAAAACAATGCGCTTTCTCTCTCCGGGCGCGGCCTTACTCCTTCTGACCGTCCTGCCCGTGCCCGCCCTCTCCGGCCCTACTGGAGGATCTACGGAGGATGGCACGCCTATTCCAGCCACTTTTCCTCAGAGCCAGGCTGAGCTTTTTCAAATCAAGTTGCGGATCGGCTGGGAAGTCGATCCTAGTCCGCCGATCTGGTATGACGAAATTCAGGGAAATGACCCGACTTCGAATTTTTATGTGAGCTGGCGCTATCAGGGACCTTTATTCGATGAAGCGTGCCTGATCATTCGTAACCAGAGCAGCCAAGTCGTCGGGTCAACTGAACTCAACGCGAACTCTACGGAAAGCGATGGGTTCTACTGGCAAGCTCTTCGCCTGGATGAACTACCGATTGCGCCACCATTGAAACTTACCGTCCGCGTGAAGGACAGTAATGGAAATTTCCTCGGAAGTGAATCTAACCCGGTGTTCATTAATTCGCCCAGTCCAAATTATTTTCTCTACATGCCGTTCTATATGGAGAGTCTGCCAGCCACCTTCGGCACACCGGGCGTCATGGGTGCCTATTATTGCGGCAACACGCAGACACAAGATGAATATGTTGCGGGCGTCAGAAAATTCGACGGCGGCGCGGGGCCCATCATGCCAGGCGATAAGTGGCATTTGGGTTCATGCGGGAAAGCGATGACGGCCACCCTTTACGCTATTCTGGTGCAAAACGGCTGGACCATTCCCGGCACGAACACGCCGATAAGCTTTACGACCCCTGTCGCGCAGTTTTTTCCAGAATTATCCGGCCAGATTGATGGGCGCTTCCAAACGACCACGGTGCGCGACCTTGCCTGCCATCGCTCAGGCATGACACTCGCCGAAGTGTTTTCCACTTCTGATCCCGATGATACGCCTCGTGCCAAGCGATATGAAGTCGCCCAGATCTTACTCGCTGATGACCACGGGAACACTCCTGCGACGGGTAATATGTGGAATTACGACAATAATAATTATCTGCTTCTTGGCACAATCATCGAACAGATCACAAATCAGGATTATGAATCGCTCATGCAGAATGCTCTGTTTAATCCCTTGGGAATGAGCAGTGCCGCCTTCGGAATGCCCGCCGAAAATGATGTCTATCAACCTCATGGCCATCGTCGCGCCACCGCCTTTCCAAACGAAATCAGCCTGAGGAACACGGCGATACCACCGCATTATAACCCGGCGGGCGGAGTTTATATGACCGCGGATGATTGGTTGAAATTTTGCCGGCTTCACCTGTCCGGCAGCGAAGGAAGTATCTCGCTCACTCCAGCAAGCGTCGCGGCCTTGCAGACCCCTTACTCGCCGCCGCTAAACCGGGTCTATGCCTGGGGCTGGGATGTGCGATGGGACCCGGAGACCAGTAGCAACGTTCTCTTTCACAATGGCGATCCGGGAAATTTTTATTCTCTGATGACCGTGCATCCGGGCTGGAACTATTCCGTTGTGTGTTCGACAAATCTGGGTCCCGGCCCGGGAGTATCCGGTTTTGGCGAGCCTCCAGTCACAGCCTTAAGCAGTCATCTCAACGGGATTCTCGTGGAGAAGTCCAGCAACAATGAAATCACTTTCAAAAAGGTCGGCAGTCTCAGCAGCTATCACGTTGCCTTTCGTCAATTATTTGACCAGCGCCTCCCGGAAGGAGACTCAGCCACTGGCTTTTTCAATATCAGCAGCGAGGAATATTTTGATGGTTCGCTTTCAGAGCTTGATGCCTGGTGGCAGGCTCTTCAAAGCGCTGCGCGCGCCCCACGGGTGGTCTCCTTCGAAAAGAATCCCGACGGCAGTGACAACTATATTCTCACGGTCGCCTGTCAGCCCGGTTTTTTCTATTTCCTGGATGAAAACACGGGGCTTGGAGCGGATGGGTGGGTTCCCATCAGTGAAAGGTCAGCCAGCGGCGACACTATTCAATTCCTCATCCAGCGAGATGCAACGAAGACATCTCAATTCTTCCGCGCCCGCGATTTGTTCGAGCAGTAATTACCCCACTAGGTCAATGCGGCAATAAAGTATCCGGCCACCAGTGCGGTGCCAATCACCCCGGCCACATTCGGCCCCATGGCATGCATGAGCAGAAAGTTGTTCGGGTCTGCCTTTTGCCCTTCGACTTGACTGACCCGGGCGGCCATGGGCACGGCGGAAACACCTGCGCTCCCGATGAGCGGATTTATCTTATTCTTGCTCAATAAATTCATCAACTTCGCCATGAGCACACCGGCCGCCGTGGAAATGGCGAATGCCACTACGCCCAGCACAAGAATGCCAATGGTCTGCACGGTCAGAAATTGCTGGCCGGTCATCGTAATTCCCACACACGCACCCAGAAAAATCGTCACCGCGTTGATAATTTCATTCTGCGCCGCTTTTGATAAACGGTTCGTCACTCCGCACTCGCGGAGAAAATTACCCAGCATCAGCATGGAAATGAGAGGGGAGGCACTGGGAACCAACAGGATTGATGCTACCAGAACGATTAGAGTGAAGGTCAGTTTCTCCGTGCGCGAGACGGCACGCAACGATTTCATGCGGATTCTACGCTCTTCCTTATTGGTGAGCAACCGCATGATCGGGGGCTGAATGACGGGAATTAACGCCATGTAACTGTAAGCCGCCACGGCAATCGGCGCGAGAAGTTCGGGCGCGAGACGGTTTGCCAGGAAAATTGCGGTGGGCCCGTCGGCGCCGCCTATTATTCCTACTGCCGCAGCCTGAAAGCTGCTGAACTTAAACAGGATCGCACCAATAAACGTAACAAAAACACCAAACTGCGCGGCTGCGCCAAGGAGCAGCATGCGTGGATTCGCAATAAGCGGTCCGAAATCCGTCAATGCCCCCACCCCCAGAAATATCAGGGGCGGAAACAACTCCAGTGTAATGCCCTTAGACAACCAGTAAAATAAGCCGCCCGCATGCTCACCATGCAGCAGCAGAACCTTCTCGCCCTTTCGGACTTCCTGGCCCTCTTCCGTAAAAACCTCCACGACATCGCCGCTGAAGCGGGCTTTCACCACTTTCTCGGAGCCGTCCTTTAACTGCATCGTGAAAAGCGCACGCCCGCCCGTCGCAGAGGTTGGACTTATCTCTGCTTCCGTCACCTTGTCCCCTTCCAGCACCTGGAAGGAAACGATTTTCCCATCGGCCGGGGCGAGAACTTCGCCTGCCGGAAGATTAACCAGACCTTGCGTCGGCAGGTTGGCCAAGAGGGCGCCGAAAGCGATTGGCACCAGCAGCAACGGCTCAAACTGTTTCGCCACCGCCAGATAAAAAAGTGCGATGCAAATCACCCACATCACGGCCATTTGCCAGGTCACGTGGACGAAACCCGTCTCATTCAGCAAATTCTGTAGCTGCTCCACCATAGTTTTACTCCAGGATCACGACTGGCTGACCTTCTTCCACCGCGTCACCGACGGCGATAAGAACTTCCTTTACCTTCCCGCTTTGAGGACTGGGTATGGACGTCATCATTTTCATCGCTTCAAGGGTGACCAGGACGTCGCCTTCCTTCACCTCGGTGCCCGGAGCAGAATTGATCTGAGCCACTGTCCCCGCCAGAGGACTGAGGATTTCTCCTGGCGCTCCGGTTCCGCTGGCCTTCGGCTTTCCTGTTCCGGATGGAGCAGCGATGGCCGCCGCCGAAGCCGCACTGGCTCCGCCCGCCCGGCGGCTCGCTCGTGCACTGGAGGTGCTTCCCTCATCAAATACCTCGACGGTGACGTCGTAAATCTTGCCTTCAACGGTGATGCGCAGCTGTTTGATCATGTGGTGCTAAAAGGAAAATTCTATCTTCGTAAAGTTGTCGGCGCGGCTTCCTTCATACCATGAGGACCGGGATCATCGGACGCGGTGAGACTGGAAGATTGTGCGGCGGCCTTCCAGTCTCCAGGAACGGCCTTCCTCAAACTGAATCGCCACGATCCGGTGCGGCATACGGATTGTTTCGTGCACGGCTGCGGCAACTACGGCGATGAGCCGTTGCCGTTCCTCCGGATCCGTGTAGGCATCCAGCACCCCACCCTCCGCAAGGTCTTGCGCGCGTTGCTGCGCGGCGGAGGCCGCCCGGGAAGCGCTGAAGCGCCGAAAAATCATGCCGCTGAATGAGGTGATGCCCCAAAGCAAAAGCAACGCAACCATCACGACAGCAAATCCCACGATAAGGACCTGCAAGCTCTCACCGAAGGTCTGTTCCGAGGAGATTGCTCCCAGCATGGAAAGACCATCGAATGCGGATTCGTGGGCAAAGGCAGCGACGTGGCTCAGGCTTGCGCTCAGCATATGGCGCTAGGCTTTCCATTCCCGGCCCAATGTCAAGACTCACCACCCGGACATATCGTCGCAGGCTGGCCGTCCTCATTTATGCCAACCGCGCCGGAACAACGATCGCTTCGCTCATGCCGTGGATCACTTTTTTGTTCTCCGGGACAATCGTGCAGAGCACTCCGCCCAGGCGTGTCTCTTTTCCGGATGGATCAGGCACAAAATAATAGGGAGAAAGACGGACGCGCCCGGCCATGCTGACGAACTCATCGCTCTCCGGATCGTGATAGATATGCTCAATGACTTTAGCGCGGTGAAAGTCCTGCAGGACATATGGTCCCTGCTCAAAATGCTCGAGCGCCTCATCTATCGCCGCGGCCCATTCCTCCTGCGGCACATCCTGGCCGATGACCACGCTGCGCGCGCCCCAGGCGGTCTCATCAAAGCCGCTGATCTTGAGGACCAGCTGGCGTTCGCGCTGAGAAAAATCCTTCATCTCGTCCCAGCCCTGAATGTCTAACCCCGGAATGACGGCATGATAAGGCACTGGCTCCGGATCAAGCACCCAACTGCGTGGAACGACGGTCTGCAGATCCTGTAGATAGCGTCGACCGAGAACCATCTCCCAAAACGGGCGCAGCGGGCGGCTCCAAAGCAGGGCCAACTGGAGCTTCTCTTCGAGATGCGGTTTGAAGGGCGGCGTTACCCGGATAGCGCCCGAGCAGGCGGCTTGAAGGATTGCTTCGCTTGCCGGGATATTCGGCAGATCAAACAGCTCAAAGAACCGGTAAACCACCCGGGACCAGTCGCGGTCGGCTTCTTCAGCGGAACGAACGGTCAGCTCGACGGTCAGCTTATCGTCATGGTTGATCCGGCGGGTGAGCCATTCCATTTCCGGCCGGTAATCCCGGGATTCCTCTGCGATTAAAACCTGAGCCTTGCCTCCGCTATCGGAGAAAATGCTCGCGAAGCCCTCCAGCATTCCGCGTGGTCCTCCGACCACATCTTCTCCCAGCGCGGCATAGGTTTCATTGAGCCAGGCGGTCGTGCCGATCCCTCCCGGCACGCTGTCCAATTCCGTGATCGCGAAACCGTCTTCCGTCAGCATGATATCTGGCCGGATGACCTGCGGCACCGTATCACGAAAGGCTTTATCCTGGGCCGCCTCCATCAGCGTTGGCGGTTTGCCGTTCTCCAGATAGCGCTTTACATATTCCGGCTGCTTGCCGCGTGCCGCGTTCACATATAATTGATCGGCCGCTTTGTAGAACTTCAGCAGCCGCGGCCCGAGGTCCTCCATTTCCTGAACCTGCTCCTCGCTCAGCGGCAAGGCGGTGGGAGATGAACGCCATGTCCCGCCACTGAAGAGACCGCCGTCCGGCATCGCCGCGTAAACTTGCCCGATATTCTTGCGGTGGCGCTCGTCCATTTATCTCCCATTTACGCCAGTTTCCGCAGGGCCTCGCGCAGAAGATCCTCGGTCTTCAGATTTTCTTCATTTTCCACCAGTTTCTTCGCGGCCTGCTGGACCGCCTGCACCGAATCGGATTGCTTGTAGCCCAGGGCGATGAGCGCCAGCACAGCGTCCGCGCTTTCCTTATCCTGAGGCGTTTGCGCGTGCTTTTGACTGGCTGCTTCCCACGCCGCAGCCACTCCCAGCTTATCTTTCAGCTCCAGGGTAATGCGTTCCGCCGTCTTTTTGCCCAGGCCCTTAACCTTTGCCAGAGAAGTGGTGTCCCCTTCCGAAATAGCCGCCTTGAACCGGCTCACCGGCATGCCGCTCAGGACGCTGAGCGCGAGCTTCGGGCCGATCCCGGTGACATGATGGATGAGCAGCCGAAAGAGGTCCCTTTCCTCCTCGCTCATGAAGCCATAGAGAACCATGGCATCCTCCCGGACGTTCAAGTGGGCGAGGATACGTACCTCCTTCCCTTCGGCCGGCAATTGGTCATAGGTTGAGAGCGGGATGAGCAAAAGGAACGTCACTCCGTGCACATTGATTGCTACCTGCGTTGGCAGCGCCCTCTCAATCTGGCCATGAAGTGCCTCAATCATTCACCAAGATGCCTGTTTCACGGTTGCCTCGGCGTGTCTTCGCGCCAATGGTTTCCGCCAATCCGCTTTTTCCTATGACAGGATCTCGACTCATCCGCAACTCCGCGCATCTGGCTTTTCCTTTGGCTCTCGCACCGTTCACCTTGTTCATGCTGGGCATTGTCGTCCCGGCCGGAGCGGAAGAGCCTGACAAGAAAACCACAGAACATGATATTGCCGCGCCAGAGAACTGGCGCGTCGTTTTGGAGCCGGCCTTTATGGATCCCGAGATCTCCGATCCGATCCAGGACTCAGAAAAAACTGTCCTCGCCGCGGCGCTCTGGGACAGTAAACTCGAAGAGATCGTTGTTCTCCGGCAATTGGAATTCCTGGCCCTGGATGCCACGCCGAAACAGTTTTTCCGGCAGTCCCTGAAAAACATCGAAGGCCTCCTGGCAGATGACGAACAGACTGTTATCGAGGTTTTCCGGGACGACGATGAAATCATTGAATACGCTGCCATTGGGAGCACCAACCCGGCGCTGTCAGGAATTATCTTCACAGCACAATTTTACGATAAATTTTCTCCTCTCTTTGGCCCAGGATTTCTATGTGTGATTCCGGATCGCACGACGATTTTTGCCTTTCCGAGAGTCGTCACTACGATCGACCAGTTCGCTGGTGTCCTGACTGAGCGCTATGGCATGGCCACCTATCCGGTCAGCACAGAGATTTTCGAGGTTAACAAAGGTAATGTGCGGGTGATCGGTGATCTGGCGGCGGAAGAAGATGATCTTATGTCTCTCCTGGAGCAGGTCTTCTCTTCATCCGGTAATTCTGCGCCAGATAGTGATTAATTCTGGCGGAGGATTCTGGTCGCTTCTGGTCGCCTCGTTTTCGCGATTCAGAAAAGGTTGCCAATGGGAGGTTTGCGCCTGTTCCGGAGCAAGATTCTTCGCCCAGGCAATGACCGCTTCCGCTTCATCCCGGCCCCCAGGATGTCCGAGATAGAGCACAATGGAAATGATTCCGCCCGGGAGCAGGATATCAAAAGCCTGTGTGAGCGCTGCAACGGTCGACTCGGGCCGGGTAACAATCGATTTGTCCCCGCGGGGGAGATATCCGAGATTAAACATGGCTGCACCGATCAAGTCTACCTGAGGATCGATCGCCAGCAATGCATCCGCCAAACGCGCATGACTTTCCTTACATAGCACGAGCGCAGGACGCTCTGCCCCGGCCAATCCGGTCTCGATTAAATGACGGGTGGCGTCCAGCGCTATTTCCTGCACATCAAAAGCAATGACCCGTCCACCAGATCCAACCTGACGCGCAAGAAATAGGGTGTCATGGCCATTCCCCGCCGTGGCATCGATCACCGTTGCCCCGGGTGTAATATAGCGGCCAATCACGTCGTGCGACAAATCCACTGCGGACGGCGGACGATGGCACCTGTTTTTTTGTGAATTTTGCATTCGTCAGCACACCGAATGAGTGATTATAGTTATCAAAATTAACCGCCCATCTCAGCTCCTTTTTTCCAGACATGAGCACGACGCGCAAGGATAACAACCCGGAGTTAACCATTCACCCTACCGCCATCATCAGTGCCCAGGCGGAGTTGGAGCCGGGTGTGGAAGTTGGGCCCTATTGTGTCATCGGGGACGGCGTCAAGATCGCTTCCGGAACACGCTTGCTCGCCCATGTCACCATTGATGGTCCTACGACGATTGGCAAAGACAATATCTTCTATCCCTATGCCTCCATCGGCCATCGGTCCCAGGATCTCAAATATTCCAGCGAGCCGACTTACCTGCAGATCGGTGATCACAATACCTTTCGCGAGTTTGTCACCGTCCACCGTGCCACCAGTGAAGGTGACATCACCCGTATCGGCCACCATGGTAATTTCCTCGCCTACACCCACGTCGCGCATGACTGCAAAGTCGGCGATTACGTGATATTCTCCAATAACGGCACGCTCGCCGGCCATGTCGAAGTGGGTGACCACGCGATTATGGGTGGACTCAGCGCGGTGCATCAGTTCTGCCGCATCGGCCGGTATGCCATGACCGGTGGATGCGCGAAAATTGTGCAAGATGTCCCTCCTTTCATGATTGCGGATGGCAATCCCGCCACCATTCGCGGAATCAATAAAGTGGGCCTGGAACGCCATGGTTTCAGCAAAGAAACCATCAAGGAAATTCGCGAAGCATTCCGTCTGCTTTACCGTTCTGACCTGAACATCAGCCAGGCCCTCGAACGAATTCGTGATGAGCTCCGTGATATTCTCGAGATCCGTCAGATTGCTGAATTCATCAAATCCAGTGAGCGCGGCATCGTGCGCTGATTTTCTGATTCAACCTCGATCCTTCAGCGGCACATAATGGCGCAGAGATGTCCCGCAATAAATCTGGCGGGGACGATAAATGGGTTTATCACCCTCCGCCACTTCTTTATAGTTCGCGATGTAGCCCGGCATCCGGCCAATGGCGAACATCACGGTAAACATTTTCAGGGGAATTTCAAGGGCGCGCATGATAATGCCGCTGTAAAAATCCACATTCGGGTAAAGTCTGCGTTCGACAAAATATTCATCGTTGAGCGCACGTTCTTCGAGCGTCTTGGCAATATCCAATAGCGGATCAGTGATGTGCATGGTTTCCAGAAGCTCGTCACAGCGCTTCTTAATGATCTTCGCTCGTGGATCATAGTTACGATAGATCGGGTGACCAAACCCGAAGAGCAGGGCTTCTTTGTTGCGCACCCGGTCGAGAAATCCTTCCACATCATACTCCGCATCGTGAATGCGCTGAAGCATTTCGATCACGGCCTGATTGGCCCCCCCGTGGAGCGGTCCCCAAAGCGCACAGACGCCCGCCGCCGCACTGGCAAAAAGATTTGCCCGGCTGCTCGCCACCATCCGCACAGTCGAAGTAGAGCAGTTTTGCTCATGGTCTGCGTGCAAAAGGAAAATCACATCCAGCGCCTTCACCGCTTCTGGCACGGCTTCATATTCCGCATCCGGCCGGGCAAACATCATGTGCAGGAAATTCTTTGTGAAACCGTATTCGACCCGCGGATAAACGATGGGCAGACCGTTGAGCTTCCGGTGGGACAAGGCCGCGATCGTTCGAGTCTTGGCCAGCAACCGGGCCGCCTGTAGCCCGAACCGGTCTGGATCGAAACCTTCCAGCAAGGTCGGGTGATAGCAACTGGCCGCGTTGATCATGGACGAAAGGATCGCCATGGGATGGGCGTCCCCCGGGAACCCGTCAAAGTGATGCTGCAAGCCCTCATGGAGCAGCTCATTGTCCGTCAGATCTTGGGAAAAAGTCTCCAGCTGTTTCTTTGTCGGCAGCTCTCCCATGATGAGCAGGTAGGCTGTCTCAATGAAGGTGCTATTCTCCGCCAGTTCCTCGATCGGGATGCCGCGGTAGCGCAGGATGCCTTCCTCCGGATTGATAAAAGTGATCGCGCTTTCACAGGAACCGGTATTGCGGTAGCCCTCATCCAGGCAGATATACCCGGACGCACTGCGCAGCTTGGTCGTGTCAATCGCCTTCTCGCCTTCGGTCCCGACGACCACACCCAGCTCATGCTGATGACCGTCCAGCTCAATCTTTACTTTGCTTCCGTTCACAGTGTTCTTGGGAAAGATAGGAATATTTGAGATTCGTTTGGCGTGGGGAAAGAGAGACCCCGGCCCTGCCCGCGACAGTGAAAAACCTTGCCGGACGCTCGCTCTTGAATCAACCAAATACCTCCGCTTATGGCTCTGCATACCTACGGCGTGCTCAAAGCAAAGGTCATCGGACGGCGCCGCGCCACCTTGCGTGACGGGCACTACCACCTCCATCTGAAGGCGCAGATCCACCATTTCCGCGCCTCGATCAACGCGGCCTCAGAGCAGTTTCCTTCTGAGCTTGAGGCCATCATCGTCCCGGATCTTCAGCATCCCGTCACCAGCCGGGTGGAACAGTTGGCCACAGGCTTTCATCCCCTGAGCTGCGAGCCCGGCGGCGCGGCGCTCGACTACATCCGAGGGAATCTGTTTCAGCCGTGGGATCTCGCACCGCTGCCCGCGACCAAACCCGGTCCGGACAACGATCTCAATGAGAAACTCGACGCGGCCTTCGCCCTCGCGGTCACGGATGAAGGGGCCTACGCCTATCTCTTCGGCGAGCCATTCGGCCCGAATCCGAAGGGCCGAGACCGCTATTTCCAGTTCAGCCCGGAATGGGGCATCCACAACATCCATATGAATCAGGGCAACGCCCCTCGCTTTGCCGGAGACAACGGCGTCTGGCAGGATGGCGGTGTGCTTATTCATTACCCGGGTAAACAGCGCTGGACGGGCATTTTTCTGAAATTCCAAAGTCAAGCCTGGCGGACGCATGACAAAACCGGTGCGGCTCTACAACAGCGATCAGAAAAGGAATTGCCATCCCGCCAATCATATTTACCGGCAGGGACGAAAATGTCTCCGGTGATAATCACTGCCGCACTGGTGAATCCCTCCGGAAAAGGTCCGGAAACGGAAGAAGTGACCTTGCACAACATCTCTTCTGAACCCGTGAACGTTCATGGCTGGAAGCTTCTTGATGAGCAAAGGCGTGAATTGCCACTGACCGGCACCATGGACCCCGGTGAATCCCGAAATTTTGCTCTTCAACCGCCTGTATCCCTCCCGAACCGCGGCGGCTTGATTTCATTACTCAACCATCACCATTGGCGCATGCACGGGGTGGCCTATACCAAACAACAGGCGCAGGCCGAAGGCATGAGGATTATGTTTAACGACAGATTCGCCAGTTAATCGGGCTCATTCTACGGCGAATTCGCAGCTATCTTCACTATCTAAGGTCAGCGGCCTCTTATTTAATCCGCCTCCTCTTTCTCGTCCTCTCTTCCCCCGCCTAAAATCGCTTTCAGTCCTTCATCAAGCAGCGGCCCGCCAATGCGCCCGGCTTCTTCAATTAAATTCCCTCCGCCCTCACCTGCGGCACGCAAAACCTCTGCCGTCACTTCTTTGCCGACATCGATAATTTCACCCACCTTTTCCACCGTCTCCACGGCGAATGCTTCCTCAAGGCGTTTGCTCAGATCTTCTTCCGGATCATCTAACGGGCCGGTGATGCGCATTTCTGTCCAGACATAGCCGTCGCGTTGCTCGGTAAAAACACGCTTCTCGGCGCCGAGCACGCGGTTGAGCGCTTTGGGAATCACCCCCAGATAAATCGTCGCATCAATCATCGCGCCCTGATTCTCTCCCGCGCCTTCCTTGATGATGAACTGTCCCGCACCTGTTTCGGTCGATTTGATTAATCCGCTCGATTCGAAAACGAATTCGTCCACGCTCACCGTTCCATCCTCTCTCTCAAACGACAGCCACGCTTCATCCAGAGTGAGTCTTTCAAAGCGTTTCATCCCAGTAACCTTGGAAATGGTGCGCAACACTTTCAGGTCACTCACCACGCCATTCTCCCAATCGAGACGTCCTTTGATTTTCACCTCATCCAGGTCAGAGGGCAGCCCGGCAAAGTGCATGCGACCGTCGACCTGCCCGGACATCTTTTCTTTCATGGCGGCCGGCAATATTTTTTCCAATGGCAGGGAAGCAAAATCCACATGCAGATCTGCATCCATCTCCGGGTCCGTTATAATTTCTCCTGTCGCGTGCAGGTTCAGCCCTGAACTGCCGTCATCCAGACAGCGTAATCCCGCAGAAACAATCTGCACCCGATCCTCAAGCGCGAGCACTTCAAAGTCTTCCATGGCGAACCGGCGAAAGGGCAGGCCTTCCTGAACAAATTCTCCTCCCTCGCCAGAAATGCGCATGGTGTTGTCCGCTGTGTTTGGCTTGGCCTGAAGCGCAACCCCTTCCATCGATCCCTCCTGACCATGAGCGGGAACCCAGCGCACCGCAGCCTGCCGAACAATAATCTCTGCCAGTTCGACTTCATTCGGCGCCAGGTTCTTGGGCCAACTGGCTTTAGCCTTCTGCTTCGTGTCCGTCTCGCCCTCTGTAGATTCAGGTGAGCTTTCCTCTGATTGGAGGCGGAATTCATTCGTCGTCACGGTGGCGGCGGCACTCAGCGCGGCAGCTCCTTCACCTTCGGCAACCACACCTTCGCGGATCGCCTCGCGCAGCCCGTCCTGACTCAGGGTAATCTCCACCTCTTCCACGGTGAAGTTGCTGATCTTCCAGACCCCACGCCGAATGCCGTTGAGGTCCACCGTAGCTCGCAGACCGTGTGCTTCCAGGCGCTCAAAGAAAGCTTCCTCCGTGCCTTCCGCGTAAAAACTCTCTGAATACACGGAGGTACCGTCCCACTCAAACGGCGCAAATTGGCCCTCTGCGTGCAGCGCCTCGCTCGTTTCCTGCTCGATCAACTGGCGAAATTCAACACTGTGCAGATACCAGCGCAGGCCCATGTAGCCGCCCACGGTGAGTGAAATCAGCAGGATGAAGGCCGCGATAACTCCTCCGATCAGCCACGCGCGGGAGCATCCGGAGCGCTTTTTTGTTTCCTCATTGGTGCCTGTTGCCATAAGCCGCGCAAGATATCCGCTGGCCATCCGAAAACCACTTCAGGTAGAACCAGCTGTCCTTGGATCAACCCCCGGGAACCTTCCCCATGGCGTTGTTTCCAGCAAGACCAGACTTTGGTAGACCCGCCCCTGCCTGTCCTGTTCGTTGTTTGCCTAGCGAACCCATACATCCCGTTCAGCCGTGCTCCAGCTTCGCCAGATCCAGTATTCCGTTGACCATCATGAAGCCGGAGATGGCCGTTCCCCGGATCAGCACGTGCTGCTCGATCAGATCAGTTTCCGCGCTCCACGCTCTCACCTGATGGCCATCGTGGGCCCGTCCGGTTGCGGCAAAAGCACCCTCCTTAAGATGGTGGCCGGTCTCATCGAGGCGGATCATGGCGCGATTACCTGGGATGACCGGGACCTGCAGCATCATGATCTGGCACCGGGCGAGATTGGATATGTGCCACAGTTCAGCATCGCCCACGAGCGGATGACGGTAGAAGAAAACCTCCGCTCGGCTATCCGCCTGCGGGTCAAGGTCCGGTCAAAGGCCGTCCTCCAGGACCGGGTGGAACAGATCCTCAAGCAGACCGGTCTTCAGGATCTGGCCAACCGGCCGGTTCGCGTTCTCTCCGGCGGACAAAAAAGGCGCCTCGGTCTGGCTCTGGAAATCACGAGCAATCCTGTCCTGCTTCTCGCTGATGAAGTGACCAGCGGACTGGATCCGAAGAGTGAACTGGAGATTACGCAGCTCCTGCGCCAATTGGCCTCGGATGGACAGCGCCTCGTTCTTTGCGTAACCCACGGATTGAGCCTGCTGCACCTCTACGACTCGGTCCTCGTCATGCATGAGGGGCGCATTGCCTATCATGGTTCGCCCCGTCAGATGCTGAAGTATTTCCAGGTCACCAGCGCCGAGGAAGTTTTTCCGAAGCTCGGCCAGGCAACCGGCGCGGTCATTCATCAGAGATGGCGGAATGAACGCCGGGAGGTGCGCGCAGCCTCACGGCAGGAACAGACGGAAGAAACGTTCGAGCACGGGCGTGAGGCGTTTCCTACTGAGGAGGATGAGCCTACTTTCTCAGAGGCTGATCTGTCTCTCAGCCGGATGGATCTTTCGCAAATATCCAAACCTCCCGAGCTTTCCTTTACCGCGGGTAGATCTTCGAAGCAAAAGACGTCCGCACCAGAATCCGGCTCGCCTTCCAGCGCAGCAATTCGCCCTGGGTTGCTCACCCAGTTCTTCGAACTGCTCTGGCGGCGCTGGCTCATTTTCCAGCGCAACCCCGGGGAGATGGCCCTTCATCTTGGGATGTTTCTGGGCTTCCCCTTCCTCGTCGTGATCTTCGCCCTCGACGGTCTGCCAGAACTCGGAGGTTTTCCTGAGTTCGTGAATAATCCCGTCAAAGCGATTCAGGCTACGGCGGATTTTCGCCAGCGCCAGGTGGATGTGGGCAGCCTCATTTCCGGTCTGGTTATGTTTCAGGTCATCCTCCTCACTCTCATGGGTTCGAACAACTCCGCACGAGAGATCGCCTCGGAGCGTCCGATTTTTGAGAAAGAAAAGCTCGCCGGCCTGCGGCCGCTGGCCTACGCATCGAGCAAAGCGGCCTTCACCCTCACCCTGGTTGTCGCCCAGGCGCTCTGGATGGGGATTTTCGTGCGGCTCATCTGTCAGTTGCCAGGGGACTTTCTTCTGCAATTGGGCTTCCTCGTCCTCGTCACCGCCGCCATGACGTCGGTGTGCCTGGCTATTTCCAGCCTCATGTCCAGTGCGGAACAGGCTTCTCTGCTTTCCATCTATCTCGTCGGTTTTCAGCTTCCCCTAAGCGGTGCGATTCTTGCCCTGCCGGACTCACTTGTCTGGCTGACACGTCCATGGATCGCTTCTTACTGGGGCTGGAGCGGGTTTCTTCAAACCATGCAGGACACCCTTTATTTCGATGCTGTCCGCATTGTGAGTAAAACAGAGTTCAGCGATATCCTGCTTTGTTCCTGGGTGCTTTCCTTCCACATCATTCTCGGGCTGATGCTTGCATGGTTTGGATGCAAATTAAATAAGTGGCGATGAGGAAAATTCCGGGCTGGCATCCCCGGCGAACTGGCTTAAGCTCCAATTTTCCCGATCTTGGTATTTTCTGTTATGAGCATTGCTTCCGCCACAGACCCGAATCCGTTTGAATCGCACGCCTCTCCTCTCGATCAGAGCGAGCACCCTGCAGCTGGAGAAATCTCTCTGATCCCTCCCAGGGAAGTGCGTCTGCGTCTCGCGGAAAGCGGCTCGCTCGAGCTGCTGACGCCAGATCGCGGAGCCGTTATCGTCATCCCGCGCAGCTGTTTTCCATGGCAGAATTCAAAAAGCTTTATCTCCCTTCGTGATAAAGAGGGCAATGAACACGCCCTGATTGAGAGACCTGATGAGCTCGATACCGCCTCGCGGGCCGCGCTTGAGGATGCGATGCGGGTGAGCACCTTCACGTTTGAGATTACAAGGATCGACAAGCTTGATCGCGAAATTGAATTGCGCGTCTGGCAGGTGCAAACGTCTCAGGGTGAACGCCAATTTCAAACGGAACTGGATGAGTGGCCTGTCCTGCTCTCTGATGGCAGCCTGCTTATAACGGATATCATTGGTGATCTTTATCGGATCCACGACTACAAGCTGCTGGACTCCCGAAGCCAACGCCTGCTGTGGGGTTTCCTCAACTAGTCATCCATCACGACAGAAATCCAGCCGGACGCTTCATCCACCTCAAAGACCACAGAACTTATCGCATACGGTTCTTCTTCGTAGATTTCACGGGCGCGTTCGCGCAGGAATTTCATCCCTGAGTAATTTTCCTTGCCCGAGGCAAGAAATGCATTTCTCGCCGGAATTGCGATGACCAATTTTCCATCGATCCCCTGGTTTCGCAAAAATTGCCAGACGCCCGGACAAAGGATTAATGTACTCTCATAGTTGCCGTCCAGTTCCAGGCTGTGCGTGCCGTGAGAAGAATAACATTGAAACTCCGGATACAGCCGGCTGAAGTTCTCAATTGCCAACTCCTTCAGGTCCCTCGTGCCGAGCGGCACCCTCTTTAAATCAGGTGTCGTCAAATAATTGATGCGCGCGTCTTCATCCTGAGCATAGAGCACAATCAATTCGCTGTTTAAAGGGGTGCTGACCGGACGAATATTTGTCTCGCTGCCTTCCTTTACGGCTTCGAGGATCGCATTCAATTCCTTGAGATAACTCCGGTGCTTGATGACGGGCACAATCTGCCGAAGGTCGACGGCGCTAAGTTGACCATTCTTGCGGAAAACACTCTCAAAGGAAGCCACAAATCTCTCGACCGCACCATCCATCAGCTCTGGGGCGGAATCACACTGCAGAAAAACAGTGTCGAGAAAGACCGCCACTTCTCGATCCAACCCGGTCCATTTCAGGGATAAGTCGGCAGACACCTCCCACCCTTCGCCGTAGGTTCGGCGAAAAGCTTCCAGACAGTAATCAGTGAAATCCGCCACATTCATTCATCCGGCACGCCTGTGGGCGCAAGGAATGTCATGAATCGGCCCTGCGCCCTTACATCCTTTGTGTGTCTGAAGCCGTTTTCCAGCGCCTTTTCGTCTGCATAGATAAAAAACTACACTTCCACCAGATTATTCGCCGGGCCGGGTACCTCGACCCCCTCCAGCCGGCGCGGCGGGAAATAAAACTCCAGCCGCAGTCCTGCATTCGGCTGACTGACAAGTTTTACGGTTCCGCCATGGGCGTCAACTGCCTTTCGGACAATGGCCAGGCCGAGACCGGTCCCCTCCGCCGGCGGCCGCCCTCCCCGTGTCACCCGGTAGAACCGGTTGAAGACAAATGGCTGATCCTGGAGTGGAATGCCCATTCCGTTATCCCGATAAATGATCCGGGTTGCGCCGTCCTTTTCCTGACTGGCACTGATGAATACCGTGATGTTGTCCTGCTTATTATGCTTGATACTGTTTTCTATGAGATTGAAGAAGATCTGGTCGAAGCAGAATCGGTCGCCATTGATCGTCAGAGGCTCCGGACTGAATTCTGTCTGTATTTCTGTTTCATGCTCACGGATAACGGGCTGCAATTGCTCCGTCACCCCACGAATACAGTCACCCAGATCAATCGCCTCAATTTCCAGCGCCATGGAATAATTTTCCAGGCGGGAAACGGTCAGCAAATCTTTGATGATATTATTCAGCCGCGCGCAATGTTTACGCATAATATCAAGAAACCGCAGAGCCAACTCACGGTTGTCAACCGCCCCATCGATCAGATTTTCCACATAACCGGTAATGATCGAAAGCGGTGTCCGTAGTTCGTGCGAGGCGTTGGCGACAAAATCCCGCCGAATGGTTTCCAGCTCCCGCAATCTTGTCTGATCATCAAATAGATAAAGCAGGCGCCGGCGTGGTCCTTCCTGGCTTTCTGCGCGAATTCCCCGCACTTCGAAATTCCGGGTCGTCAATGAACGGTCATCGTCGTCACCACCGGTGGCTTCCAGATCCAGGTGATAGATTCCCGTCGCCCCCTCCTCCAGCGCCTGTTTTCCAATCGACTCCAGTTCATGGCTGACGCAGACCTCCAGGATTGAGCGGCCAGCGACATTCTGTCCGTTGGCGCGGAATCGATTGATAAACGCCGCGTTGGCAAAGACGATGGAGAAATCTTCTTCGGTCAGCACCAGGCCCGTATCCAGACACTCGAAGATGGAGTTTTCCAGGCGCTTGGTATCGTCCAGTTCTGTTTGTAGCCGATGGATAACCCGTGCGTCCTCCCTCAGGCGACGGTGAAGTAGATCAATGGCCTTCGGGCTTGGCAGAGCGCTCGGGGGCAGGTCTTCCGCCGTTCGCGCCTCTTCGCGATTCATCCGGCTCAACCGCCTGAGCGGACGGACGGTCCCCGCATAGTAGCCGAGCAGGATGAGAACGATGGTAGCGAGTAAAAACCAGATCAAAACAGGCGGCGGGCAAAATGGATCCGTCGGGAAATTTCAAAGAAAGACAGCGGCGACTTTGACAGAGAGAACCTGCAGACGCTGAAGCTTTACGAAAAACAGAACCGGACAGCCGCTCTCGCCCTTAATCCATGGCAAACCGGTATCCCTCTCCGCGGGTCGTTTCAATCCGCGAAGAAGCATCACCCAGCTTGTCACGCAGCCGCTTGATATGGGTATCTACAGTCCGGGTGTAAGCTGTGCTGGAGTAACCCCAGACGCGCTGCAGTAACTCCTCCCGGCTCAAGGTGCGGCCTCGGCTTTCAACCAGGAGGGTGAGCAATTTGAACTCGATCGGCGTAAGATCAATTTTCGCCTCTCCGGCGAAGAAGCTCATCGCATTCTTATCCAGCCGGAACTGATCAACCTCCAGATAGTCCTGTTGAGTGGGCAGGAAATCACTCCGGCGTAAAACGGAGCGCACGCGCAGGACCAGCTCCTTGGGACTGAAAGGCTTGCCGAGATAATCATCTGCTCCGGTTTCCAGGCCCTTCTCGCGATCGGTCTGAGAGGTCTTCGCCGTGAGCATAATCACGGGGATGCGCGCTGTCACGTCGTCTCGGCGCAAATTCTCGAAAACAGTCAGCCCATCCATCTGCGGCAGCATCAGATCAAGCACGATCAAATCCGGACGTGAGCGCCGGGCGAGTTCAAGCGCGGCCAGACCGTCAAAACACTCGGAGACACGGTAGCCTGCCTGCGTCAGATTATAGCGAAGCAGATCGACGACATCGTGTTCATCATCAACGATCAGGACGTGATGAGCCCCGTTGGATGATTCAATGGCAGGGGCAGGAGCGGCAGCGGTTTCAGGCATGTAATGTGATGCGGCTAGAGAAGCGGATGATGCGGCGGCACCTCGCGGGCCGGTGGCACCCACGCTTGAAAGTTTGTGCAACTGGAACCGGATTGTCACGCATTTGTCATCATTTCTCTGGTAATTTGGGACCCACCGCGGGCCAATGGCCCAGCCCATTTCGTGCTCGCCCTTCGTAACTCCCACAGACAAAATCTCTTCTGCCATGCCGCTCTACGATTCGATCATTATCGGTGCCGGCCATAACGGCCTGACCTGCGCCGCCTATCTGGCCAAAGCCGGTCTTCGGGTCCTCGTGCTGGAACGCCGGCCGGTGGTGGGGGGTGCGGTCTGCACAGAAGAGATTTTCGATGGCTACAAGATCGATATCGGTAGCTCCGTCCACATCATGTTTCCCTCCACCCCGATCAAGGAGGAACTTAAGCTCGCCGATCACGGCCTCGAATACATCGAGATGGATCCCTGGGCCTTTTATCCCGTCCACGGCTCGGAGAAATGCATCACGTTTTATCGCAGCGTAGAGCGTACCTGCGAAAGCATCGAAAAGATCAGTCGTCGCGATGCTTTCGCTTATGAAGCCTTCATCGAGAAATGGGGCCGCATCAACGAAGGCGTGTGGAAAGCCTTTCTGCAGCCCCCCACTCCGGGAAATCTGGTCGGCACGATCGCCTGGCAGAATATGCTCGATCCGCGTGGGCTGCGGGAATGGAGCAGCACAGACACTACACGGCATCTCATGACAAGTTACGGCAGGCTGGTCGAGGAGACCTTCGAGAGTGAAGCCCTCCGTGCCGCCCTCATCTGGCTCGCCGCCCAATCCGGCCCTCCGCCGGATGAACTGGCTTCCGGTGATCTGGCCGGATGGATGGCCATGATTCACAAACATGGCGCCTACCGGGCCAAAGGCGGCAGCGGTATGCTCTCTGTCGCCCTTGCCAAGGCAGTTCAGGCCATGGGGGGTTCTGTTTTGACAAACGCCCGCGTGAGCAAAATCCAACGCGGTCCGCATGCCGAATCCAATGGCGCCCGCTATGTCGTCCGCACAGAGGACGGTGAAGGCTATGAAGCACGCTGCGTGATCTCCGCCTGCCATGTCCAGACCGCTATCCTGCGGCTGCTTGACGAAGAACTGCGCCCGCCGGATCTGGAGCACCGCGTCAAGAATCTCCGCGTCGGCAACGGCTTCGGTATGATGGTGCGCCACGCTGTTTCTGAACTGCCGCAGTATCCCGGTCAGCCCGCCAATGCCCAGGGCATTTCACCGTGCCATTCCGCCATGCAGCTCCTTTGCCCCAGCACCCAGTCCCTCCGGGAAAACTACTTTACCTACCTGAACAAGCGCACCCCGGCTTATCCCGCGGTCATCGCCATGACCTTCAGTGCAATCGATCCCACCCTGGCGCCAGAGGGAGCTCACACCCTCTTTACCTGGGCGCAGTACTTTCCCTATGAACTGGCGGACCGGCAGGACTGGGACCGGATCGGTGAGCTGGTGGCCGATCAGATCTACACCGTCGTCTGTGACTACGCGCCGAACATGCAGGGTAAAATCCTGGGCCGCTACATTCAGACACCCAAAGAGATCGAACGGCGTCTCGGACTCCTCCGCGGTAATGTCATGCACCTGGAGATGAGTCTCGACCAAATGTTCGCCTTCCGGCCCTTGCCTGAGCTCTCTGGTTACCGCACCCCGGTGGAGGGCTTCTATCTGACCGGCGCCAGCACCCACCCGGGAGGCGGGGTTTTTGGAGCCTCCGGACGCAACGCTGCAAACGTCGTCCTGCAGGATTTCCGCCAGAGGAAAGTCTAGAATTTCTAGAAAAGAACCACTTGCAGGGGGACAAGCTAGTGCTTAATTCCCGCCCTCAAATGGGAATGGCGCGAACCGGCCCCATCCCGTGCCAAAAACATACGGTGGTTGCTCTTTCTCTCACGGCGGCCACCACATTCCTGTTTCCATCGCTGAGACAGATTTCCCCCCCGACAGCAAGACAGAGAAATACTTGATTCCATTGATCATCCTGTAATCTCCGGCAGTCTCCCTCGCCGGCTGGTTCATCACACCCAACATTTTCTCCCCGCCTATCTTTATGGCCGAAAAAAAGACTCCCGCGAAGCCGAAGAAAACCGCCGCCGCCAGCAAATCCAAAGCAGCACCCGATGCTGCGAAGACAGGTGCTAAAGCCAAGAAGACTCCGGCCAAGCCCAAACGAAAGCCGGCTTCCCCGACGGACAGCCCGGCGGATGCACCGGAGAAAACCACCGCCGCTGCCTCTGTCCCGGCAAAAGCGGCTCCCACCAGAAAAAGCGTGGCCAAGCCCAAAACAGACGCCGACAAGGCTGCGGAAGCCAAAAAAGCTCCCGCCGTCAACAACAGCCAGGAGGTTGAGACCGCGGTTGCCGCTGCGTCTCCCATCGCGGACATGGATTCCGGAGAGGAGTTCGTGGGCCTTTCCAATAAAGATTTCAAGTTCTCCGAACTGTCAGCTTTCTTCCAGAAGCAGTATGTCAACCTGCTCCAGCTCCGCGATTCGATGGTCTCAGACATGCGCGGAGTGGCCGCCGATAACCTGCGCACCCATGCGGAGGACAGTGAAAGTCATGCTTTTGGGCAGCACCAGGCGGACGCCGGCAGTGACGCTTATGACCGGGACTTCGCCCTCAACCTTCTCTCCCAGGAGCAGGACGCCATTTACGAGATTGAAGAAGCCATCAAGCGCATGGAACACGGCAAGTATGGCGTCTGTGAGATGAGCGGAAAAAAAATCCCCAAAGCCCGTTTGGAAGCGATTCCGTGGGCCCGCTACACGGTGGAGTGCCAGACCCAGTTTGAGCAGCAGAATCCTATGGGCCGGGGAGGCCGAGGCGGTTCGGTCTTCGGCCTGACGGCGGAGGATCCTTTCGGCGCAGGCGGTTCCACAAGCGGCAGCGAGGAGTCCGAGGACGATTGACCCATTCGAGGATCTGCTCTGGGTGATTGAGCTTGGGTGGCAGATCGCATTTTCTTTGCAATAACCACTGGAAATCCCGGAAGCCTCCCGTATTTTGGCGGCCCACCTAATCCTCAGCGACTCATTTTCCCATGCCTCAAGAAATCGTCATTTTGGAATGCACGGAAGCTCGAGCCGAAGGCAAACCGGCCTCCTGGTATTCCACCACGCGTAACAAAAAGAGTATCAACACGCCCAATCGCCTGGAGAAGATGAAATATAACTGGCACCTGCGCCGCCATACCCTCCACCGCGAAAAGCGCTAATCCGTCCGCTTCGATTCCTTTCCTAACG
>CAZUPP010000024.1:0-61566 GCA_964622095.1 uncultured Verrucomicrobiales bacterium
TTCAGCTTTGATCAGGACAACCCGAGTGGCAGCAAAATCGTTAACGCCACCTTCGTCGAAGAAGAGACCGGACAGATCACTGAAGTGCTGGTTGACAACGGAGTCGTACAGAACCCGACTGCGACCAAGCGGATCGTGACCCTGGGCTTCCTCGTTAATCCGCGCTTTGATGATAACGGGAACTTCATCGGCGGTGGGGATGGTTATCCGTTCCCCAACCTGAATGAGGACAACAGCATGGGTAATGAACTGGGCGACCCAGCCATCATCACCCGGGTTGACCGCATTGATCTGGACATGGCAGGCACCCAAACCGGAAACGCGGTATTTGCCGAAGATGGCACCGAGCAGGATGCCCTTGCGGAATACCTCAATGACAACTTCAACCCGGACAATGGTGGGGTCACCTTTGGTCAAGCCGACGTGGGACCATCCAGTGATGTGAGGATCCAAAACCTCAACTTCCGTCCTGACACCATCACCGGTTTCACCCTGGAACTGCTTCATGTGGCGGACCAGGAAGCCGGTGGTAACGCGGTGGTCGATGCGCCGAACCTGTCCGCGGTTCTCAACGCGCTTCGCGATCAGGACATTGCCGGGGACGGAGTGGTCGATAACACGATGACCCTTTCCAGCGGTGATGCCTTCATCCCGGGCTTGTTCTATGACGCGTCTGAAGCGGTCTTTGGTTCTTCCGGAATCGCAGATATTCAGATCCAGAACGAGCTGGGCTTCCAGGCGATCGCCTTTGGTAACCATGAGTTTGACTTTGGCACCGCCGAACTGGCCGCCCTGATTGATGGTTCTGCTCCGGGTGACTTCACCGCGCCACAGCTCGACGGCACGGCGCTGGATGACCTTGACTTCATGGGCACGGCGTTCCCGTATCTGTCCACCAACCTGAACTTCTCGACTGATGCCAACATGGCTCCGCTGGAAGTTCCCGGTGGTCAGGCACCACAGCCGAATGTAGTGACATCCTCAACGATCATTGGGGTAAACGGGGAATCAGTCCTGGTCGTTGGAGCGACAACGCCTACCTTGGCGACCATTGCGAGCCCCGGAAATGTCGGGATCAATCCGTCTCCCTTCAGTTCGCCTCCGACTCCAGCACAGCTCGATGCTCTTGCGCTGATCATTCAGAACGAGGTTGACGCTCAACTCAGCGCCAACCCGGGCATCAACAAAGTCATTCTGCTGGCTCATATGCAGGTGCTCGACGTGGAGCGCGAGATTGCCCAACGTACCCAGGACATTGACATCATCGTCGGTGGCGGTTCGAACACGCGGCTTTTTGACAGCAACGACCGTCCGCGCGCCGGAGACAGCGTGCAGGGCACCTACCCGGAATTCTACACCAACCTGGGCGGCAGTCAGACGGCGCTGGTCAACACAGACGGCAGCTACAAATATGTGGGCCGCCTGGTGCTGGACTTCGACATCGACGGTGAAATCATCCCGGGCAGTTACGATGAGACCGTCAGTGGCGCTTACGCGACCGATGCTCAAGGGGTGACGGACCTGGGCGCCAGCGGGCTGGTTGATCCGGAAGTGCAGGCGATCGCCGATGCGATCGAGGCCCAAATCATCGCGACGGAAAGCAATGTTTTCGGGATCTCCACCGTCTTCCTGAACGGTAACCGGTCCGGAACCTTTGCGCCGGATGATCCGGATGGTGTGCGCACCCAGGAAACCAATCTGGGTAACCTGACCGCGGACGCCAACCTGGCTGAAGCCCGCAAGACAGAACCTGCCGTAACCGTATCCCTCAAAAATGGTGGCGGGATCCGCGCCAGCATCGGTGAGACGGTTGTTCCTCCCGGTGGTTCCTCAGCTGTGCGTCAGCCAAACAGCCAGTTGGTGGATGGCATGGGCAATGTGATTAAGCCGGAGGGTGGCATCTCTCAAAACGATATTCAGACAGCCCTCGCCTTTAACAACGGTCTGACCCTTCTCACGCTGACCCATGAGGAAATCGTGGCGCTCCTCGAGCACGGCGTGGCGCAGCTGCCGGGAGTGGGAGGCCGCTTCCCGCAGATCGCCGGACTGGAGTTCAGCTTTGATCAGGATTTGCCGCCCAATCACCGCATCGGTAACGTCTTCCTGGTCAACAGCAACGGGGTGCCGATTGAGATCATCGCCTTTAATGGTGAGGTGGTGAATCCGAACAGCACAAAGCGCATCGTCACGCTGAACTTTCTGGCGAACCCGCGCTTTGACGACGATGGAAACTTTACCACCGGAGGTGATGGCTATCCATTCCCGAACACCAACACCGATCCGCAGGCTGGTGAGGTGGGTGATCCAAGCCAACTGGTTCGCATCAACCGAGTCGATCTCGTGATGGCCGGCACCCAGACTGGTGCTGCGACCTTTGCCGATGATGGCTCAGAGCAGGACGCGCTGGCGGAATATCTGAATGATAACTTCAACACGCCTGCCACCGCTTACAGTGAGGCTGATACCGGTCCAAATCAGGATGAGCGTATCCGCAACACGAACTTCCGCTCCGGTGATTTCGGTTTTAGCCTGTCCCCGCTGGCTAAGGATGACACCTTCACCCTGGCGGTAGACAGTGGGCTTACCTCCCTGAATGTGCTGGCCAATGACACAGACTTCAATGGCGACACTCTGACCATCACAGCGGTGGGCACTTCCTCCGCCGGCGCTCCGGTGGCGGTCAATGGAAGCGCGATCGACTACACCCCGGCGGGTGGTTTCGCCGGCACAGACATCTTTACCTACACGGTAACTGATGGCACGACGCCGGTCACAGCGATGGTCACGGTCAATGTTGTGGAAACCTTCAGCGACTTCCTTGCGGCAAATTCGCTGCCGGGAGGCACGAACCCGAGTGATTTCTTCAATGGAACCAACTCCTTCCTGGACGCATTCCTCTTCGACCTGCCTTTGGATGGGAACCTTGATGGATTGCTGCCAGACGGGGAGCTGAGCGGCAGCGGTTATGTGATGACCTATAATCGCCGCAAGAACACGGGTGCTGATTTCAGCTATCAGGTCAGTGAAGACCTGGTCACGACTCGCATTGCGAATCCAGGTGAATTCATCGAAATCTCTCAGCACGTCGATGCTGAGACCGAGCAGGTGACAGTGACCTTCTTTGGAGTGAACGGATCCTTCTTTGTGGAGGTTATTGGTTCGATTGACGATGCGATCCTGGGCCTGTAATCCGCTGACGAAATAATTTAGGCTTTTAGCCCGAACGCGGCTGACCTCCTGATTGAAGGTCAGTCGCGTTTGGCGTTTCTGGGCTAAGATGGGTCAGTTCTTCGCGATATTTAGGGGCCGGCTGGATCATGCTCAACTTGAACGAAGCAAAGGACGCCTGAAAAAAGCACGTGCTCTAATTGATCAAGTTGATTAACGGGAAACGTTTAAGCTCCAATCATAGTCCTGGAAGGTGACGGGCCATTCTTCCGCGTAAGTTTTCCGGTGGTATTTATTGATAAAGGGAACGATGCCTTCCTTACCGTCGAAATCTTCTTTATACCATTCAAAGATCTTCGAGACGGCAAGGCTTTGCCCGTCCTCAGCGATTTTTACACCCTCTGGATCATTGATAAAGTCCCTGGTCAATTTCTCCAGCATGGCTTCCAGGCTTTCCGCGGTGAAGGCACGGTTGGCTAAAGGAGGGCAACTCTCGCTGGCACAGTTTAGAGCAAAGTGAATGCGCGGTTCATCGAATTTCTTGCGGATGATTTTCTGTTCCAATTTGTCAAAGCTCACCTTTCTGCCTGCGACTTCAATACGGCGCGGTGCGTGAAAGAAAAGCGGGCTCCCTGCCAAGGGGCCTTCCGTCGGATATTTTGCCAGGATCTCATGCAGAATCCATGCGTTATAAGCGTTCAGATAAAAGGCCAAGCCCGCGTCATCTTCTTGAGGTTTCGGGGCTGCCGCAATACTGGCCACGACCGATTTAAGTTTCTCCAAGTCTGTTTTATTCTTATGCCACCGGGCATAGTCAACGTATTCGCCATCGACATACTCCTGTAGAAGCTGATCATAGATTTCAACCCAATTCGGATCAGACGCATACGTATCTTGAGAAGATCGTAGAGAAAGACCAAAGGTGAGAAGAATCGCAACGATTAAGGAGACGGCTCGGGTGGCGCACATAGCTGAGACATTTACAGTGGAAGTTTGAAGCTTTGCTGAACTACCTGAACGGGAGGAAGAAGCGTGATCATTGTTCCCGGAAAGGAACCATTCATTCGGCCTCCGCCTGTCTTCCGTAATAAAGACGGTGGAGTCTGCGCGGAGAGACTCCACCGGCATAAAGCAGGTGAATCCACATGTTACGCAGCGTTGTCTTCCACGCTCCCTGAGCGGAGTAGCGACGGGCCGAGGATGCGATCTCCGGCTCGAGCATTTTGATTTTACCCACCTTCCGGAGACGCTTGCTGAACTCCACATCTTCCATCAGCGGGATGTCCGCGAACCCACCCATGTTGTGGAAGACTGAGCGCCGAACGAAGAGAGACTGATCACCATACAGTGAGCCAAAGCATTCATTGTGCCGCCGTTCCAATCGAGAAAGCCAACGGCACCATGGGTGTCGATCATCGAAGAACCGATAGAAGGCGCCGCCGACAATTTCTTTTTGCTCAGCCATCAGCTCCACCAGTGCCTGAAGATGATCACCGGTAAGTTCTGTGTCAGCGTGGTTGAAGAGCAGAATATCACCGGTCGCCTTGGAGGCCGCCGCATTGAGTTGACTGCCCCGGCCAGGTTTTTGCACGACGACAACGGCCAGAGGAGTGCTGTTGCCATGCGCAGAGAATAATCCCGCGGCCTGTACATTTTGGTAGTCCTGGTCGACTGCCCCGATGATCACCTCTCGGACATGAGACGAGGCGAGCCATCCTGCCAGCTTGTGATGCAAGATATCCCAGTCCTTCCAGCAGGGAATGATGAGCGAGATGCCTGATGAAGCCGTAGGAGCTGTCGAGACAGTGGAGGAGATAAGGGACATGAGAGATGGGCGCTGCGGCTCCAATCGCCCGATGACGGGTTCAGGCTGAAGAAAACCACGGCATTGCGGTCTGCATGAAGACGGACAAGCTTAACCGAAGCGTCCGGTGATGTAATCTTCGGTTTTTTTCTTCCGCGGTGCGGAGAAAAACTTGGGGGTCTCATCATACTCAATGAGGGCGCCGAGGTAAAAGAAAGCGGTCCAGTCACTGCAGCGGGTAGCCTGCTGCATGTTATGGGTGACGATCACAATGGTGTACTCATCCTTCAGCTCAGCGATGAGCTCTTCAATCTTGGCTGTGGCGATGGGATCAAGCGCCGAGCACGGTTCGTCCATCAGGATGATGTCCGGATTTACGGCGATAGCGCGGGCGATGCAGAGACGCTGTTGCTGACCGCCGGAAAGCGCAAGAGCGTTGCTCTGCAGGCGATCTTTTACTTCGTCCCACAACCCGGCACGCTTCAGAGCGGCCTCCACCGCGTCATCCAGACCCGACTTGCGTAAGCGGCCCGTCCCTACGCGCATTCCGTAAGCGACATTTTCGTAGATGGTTTTAGGGAAGGGATTGGATTTCTGGAACACGATTCCTACCCGCCTGCGCAGCTCAATGACATCAATCCGCGAATCGTAAATGTCCGTACCCGCGATTGTGATCTTGCCTCCGGTGACCTTAGCGCCATCGATCAGATCGTTCATCCGGTTAAAGCATCGCAGGAGGGTTGACTTGCCGCAGCCGGAGGGTCCGATGAGCGCGGTCACCCCCCGGCGGGCGATGTCCATCGTGATATTGTTCAGAACCTGGGTATCCTGATAGGCGAAATTTACCCTCCTGCAGCGGATCAACGGGTCAGGAATGGGCGGATTTTCATCCGCCGACGCAGGCTGCTCCAAGTCAGGCTCCGGAGGGGAGGAGAGGTCAGATTTCCTGCCAATCGGGCCAGCGCTGGGCATGGTGCCACTGCGTGTCGAGGCAGCTTCAAAGGGGGTAGGATGGTTGGCTTCGCGGGCCTCCTGAGCGTTCGTCATCATACCGCGCTAGCTATAGGCCTGAAGTGCTGATTTCGCGATGCAAAAGCGTCTGCCAGAAAGAAAAAAGCGCATGAAACCGTTGAGATTCATTGCATTTCAAGGTTGCAAACCGGGGAGAAGCGGCACTAAAACCAACCTATGAAGAAACTGTTGATCATCCTGACCAGCTTTTGCCTGATCGCTGTTTCCTTTGGTGACATTCATGAACCTCCCAGAGCGAAATATGGCGCAACCCGTAAACTCTCCCGAGGCGTGGCCAACGTCCTGTTTGGCGGCCTCGAGGTGCCCTACCAGATCTCGGTCGTAACCAAGAATGAAGGCAGTACAGCCGGAGCAACTCATGGAGTGATCCGTGGGGTGCAGTACACCGGCCGCCGCTTCTTTTATGGCCTTTATGAGATCTTCACCTTCCCTTTTCCGACGACCAAGGGGGACTACCGCCCACCCTACAAGAGTGAGCTCCTGCACCGGCACAAAGGCTACGATGAGTTCCCGCCGGAAGCCGGTTTCAGCGCGAAGTATGACTACACACGCGATTACCGCTTCTACGGCCGCTGAGTAGAGCTCCAACCACCTTTATGTGCCCTGCCGGTCTGGAGGCTGGCAGGGCATTTTCATTTCAGGAGCGTTAAACCTCAGACATGACTGCATGAGCGGTGATCCAGCGGCAGCCTTTATCCCCAAGAATACAGAACGGGAATTGCGGGACGTCATGCCGCCGGGAGTGGTCATGCATCTGGAATGTCAGCGATGCACGGCCTGTTGCCGATGGCCCGGCCCAGTGAGAGTCAGCGAAGAAGAGGCCCTGGCGATCGCCGGGTTCCTCGGCGTGGGTGAAGCGGAGTTTCACGAGCGGTTCACCCGTCTGCGGGTGGACCGGCGCGGCCTATCCTTAGCGGAGAAAGCCGACGGATCCTGCGTCTTTCTGGACGGACAGAACTGTGCGATTCAGCCCGTCAAGCCCAAGCAGTGCCGTGATTTCCCCAATAGATGGCGGTTCCCGGGTTGGCGAGAGAGCTGCGAAGCGCGGGTGATGGGCCGTAGTCTCGAAACCGCTAAGCTTTTCGAGCTGAAAGAAACCGTGCGCAATCATATCGAGGGTCTATTGACAAAAGAATAGAGGAGGCAAAGGCGGGTGTGACGTGACGGAGGAACTGATCAAACTCATTGAGGCGCTTCACCAGTGGCCGCCGGAAAGCGTGTGGGTGATGACCGCGGTCATCGCCTATGGTGCGGTTGTGACAATCCATCGGATCTTTGGGCTGGCGGGACTGTTCGCTTATGTGCCGCTGGCACTGATGGTGGCAAATATCCAGGTGCTGAAGCAGACCAAATTCGCCGTTTACCCGGATCCTGTCGCGATGGGGACAATTGTATTCTGCACGCTGTATTTTGCCACCGACCTTATCAGTGAACGCTATGGCCATAGACATGCCATTCGGGCTGTGTGGATTGGATTCTTTACCCAAGTGACCTTCGTTCTGTTAATGATCCTGACGCTGGCTTTCCGACCGGTGACGGAGGCGGATTTTCCGGAGGGCAAAGGCGAATGGGCCATTTCCGTGCACGACCACATGATGGCGATTTTTCTGCCGGCACCTGCTTTTCTGCTGGCCGGTATGACCGCCTACCTGACGAGCCAACTGCTGGATGTGTGGCTATTTAAAAGAATAAGAGAAGCGACTTCGGGAAAGAAGCTTTGGCTGCGCAACAATATATCGACACTTACTTCTACTCTGGTCGACAACACCGTATTTTCTCTGGTCATTTGGCTGCTGGTTTTGCGTGGGGAAGGGGTGCGAGGAAGCGAGTTGATATTTACCTACATTCTAGGCGTCTACGGTTTGAGAATTGTGCTCGCTCTTTTTGATACGCCCTTCCTGTATTTAGCGTGCCGGTGGAAGCCACGTGACGAAGACCTGCCCGCCTCAAATTGATGAAGGAAGAACTGACCTATCCCGGGTTTGACTTTGAAATCGTTCACCAGAACCCGCAATGCCGGGCCCGGGTGGGGCGCTTGACGACGCCGCATGGAGTGGTCAATACGCCTAATTTTATTTTTTGTGCAACAAAAGCGGCCATCAAAGGCGCCGGAATGGATGACCTGCGGGCGGCGGGGGCGGAGATCATTCTCTCAAATACCTACCACCTCATGCTGCAACCGGGTCACGAAACCGTGGCAGAATTGGGCGGGCTCCATCAATTCATTGACTGGCGTGGACCCATGCTGACGGACAGTGGCGGGTTTCAGATCTTCAGCCTGCAGCACGGTTCTGTGGCAGATGAGATCAAAGGGCGGCGCAGTATGAAGCAGCCGCCTACTTTAAAAAAGGTGACGGAGGAGGGAGCGCTTTTTCGCGCCTACACAGATGGAGCCTATCATTTGCTGACGCCTGAAAAATCCATCCAGATACAGCGAGGTCTGGGAGCGGATTTAATCGTGTGTCTGGACGAGCTGACGGCTTATCACGATAGCAGAGAATACAACGAAAAATCATTGGAGATGACCCATCGCTGGGCGGACCGCTGCCTGGCGGAATTTAGCCGGGGACAGGATCGGACGCCACCTCAAGCGCTTTACGCTGTACAGCAGGGCAGCATATTTCCGGATCTCCGTAAGCGTGCCTCTGAGTTTATTAACTCCCGTTCATTTTTCGGTCAGGCGGTGGGCGGAAGCCTGGGCGCAACCGAGCTTGAGATGCGGGATGTGGTCGCATTTTCCATGGAGCACCTGCGCCGGGACCGTCCCACCCATTTGCTGGGCGTTGGCGGGCCGAGAAATATCTGGGATGGCGCGGAGTATGGGATTGATACCTTTGATTGTGTCGCACCCACCCGGATCGCGCGACACGGTTGGGCGCTCGTCCGCTGGAAATCAGGTTTTCGGTTGAATCTTCAGAATGCGCAGTTTCGGCGTGATCCGGGACCGTTAGACGAGGAATGTGACTGTGGGACGTGCCAGCATTTCAGTCGCGCCTACATTCATCATCTCATGAAGGCTGGAGAGATTCAAGGCATGCACCTTCTTGTCATCCACAACATTCGGTTTATGGTGCGCTTGCTCGAAGCCGTTCGTCACGCTATTGCGGCGGATCGTTTCTTTGAAGCGAAGAAGTCGTGGCTTAGGGAAAGTGAAGAGTCAGGAAAATGAAATTTCCGCAGATTGAAGATGAAGCGATTGGGTTTCAGTTGGCCCCGCTGATTGATATCGTGTTTTTGCTCATCATTTTCTTTATGGTCGCAGCAAATATGAATCAGCGGCGTTTCGTCGAGATTGACGTACCTGTTGCGGCAAAATCAGTTGTTCCGAAAGATCCTGGAACACGCATGATTGTCACAGTTAGGAAAAGCGGGGAATTGTTTTTGGGAGCGGATCCAGTCAGTTTGGAAGAATTAAGTGCCGCTTTCGCGGTGGAGTTTCGACAGGCTCCGTCTTTGCAGGTCGTAATTCGTGGCGATCAGCAGGCCAGTTTTTTGCACGGAAAGAAAGTTCTGCAAGCTGCTGCGGAGGCGGGTATTGCCAACGTTATCTTTGCAGCTTATCAACAGGCGGATACACCATGAATCTGAGTCGCAAAACTGAGATTATTGAGAGTGGGAGTTCGTCTCCCGTTGACCATGAATTTCCCATGTCTCCCCTGATTGATGTCGTATTTTTGTTGCTTGTTTACTTTATGGTGACGACCGCTTTTGTTCGTAGCGAAGCGGATCTCGGAATTCAATTGCCAGGCCGCGTGCAACAGCCGGTCAAACTTGATTTGCCGGACATGCAAATCATTGAGATCGATGGAGAAGGCCGGGCGATCTTGAATGATCGGGTTTTTGATGAAGAAGGAGAGCAGAATCGGCCGGAGCTGACGCGCACGCTGGTCCGCTTTCGCGAAGCCAGCCAGGATCTGAAGACACCTGCCATGATTACAATCCAGGCTGCGGATGAAGCGCCCCATCAGGCGGTGGTTGAGATTCTCGACGCCTGCGCAGCGGCCGATATCACTTCCGTCAGCTTCTCGCTCGAATAATCTGCGGGGAACAGTTATAGGTCAGCGTGTGAAAGTGCGAGGCCGCCACGGAGCTCTGGGACTGGTTCTGATACTGAGTGTAGCGGTGCATGGACTGGCTGCGCTTGTCTTCGGTGGTGTGGTTCTCTTTCGCCACGCCTTCGAACCGGAGGTGCTTTTTGCCGTGCCAGTAGAGCCGCTGAGTCCGCTCGAGCCCACAGTGCTGGAGCATGAGGTGCGCATCGAGACGTATGAGGATTTTCGCGGCGAACCGCCGCTTGACCCGCGTCTGACTGAGTTCGGCGAAATCACACCGCTTGAAATGCCGGATCTCTCGCTTTCACCGACGCCGCTGGAGGATATGCCCGGATTGGAAAGCCTGATGGGGGCCTATCGTGAGGAAGCTCTCAGACTGGAAAAAGGTCAGGGCCTGGGTCGTGACGGTGAATCAGCGCTGGGCGTGACCTCGGTTAACTTCTTCGGCATGCGCGGGCAGGCTGAACGGGTATTGCTGGTCTTGGAGTCCTCTCCGGACATAGCAAAGGCGGCCCGGGAAGCACCCCAGGCCATGGCAGCCCTGCAACGGGAGGTCAGCCGCTTCATCGAGGGGCTGGAGCCAGGGTCCAGTTTCAACGTCATCGCCGCTGGCAGTCAGCTCTCCGCCTTCGATCCGGAAATGCGAATCGCGACACCGGAGAGCAAAGCGAGCGCGAAAGACTTCATCTTACCTCATTTCTTTGGACCGGGCACGCCGCGGGGGAACCTTGAGCCGCAGCAGGATGCCTTGCCCGGCTCAGAACAAGCCCGCGGTCTTCGGCTCGATCTCGCCGTCTTGGCCGCTTATGAACTAAGGGCGGATCTGGTCGTCTTCATCGCGGATGGCAACCCACAGATTCCCAAGGGCCAAAACCGCCGGGAATTCTGGACCGTGCCGGAGATCATGGAGGCGCTTGAGCGCGCCTGGCGAGAGGATTACGGCGGCCGCCTTGCCAATCGCCCGCGATTTCTTTGCCTGGGCTTTCGCACGCTTGGAGAGGACTCCGGACAGGAAGATTTCCTCCGGGCTCTGGCGCTCACTCATCGCGGAGAGTTCCGAAGAATTCGGAGGTGACAGCAGCGGGCAATAGGCTCAAAAGACTGGTGGATGAAGTGATCGAAGAGTCCTAGGCTGATCGGTGAGATGTGGAATGGGCGATTGCCTGAGAACGTGCATGAGCAGGTTACGAGGCTGCGCCGGGAGCCTAGCGCAACCGGCGGCGAAGCTTCTGTGTGTCTGGTCTTGTTGGCTGAGGCGGAGAGTATCCTGAGGGGGCGGGAGGAAGCTTCGATGCGTCGCGTGCTGGGGAAGCAGGACTGGGAGAGAGCCAGTCTGCGTCGGCTGCCCGCCAAACGGCTCGAGTTTATTGCTGGGCGTCTGCTTTTGCGCGAAGTGCTTGCAGCTGCCTGCGGTTGTGAGCCGGAGGAGACGCAGTTCGATCATGGTCCTTTTGGAAAGCCCTACCTGACGGGGCATGAGGAACACACTGGCTTGGAGTTTAATCTTTCACACTCAGGCGGTTACGTGGGTCTCGCCCTTTCCCATGAACGACCGGTAGGACTTGATTTGGAGCACCACGCCATGTCTGACGAAAAACCGTATCTGGAGATGGCTCGTCGCTTTTTTCATCCGGAGGAAACAATTTTCCTTACTGCTTGCTCACCCGGGGTAGAACTTCGCCACCAGTTTTACAGGATCTGGACGAAGAAAGAGGCTTACGCCAAGGCCCAGGGCAGTGGACTGCAGATCGGGCTGCATAGCTTCCATGTTCTACCGGAGAAGGCCGGCCAGAACACGGAAGAACCGTTGATCATCAATAAGTTACATGACGAACAACGCTGGTTGATCAAAGAATTGCCGTTGGGGAAAGCGGCCCATGCGGCCATTTGTATGAGGGCGGATGAGGGAACCGAGCCGCCGCAAACCACCTTTATGGACCTGCGCGGGTCAACTGTGACGAAACGCGGCAAATTGCCACCTGCACGGTTTGTTGACCATAATTACTGATAATTTTCGAAAAAACCTTACTGTGGAGGGTATGAGTTATTCCACCCCGTTCGGCCCAGGTATGGCCGGGATTCTCCTGTGTGTATTCGTCGCCGGGGCGCTGGCCCTTTTTCCGGCGAGCTTGAGTGTTGGTCAGACGCGTGGCGATCGTGAAGAGCAGCTGCAGAACTTTCGTGAGATCAGTCGAGGGCGGGGATCTGCTCCCGCCCCCGAACCGGAGACCGTCCCTGAGCGAACTCGCGAAGATGAGGCTGTGAGCGAAGATTTACCCGAAGCGCCGGAGGAAGAGGTGAGCGCGGAGCTTTCTGGTGACTGGGGCTCCAAACTTGGTCTGCGCCTGGACATCCAGCAATTGGGGGATACGGCGACCCGCGGGCGGGAACGCTTTGACCGCGTCCAATTCAATGTCCGGGTCCAGGATCCCCTGGGAGCGACGACGGCGACCAAGCTGACCGCGCACGTCTTTGTCATCGCGCAGAGCGCCCGGAACCGGCAGCAATACCGGATCGTCTCCCATGAGGTCTCCCCGGTGGGAGAATTGGGACGGCGAGACACCTTCCGGTGGGCCACCCCGGTGAGAGAGGTTGGGCCTTATCAGGCGACAGGCAACACTGACGGCTACCGGTTCGGCGGCTGGGTGCTGGTCGTAACGGATGAGTCCGGTGACGCTGTTGCCGCGCGGGCTTCCAACCCGACGTGGACTCAGCGCCTGGACAATCTGAGCCGTGCTTTCCCTGGTGAACGCGTTTATGACGTGGATCTCAATCCGTATTGAGAGCGGGCTCGAATCACCCTCCGTGCCCTTCGCGCCATCCCTTGTCTTCCGGATTTCCTCTGCTAGGCTCGAAAGCCGAGGCGGTGACGGCCGAGGCCAGCTATGACAGAGGAAGAGAAAGTTCAGGTTGAGGTTCGGGCGGTTTTGCCAACCAATGCCGGCAGCGCGGTCTTCATTGGCAACGACGAGAAGGTTTTCGTCATCTATGTGGAGCGCGGCGTGGGTGACGCTATCACCATGTTTATGCGTGGAACGAAAAAACCGCGGCCATTGACTCATGATCTCATGGGCATGCTGATCCAGAGTTTCGGTGCGGAAATTGAACGCGTGGTGATAAATGATCTACGGGATGGTGTGTATTATGCCCGGCTCATCATCGCGGCGGAGAATGAGCTTCACAGCCGGAAGGTGGTAGAGCTGGATGGCCGGCCGAGCGATTGCGTAGCGATGGCCGTTCAGGCTTCAGCGCCGATTTTTGTGAACCGGCAAGTGTGGGCGGAAGTGGATGATATGTCTGCCATCCTCAAAAACATGGATGAGGAAGAGTTTGATCTCAGTGAGGGGGATGAGAACGAACCGGAAGATTTTGGAAAGTTCGGCAAGAGCGGAGACGATGATGACGATGACCTCTAGTCGATGAGATCAATCTTCCCGCGGAGCTTACTTGACAGCGGGCGCTTTCCGTTCAGTGGATGAGGGCGTATGACTCAGGAGAATAAAATGAAGGTAGTCACGGTGGGTGCGGTTCTGGCGGGCGCCCTCCTCGTAATCGTAGGGGTGGTCGTATTGACTCTCACGTCACCAGAGGATGCCTATGCGGATACGCGGCATGACCTGAGCGGCCTGGAACCAACTCAACCTGCGGGGCAGGACGACTACAGCTTTGACGTGGAACCCAGCCCGGAGGAAAGAGCGGCGCTCGAAAGAATTCGCGGGAAAATACCCGGCTACATTGTTTTTGAGTCGAACCGGGGAGGCCGCTGGAATCTCTATGGAATGCGAGCCGATGGCACCGGCCTGACCAGGCTCACTGATGTGGAGCGGCATCGCCGTGTCAACGATCCGCTTTATGCGACGATTTCTCACGATGGCAAAATCCTCGCCTGGCAGCATCACCCGGATAATAAAGTCGGACGGAAAAAGGGGTTTGTCTGGCTGATGAATCCGGACGGTTCCAACGAGCGGCCGCTCTATGAAAGAGAAGTCACCGAGGAAGAAAGTGAACGGCCATATTTCCTGCCGGATGGTCGCCTGAAATTTGTCCGAGACGGAGATGGCACCAATCAGCGGGTCATGGTTTATGATTTCAAGAAAGAAAGCCCGAAACGCAATCTCGTTGACCGGATTTTTTCAGATCCACCTGAATTACCCAAGGGTCACGAATCCTGGCAGGAGGAACTGATTTTTGACAATGATGTCAGCAAGGACAATGACAAAGGATATCTCAAGCCGGAACGAGTCCTTCTTCATACCATAACGGAAGATTTTGAGACCATGGTCGCCTGGGGAAAATATGCCGATGAAATCCCGCGCGGCACCTGGGTATTTACGGATTTCGAGGACGGCAATTATCAGACACAGTATCCCGTGCAGGGTGGTTGCTCACCACGACTCATGCCTGACGGAAAGAATTTTGTTTGGGTCTTGATCGCCGGGACGTTTGGTATCGGCAGTTGGGAAGGTGGACTTCAAACGGAGGTGCTCTTTGATGGGCCGCATCATCCCGTCTTTAGCCACGGTTATTTTCCTTTCGTTACGCCGGATTACAAGTATCTGGTCTACGGCGCATGTCCTGAGAATCAGCATGATCATAACACCGCGAACTACCAGATTCTCATCGCAGAGCTGGATGAAGAACTGAAACCGATAGGTGACCCGGTCCGCCTGACCTTTTCGCGCGCCACCGATCGCTACCCGATCATGCACTATGAAGGGATGTACGATGCGGATACAAGGGTACCGCAAGTCAAGGGACAGGCACATCTTGAAGTGCAGGGTCCGGGAGACTTTGACAAAGAAGGCTGAGCGCCCCGGCGTGGTTTCGATAAGCCGCTTGCCAGGCGAGCAACGCTGGTTTAATAGCTCGCCAGTCTTTCCGGTGGATTGGACGGTGACGGGTTTCCACGATGGTCTTCAGCTCCCAGATATTCCTTTACTATTTTCTGCCCCTGGCACTGGCGGCCTATTATGTCTCGCCCCAGGCCGCCCGGCATACCACCCTCACTTTACTGAGCTATCTTTTTTACGGGTGGTGGAATCCTGCCTTTGTTTTTCTCATGCTCTTTTCCACGGCCGTGGATTACTTTTGCGGCAAGGTAGCCGGTGACTCGAAACACCGATCGACTCGCGCCCGCCGCTCGGCCGTCCTTGTTTCCGTCATCACCAACCTCAGTCTGCTCGGCTTTTTCAAGTATTTCGGCTTTTTTCAGCAGAATACAAATTCCCTGCTCACCCTTTTCGGCCAGGATCCCATGCCGGTCTTCGCGGTGATTCTGCCGGTGGGAATTTCTTTCTACACCTTTCAATCGATGAGCTACACCATCGATATCTATCGTGGCATGGCCCGGCCCGCGCGCAGCTTTATAGATTTCGCGTGTTACGTCAGCCTTTTCCCGCAGCTTGTGGCCGGCCCGATTATCCGCTACAATACGTTGGACGAACAATTGCGCGCACGCCGCCACAGTTGGGAGGATTTCAGTATCGGCGCTGCGCGGTTTATGCTCGGCTTTGCCAAAAAGGTTCTCCTCGCTAATCCCATGGCGGTGATTGCGGACCGCTGTTTTGCCGCGGGGGATGGCTCCCTGACGACGGCGATGGCCTGGGTGGGAATCGTGGCCTATGCCTTCCAGATCTATTTCGATTTCTCTGGCTACTCAGATATGGCCATTGGGCTCGGCCGGATGTTCGGGTTTCGGTTTCCAGAGAACTTCTGTTCACCCTACCGCGCGACCAGCATGACGGACTTCTGGCGTCGCTGGCACATTTCCCTTTCCACCTTTCTGCGGGATTATCTTTATATCCCTCTGGGTGGTAACCGCAAAGGAGCCATGCGCACCTACATCAATTTATTTCTTGTCATGCTCATTGGCGGCTTCTGGCACGGTGCCTCGTGGAATTTTGTCATCTGGGGTGCGTTCCATGGGCTCCTGCTGGCCGGCGAGCGCCTGCGAGGGAAGTCTTCGCCCTATGAGTTTCTGCCGAAGCCGTGTCAGATGATGTTCACCTTTGTTCTTGTTCTTTTTGCCTGGGTGTTTTTCCGGGCAGAAAACCTTGAAGTCGCCACAGGCTATTTTCGCGCTCTTTTCGGATTATCAGAAACCGGTCCTCAGGCGCTCATTCTGCAGGCAGAACTCCTCCTGCAGTCACCGTGGAATATCTTCATGCTGACCCTATGTGCCTTCATCACCTGGGGCATGCCCCGGACGGAGCAGATTGTGGAGCGTGTGAACCTGTGGAAAGGCGCTCTGATTATTGTGCTTTTCGTTATCAGCCAGATTGCGCTGGTTTCACAGGGCTACAATCCATTTATCTATTTTCAATTTTAGTTTTGGGATCACAAAAGAATGGCTGGTGCAAACGATCATATGGCGCGTTCCCCTGAAGAAATCACACCGTGGGCGCGTGCGCTTGTCTTGCTGGGAATGATGACGATCCTGATTCCGCCTGCCATCAATCTCTGGCTGAGCGTGTTTCCCTCAAGGATGGGTGGCCCTCATGACGGGCAAGGCCCGTTTGCGGAGTTTCCAGTGCTCGATATGGAGGTAATTCAGGATCAGGGATTCAATCCTGCTTTGCTCAACTGGATCGGGAACATCGAGCAAAAGCTCGATGAAGGATCCCCGACGACCTCTTTCTATCAGGATATCTATAATTACCTCGCGCTCAGAGTATTCCAGGAAGGCAACCGGCGTGTCGAAGTGGGTGCCAATGATTGGCTTTTGTTGCGGGAAAACCTGGATGCACTCACCGGGCGCAGCCCGCTTGAGCCGACCCCGATCGGTGTGGCGCAACCGGTGCCGGAGGGTGAGTATGTAAATCCAGTTGATGCAATTATCGATTTTCAGGAACAGCTGAAAGAACGTGGCATTACCCTTTTTCTCGTTTCGATTCCGTCCAAGGCGATGATTTATCCGGAGGCGCTTGGAGTCCGCTTACAAGAACCACTTGCGATTCAGTATCCACATGCCGAAGCCGTTTATGCGCCCCTCCGGGAAGCGGGGGTGCGCGTTATTGATTTACTCCCTATCTTCGAAAAGACCGCTGCGGAGCGGGATGAGTTGCTTTATCTGAGACATGATACGCATTGGTCGCCCGCAGGCATGCGACTTTCAGCACGTGAGATTTCACGTGAATTACGTACGTTACCTGGTTACAGCGAAATCTCCAAGAGTGCTCCGCCGCTCCAAACAAAATTGCAACGTGCCAGCATTGATGGTGAAGGGGATTTGTTGCGTATGCTCGGTGTCGGCGGTGGTTCCTCTGAATACCCGGCTGTGGAGTTAGTTCAGGTGATCAACACGAAAACCGGGAACTTTGTTCGGGGCGATAGAGAATCACCAGTCGTCATGCTGGCGGACAGTCACGGGGTCATCTACAGTCTCCCGGTGGAGGGTCAGGTAATGTGGGGTGAAGGTGCTGGTCTGGCGGAAACCCTCATGCATGAGCTGGGCTTCAAGATTCATGTCATTGCGGAGAATGCCGGTGCGGCCACGGGGGTGCGGCGAACTCTGGCGGCGGAGAATCCAGCACTTGACGGAGTCAAAGCGATAATCTGGGTGATTAGCTCGAGATTCCTTTTTCTGCCGGAAACCGGACAGCGCGCGCAGTTTGACCAGTGGGATTATGTCGAATTTGCTCCGTCTTCAGGCGATGACCGGCCAGCGGATAGGTCAATTCAGTTGCCGGCGAAGCTTTCGGTCCGGGCCACGATCACAGACGCCGGGGAGATCCCCCAGGAGCGCAACCAGCCCTACACGGAGGCCCTGCGTCAAATCGTTTTGCGCGTAGAAGAAACTCAGGAGGCCGAGGGGAGCTTTGTCGAAAAAGGAGATACCATTGTGGTGTTTCAGTTGGTCATGGAAAACGGTGAATTCCTGCCCGGGGCAGACTTAAGGATTGGCGACCGAGTAAAGTGGGAGCTGACACCCTGGGAAGAGCAGTCTCCTCAGGTGCAGTCATTCCAGAAGCTTCGCCCCAGGCAAGGTGCACCCGTAGTTGACGAAGAGGGTGAGCGGGTGCCATGGATGTATGTGCAAGGCTGGTCAGACTGATCAGCGGCCACGGCTTGCGCGCAAAGGCCGGGCGGGCAAGGACCCCGCCCAGTTTTCTGACTTCACCACTTCTTTTCTCCCCTCAACCGCAGCCAAGGACTCCAGGCATGGCCAGGCGCAATTTCAAGCAGAGCATTTCCAAGGTGCTGGAAAAAGACTCCCGCTATCACCGCGAGAGCTACTTTTTCCTGCGCGACGCGCTGGATTTTACCATTCGGCGTCTGGAACGTATCGAGGACGGGGTGAACCAGCACGTCACTCCCGAGGAACTGTTGGATGGCATCCGGGAATATGCCATCAGCCAGTTTGGCCCGATGGTGCCTACCGTGCTGGAGCATTGGGGAATCACCACCACGGAGGACTTCGGGCACATGGTTTTCAACCTCGTGGAGGAGGATGTTTTTGGGGTGCAGGAAACCGACCGGCTGGAGGATTTCTGCCATTATTACAGTTTTCGGGAGGCATTCGTGGAGCCGTTTCTGCCCTCCGTGGAAGACTCCTCGTCCCGCAGGGAGGCGGGCAGCCTTTGAAGGAGATGGGACTGCCGCGCGTCACGCCAGTGCCCCTGCGCGAGGGTCAACCCTCCATTGGAGATGGCCGGCTCCATTACATTCTCGGACCGTGTGTGATCGAGAATGAGAAGATGATCTGGCAGGTTGCAGAGCGGGTCAAAGCGCTCAGCGACGAGCTCCGTGTGCCGGTTGTCTTTAAGGCATCCTATGACAAAGCAAACCGAACCAGCCTGGAGTCCTATCGCGGCCCCGGTTTGGCCGCTGGCGTCCGGCTCCTTGGTCAGGTTTCGGAAAAACTGGGCCTCGCCGTCACGACTGATGTGCATTCGCCGGAAGAGGCGCAACGCGCGGCCGAGCATATCGATATCCTGCAGATCCCGGCTTTTCTTTGCCGTCAGACCGACCTCATCGTCGCCGCGGCCAGGACGGGCCGGGTCGTCAACGTCAAGAAAGGACAGTTTCTTGCTCCGTGGGATGTGGGTCCGATCCTGCGCAAGGCTGAATCAACTGGCAATCGACGGATCCTGTTGACGGAACGCGGCACCACGTTTGGTTACAATAATCTCGTTGCGGACATGCGGTCGCTTCCGTGGTTGCGGGAGACCGGCTATCCAGTCATCTTTGATGCCACTCACTCCGTGCAAAGGCCGGGTGGAGCAGGCGGTTCGACCAGCGGGGATGGTATCCTGGCTCCGGTCCTTGCCCGGGCAGCGGTGGCTGCGGGCTGTGACGGAATCTTTGCCGAAACGCACCCCAATCCCACGGAGGCCCTGTCTGATGGCCCAAACCAAATTCCTCTTGATGAAATCACTGAATTTATCCGCCGCTGCGAGAACATTTATCAGGCGGCTCATGCTGAGCATGGTAACAGCAAAGGTTGAAAGATTACTCCACGGCCTGCTGTTCGCTCTGCTTCTGGCATGGCCGCTCCTCGCGCTGGGGGGAAATGAAGTGACAGAAAGCGAGACGTCCGGGAAGGAAGTGGCAGAGGTCAGGGAGGATGAGGAAGAAGGCGGTGGCGTAGAAATCCCCATCGCGGAGGACCGTCCATCCAAGGGTGTCGTGTTCAACAATATCAGCGAACTCGGCGTGCGGGAAAGCCGCCTCGCTGCGGAATCCATGGTCAAAGTCAGTGGCGAGGGCCAGAAATTCCGGCTCACCAAGGTGCGCTATGAAATCTACCCGCAGGAACCGGACAGCAAATCCGGCACGGTCATCGTGGAGACGGATGTGGCGGTGATTGATCAGGAAACGGGCATTCTGACAACCGAGTCCGAAGTCACGATTACCCGGAAGGATCTCTATATCTGGGGAGAACGCATGCAGTTCGATACCAACACCGGCAATGGAACCATTTTGGGTGACGCGCTTACAGTGATTTTTGATGTGTCGGACTTGCAAACAAAGAAGGATCGTCCGAAAGATGGGTAAGGAGAGCGAACGAACGAACGTTTATCTTGTTGTTTCCAATCCCAAAGAAATGACTCAGGAAGTTATGAAGACCTCTCAAAAATTCATCGGCGCCATTCTATGCCTGGTGACCCTGTTTCTCTTTTCCGCCCTTGCGCAGGAACCCGCAACCGCGACAGCCCCGGATGATCCCTCCAAGCGTTCAGCCCTTGACCCTGAGCCCAGCGAACAACTGGCCGAACAGACGGCAAGAAGCGAGAAAGATCAGGATCAGCCGCCTAAAATGCGGATCACCAACGACGACAAGACCAACTTCGACTCAGAGAAAAATACGGTCCGCTACACCGGTAACGTGGTTGTGAACCACCCGGCGTTTGTCATGACCTGTGATCAGCTCGAGGTCTTTATGAGTGAAGAAAGCAACGAGGTAGATCGCGCCGTGGCCACTGGTTATGTGACGATTCGGAAGGCCAATGCTTCTGAAAAAGACGGTGGATACTATGTCGGAAAATCCCGCCGGGCAATTTATCGAGGCGCTGATGAAACGGTGACTCTGACGGACTGGCCTCAGATCCAGAAAGATGCCAGCCTCCATATTGCCGAGGCGCGCAGCACCACCATGACCATGAATGAAGCCGGGCAGCTCGAAACCGATGGCCCGGTACGCACGGTCACAGCCAGTTTCCGTGACGAGGGCGAGGATTGAGCCCAGTTTCTGCTTTTATGTCTGCCGCGACCACGACCACTCCCAATCCCACCGCTGCGTCTTCTCAACACAAGGTGCTGGGCCGGCCCGGTTCCGTTGAGCCGATTTTGCGAACCGAGGGGCTGGTGAAGATTTACGGGGGCCGAGCGGTCGTGAACGGAATCGATATCCATGTTTCGCCAGGTGAAATCGTGGGCGTTTTGGGTCCCAACGGCGCTGGTAAAACGACCAGCTTTTATATGATCGTGGGCCTTGTCCGGCCCAATGGCGGAAAGGTTTTCTTTCACGGGCATGACTTGACGGATCTCCCCATGCACAAGCGCGCCCGCATGGGGATTGGCTATCTGCCGCAGGAAGAGAGCATCTTCCGCAAGCTGACCGTAGAGCAGAATATCATGGCCATCATGCAGACTTTGCCGATCAGCCAGGCAGAGCAAAAAAGGCGCTGTGACGCCTTGCTCGATCAGTTTGGGATCGCTCATCTGCGAAAAAACACGGCCCTCACACTTTCTGGTGGAGAAAAACGCCGTTTGACCATCGCCCGTTCTCTGGTCACTCAGCCCACTATGCTGATGCTGGATGAGCCCTTCAGTGGGGTCGACCCCAAGGCAGTTTTTGATGTGCAGGAGATCATCAAAGATCTCCGCGACCAGGGACTGGCCCTGATCATTACGGATCACAATGTGAGGGAGACCCTGGATATCGTGGATCGCGCCTACATCATCTTTGAAGGGCGGGTTGAACGTGAGGGCACCGCCGATTTTCTGATCAACGACCCCATCAGCCGGGAACTCTATCTGGGGGAACGTTTCCGGATGTAACTGACGCGAACAAAGCCAGCCGATGGGCGGAATCAGCACTCGCCTAAAACCCGACATCTGGTGCATTCTACTGAACAGCCCTGCGCTTGAGAAAGAGAGCCGGGGAGCCCCCAATCGCCTTGAGAAATCCACTTGCAGTCCCAATGACGGCAGGCAGTCCTGCTGATCACCTATCGCTCTCCGAAGTTCTGGAGACCGGCCTCTCCCGCCTTCTCTTTTCCCCGCAGATACGTGGCGCTAACGGCAAAACGTAAACCACCAAACACGAAAGGAACGAAACGCATGCAAACACGGAACGTGAATATCCCAGTCAACGTGACAGCTCGTCACCGGGAACTCACCGAAGCAGACAAGCAGCACTGCCTCAAAAAGGTCGAGAGCTTCCACCTGGATTATCCAAAGATCATCGAGGCGAAGTTCATCCTGGACCAGCGAGGCTTTGAGCAGATTGCCGAGGTTATTCTGTTCTGCAATAACGACACCACTCTGGAGGCCAGTGACACCGCGGAAGAAATGATGACCGCGATCGATGGTGCCGTGAGCAAAGTGGAACGCCAAATGCGCAAGGCCAAAACCAAAGTTATGAAGGACCGGCGCCCTCATGGGAATGAGACGATCCGCACAATGGTCTCCGAACAAAGCTGACCCTGTAGTGCAGGATGCCCGTCCGCTCCGGACCTTGACCGGATCAATTCATTGGGAGAAAGCCCCGGCGCGGCCGGGGCTTTTTTCGTGGTGGACGAGGGTGCGAGAAAAATTCACCGTTTCTGAATCGTGAAGCCGCAACCGCGCAGTATTTCATCCCTGACCGTCGGAGAGTTCGTCAGCCGTCATGGCAGCGCTCTGGGTCTGGATCTGCGCACCCCTCCGGAGATGGGGGTGGACCGTTTGATCGAGGAGCCCACGGTGAACCGCCCTGGACTTGCTCTGGCTGGCTTCTTCACTCACTTTGCTCCTCAGCGCATTCAGGTTCTCGGAAACTCTGAGCGCGCCTATCTGGAAAGTCTCGACTTTATGGACCGAGACCGGCGTTTTGGGGACATGTGCCGGACAGGCATTCCCATGGTTGTCTTTTCCCGGAACTATGCGATTCCCCAGGAATTGGTCTCCATCGCCAAGACCGAAGGGGTGCCGGTGATGAGCAGTCCACTTCAAACGCGGCATCTCATCAACGCCGCAACGATCGAACTGGAAGGTGACTTTGCCCCCACGATCACCGAGTACGGCAGCATGGTTGACGTCAGCGGGGTGGGTGTGCTGATCAAAGGTGCCAGCGGGGTGGGCAAGAGTGAGGCCGTGCTTGGTTTGATTGAGAGGGGCAGCAGCCTCATCTCAGACGATGTCACCGTGATCCGGAGCATTGAAGGGCGGGAGCTTTCCGCCACCTGCAGTGACCTTGGGCGTTCCTACATGGAGGTGCGGGGTCTTGGTATCATTGACGTGCCGGCTATCTTCGGGGTCGCCAGCATCCGGCTGGAAAAGCGCGTCGAGATGGTGGTCACTCTGCGGGACTGGAGTGATATTGAAGAGATTGACCGGATCGGTCTTGATCAGGAATATGTAGAAATCCTTGGCATTTCCGTGCCACACGTCACCATTCCGGTGCGCAGCGGGCGGGATATCGCGCGGCTGGTGGAAGTCGCTGCGCTAGACCAGCGGCTGCGCTCCATGGGCCACAACAGCGCCTTGGAATTTAACGAGAAGTTGATAAAATACATGCGGGAAAAAGCTGGCCAACAGGCTTAGCCCCGGTTAGTTCAGGCCTGCTCCGATATGAAGCGAATCTCCCGGAACCTGACCATCCTCAACCGGTTGGGGCTGCACGCGCGGCCTTCGGCAATGTTTGCCAAGGTCTCCGGCCGCCACGAGTCGGAAATTTGGGTCGAAAAGGATGGTGAAACCGTCAATGGCAAAAGCATCATGGGACTGATGATGCTGGCGGCCGGTGAGGGCAGCGTTCTGTCCGTCACGGCCGAGGGTGAAGATGCCCATGAGGCCATCGAAGCTCTCGCCAAACTCGTCGAAAGCCGATTTGATGAGGATTGACCGGCCCCCGGGCTTTCGGTCTTTTTACCTTATGCTCTGACCTCCAGATTTTGCTTCAGCGCCTGTCTTGCGCAACTGGAGGGCGTGGGTTAGGCATACTCACAGGCGGTGGCGGTTCCTCATGAGTGAAAGTGCAGAGAGGCAAGAATTGCGTTTCACGGGCATTGGTGTGTGTCCGGGGATCGTCATCGGCCGGGCCTATGTGCATGACCCCGGTGACCTCGAACCACCCATTCGGCGCATTGATCGCAGTGAGCTGGCGGGAGAAATCGCCCGTTTTGAGAAAGCCCTGCTCAAGACCCGGCAACAGATTCTCGAAACTCAGCAGAAATTGGCCGAGTCAATTGGGAGCAAAGATGCCGCCATTTTTGATGCGCACCTGCTCGTGGTGGAGGATGATACCATCACCAGTGAAGTCGTCCGCCGGCTGGAGCAGGAACTGCTGCGCGTGGACCGGGTTTACTATGAGGTCACCCAAAAGTATGCGCAGTCCCTCGAGGCCATTGATGACGCTTACCTGAAAGAACGGGCTCATGACCTCCACGATGTGGCTCGCCGGGTCCTGCGCAATCTTGCCGGGCGGCGAGAATCTTCTCTCAGCGTTCTGGCGCGGGACAGCATCATCGTTGCTCAGAATCTGGCACCATCAGAGACCGCGGATCTGGACCCGGAGAGAATACCTGCTCTGGCGACAGATGGTGGCAGTGTCACTTCTCATGCCGCCATTATGGCGCGGTCTCTCAATATCCCCGCCGTGGTCGGATTGCGGCAGGTTTCTGAGCTTTGTGAGACTGGTGATGAAGTGATCCTCGACGGCTTCCACGGTGTTTTCATCCTGAATCCGGAGGAAGAAACACGGCAGAAATATGAGACGCTCCGCAAAAAGGAAGGGCAGCTCGCCGAGCAGCTCAGTCTCCTTCAGGAGACCCGGGCTGAAACAAAGGACGGGCGGCGCATCATCCTGTCCGCGAATATCGAAAGGAAGGATGATGCCGGGCTGGTAAAGCTTTATGGCGCCGAAGGCATCGGCCTCTATCGCACGGAGTTCCTTTTCATGGGGCGTAACCGTCTGCCCGATGAAGATGAACAGTATGAAAACTACCGCACCGTGGTGGAAACGGTCGCACCGCATGAAGTAATCATCCGGACTCTTGATCTGGGAGGGGACAAACTACCTGGAACCTCCGCCCTGCGTCAGAATGAAGCCAACCCGTTCCTCGGCTGGCGGGGAATCAGGCTTTGTCTGGAGCGGCCGGATATCTTCAAACCCCAGCTTCGCGCCATCCTGCGGGCCAGTGCGACAGGCTCGACCCGGCTCATGTATCCCATGATTTCCTGCCTGGAAGAGTTGCTCGCGGCAAATCGCATGCTGGAGGAGTGCCGGGAAGAAATGCGGCGAGAGCAGATTCCCTTCGATGAAAAGATGCAGGTCGGCATGATGATTGAGCTGCCCAGCGCCGCCCTGTCGGCACACATTCTGGGCGAATACGTGGACTTTTTCAGTATCGGCACCAACGATCTGATTCAATATACCCTCGGCGTGGACCGGACAAATGAACTGGTTTCAGAACTGTATAAACCGACTCATCCATCCCTGGTGGGCTTGATTCATCATGTGGTTGAGGCTGCCCGTCAGCACGGCATCTGGGTGGGTGTCTGCGGAGAAACCGCTGGTGATATTGTGCTCACACCTTTACTGCTGGGATTGGGAGTGGATGAACTCAGTGTCGGTGCCTCCATCGTCCCGCGCGTGAAGAAAGCGATCCAACATCTGGATTACAGCCGCTGCCAGCAACTCGCCTTAGAAGTGCAGGAAATGAAACGCTCCCATGAAATTATGGAGCGTTGCCGGAAGATGGCGCGGGAGAATTATCCCGAGCTGGTATAAGCTGGCCTCCTCATTCAACCCGCAAATCTTTCGAGGTCATGCGGTCGCCATCGAAGCCGAAGCGGCCATCAATCGTTTTTCCTTCGAGGAGGCAAGGCAGCCAGTGACGGTCATCTTCCCACATGCGGTCATAGGGAATCTGGTCAACGGCACACCAAAACGGCTTGGCATCCTCGGTCTCGCAGGGTTGGCCAATCCATTGGGCAGCCACATAGACCCGGCAGCGAATGGCTAATCCATCCCTAAACTGAAAACGGAGTAAGCCGCGAAGACTTGGCGCGACTGGGGTGACGCAGATTTCTTCCTCCACCTCCCGGATGGCGGCCTGTTCGGGAGTTTCACCCTGCTCAATCTTGCCGCCCGGACCATTGACCTTGCCTTGACCGAAGCCGGTTTTCTTTTCGATCAGCAACACCTCACCGGGGCGCTGAAGGAAGAGGAGCGTTGCTTCTACCTGCGGTTGCCAGTGATCCCAATCTGGAACGGAAGGTGCACTCAACTCACTGTCGGTGGGACTGGGTTTCCAGATCTGGATGACCCGGGCGCATGCCGGTCGCATGACTTTCCGCCGCCAGGCCCGTAAGTTCGGGCGGTTTACCGTCAACAGTGTAAGGCTCCGGAGCGCAACAGCCAAGCAGCACGACCAGAAGGGTGCTGGTCAGGGTAAAAACTAGGAAACGCCGGTTCTTCATTCCACTTCTTCTTCGACACATGGTTCGTGGTCACCGGCCGATCGGACGGTGGTCTTCGTGGACCGAATGACCCCGTCACTAGAATCAATTGGGCGAACGATTGTCGAGCGTGAGACTCGTGTTGACCTTTCCTTTACCGGCTTTTCAGGACATTCGACCGGCGGGACCGGCTTGACCGGTAGGCGAGGAAGAACCACGGGAGGATAGGGCACAACTGGCGCGGCGACGATCTCACGCTCGACGACGATGACCTCGGGTTCAGGTTCGGACTCGTATACAATCGCGGGTGGATCCTGCCTCGCTTGCTCTCTGGGCTGCACAGGAGCAGGTTCGGGAACCGAACGTTCCCGGGCGGCCTCTTCCCGGGCTACGTCATCCGCCAGGGGAGGCAGAGCAGCGAGCTGCGCGGAAACTTTTTTCTGATATGAAGTAAACTCGGCGCTGTTCAGGGTTGAGGCCGCTTCATCCGCCGGCAGAAGAAGCAGGTTGCCCAGCTCGTGATCGTATCCGGAGTCCTCATCTCCAACAAAAACCCATATGAGAAGGATCTCCGGCGGGGCCGCTCCGAAAAGGCTCAGTTCCCGGGCCCGCTGGTGCGCAAAAAGCAGGGCCTGCATGGTGAGCTGACGCCGCGCGAGGTCCGTGCCGTTGCGGATCAGGGCTGACTCCAAAAGCAGAGCGGGATCCATCTGCTGGCTCTCCGCGATATTAAGCAGGCGCAGGATTTCGATAAACCCGGCCTTAACCTGCTCCGGATTGGATCTCAAGAGCGTCGCGGGAGCGGTAGCTTCATAGAGACGACTGGTGAGATCCCCCGCGGGAAACCGTTCGAGCTTGGATTGACCAGCGGAAACGACGGTCGTCGGCCCCAAGATAATGGCGGTCAAGACAACTAAGCAGGAGGCTCGGCAATTGGCGAACACGATCATACATATAAAAAGAACGAAGCTCTAAAGGATTCTATTCAATATGCCGACGAGGTAGATCGAGCCTTTGCGCCGGACCAAAGGCGGGTTGCTCCGCTACACGGGGGTGATAGGAGAGGCTGACTTTGTCCGCTTCACAGGAAATATGACACAGGCTTTTGGTCAGCGCATCCGGGCGCGTCATGAGGATGCCGGAGGCAGGATCATTCACGAGGGCCAACCGGTGAAAGGCACGGAGCTCATCGTGACCCATGACCGAAATTTTTTCATACAGTCTTCGGCGTGATTCTGTAATTTTGGTGGATTGGAAGGATGAAGATGTGAGAAAGCGTGCGGCTTCGAAATCCTGACCGGTTGCAAGCTGCTCGCCATTCCAAATCCACAAACGAGCTGGTGGATCTGGGGCAAGGGCAAAGATCAGGAAAGGCGGATACTGCTGGGCGAGCGAGGTGGAGACCAGTCTCCTGGAGAATTCGAGGACGCTGCGGCAGGCCGCGAAGTCTAGAAGCAGCAGACCGCGGCTGCGTCTGAGCGGAGGGGGCTTCAGCTGAACTGCTTCCGCTTCGTAGTGATTGACAATGCCCGCGGTCAGGCCGTGCTCGTTCACAAAAAGCCAAGTGCCGAAGGATTCCCCGTCGATGGGGCAGAGGAGACGTGTTCCCCCGATCATGCGGGCTTCCGGGGGCTTCTCGGCGGCGCGGTCACGGCTTTCGTCGCGATTGAAGTAAAGCTGATAGGAGCCGGTTGGCGATGTCTCCAGCCGTCTCCAAGTGACCGTGCACATCCGTTCAAAAGGGCAAGTGGCTCAACCGGTGGCTGCTTGGGGCGCGGTGGCTCTCTGATGCCGGAGAGTGGACGGGGCGACCCCAAAATCTGCCGCCGGGATAAGTCCCTGCATGCGGCACATAATGGAGATGAGGGCGAAATGATGCACCGTATGGCTCAAAAGAAAATAAAGCTCACGGCGGATGGTAGATCGCCCGAAGCACCCATCGCCCTGATGGGGATCACAACTGGTGTCGATCCATACCTCCACCTCGTCATCGATTTGAGCGGCCGGGAAACGATCCATGAGGGCCTGAAGACGGCGGGCCGTATCAGCGGCGAAGGCTGGATCTTCCTCCAGACGCATGTCACGCGGCCGGGAGTCGTAATTGATCCTGCCGTTGGCCAAACCGTCCGCAAAGGTTGCATAGTGCTCAAGGACATGGCGGAAATGCCCGCCAATGCAGGCGTCGTAGGCCTCTGCGAGGTGCTGCCGGTAAAGACCTTGGTCCATGCCATCAAGCAAACCGATCGCCTGTCCCAGGTATGCGGCATTTTCCGCGGCCGGCGAGACCGGCGAATGAGAAGAGTCTGTCATCTTTGTCAGTTCATTGGGTAGGACCCAGACCATGCTGCCTGGGTACCTCCTGATCGCAGAGCGCGGTTATCATGCGAGGAAAGCCTATGGGCCGCAAACGAAAATCCTCGCGCCGGTGGGAGGGATGAGCCGGGGCCGTCTTCCCGGCTCATCCGAATTGCGCGGGATCAGGTGTTGCTGCCGGGCCTTGGTCCGTCACCATCGTTTGAACCTGCCTCCAATTCTTTATTCAACCGGGCGCGTTCCGCCCGCTGCACGGCGAGTTGCTGTTTGATCTCACTTACCCGTTTCTGGGTGAGTTTGAAGTTTGCGAGGATCAGGAATCCGGCAATGGAAGTGATACCCGGGACGATGCTGAAAAGAATCAGCATGGTTTGAAAAACACCGGGGTCCTGATGGACTCCCTTTTCGATTTCGAAGCCTGAGGCGACCACGATGAGACCGGAGGCAATTGCGGAGAAGGCCCCGAGGGACTTCATGATAATGGCCATAACCGCTCCAAACATTCCCTCCCGGCGCTCTCCATTTCTTAGTTCATCCAGGTCTGTCACGTCACCCATCATACTGGAGAGGACATTGTAAAACATCGCGATGGCGGGTGAGTAAAATAGGGGAACAATGAAAAGCAACTCCGGCATGTCCGGATTGTAACACCAGTATTTGATAGCGGACCCAAGGGCCAGAAATCCGAGCGCCAGACGCAGGGTGTTATGCTTATCAATTCGCTTACACAGATAAACATAAAGCGGAATCGCAAGGAGCCCCATGATCATGCCGATGGTGCCGGCGATGGAGCCGTAGGATGTTCCCAGGAGGGCATTGCCATCGAAGACATAATAAACTGTAATGTAGAGCCCCAGGCCCTGGAAGCTGCCGAGAGCATACCCCATAAACAGATACATCCCGCAAATCCGCCAGAACTCCGGATTCTTGCCAATTTCTTTGATGGCACGAAAGAATTTAGGTTTCTTGCTCTGGTCCCGAATGATCACCGTGCGCTCCTTGGTGCCAAAGAAAACGGCGAAGGCAAGAATGATGCCGATGGGTGACAGGATATACACCAGAAAAAGACTGCCCATCCGGGCGTCCATAAATAGAGGAAGCAGGGAAAGGGGTAAGAAGATCTGAGTAAGAAAATTTATCAGGGTATTGGCGACCGTTCGGTAGGCGGTGACGAGGGTCCTGCCATTATAGGACGGCGCAATTTCAATGCCCTGAGCATAATAGGCCGCGCTGTAGAGGGTTTGGCTCATGGCCATGAGCAACCACATGATCAAGACAAACCAGAGAAAGCTTCTGATCTGATCCTGTTCCTTATCAAAAAAGACGTCAAAACCAGAGATTATCTTCTCCCAGATTCCCTTAAACTCGCGCTTCTTCAACGGGTCTCGCAGAACGACATGGTATGAGGCGGCGGTAGGAACATCCAGGGTGCCGTAGAGATTTTCAAAGATAACATTTTCGCTGGCCTGCTCGTATTCCGCCATATAGTTTTCCATGGCGGTTTTCTCTTCAGGCGTAATTTCGGGATCAGAAAGATTTAATTTTACGCCCTCGGAGATGAGAAGTTTCTCGAAAAAGTCGCTATCCACGGCCAGCCTTTTTTCTGCCGTGGCACGGATTTCAGCCTTAGCTTCTTCGCTGAACGGAGCGTCCAGAGGAAGAATATAGCCGATTTTCTCGCCCGTTTTTTTGTCCCTCGCAGGCTGCCAGTAAGGAAGGCCATAGGCGCGGGACAGCACATCGGTCAACCCAAGCTGAATGGAAGCCATGACAGCGCGCTCTTCGATCCGGTGCTTGCGCGCATTCAAAGTAAATTCTGTCGCTTCATTCTGCAATTGAATGGACCCTTCCTCAGGTGCTCCCACAAAAAAATAAACAACCTTCTCAAAGAACGGAATGACTCGTTCCTCCGCCATATCCACCGTTGAGGAGACTGCTTCGGCGGTAATCCGGGAGCTGATTTCTTGAGAGAAATCCTCGCCGCTGAGCGTTATCTCTAGAGTTGATTCGAAGGGTAGTCCGGCCTGCTTCTCCGGTCCGGGGGTTACTTCCTCAGAAGCTGAAACCGGACGAAGGGTGATCGTGTAGGTCGGGAACTCGCTACTGGTCTCCTCTGAGCCTTCCTCTCCTTCATTTTCAGAGCCTTCAGTGGCGGCATCATTATCTTGATTTTCATTTTCGGATTCACTTTGAGCTTCCTCACTATCCGAATTCTCGCCTGAAACCGCACTTTCTAATCTGACCAGCGCCTTGGTATCGCCGCCAATGGTTTTAATCGCATCCTCCCGAATTGCTTGAGCAGGCTTGCGGGGATGCCGGCCTGTTCGGCCGCCTCTTCATCAACCTCGATCTTCAGATTAAAATCTTTGACCCCGTAAGCGAGCATGAGGTCGCCAAACTTCTTCCAATTTGAATCCGAGAAGTAAACATCCGGGACCTCCGGGTCATTCGGTTGGAGATTGGGGTTTTCCGGCATAAACTGCCAGGTGATCCAGGCGACCAGTGCCATGCAGATACCACCGGCCAGAATAAAAGGCCGGCGACGGCCAAAGCGGCTTTTGAGATTGTCCGAAAAATGGGCGACGATCGGGTCCATGATGCCATCCCAGATCGTCTTGATCGCATTGATGAATCCGATGAGGAGAGGATTGACGAGGAAGACGATCGGCAGCAACGCGTTGAGGTTGCGAAAGCCAGAGGTCGTGAATTCGTCAATCACTCCGCCCAGACTGTAGACAACGATTTCCCCCTTCGTGGCGTCCTGCTGATCGGCATACTCGTCGCCTCCCTGATTTTCGGCTGGTTCAGGGATCAGGTCCGGTGAAGGGCTGCCTTCGGCGGAGGATTCCGGGCTGGGTTGATGGGGCTGGGGCGTGTTCTCGGGAGTGTCAGATTCAGGCATAGCGCGATAGTCTTCTGCTGCGGTGGTCTAATCGTTGTCTTTAGGCGAGACCTTCGAGGCCGTTCAATGATTTGCCGGTTAAGCGACAAAGTGCCGCGCAAGTCAAACACCGAGTTTGCGCTTTGGGGGGGCGGGTTTAAGGGCAGACAACCGGGGCGAAGGCATTTGAGGATTGCCGAGCTGGAGCTAATCGTGATTTCTTCGCACCAAGCAACGGAGCACAAGCGAAGCTTATACGGCACTTGGAACCATTGACGCAGGCGCCGATCATTCCACCCGGGCTCGAGTAATTTCAACTTAACCAATGGTATAAAGAGATGTTTGAATGGGACTCATTTCAGGGATACACCATCCTCGTTCTGGCCGGAGCGGTAATCATTATCCCGCTGATTGTGTATATTTCCATGGCCATCAAGCTGATGTCCCTGCGCAAGGAGAAGGACAACTACATCACCAAATTGCGTGATCAACTGCAGCTCAAACTGGAGATTGACGGGGAGGCCGAACAGCGCCGCAAAGCCCAAATTGAGGAGCTGAAGAAGGAAAATGAGAATCTCCGCATCCGCGTGCAGGAGTATCGGCAGAAGCCGCGCCGGGACGTTGTGCGTCAGCTTCATGTCTATGACAAAGCGATCGGCATCATGCAGGAACGCGCGCCTGGAATCGCCTCCGTCTGGCAATCTTCTTTGCGCGAAGCCGAAGCGGAGATGGAGGCTTCAGAGAAAGGGTTGGTCAGCTTTGCGAAACGGGCTCTGCTGCCGGGTGCGACGGCCTCCGGTGAAAGTCACGCCGCCCATGGCAAAGACGATGACGATGAAGCTGATACCGATGAAGTGCAATCGAGAGCGAGCGTACGCTGAGCCGCTGACTTCTGCCTCAGCCGTTTGACGCCCGGTTGACTTTGGCGTATCATCCCCACCTTTCCTAAAAGGAGAAACGTCCTTCAAGGAGGTGCCACTATGATCTTCCGCAACTCCATTTGAGCAAATCGCCGGCGTGTCTCCACGCGTCTGGTCATTTCGTGCTCAGCTCCTCCCTCCCATCGCCCTTTCCGGCGTGACCACGGTGAACCTGCAGATTCCGTCGGCATTGATGCCGTCTCAGTGTCTCGAGTTACCTAGAATCTTCTGCTTCGGCTTCTCCTACCATGAGTGATTCCAATTCTCCTTCGGCTTCCGGCCCCCTTTTTCAGGAAAATGGGGCGGCGGCACCGTCTTCCGCATCAAACATGACGCGAAACAACAATCGCGTTCTGATTCAGAAGTATACCAACCAGCCGGATCAATTGCCTGCGGATGTGCGCCGGGACATCGAAAAGCTTTGGTCAGGTGAAGATGAGATCCTGCTTTACGCGATGGCCGATCTGGGGCCGGAAATGAGCCTTCAGCGCAGTTGGCTGATCCTGGGAAAGTCCACTCTGGCCTTTGCAAGGCAGAATGGAGCGGGCAGCGCAGAGCTGATCAATGTCCCACGAGACCAGATCAAGCGCGTGGTGGAGAATCCTGGGCTAAGTTGCACGGAGTTACGGTTTCTGGCTGACGGGCCTTCACCGGCTTTGCTCAGTGTACGCTACAGCCGGCGCCAGCAGCGCGCAGTGGAGAACATCCGCTTTGTGATTGAGGAGGACCTCAAGGGTCAGCCGGTTCAGCCAGAGGATCCGGATGGAGCCTACGCAGAAGCGGTTGGTGGTCCCATCCGCGATGCCCAGGCAAGTGTGACGGCCCATAAGCTGGGCGTGATCTGGCGTTTGATGAGTTATCTGGGGCCGTACAAAAAGCAGGTCATCGCCGGGGGCGCCGCCGCCGTCGCTCTGACCGTCCTGAATCTGGTTCCGCCCTGGCTGACAGGAGTGATTATTGATGAAGTGGTGAAGCCGGTAAATGAAGGCTCTGCCGCGGCGGCGGAGATGGCCACCCAGGCATGGTGGCTGGTCGGCATCCTGCTGACGATCTTTGTCTTGCGAGAGTTCTTCGCCTGGATTCGCCTGCGGCAACTGGCGATGATTGGGGAAGACGTGGCGCATGATCTGAGGCGTCAGCTCTACAACCACCTGCAGACGCTCAGTCTGAACTTCTTTTCGAAGAAGCAGACTGGCAGCATTATCAGCCGGGTCAGCTCTGATACCGACCGGCTGTGGGATTTCATCGCCTTCGGGATTGTCGAGGTCATGCTCTCCGCGATTACCCTGATCGGTCTGGGTGTGGTGCTGGTCGTGATGGATTGGCAGCTTGGCCTGATCCTGACACTACCGATTCCCTTGTTCCTCTTAGCCTATGCCTGGCTGGGGCATAACATGAACCGGCTCTTTCTCAGCGCTTGGCGGCACTGGTCTAACCTGACCGCCGTTCTCTCAGACACCATTCCAGGGATGCGTGTGGTAAAAGCTTTCAGTCAGGAAGAACGGGAGAAAGAGCGTTTTGGAAACCGCAACACCATCGTGCTGGGCAGCTTCAAGAACGTCCACAAATCCTGGACGACATTCTGGCCATTTATGATGCTGAGCTTCCATGTGCTCACCGTGCTGGTGTGGGCCTTTGCGCTGCCGCGTCTGCTGGGAACAGCCCAGCCAAATCTCACGGTCGGTGAGTTTGTCGCCTTTCTTCTTTACATGGGGATGTTCCTCGTGCCGCTGGAGATAATCGGGCAGATGACGAGGATGATGAACCGCGCGATCAGTTCGGCTCACCGGATCTTTGAGATTCTGGATACCGAACCGCAGATCACCAATATCACGGAGCCGGTGAGGCTGGAGCGTGTAGAGGGCCGGATTGAATTCGAGAATGTGTCTTTCAGTTATGACGGAATTCGCCGCGCGCTGAAAAATGTCTCTTTCACGATTGAGCCGGGAGAAATGGTTGGGCTGGTTGGGCCTTCAGGTTCGGGTAAGACCACCATTACAAATTTGCTCGCGCGCTTTTATGAAGTGACCGGGGGTGATGTAAAGGTTGATGGGCACGATGTGCGGGAGCTGGATATTGCGTCTTACCGTAAACAACTTGGGATGGTGCCGCAGGAGGCCTTTCTTTTTCATGGGACCATCCTGGAAAACATCCGTTACGGTCACCACGAAGCGGACCTGAGCCGTGTGGTGGAAGCAGCACGGGCGGCTAATGCCCATGACTTCATCTGCAAATTAGCGCAGGGCTACGAAACCATTGTCGGAGAACGGGGGCACACCCTGTCCGGCGGTGAGCGTCAGCGCATTTCCATTGCACGCGCGGTTTTGCATGACCCTCGCATTCTGATTCTGGACGAAGCGACAAGCAGCGTGGATACGGAGACCGAACGTAAGATTCAGGAAGCGCTCGATCGGCTGGTAGCTGGGCGCACCACTCTGGCCATCGCCCACCGTCTATCCACCCTGAAACGTGCCGACCGCCTTCTGGTTATGAAAGACGGAAGCCTGGTTGAGGAAGGGACGCACTCTGAATTGCTCGCGTTGGACAATGGAGTGTATAAGAAACTGCACAACCTCCAGCTCGAACTTAGCTCAACCATTGGGGTGGGTTAATAATGATAATTTCGTGATTGAATATGTTAAGGATTGATAGCAAACGCAGGCTGCACAACGGCCATGAGATGCCACTTTTTGGCCTCGGAGTATTTCAGATTGAGAATGGTGCGGAGTGCGTCAGACAGGTCCAACAGGCTCTGGATCTGGGATACCGCCACATCGATACAGCTCGCGGCTACCGGAATGAAGAGTCAGTCGGGAAAGCTATCCGAGAATCAGGCATTCCACGGGAAGAGATTTTTGTTACATCAAAGCTCTGGTGCAGTGATTTTCCGGCTGATCTGGCCCGGCGCGCGGTGGATGATAGCATCGCGAAGATGGGGCTGGACAGTATCGATCTCTATTTAATTCACTGGCCGGTCCGGGACTTTACCGAAGAGGCGTGGGAGATCCTTCGTGAAAAGCGTGATGAAGGTAAACTCAAATCCATCGGGGTAAGCAATTTCACCGTGCGCCGGTTTGAGGAGCAGTTTCTGCCAAAAGTCAAGGAGTTACCTGTCGTTAATCAGATCGAACGCCATCCGTTCTTTCCGCAAAATGATGTTGTGAATTTCGGCAATGAGCGCGAGATATTTACCGTAGCCTATAGTCCGCTGGTTCGCGCGGAAAGGATGAATGAACCGGCCCTGGTAGAGATCGCGGGAAACCATGGCAAGAGCGCCGCTCAGATCTTGCTGCGCTGGCAACTCCAGCAGGACGTGGGGGTGATTCCGAAGTCGTCCAGTCCAAAACGGCTCGAAGAAAACGCCGACATTTTCGATTTCGAGTTATCCGCCCAGGAGATGGCGCAAATCAATGAGCTGGACGAAAACCAGAGTATTATTGGTTTTCGACCGGAAGATAATTGGTTTTGAGATTCGTGTTATTCAGATCGAACGCCTCCCTTCAATTCCATCGTGACAAACGCGCAGGCGCCGGCCGGAATTCAGGTTGATTTCCACCCCGCAGACGCCAAGGGGACCGGCGCGTTCTACCCGCCAGGACGCGATCGGCATGAGTTCACCGTCCGTCCAGGGGGAATCATCTGCTTTATGAAGTAGAAGAGTGATGAGTGGAGCGAGCGAGTGGAATTCGTGTTGGAGATGAGGCATCTCAGCATAAATCACTGAACTTTCCTCTGCTTCCGCATTGAATCCTCGATGGACATATTTTCCAGTTTTAAGCCAGCCAGTGATGGGGATCAGCGCGATTTGCCGGCCGGGGATGCGTGCGGTGATTGCACGATAACCGCCACGCAACCAGCGTTCTTCGAATTCGGCGGAGACACCTGCGAGGTGAGGAAGGCCAAAATGCGCCAGACGAAGAGTCCCTTTCCCATGTAGCCGGGGGCGGTCGATTCGAAGGACGCCATTCGGCAGGGAAAAATCAGCCAGCTCAATGATCGGTTGCGGGCCTCTCTCTTTGGGAAGGTGCAGCATTCGGTGAAGGACGCCTTCACCGTCAACGCCGCACCAATCGATGCGGGCAGGTAATTGATAGAGCTGTTCGCCTTCTGGATCTTCAGCACATAGGGAATAATGCATGGCCACGCCGTTGTCTTGATCAGGTGCTTCCCATGGAAATAAGGTGTGATAGCAAAGGCGGCTGTAGCCAGGATGGGCATCGTTAAATTTCGCCGTGCGCAATTCCGAGTGGCCGGACGAATGGTAGTTCGTGACCAGAATTCCCGGCCCCGGCAGCGGCGTATCGCGGGGAAGGTTCTCTGAGATGCTTTCCCAGTCACCTTCATTTTCTTTTGCCGTCCAGAACGAATGATCCGGCGGCAGGGCAAAGGCAGCCACAAAAAGCAGATGTCCCCACATTGGGCTGGCAGCACAACTGTAGGGATTGACGCAGGGATCAAACGGACCATAAAAGCCCAGGGAAGGAACTCCATTACGGAGAAAATCTGGGCGCGTCATGAATTGCAGCAGACAGCCTGAGCAAATCCGGCGGGCCCAGCCGGGATCAAGTGCGGAATTATCCCGATAAAAAAAATAGCCCGGCAGAATGCAGGCAGAGGCATAGCGGTAGACGATGCTGCGCCCCCACATCGGCATCGATCCATCCCGGGAAAATAAGCGCGGGTAGGTGCTCAGCTTTTCATGTGCTCGTAGTTCGATGAGCGTGGCCAACTCGGGCTCGTTTTCGTAGGCAAAGAATCTGCACCAGACTGCGAAGTAGATGTGAAAAACCCAGCTGCTGTAAAAATCGAAATGTCCGTCACGATACCATCCATCACCGGCATAGTAGGCCATCAGCGCATCGAGGTGAATGGTCCATAGCCGGTCATCGATGGGATAGCCGTGATGCCGCAGAAAGAGCATCATCATGATATTGAAGAAGCGCCAATTATGGACGGCGGTAGCGTGCGTGGAAAACTTGGTAAAATAGTTGACGAGAAACCCTTTTTCTTCTTCGTCCATCACATCCCACAACCGGGGATATAAGAGGAGTGCCGTGGCCAACGCAGATAATTCAACTGTAGTCTGCTTAGCGCCCCCATCCCCTCGGGCCAAAAACTCTTGTGGCAGGGTGAGACGACGCGGTGAATCTGGGCCAAACAGCATCCGGATTTCTTTTCGATAATAATCGATCAGCCGCACCCCTCGGCAAGCGTAGTCCGGTTCGTCCTGGATTAAGCCAGCCGTCAGGTAGAGTGATCTTGATAATCCCTCGAATTCCGCCGCGCGATGATGATAATCTCCCTGGTCCTCCCGCGGATAGCTGCGCCCTGGCACCTTCGGGTAGACCATTGGTCCCTCCATCGTGTCCAGGCCCGCAAACATATGATCCGTCAGCCAACGCCGACACTCCTCCCAGTGAACCCGGCCCATGCCGGAGGACGGACTTAACTGGTGATCAGGATCCTTGACTTCGAATGTGGCCGACAATTCCATGTCCTGTGGGATGGGCTTCCCTCCACGCCCTGTCAAGGTCTGCCGCCTCTTTCAGTCAATTCAGCGCCGTTGTTTTCGGCGGGAAATCCATGCCAGAACCCCAATCATTAGAAGCGTAGACGCCCCCGGTTCAGGTATGACTCCGTCCGGCGGAATGACCATTGGATCGCTGATTGGAACAAAGGGATCCATCCCGCGGGCGCCGATGACAATTCCCCGGCTCAGGAGGCGGCTGTTCGTTCCGGTCGCCCCCCAGGCAAACTCGATCGGAGCACTAAGCTGATTATAGAGAAGTTCCACCGTGATTCGCTCTTGGGTCGCAGTATCATTCAGGTCGGCGTTGCCGACAGAGCTCCAGCTGCCATCGATTTGCTGATGGCGGAAAAGAGTGAAATCCTGGGTCGCGTCGATTGAATCCTGCGTTGCCGGATTGGCGGCCTGAAATTCGAAGCCGGCCAGCTCAAGCAGAGTATTACTGCTTACGGTTACCTGGTCTGGGTGACTGTTCTCTCTGTTGAAGCCAAAGACATCCGAGAAATTCTGTCCCGTGTTTGAATCGATATCAAAAATCTGGAACAGAACAGGCTCCGTCACATTAGCAATAGCACCCAACGGATTGTCGTTTGTCGCGGTACCATTCTCTACGAGGCGAATGGTGAAGATGGTCAGTTGGTTATCTGTCGAGCGGCCGCGCAAGTCAAAACGGAGGCTTTGACCTGGCACGCTGTCGCCGGTCGGCTTGAGGCTGATCCCGGCTTCGGAGTTGACAAAAGATTCGAACCGCACCACCGCGTCGAGAGGGCTGCCGTTGAAATTGGCGACATCATCAAAAAAGTAGGTTGCTCCCACCGTCAGTCCGGATGGATCAACCAGGGTTCCATCAGGATTTGTGTCCGCCGTGCTCGGGAAGAGCAAGCCTTCGACACTGCCAGATGGCGGTGAAAAGGTGATGTTTAGTACACCCAGGGCAGAGTACGGGAGTGCGAAACAGGCAGCGGCGAGCGCTACCCGGCCGTGAGAGAAGGTCCGGAACATGAAATATCAAGTAAAACGAATCAACCTGAGTTCAAGTGGAGATTTGACCAAAATTTTCAGCAGGTCGTCCCCGGACTTTGACTTACCTTTTCCCATGTCCTTGTCCCGCCAAGTTCCGTCAGTTCTCCTGCTCTGCTTTTGCATCCTTCACCTTTCGCTGATCTCTTGTGCCCGGGAGAATGGTGAAAACCCCGACCTTGATCGCTCAGCCGAGCGCCGCCGCATGGTGGAGAAGACGATCGAGGCGCGCGGGGTAAGTGATAAAGCCGTTCTGGACGCGATGCGCGAGGTGCCGCGCCATCGTTTCATCCCTGCATCCGGACAGGGGCGCGCCTATAATGATCATCCGGTGCCGATCGGGCAGGGTCAGACGATCTCACAGCCCTACATCGTCGCCTTGATGACTGAGCTGCTGGAAGTTGAGCCGGGTGATAAGATCCTGGAGATTGGGACGGGCTCAGGCTATCAGGCTGCTGTGCTCGCAGAGATCCTGCAGGGGACGGGCGGACGTGTCTACACGATCGAGATTTTCGAGAAGCTTGGCCAGCGGGCCGCCGCAGTCCTGGAGGAACTCGGCTATAAGAATGTTCGAGTCCGTATCGGAGATGGCTTTAAAGGCTGGCCGGAAGAGGCGCCATTTGACGGAATCATCGTCACCGCTTCACCCAGTGAAGTGCCCACGCCACTCAAAGAGCAACTCGCGGAGGGAGCGCGGCTCGTCATCCCGGTCGGCAGCCGGACGAACCAGATGTTGAAGGTCTATGTCAAGGAAGGCGGCAAGCTGGTGGAGCGAGACGCGCTGGCCGTGCGGTTCGTCCCCTTGATCGACCCGGACGGACAGCGTTACTGATCAAAGAGGCCCACGCCGTTCTTTCCTTTGCGTGAAATTGAGCTTAACGTTTACCCTTGGAATCTGAATACCGGGAAGTCGTCCACTTCCCGCTTTACCTGGAAATCTCCCCCTTACCATGGCTGCCCGGCGCGCAAATCGCGGAATATCTCCCATTCTCATCACTGGCTTCAGCATCTTCCTGCTCGCAGGAGCGGCAGGCGTGTTCGTTTTTACCTTTCGTGATGGCGGCGCCTTTCGCGGCACCTCGGAACTCAGCGTGGCGGACTATGTGGCCAACGGCAATGCTTTGCGAGGGAATGAATTTCGCACGAAAGGAACGATCGGCCGTCAACTGAGCTGGAGCAGGGAACGGGGCCGGCTCTATAGCATCAAGGTGGATGCGGACGGTGAAACGCATTACCTCGCGGTCCTTGTGCCGACCAGATTTTCTGACGTCAACATCCAGACGGACCAGACCTATCACTTCAAGGTAGAGGTCGAGGAAGCGGGCGTGCTGATCGTAAAGGATTTGGAGAAAGCGTAAGCAAAACGTTAACAGAAATATCTGATCATGCTTTATTCGGGAAAAATCACTTTGGGAACCTATCTGCTGGGGCTGCTCCTCGCCGTTCTCCCTGTGGCAGACGCGCCCGGCCAGGTTCTGGAGCCCACGGTTGGCCCCGTCCCTTCTTCGTCAAGCTCTTCCGGAGATAATGATTCCCGTGCGGATGAACGCGCCGCCAATCCGCTCGGGACAGAAACGGACTTGCCTAAGTTCGACATGGGCTCGGATGTCGTAACATGGAATGGGCAGGTCTGGAATATCAGCAACAACCGGGTCGCCCGGGCCCGGTTCGAAAAATACCTGAATGCACCGGCGGCTGACAGTGAGGAGGATCGCGCCTACCGGGAAACCATCGACCAGATGCTGGATTTATTAAACCCCAGTAATCTGGGAGGGAAAGGTGTAGATCTGGACAAAGCGTTTCAGCTGTTGCCCATCGCCTCGAATTACAAGGAAGATGCCAAACTCTGTGACGCGATTGCCAATGCCGTCTATAACGCATGGCTTGCACAGAGAGAACAGGACAGACTGACTCGCGCCAATAAAGCGCTCCTCGAAGAGTCCAATATTCAGAGGAGAAATGCGGACACGGCGATTCAGGGCCTGGAACGGTCATCGCGTCCGACGAGCAGCCGGTCGGATGCTGTGACTCAGGAGATCGTTGAGTCTAGAAAGCAGCAGCGAGAGTTGCGAACCGGCGGTTATCTCGCGCGCGTGGCGGAGATTGAGGCCATTCGCGCGGCCAACAAAGCAAAAAAAGAAATCTCTGAAATTCAGGCCAAGGTTCAGTTTCAGAGTTTGCTCGTTCAATTGTTTTTGCAGCGCCGCTTTGAACACGTCCTCATTGGCACGCGGATGTATTCACAGGTGTTTTCCTCGGGTGATACCGTCTTAAGCTTTGATGAACAGAGTGAGACCGAGAAAGTTCTCACGGAAGGCGTGGGGATGCCGGCCACGATCAATACGCTCGCTTCTCTTGCCGGAGAAGCCATGCGCGACGTAGACGAGGGCGTGGAAGCCTTTCATAATCTGCTCGAGCGAGATCAGATGAAGAGTGCCACGGAGCGCCTCATGGAGGCGTTTCTCATTGGAGAATTCATGCCGAAAATCCGCACTCTGGATTTCGATAAGAAACAGCGGGTGGTGGAATTCACCCATAAATCCAATCGTCTGCTTTCCGCGCTGGAAATGAAGGATTACACGGAAGCTGAGAACATGGTCGAAGAATTGCGCGAGATAGCCAAGGACTTTGAAGATACCAAGCCGATGGGAATTATTGAAACGGCCAAAGCCACGAGCAATTTCCACCTGAACAAAGCAAAGAATGCGGCGGTCAGCGGAGATGATGAAACCCTGGAAGAAGAGCTGAGAGCCGCGGCGGAAATCTGGCCGCGCAACCCGAAGCTGGAAGAAGTCAGTGATTTCATTTTTTCACAGGCTGATGTGCAGCAGCAGGCGATTGTCGACCTGAACCAGTTGATAAGTCAGAAAAACTACCGGCAGATTTTCAATGATCAGGTGCGGTTTATCGCCGCGACAGTGGCATATCCGGAAAGGCGTGAGGAACTGGAAGAAGTCCTCAAAATCATGCAGACGATTGAGGCCTCCCTCATGCGCTCCAAAGAGATGGAACGGCGCGGAGATGCGATCGGCGCCTGGGAAACCGTTGAACGCACCCACGAAAAATATCCGGATGATAGCGAGCTGAATAACATGAGAGCGGAGCTTTCGCGGAAAGCTGCTAACTTTGCCAGCATCATCGAAACCGCCCAGCAGCTTGAGGAGCGTAATCAAATCGGTTCGGCTTTTGCCTGGTATCTGAAAGCGCAGAATCTATACCCCGCCAGTGACTATGCGCAGGAGGGCATTCACCGCCTGACAGGGAAAATTCTGCCTGATGCTACGCAATCAGCTGACCTGCTTGAGCACGAAGATATCGCTGATCTTTAGGGCTGCCTTTGTCTGGCCTCACTCACGGAGCGGCCGCTGGCATCTCCATCCCGCGATAGAATTTCTTCAAGGACTCATCTGCCGTGTCGTCAACCACGGTCATGGTGTGGCCTTCCGCTTCCATGGCTGGACCGAGATTGACCCACGAACCCGCGTCATTTGGGTTGATCGTGTATTGCGGCTGGTATGTCGTGCCCTTCTCCGTGCCGAAGGTGAAGGTATATTCGCCATCGCGGTTAAAACCCTGCCGCACAACCTCCACCAGCCGCTCATCCTGTGTTTCCCCCATATGATAGATTCCGGCGCTGCTGAAATTGCTCCACCCGAAATAAATTTCGCCCAGGGGGCCTTCTCCAAAGGTCGTGACAGCTAAAGTCGTGAGTAAACGGCTGCTGACAATTTCATCCCAGTCCGTGGCGCTGACCTTTTCCAAGATAAAAAAATCCGCGAAGCTGTAATCGCCGAAAATATACTTGCCGAATAAATTGGGAAATCGGCTGCCTCGATAGACATAACCTCCGGTAACCGAACGTCCCACCGAACGGGCATACTCATGTACTGGGAAGGTGAGGGGTTCTCCGAGGTCGGGACTTCCACCTGGGAACAAAAGGGAAGCCTCATAAATATCCCAGCCTAGATTAATGATGACAGCATCTCCATCTACAAAAGTTTGAGGAGCGGTCACCTGAGCGGCAGTGAGGAAAGTAACCTCTTCTCTTGCACCCTGACCTACATCAGCAATAAACAGATCTCCGGTGCCTGAGTCGAACGAGAAGCGCCACGCGTTGCGAACGCCCATAATGAAGACCTCTTCGGCACCTTGCGTGGTATCGTGAAAGGGATTGTTTTCCGGGATCGCATAATTGTTTCCGTCCTCGGAGTTATCGATATCCAGACGAAGGATTTTTCCCAGAAGCCGGTTTTTATTCTGTCCTGTATTCTGAGGATCACCCGAACCGCCCCCATCTCCGGCGGAGATATATAGATAACCGTCGGGACCGAACTGGATCTGACCCCCGTTATGATTTGCCGCGAACTGGTCGATCTCAAGAATTACTCGCTCATCCCCTGGGTCACCGTAGTCCGCCACATCCGGATTACTGGAGACCTGATATTCTGCCACCACGGTGTCCCCGTTCTGTTGAGCAATGCTGGAAAAGTTCGTGTAATTTACGAAAAAACGGCCGTTTTCCTTATAATTAGGGTGAAAGGCCAGGCCAAGTAATCCCTGTTCCTGGAATCGCGCTCCATCGGGTACGCGCACTTCGAAGAATGGGGTGGGGAGGAACTCGAAGGTTTCCAGATCGAAGATCCTGATTTGGCCCCACCGCTGGTTTCCAGGTTTAGGAACATCTTTCTCCAGAATAAAGAGACGGTATTCGCCGGTCGGATCAGCCTGGATATCGGTGGGAAAGGTGACATCTGAGGTAAGCAGGGTGGGCTGAAGAGTCTGGGCGTGGACGGGAAGATGCTGGGTGAGAAAGAGGAAGATCACGCCGGTAACAAGAGTGACGAAAACGGAACGAGGCTTGAGAATGGGAAAGTTCATGACAGGAACATGCGACAGGTTTTAGATTAGCGAAGCTAATATCGCTTTTCCGTGAGATTTCTCAAGTTAATGAGAATCACGAAAATGCCAGCCGCGAGCGCTTCCTCTTGCAGCCGGGCTTGAATTCCCGTTTAGTTGCCGGGTATGCTCGGCGCTCTCCGCTTTGTTCTCATTTTTCTCATCGTCTTCGCCTCCCTCATCGGCGGATACGCTGTGCTGACGGGTAATCTGCCGCCTTTCTTTGGTAAGACCCTACCTGTCGAGGATACCGGGGAAAGGGTCGAAGACCGGGAACCGGCGCTCTCCGATGATGACGGCCTGCGCAGCGCCGTGGACGCCGCAACGGAATGGGACGGAGATCCGGGAGGGCGCAAAGTTCTCCAGGCGATTAACCAGGAGCGTACCCAGCTTGTCCGCGAGGTCATGCCTTCCGTGGTCAGCATTACCACCGCGCGAGTGCTGGAGGAGGTGGATCGCATCCGGACCATGGAAGACTTACTCCGGGCGAGCTACCCGGGAGGGCGCTCTCGGCTCGGGGTCGGCTATGGTTCAGGTGCAATCATTTCAGAGGATGGTCTCATCATCACCAGCCACCATGTCATCGACGGAAACCCCACCGTGATTGTGCGTTTGGCGGACAACCGGCAGTTCACCGCTGATGTCATCGCTAGTGACGAGCAAACGGATATCGCCCTGTTAAAAGTCGATGCCACCGGTCTGATCCCTCTGCAGATCGGTAACTCGGATCTCGTGGAAGTTGGCGAGAGCGTATGTGCGGTGGGTAATCCCTATGGTCTCGCCGGAACGGTCTCGTGGGGATACATCAGTGCGATCGGGCGCAAGGACCTGGCGGAGCAGGAATATCTTCAGCATGACGCCATTTTGCACAGCGGTTTCTCCGGCGGCCCACTCGTGAATGTAAAGGGTGAGCTGATCGGGTTGAACCGCTCGATTGTGCAGTTTGATCGGGCCGCCGGCTGGGCAGGCATCGCCTTGGCCAGCCCGGCTAACACAGTGCGCGGGACGCTCCATGAGATGTTTCGTTCCCTGCCGGAGGGCTGTCCGTTCCTGGGCGTGCGTTTTTTTCCTGGGAAGCTTCCACAGAGCGTGCGGCTGGCCAAACATCTGGGTGAGACACCGGGGCTCCTCATTGAGAGGGTTTATCCGAACTCACCAGCTTCCGAAGTTCACCTCCAGTCTCAGGATTTTCTCACGCATGTGAACGGGGTGCCGGTGTCATCTGTGGACCGGCTTATGGAAACCCTGCAAGGCATGCCGGCAGGGGCACGCGTGACGATTGAGGTGATCCGGTCGGGCTTACGTTACAGCCCGACCATTACCCTGCACGAACCGGTCTCTCTCGAGTCCGTGCCGGGAATCAACTGATTTAGAAATGCGTCAGCGCAGGGCAAGTTGACGTTGATCCAGCGCGGATTCTGGAAAAGGTTCTCTGTCTTTACCCGTGGATACTGAAACCGCTGCTTCCAATACCTACCGGGTGCGCCTCGAAGTTTTCGAAGGCCCGATCGACCTGCTGCTTTACCTCGTGCGCCGCCATGAGGTTGACATCTTTGACGTGGCGCTATGCCGCGTGGTGGCGGGTTTCGAGCGTGCGGTGGAGGCAGAGCTGACGGGGGACCACGCCAGCCTGGACGAAGCCGCGGAGTTCATGGCCTTCGCCGCCAACCTTATCTACTGGAAGAGCCGCAGCCTGCTTCCGGTCGAACAGCAGCGAGAAGAAGAGCTGCCCACCGAGGAGCTGGACCCGCAGTGGGAGCTGATCCGCCAACTGATCGAATACAAAAAATTCAAAGAGGCGGCTGAATTGCTTCGGGACCGGCAGATTGAAGAAGCGGGTGGTTTCCGGCGCGCCGTCAATGTGAAGGAGATGGAAGAATTTCAGGTGCAGGAGGATCCGCTTTATCTGGGAGAGGTGGGTATGCTCGACCTGCTCGAGGCGCTTAACCGGGTGCTCGCGCGGATGGAAAAACGTCTCGCGACCCGGGATATCCATCAGGACAGCTTTACCGTGGCAGACAAAATCCGATACCTGTTGGATGCCCTTGAGCCCGGGCAGGTCGTGACTTTTTCTGAGCTTTTTGAGCGCGCCCGGAGCATCACGGAAGTGGTTGTAACTTTTCTGGCGATGCTGGAGCTGATCCGTCTGCGGCACCTGGAAATCAAACAGGAGAAAGTGCTGGGTGAGATCATGGTGGAGCGCTTGGACGCCACCGCGGGATTCAGCATGTCGCCGGACAATGATGAGGAACTGGCAGCACCAGCAACTCATCAGCCGGAACAGATAACAAATGCATCATGAGCGACGACGAACCATCCGAGAACCTGGAATTATTGGACACTGAACCCCCTGAAGATTCGGCTGCGGGAGAAAATGACGGCTCGAGCGTTGGACTGGCGGCCATTTTGGAGGCCATGCTTTTTGCATCCCCGCATCCGCTCGCCGTGAAAGACCTTCGTGCAGCTTTGCGCAGCGCGGCTGACTTCGCGAGGGAAGACGAGATGATTTTCGCCCACCAGTTTGCGGAAGCCAAGCCGGCGGAGATCGAAGGAGCTCTTCATGAACTGGCGCGCTACTACGAAGAAAGTGACCGTGCCTACCGGTTGAAAGAAACGGTTTCTGGCTTCCAACTGGTCAGTCTGCCGGAATATGCCCTTTGGGTTCGGCAACTCTTCCCAGAACTGCGCCCGGCGCGGCTCAGTGCGGCGGCGTTGGAGACCCTAGCCATCGTGGCGTATCGCCAGCCGGTCACGAAGGCGGATCTGGAAACTGTGCGGGGTGTCAAAGCGGACGGCGTCCTGCAAACCCTCCTTGACCGTGGGCTGGTAAAGATCGGTGGACGCGCGGATCAGCCCGGACGGCCGCTTCTGTATGAGACGACCACGCATTTCCTTGAGCACTTCGGGCTGAAGAATCTGAATGAGCTGCCCAATTCCATTGAGCTGCGCAAACTCATGGATCAGGCGAATGCGGCGAAAGAGAACGACGAGGTGAGCGGGGAGCCATCTACGGAAGCAGAAGAGAGTGCCGGCGAAGAGGCGTCCACCGCTGAAATGATTGAGGGTGATGCGGCTGCACGTGAACCGGCAGAAGTGGAAGACAAGACACAAGGAGAAGAAGAAGCCCACGCCGCTGATAAGGAGGTCCGCTAGGCGTCCGCGCTTGCTAACCCGCCGCCATTGCGGATAGTTCGCAGCGAATCGTCAACTCGCCTCAATTCGCCCCGTCACAATCCTTATGAAAGCTGATCCACTCACCAAATACTTTGCGCACCGCAATCTCGGCCTGTTCATCCTGCGCCTCGTTATCGGCGGCATTTTTGCGTATCTGGGATTTATAAAACTTCAGGCAGGAGAAGATCGTTGGGCGGGCCTTGGCGGGGCGGTTTTTGGCAAGCTGGGCATGGATCTGCCACAATTCGTCACGACCGGCGCAGGATTTATGGCGTCCCTTTTCGAGCTGATTGGTGGCCTGCTGCTGATTCTCGGGTTTTGGAGCCGGGTCGGCGCCTTAACCCTCGTTTTCGTGATGATCGGAGCCGTGATTGTGTTGTGGGGCGCAGAAGCCGCGAAGTTCACCTATCCGGTGGCGATGCTCGGCGCCTGTCTGGCGCTGATGTTTACCGGGCCCGGCGCCTTTGCGCTCGGATCAGATCATAAGGACTAAATTGATCCCCCGGCTGGCTCATCAGGGATGAGTCTACCACGGACTACATTTCCGATCATGACCTTGCAGGCACTGCGCAAGAAGATTGACGAACTGGACTCGCGCCTCATCGAGCTCCTGAATGATCGCGCAGATCTTGTCCATCAGGTTGGGGAAGTTAAAAAAAGCAACGGTCAGGAAATCTACGCCCCGGAGCGGGAGGAAGCGTTGCTGCAGTCTTTAGCGCGGAAAAATCGTGAACTACGCGGGCGAATTCCGGAAAAAGCGGTGCGCGCGATTTACCGGGAGATTATGTCCATGGCCCTGGACTTGGAGAAAGGCCTGACCATCGCCTATTTCGGGCAGCCGGCCAGTTGGACGCACCAGGCGGCACGGAAAAAATTCGGGGCCAGCGTGGAGTTTGCGTCCTACGGCACGATCGGGGAAGTGTTTGACGCCGTCTCTCGTCAAAAAGCGGACTATGGGGTGGTGCCGATTGAAAACTCGATTGAGGGCGCCGTGAACCACACCCTGGACGTTTTCATCGATAGTGATCTGCTCATTTGCGCCCAGGTTTTTCAGCGCATTGAGCACGATCTGGTCAGTAATACCACAATCGACCGGATCAAAAGAGTGTATTCCCATCCCCAGGCCCTGGCCCAGTGCCGCATGTGGCTGCAACGGAATCTGCCCAATGCGGACCTGATCGAGATGACAAGCACCTCGCGCGCCGCGGAGCGGGCCGCAGAGGAGAATGATTCCGCCGCCATCGCGAGTGAGATGGCCTCAGAGATCTATCGCATCCCGATTATCGATCGAGCGATTCAGGATTCTGCGACCAACACCACCCGCTTTCTGGTCATCGGGCAGAATACCTGTCCGCCGACAGGCGATGACCGCACCTCACTCATGTTCGCGGTGAAAGATAAGGCAGGCGCCCTTTATCACGCGCTCAAACCTTTTAAGGAATTCCGCATCAGCATGAGCCGGATTCAGAGCCGACCATCCAAGCGCAAGAACTGGGAGTATTTTTTCTTCGTTGATCTAACCGGCCACTGTCAGGACGAGCCGGTGATTCTTGCGCTCAAAGAGCTAGAAGAGCATTGCACCCATGTGAAGATTTTGGGAAGCTATCCCAACGTTCCGATGGATTGACCACCCGGCGGACCCGCTTGCCGCGGGCTGATCCACATTCTCCATTCCATCAAAATTCATGGCTGTCGTGCGCGGTAAAGGCTCTGGTGGTGGCAACAGCAGTTGCTGCATGAAAGGCCTGCTCATCGTGGGGGTGATTACCTTTGTCCTCCTGCTGATTGGCGGAGCGCTCTTGCTTTGGGGCCTCAAGCAGATCGAGCCCTTCACGACGGATGAATTCAAGCGGATGGCGGTTATCGATGCGACGGAAGAGGAAATCCTTCCCATCGTGGAAAAAGTTGAGGCTTTTGAAAAGAGTTTGCTCAATGGAGAACGCGCCCTCCTGAATCTGACGACACGAGAGCTGAACATTCTCATCAGCAATGATACAGGTTATAAGCCGGAGGAAAGTTACGACGGGCTCATTACCGGCTTTCTGCAAAGCCGGGACGCCATGCGGGCGGATGGATATGATCCGCTGAAGGCGCGGATGAATATGGTCGTGAAGGAGAAATTCTTCGCGATGGTCTATTGTTTTCCGGTCTGGCCCTTTAAAGATGCGGAAAAACACTATCAGGACACGGGTGAGGAGCCCTCAGATAAGCTGCGCTGTTTACGTGGAGATTTGATTTTTGTCCTCTACGAAGATTCGCCCGATCCGATTAAGCTGAAGTTGCGCAAAGCCAACTTTAAAGGGGAAGGGTATACTGAAGTGCTGACTGATCAGATCGTGGAGGGCTTCAACGAAGCCTTGAGAGATGCAGGAGAAGAATTGGCTACACAATACGGCGATCAATTCCGGATCGATTTCGCCAAGGGAGCCCTCCGCTTCTATTCGCCTGGTCTTCAGGAGTCCGGCCCAGGCGGAGAGGGAGGGAATGCCACAACCGCGCAGAATCAGCCGTGACCTTGAGGCATCCGCCCTTCCATGACATGAAGTAGCAGGCGGGCCCGCCTGACGGGTGGAAAAGTTTTCCAAGCCGCTTGACGGGGGAAAAGCCATTGCATAGCGTCCGCGGTTATGAGCCACAAGGTCCGCCCGTCCTTTCTCTCCCCATCTTCCATCGTCCTTGCCACCATGGTCGCGTGTGTATGGCTGGCCTTGACTCCCGTCGATCAGGTTCAGGCGCAGTCTGAAGCCCTGGCTGCCGCGCAGCAGGCTGAACAGGCTGGTGACACTGGTGAGGCGATCAAGCTCTATCAGAATTTTGTTGAAGACTTTCCCAATGACCGCTTTGCCGCGGCTGCTCAATTCCGCGTGGGCCGCCTTTATGAGCAGCAAAATGATTTCTCACGCGCGTTCGATGCCTATCAGAAGCTGGTTGATGACTATCCGCGAAGTGAAGACTTCGACAAAGCGATTGCCCGACAATTCGCCATCGCAACGGACTTTCTGGATGGCCGTAAGGTGCGTTTGCTCGGCATCCCGGTTTTCACCTCCCAAGAGCGTTCCATCGAGATGTTTGAGCAGATCATTGAGAGTGCGCCCTTCAGTGACTATGCCCCGCTCAGCCAGTATAATATCGGGTTGGTGAAAGAGAAGCAGGGCAAACCGGACGAAGCCATCCCGGCATACCAGGCGGTGGTGGATAACTTTCCAAACCACGATGTGGCGGATGACGCCCAGTATCAGGTCGGATACCTTTACCAGCAGGAAGCCACGAGCGGTTCCTATGACGCAGCGACCCGTCAGCAGGCAATTGATGCTTACGAAGATTTCCTGAACCAGTATCCGGATAGCGAGAAAGCCGCTCAGGCCCGTGATAACCTGCAGGCGTTGAACCGGGGAGTGACAGAGGACGCCATGGAGGTGGCCCGCTTCTATGATAAGCGGAAAAACTACAAAGCGGCGGCTCTCTATTACCAGGATGTGGTTAATGCTCAGCCCGGCACCGAGGAGGCGCAGAATGCACAGCAGCGGCTGGACGAAATCATTGCCGAGCAGGGGGAACAGGTGCAGGAGATCGGCTCACGCAATCCGGATACCGGGCAGCAGGGTGCTGACCGTCGTCAACTTCGTTCCAACGTGGATACAGGGAATCGCCCTGATTACGTGGGACCTCCTGAGCCCGCTCCGAAAAAGCCTGCCCGCTCCTCTTCACCTCCCGTGCGTTCGACGCCGGTTGATGTTGCCCCCAGCCCTGAATTCGAACCAAACTTGCCCGAATGAGAACGCTTTTGCTTCGTCTTGCTGCCGCCACAACTCTTTGCTTCATCCTCGCTGGATGCGGCTACAAGCTCGGACCGGTGAAACCGGCTGTGCTTGCAAACGTCAACAATCTGTACATCCCGACCTTCTACAACGACACGCTGGAACCAAGGATCGAGGTGCTGGTTACCAATACGGTGATCCAGCAATTCCATCAGGACGGGACTTACCGCATCACAAACTTTGATCAGGCAGATGCGATTCTCGAGTGCACGGTGAAGGAACTGCGGCGGCGTCCACAGCGTTCGGTGCGTGGAGACGTGCTCGCGACCGCTGAGTTTGAGATCAATCTGCTGGTGGAGTATGAGCTGAAGTCCCAGGCAACGGGAGCTCCGTTGCTGGTGGGCACGGTGCGCGGTGATGCCGATTTCTTCGTGGGAGACGATGTCCAGCAGGAAGAACGCCAGGCTATCCCCGTGGCTGCGGAGCGCTTGGCGGTTGATCTGGTAAGTCAGATCAGCGAAGGCTGGTAACGGCTTCGGTCGAGGTGGCGTTCAGTTCGGAGCGGCCCAGTCAGCACCGGGGCGACGAGGCATAGTTTGAGACCAACCCACCGTAAACGGTGGCAGAAGTTTGCTTCTTCTCCATCCATGGCCACTCCGTTAACAGAAGATCAGATCAGAGAGCAATTGCGCTCCGTGAAGTATCCCGGTTTCAGCCGGGACATTGTCAGTTTTGGCGTGGTGCAGGGGGTGACAATCGAAGGAGGAGAGGTCGAATTGTCCCTGAAAGTCACCAGCCGGGACCGTGCGGTCCCTGAACAGATTCAGGAAGAAGCAGCGCGAGCCGTGGCACGACTGGATGGGGTGGAGAACGTGAAGATCTCCGTCCAATTTCAGTCACCTGAGACGGCCCAGGCAGAGAGTGGCGCGGTAAAGGCGTCACCGATCGCGGGCGTCAAACACACCATAGCGGTGGCGAGCGGAAAAGGCGGGGTAGGAAAATCGACCGTGGCGTCGAACCTGGCCGCGGCGCTTTCCCGTCAGGGCAAGGCGACCGGTCTGCTGGATTGTGACCTTTACGGTCCAAGCGTCGCCTTGATGTTTGGGACGCGTGAACGGCCCAGTGCGACGGCAGACCAGATGATTGTGCCAATTGAGCAGTATGGCATTCGGCTAATGTCGATGGGATTCCTGCTGGAAGATACCTCACCGGTAATCGTCCGTGGCCCCATGGCGCACAAGTATACCCAACAGTTTTTGCGACAGGTGGAGTGGGGGGAGCTGGATTACCTGATCCTGGACTTGCCGCCAGGGACGGGTGACGTGCAGCTAAGCATCGTGCAGAACGTTGCCCTCAGCGGTGCTGTGCTGGTTTCGACACCGCAGGAGGTAGCCCTAATCGACGCTCGGAAGGCGGCGGCCATGTTCGAGAAGGTCAATGTGTCCGTGCTGGGGCTGGTGGAGAACATGAGCTACTTCCTATGTCCGGGTGACGGTCAACGCTATGATATCTTTGGCTCTGGGGGCGGCGAACGCGAAGCAAAACGGCTGAAGGTGCCTTTGCTCGGGCAGGTGCCGATCGATATTGCCACCCGCGAAGGAGGCGACCGGGGCAAACCGATCGTTCTGTCCGAACCGGATGGTGCTGTGGCTCAGGAATTCATGAAGATCAGTCAAGAGATCGAAAAGCTGATCAGGGACTGAGGAAACTGATTTTCAGTTTTTCTTTACGAAGGATCAGGCCAACCATATTTTCCACACATTCCCCAAAAGGAACGGGCGCTTCCGGCGCTCCAGGGAGGGTGCGCCCGCCCTGATCGCGGGGCCTGAGGGCCTCAAGGGTTCCTTCTCTATTGCTCACAGACCAAACAAAGCTTAAGCTTTGTTAACGAACCGGACTACCTTTCTGCCATAATCCCGACCATGGCAACTTTCCCGCAGCGGCCAACCGGCAACGCGACGACCCCCCCCGCCAAGAGCGAGGTTGAAGGTCAGGCGCTGGTCGAGAATTCCAGCCTTTACAAAGAATTTCTCGCCGAGCGTGAAGAGATCCTCCGTCATAAATGGATCGAAAGCGAGAAAGCCGGTTATGACATCGGCTTTGAGCAGGCGCTTCTGGACTGGATCGTGAAACATCGCGCGGCGTGGCGGAAGAACCGGATGCAGCGCTACATGGAGCAGCGCCATTCCACGAGCTTTGAGAGCTCAACAGAAAGCAGTTCCCGCAATGGGATGGGTGGGGCGGCGCCGTCAGCCAGCGCGTGAGTGAATACTGGACAGGCTGGGATGTGCATTGCTTGGTAAGGTTTGATGAACCAGTCCATTGATCGTGCCGCTCTGAATCTAAAGGTCCTGGGGCGGCGAAGCAAAAAACGCGTTTTGGTCAGTGCGGGTGCTCCGCAGAGCAAGGAACGCCTCTTGCCCAGCGTAAAAAAGCTGATCGCGCTGAACTTTGACATCTATGCAACGGAAGGAACCAGCCGCTTCCTGACCGAGCGTAATATCCCCAACCAGAAGGTCTACAAGATTACGGAGAGAGAGGAGCCGAACATTAAGTCCTTTCTGCGCGAGGAACGCTTTGATCTGATCATCAATGTGCTGACGGGGGATAATGACTATGATGAAGCCAGTGACAGTAACTTAATCCGCTCGCTGGCTGTCCAGAACAGCATCCAATTGGTAACGGATGTAGAAGTGGCGATGCTGACGATCGATGAAATCGAACGGCTCGCCGCAAAGGCTGACAGTCCACGAACAGATGGATATTGGCAGATTAAAGATGAGTTCGATCACCTCGTCCGGCTGAAGGGCGGGTTAGCCTGTCATCACGCGCATTTTGACAAGGCGTTTCTGGTTAATCTGGACAATCTTGAATTGGGCCATGCGGAAATGCAGCGCAAATGGCTTTTGTACCGCTTTCTTAAAGAGAACTATACCCGGGAAGATCTGCTTTCCCGCATGAGCCGTTGCATCCGGATCATGATTGATCAGGGAGTGCGTTATTGCCGAACGATGGTCGATGCGGACCGAACCGTAAAAACGCTGCCCGCGGAGGTCATGCTGGAACTTAAGGACAGGTTCAAGCGCGACATTGAATTACAGTTTGGGCTGCAACCTCTGGAGGGTTTATTGGATGATGAATCCCGTTACTACTATGAGGAAGCGGCGGAAATGGCAGATTTTTTGGGTGGCCTGCCCTCCAAGGACCGGCCAACTCCGGAAAAGCATCTGGATATCCTGTTCTCGCTCGCCAAAAAACTGAATAAGCCCGTGGACGTCCATGTGGACCAGGAAAATAATCCGGATGAAACCGAAACAGAACTGCTTTGCCGCAAGGCGGTAGAGCACGGTCTGGAGGGGAGGGTTTTTGCCGTCCACGCAGTTTCAGTCTCAGCGAAAGAAAAACTCGAGCAAGAACGGATCGCCATGCTGATGCGCAATTCAGGTGTCGGTTGCATCGTATGTCCTTCCGCCGCGTTGAGCATGCGCCAGCTCGACAAACCATCACTGTTACATAATTCCATCGCGCCGGTGAAACTGTTTTTGGAGTATGAAGTTCCAGTCTATCTGGGCGTTGACAATATCTCGGATCTATTTATGCCAGCAGTGGACGGAGATCTATGGGTCGAATGCCGATTGATGATGGAAGCCTGCCGCTACTATGACGTTGATGCGATTGCCGGTATCGCCTGCCGAAAATTGCCGAAACGCGTCTTCGGTTGAAGGTTGAGCAGATTTATTGGCTCGACAAAACGTAAGTGAAACGATCTCTTGCCAGCCTATGAACAGCCAGACCTCTGAGCGCCCGGTCATCGCGGCCGGGTTTTATCCCTGGATTGTCTCTTACAAAGAGCAGGGCAAAGAAATTCCCCAAGACCGCAGCGAGATCCTTGCGCAGTTGGCGGAGGTTGGTATCCCCGCCTGGGAGGATATGCTGGGTGGCATCAGTGAGATAAGTTTCCTGAAGGAGGCGCTGGGTAAATATGAGATGAGCGCTCCCACGATATATGTCAATGCGCGCCTTCACCAACCTGACTGGACGGAGGTAGCAGAAGAACTCGTAAATAATATGATGGTGGCGGAACGAAGCCTGGGCACCTCCCATCTCATTCTCAATCCAGAGCCGGTTGACTGGAACGAGAAGATCTCAAAAACCGACACGCAACTGCGGACCCAGGCTGAAGCCTTGAATTATCTCGCAGGAGAGTTGGGGAAACTCGGCGTCACAGTAGATTATCACCAGCACGATAAGGACTTCATTGACGGTGCGCGGGAATTTCACCATATGATGCTGGCCACGGAGAAAAGTGGACTCATGTGGAACCTGGACGTCCATTGGGTTTTTATGTCTTATGGTTACAGCCAAGTCGCGCTGGAAGATTGCCTGAAACTTTATGGTCACCGCATTGCCTCGGTGCATCTTCGCCAAAGCATCAATCAGGTATGGACGGAATATCTGTGTGACGGGGATGTCGACTATGGGCCGGTCGTGCAGAAACTCGTGGAGATTGGTTTTCGTGGACCTCTGACGCTGGAAGCTGCGCGCCAGAAAGAGTCTCCTGATACAGTCAGCATGAAGGAGGCCCATCAGATAAGCAGGGCCTGGGTGGAACGGACCTTTGCCGAACTGTTGCACTAAGCCGGGATATCCAAACGATGCCTGAGGCAGATTCAGACTCAAGCGCGCAAGACGTGACTTTTTTAAGGAGAATCCGGCCGGTCATTCTTAAGACCGTTACGACGGGTATTCTCATTACCCTGTTTTTGGGATGGCTTTCCACGGGAATTACCATAATAGGTCTGGAAGAGAGCGGATTAAGATATCATTTGGGGCACGCCGACAAGACGGAGCTGGGTCCCGGGCTTCATTTTTCCTTTCCATGGCCCTGGGGAAGAATCCGGACCATTGAAACGACGCGGCTACGGGAACTCGTTTTAGGACTGGATCGAGATTTGGGCGGTCCGGTGCTCTGGACAAAGGAGCATTACGTCGGAGAAAAAAGTCTCCTCGTCGGCCGAGGAGAAGAGCTTCTAACGATCAGCGTGCCGATAACGTATCGCATTTCCAGTGTGAGAAACTATCTGCTTTCCACGAAAAACCCTGAGGAAGCGCTGAATCATTTAGCCTATCGCCAACTGCTCAAGGAGACGATCGATCGCGCGAGTTTCGAAGTGATGATCGCCGATCGCGATCTACTCGCAGAAACCCTGCGGGAGAATCTGCAAAGTGACGCAGACGCCATTAAATTGGGCGTTGAGATTACTTTTGTTGGGCTGAAGGACATCCACCCACCGGTCGCGGTGACCGATGCTTATCAGGCGGTGATCAGTGCGCGGGAAGAGAAACGCACCATCATTGATCAAGCCAAAGCCTATCACGCGGAAACCGTGCCGGCAGCGCAGCGGGATGCATACCGAAAAACGGTTGAGGCCAATGCACAAGCACAAGTATTGAAGATGAGAGCGGGTGCAGAAGGCTTGGCTTTCCGTCAGATAGCCGCCGGCTGGCGTGCGCCGGAGATTCTACAGCATCGATGGCAAATGGAATTGATTGAGGAGTTTGCGGGTGAAAAAGGGGTATTGGTGGTTGATGAGACCTTTCAAGAGCGGCCGGACGTCATTCTAAATCTACCTGTGAGTGAGTGACTGAACTGCTGAAGAATAGAAAATGCCATGCCAGGTCTAGTTCGCATTATCGTCAGTCTTGCCATCGCGGCTGTTCTTGTGTCCCTGATGCTCGTCTATCAGGTCAAAGAGGGCGAATCCGCTGTCTTGACGCGGTTTGGAAAACCCGTTCGTGAGACGACCTCTAGCGGTATCTACTGGCGCTGGCCCTGGCCGATCGATAATGTAGAGCGGCTTGATGCGCGTCTCGAATTTTACGATGTGCGTGTCTCCGAAACGTTGACGAAAGATAAGCGGAATGTGATCATCCCGGTATTTGCTGCGTGGAGAATTGAAGACCCGCTTCTTTATGTGCGAGCGGTCGGTAACCGGGAAATTGCACGGCGGCAATTGGAAAGTCTTGTAACGAGCGCAAAGAATTCTGTCCTGGCGAGCATTGATTTTGAGGAGCTCGTTTCTGTGAAAGAGGATGAACTCCGCATCCGGGAACTTGAAGAGAAAATCCAAGCCTCGGTTAATAGTGAGGCAAAGAAGAGTTTGGGAATCGCCGTACCCCAGATCGGGATGACAAGAATAGCTCTGCCTGAGGCGAATACCGGGTCAGTTTTTGAGCGCATGCGCGCGGAGCGTGCACAGTTCGCCGCCCGGTATCGGGCGGAAGGACAGCGCGAAGCAGATGGTATTCGGGCTGACGCCGATGCGGAGCGGACGATCACGATTGCCAAAGCAGAGAACTATGCGCGCCAAATCCAAGGGCAGGCTGAAGCCGTGGCGGCAGGAATTTATTCTTCGGCCTACAGTCAGGATGCGGAGCTCTACAGATTTTTACGTGAAATGGAAGCCCTTAGGAAAATGGCGGGGCGGCAGAGCGTCTTAATGCTGGACACTTCGGTTCCGCCGTTCAGCCGGCTGAAAGAGATATTAGAGATAGATCCATCCAGGATTGATCGCGAAGAACTGGAAAGCATTGAGCTGCCGAAGCTGGAAGCGCTGCTTGAAGAGCTGAGCGAGGAACGGCAGACCGGGGACCTTGAAGAGGAAGACGGCATGAGCAGACAGACGGACGAGCCTTTGCCGGGTGCTCAGGAAATTGAGCCATTGCCTGCAATCCAAGGGGAGCCGGGCGGGGCTGGCAATCTCTTTGATGATTGAATTCAGTTTATCTGTTCCAGCCTGAGAATTTCCTTTTACCCTAACCATCGCCCATGTTGTCATAGCCCCATGTCTGAGCAAGCATTCCCCACAATAGATAAAATTCCCTTCGAAGGTCCGCAGTCCAAAAATCCGCTGGCATTCAAGCACTATAATCCGGACGAACTTGTCGAGGGCAAAGCGATGAGGGATCACCTTCGATTTTCCGTCGCATATTGGCATGCCATGCGCAATCCCTCGGCTGATCCTTTTGGCGTAGGCACGATGGAGCGTCCCTGGGATGATGGAAGTAATTCAATCGAAAACGCCCGGCGAAGGGTCAGGGCGGCCTTTGAGTTCTTTGAGAAACTGGGCGTGCACTACTATTGTTTTCACGATCGCGATGTGGCGCCCGAGGCAGATTCACTCGCTGAAACCAACAAGAATCTCGATGCGATTGCCGATGAGTTTGAAAAGGAGCAGCAGCGCACCGGAGTAAAACTGCTTTGGGGGACAGCCTGTCTCTTTGCCAATAAGCGATATGTCCATGGCGCCGCCACAAGCTGTGAGGCGGATGTGTTTGCTTTTGCTGCCGCACAGGTAAAAAAAGCCATTGAGGTGACGCATCGGCTTGGCGGCGCGGGTTATACCTTCTGGGGCGGACGGGAGGGTTATGCCACCCTCTGGAACACGGACATGAAAAGAGAGCTCGACCATTTAGCCGCGCTTCTTCATATGGCGGTGGATTATAAAAAGCGGATAGGTTTTCAGGGGCAATTTTATATCGAGCCCAAACCGATGGAGCCTACTCACCACCAGTATGATAGTGATGCTGAGGCGTGTCTGAATTTTCTGCGCACATATAGCTTGATGGACCATTTCAAACTGAATATTGAAGCGAATCATGCCACACTCGCCGGGCATCATGTTGAGCATGAATTGGAGATCGCGCTGGCTAATCATGCGCTCGGTTCAATTGATGCGAATCGTGGCGACCTGCTCATCGGCTGGGATACTGATCAGTTTCCCACGAACATATATGACACTACTCGCATTATGTTGACCCTGTTGAAGATGGGTGGGTTCACCACGGGTGGACTTAATTTTGATGCCAAATTGCGCAGGGAAAGTTTCAAACCGGATGATCTTTTTCATGCTCACATCGGCGGGATGGACGCTTTTGCTCGCGGCTTGAAAATCGCGGCCGCGATTCGCGCGGATGGCCGCCTGGATGAATTTGTCCGGCAGCGTTACTCCAGTTGGGATAGCGGGATCGGCGAGGAGATTGAGCAGGGTCGCGCTGGTCTGGCTGAGCTTGAGGCCTATGTCATGGAACGCGGTGATGTGAGCGTGCAGCACAGTGGCCGGCAGGAGATGCTGGAGAATCTTATCAACGAATTCATCTGAGCGTCTGGTGCGCAGGGGTGGCGGGTCGTGATTTTCACAACCTCTGTCCGGCCCCAGTCGTTTCTCCCATGTGCGAAAGTTCGGGCATTTTCTAAGGCTGTTTTGGCAGCACGTTGTGCGTTACGCCGTTAGGCGGAAGATTCTGGCGCTGTTGAATATCGCAAGCATCGCGCTGGGCGTGGCGGTATTCTATTCCATTTTACTGGTCAACAGCAGTGCACTGCTCAGTTTCCGGCAAAGCATTGATATTGTGGCCGGTAAGGCGCACGCACAGATCACCTCGCCAGAGGGCCGGTTTCCGGACGAAGTTTTTCCGCAGATAAATCAATTCCCCGGGGTCAAGCACGCCAGCCCGGTCATCGAGGTATATGCTTCCCTGCCTGATTATCCCGGAGAATATCTGCGAGTTATTGGAATTGAACCCTTTCGCAACGCTCCCTTCGCAACCTTCGAATTCGATGAGGGCGATGCGTCTGGGAATGACCGTGATCGTGACAGACTGAATCTACAGGATTGGCTCGGAAATCCTGATGGGATTGCATTGAGCCGAGATCAAGCGGAGCGGCTTCAGCTTGAGCTGGGCGATGAATTGAGGATTCGGGTCGATGGCCAGCTTCACCAGATGCGGGTCACCTATTTGATTGACACCGGTGAGAGCTATGCCGCCGCGAATTCTCGAATTGCGGCGATGGATATCAGTTGGGTCCAACAGCGTTTTTCACGCATCAACGAGGTAACTTCGATTCAGGTGATCCTTGATGACCCCGAAGAAACCGAAATGTTTATAAAGCGAATCAATGAAAGTGATGTGTTGCCTCCCAATGTGAGAGCGGAAACCCCTGAAATGCGGAGCTCTCGCCTGCAGCGAATCGTTTCTGGTTTTCAACTGAATCTCACCGCGATGGCAATGGTTTCGCTTTTGATCGGAATGTTCCTGATTTACAGCACGGTGTCGGCCAGCGTGCTGCGGCGCCGGCATGAGACAGGAGTTTTACGTTCCATCGGCGTTTCCCGCCATGGCATTCGCTGGCTCTTTATTGGAGAAGCGCTGCTTTACGGAGTTATTGGAACTCTACTTGGACTGGCTGGCGGTTGGCTCCTCGGCGGGTCGCTTGTCTCGGTCGTAGGCCGCACGACGGCTGCATTTTATGGGGTGCTCAATGCGGATACGTTATTCTTTCAAACGTGGCCCATTCTTGTGGCGTTTGTTGCGGGGATAGTCAGCACGCTTTTAGCTGCCTGGATTCCGGCGGAACGCGGAGCTCGCGATCAACCCGTGGAAGCCTTGCGCGGATCCTCCACCGTTGCGGGACAGCCATGGAGGGCGCGACGAATTATCGGGTGGGCTTTCCTGACAGCAGGCATCGCGTTTGTCATGTGTTTAGTCACTTCATTCACCGCGGTGAATTTGGGGCCGGCGTGGCTAAGTTTCGCCGCCGCTTTTTTTGTGCTGGCGACTATTGCCGCGATCTCCCCTGTTCTTATCATTTGGTTCAGCAGATTTATAGCGCGACTGAGTCACGGAATTCGCGGCCATTATCCCGGTTTTTCGATGCTCACACAGATGTCTGCCTCGAATCTTGAACGCTCCGTTTTGCGCAATGCCGTCACCGTAGGTGCTTTTGCCGCAGCACTCGGCATGGTCATCAGTGTCACCTCCATGATATTTTCCTTTCGTCTAACGGTAGAGGATTGGGTCGAGCAGAGTCTGGTGGCGGATATCTATGTGGCGCCTGCCGGAAATCGAACCGTTGGGTCACGTTCATTCCTGCCAAGTTCAGTGGAAGACTATTTTCGGGCATTACCCGAGGCCGAGGAGATCGCTCCATTCAGGGAGTATGCCGTCCTGCTAAAAGGCGAGGAAGTAAGCCTCGTCTCCGTCAGTGTCGAGGGAAAGGATCTGAAATTTGTCGATGGAAAACAAAAGGAAAAACTCCAGCTTTACGAGAAGGATGGCTACGTCATTATCACGGAGCCCTTGGCCCGGCGATTTAATCTATCCGTGGGAGACCGGATCAAACTGCCTGCTCCAACCGGAGAAATTGAGTTCGAGATTGCCGGTGTGTATTACGATTACACCCGGGATCAGGGCCTGATCTCGATGAACCGAGCGTCCTTCGTCAAGCATTGGAAAGATGATCGCATCTTTTCGCTCGGCGCCAGTTTCAGTCCAGGCACAGATCTCGAGAAAATAGTCGCTGATTTTCGCGCGCATTTTGCAGGAACCGGGGAATTTGAGGTTTACTCGAATAGATCCCTGCGGGGAGAGGTGTTTAAAGTCTTCGATCGCACCTTTGCCGTCACCTATGTCTTGCGGACCATTGCCATCATCGTGGCGGTCACCGGCATTGTGCTGGGGTTGACCATTTTAGTCATGGAACGGCAGCGAGAGATCGGCATCATTCGCGCGGTCGGTTCCAGCCGCGGACAGGTTGCCGGGATCTTTCTTCTCGAAGCCATCTTTATCGGCATCGTGGCCGTCCTTCTCGGACTACCGGGCGGACTCGCTCTCGCCAAGGTGCTCACGAGTGTTATTATGCTCTCCTACTTTGGCTGGACCATCGAACTAAACCTGCCCTGGCTCGAGCTGCTATTCGCTCCCCTCTGGGTTATTACCGTTGCCGCCCTCGCAGGCTTGCTTCCCGCTCGTAAAGCCGCCCGCACAAACATCGCCGATGCTGTGCGTTTCGAGTAAGTGCGCCGGACCCCCAAGGAAAAGAATTTGCCAGCGCCCGTGCAAATTGCTGGCGGA
>CAZUPP010000025.1:0-31823 GCA_964622095.1 uncultured Verrucomicrobiales bacterium
GCTCGATGGTCTGAAATGGCAGCACGACATTGCAGACCTCACTGGTCTTGCCGTTCCAGATCAGCTCGACCTCACGCTTATCCTCGAAGAGCAGGAAACGGTATTTATCCGGCAACGGCTTTCCCGCCTCGATGTACCGGATAATTTCCTGTTGTTCCTGCTCTGTCAATTTCGGCATAGTCTGTGCTTACTTTGCGGGTTCTTAATGTCGCTCACGAATGCCCCTTTTGTTTTTTCACCGCCTGCGTGTCGTTTGCGGCAGCATTGTCCTCAATATAATGCCGCATGAAGTCACGGATGACCTGAGCGGCGGGACGGTCTTTCGCCCGACACATTTCGATGAACTTGTCTCGAAGGTCGCGCTCCACTCGGATACGAAACCCGGCATCCTTACCCGTCATGGGAGAAGTGTATCCAATGTGGTCACAAAGGGGAAGTCCTAACCCGAGGTTGTCGTCTCAGAATTCGTTTACGCATCCAAGGACGTCTCCTTGGTCGTAGTCCAGCGGCGAAATGCTGGTGCACCCGGCGGGGTTCGAACCCACAACCTTCGGTTCCGGAGACCGACGCTCTATCCAGTTGAGCTACGGGTGCGATCTTTGCCATGCGTTACCATGCTGCGATGCAATGAACACAGGCTTGGCGGATGTCCCAAATCAGCTGTCCGGCTGACTGACTGACTGACTGGCTGGTTGCCTGCTCTCGCCGTATGCCGAAGGGACGCCACTCGTAATCCACAATCAAAGCACGTTCACTCCCGGGCGCAACCGGGAAAGCTCCTATCTGCCGTTTTCAAAGGCCGTGCCCAGCCGGAAATGAGGGTTTGCCCGCGATTTTCGGTTTTCAGCCGCGCCGAGCCGCTCTAGGGTTCGCCTTACTTAACTTAGCTTAAACGGACTGACGGACCGGCCATCCTGTGTGTGCCGGATCGCTTCCTCCTCTCTCCCCCCGGCTCGCCCATCGGAATGGACTGGTCTCGCCGGGCTGGAGCGCTTGATTCAAACACTCCTAGCGGCGCAGAACGGATTGAAGATCATTGCGGTAGCCAATCAGAAAGGCGGCGTGGGCAAGACGACCACCGCGGTCAATCTTGGGGCGTGCCTCTCCGCCGAGGGGGTCGCAACCCTCGTGATTGATCTCGATCCGCAGGCCAATGCCACCAGCGCCCTCGGTCACGAGAGTGTGAGCGGTTGCAGCCTTTACGAGCCCCTTGTGGAGGGCACCCCCGTGGAGGACAAAATCCAGAAGACCCGCTTCGAGCACCTTCACCTGCTGCCGGCTGATCTCGACCTGGCTGGGGTAGAGATTCAGATCGCCCAGCAGGAAAACCACCTTTACCGGCTTCGACGCACTCTCGAAGAATTTCGCAAGAGTGGCCGCTTCGAGTATGCCCTCCTCGATTGCCCGCCGAGCCTTGGCATCCTCATGACCAACGCCCTCGTCGCGGCTGATGAACTGCTCATCCCGCTGCAGTGCGAATACTTTGCCCTGGAGGGGCTGGAAAAAATCTACGGGATCATGACGCAGTTGCAGGCTGAGGCTAATCCCGCCCTGCGGCTCAACGGCGTCCTCATGACCATGTTTGATATGCGCACGAACCTCAGCACCCAGGTCGTGGATAATGTGCGCGAAAGCCTCGGTTCCTACGTCTATGAGACGGTCATCCCGCGCACCGTCGCCCTCAGTGAAGCGCCCAGTTACGGCAAACCGATCCTCGAGTATGAGCCTTCCAGCCGCGGCGCACAGGCCTATCGCGAGACCGCCCTGGAGTTTCTCCGGCGCCAGCGTGGTGAGTCCGTCCCGCAAATGGGCGCTCAGGCGGAGGCTGAGACAAGCTGATCCACCTGTTTTACTGGCCATGATGAAGACGACCACGGCGCGTGAATCAGCGATCGCAAGTGTTCCCAATGAGACCCTCCTGCAGGAGTGGCGCGAGTTGGCTCAGCCGTGGATCAAAGAGATGCGCGAGGGCCGCGCCGCCGTGCGCAAGGGCTTGCTTGATTCCCGCATGCTCGTCGCTTGCGATTATGTGGCGGGGCGCAAGGTCATTGATCTGGGCTGTGGTGAGGGCCGGTTCTGTCGGATGCTCGCCGAACGCGGTGCGCAGGTCACCGGGGTTGATCGTGAGGCTGGACTGATTTCCGCCGCCAAGAACGCGCAGCTGACCGATCGTGAATTTTATCAGGTGGGCGACATCGAAGATGGATCGACTCTGCCAAAGGAGACCTATGATCTCGCGGTATCCTATCTCAGCCTCTGTGATGTGCAGCATCTGGATTCCGCCCTCGCAAATGTCAGTCAGTTAGTTCGGTCAGGCGGCCGGTTTGTCATCGCCAATCTGCATCCCATGCGCTCCGCCGTTGGCCAATGGCAGAAAACGGACACGGGCGTAAAGCAACACGTGATTTTGGATCGCTATTTTCAGGAGCGTCCGCGCCGCTGGAAAATGCTGGGCTGTGAGTTCACGAATTTCCATCGCACCCTGGGCAGTTATCTCGATAGTTTTTCCCGCGCTGGTTTTGCCTTGCATGGCCTCGAGGAACCCTGCCCCACGCCGGAGGAGCTGCGTCATTTTCCTGAGCTGGCCGATGAATGCCGCGTGCCAAACTTCATCATTTACCGCCTCACAAAAACCTGATTTCGATTTTAACCCATGAAAAAACTTATTCAAAGCACATCCGCCCCAGCCGCGATCGGTCCGTATTCTCAAGCCATTGAACTGGAGGGCCAGGGGCTGATTTATTTTTCCGGACAAATCCCGCTCGATCCCTCCACCATGGAGCTTGCCGGGGCCGATGTCGAAACACAGACCCATCAGGTCATGAAGAATATCGGTGCTGTCCTTCAGGCCGCCGGGCTTGACTATGGTCATATCATTAAAACAACTATTTTCCTCACCGCCATGTCAGACTTTCCCGCCGTTAACGATATTTACGCCAGCTACCTCAACGAACCCTTTCCCGCCCGCTCGACGATCCAGGTCGCTGGCCTGCCCAAAGGTGCGCAGGTGGAAATCGAAGTCATTGCGAAGAGATAATTTGGTCAGGGAAACGGGCGTAATCTGGTGCGGCTGAAATCATTCTTTAAGTCGTGATAAATCCTGATTCATCGCTCGGATCTATTTTCTCTCCATCATGATTTCCATTTGCCCTCGCCCTTTCTCCGGCTGACCCTATTCCGTGGCGAACAAGGAAAGCTCATCACCGGTCGCAGCAGCAACTGTAAGCGCGGCCCGCGAAGGCATTGTCAACCTGGAGGATGCAGGCCTTGAGCTGTTTGATTCCGGCTTCCTTGCCCGCCTGGAAAAGCTGTCCCTCCAGACCTCCCGCCTGCTCAAAAGCCGGCACATGGCCGAACGCCGGGCACGCAATCGTGGGACCAGCATGGAGTTTGCGGACTATCGCAACTACGTCCGCGGCGATGACCTGCGCACGATTGACTGGAATATCTACGGCCGCCTGGAGCGGCTTTTTATCCGCCTTTTTGAGAGCGAAGAAGATCTGCCGGTCACCATTCTGGTTGATGACAGTGCGTCCATGCTCTGGCCCGGCTTCAAGGCCCTGGAACGTGGGGGACGCCTGCCCAGGGCGGATTTTGATCAGCTCAAGTATGTCTATGCCTGTCGGGTGGGGGCTTGCCTGGCCTACATTGCTCTTGGCCGCATGGACCGGGTGCGGCTCGGTTTTTTCTCAGGTGATCTGGAAGAACTCAGCGGTTTTCGCCGGGGCAAACTCAATTTCCGCGCCATCCTCAGCCATCTCAGAGATCACCGGCCAGCCTCCCAGGCCACTTCCCTGGCGGATACTTTTCGCTCCCTGGCGCGGGTCAATAAGAGGGCCGGGCTCATCATCGTGCTGAGTGATTTCATGGCGGAAGGGACGATCGATGATCTGCGCGAAGCCATCCGGCGCTTGCCCTGGCAGCGGTGTGACATCGTCGGGATCCACCTCGTCCACCCTGAAGAAAGCCGTCCCGGCCTGAGTGGCTCCCTCCAAATGCGGGATGTCGAAGGGGCAGGTCTCATCAATCCAACTGTCACCCCGGAGGTTGTGCGTGAATATGAGCAACGCTTCGCCCGCTACTGTCTCGATCTGGACGAGGCTCTGCGTAATGTGAACGGATTCTACCTGCGCGCGGAAACCGTTCAGCCTTTTGATGAACTGGTCCTGCGCAGCCTGCGTGACCTCGGCCTCTTACGCTGAGTATACCCCGCCAAGGACGAATGACTCTGCTTAACCCCATCGCCCTGTATTTTCTGCTTCTCGCGCCGGTTATCGTGTTGCTTTTTCTTTACCGCCGCCGGCGTCAGCGTATCTGGGTGCCCACCTTGCGTTTCTGGCAGGAAGCCAGCGGTGAAACGGTGCGCACCTCTTTTTTCCAGCGCCTGCGAAATTGGTGGAGCCTGCTCTTTTTCCTGCTCCTTCTCCTCATTCTGACCAGCGTTCTGGGCCGCGCGAATTTCATTCCGCAGACCGTGGCTGGGGATGAGAATTTTGCTGATCTTGAATCTCCGCCATCATTCGGCCAGGGAGGGGACTGGCTCATCCTCCTTGATTGCAGCCTGAGTATGGCCGCCGCCGCCGAGCCCGGCCGGGACGAAAGCCGCCTCGATCTGGCCCTCGCGGAGGCTCGTCGATTGATCGAAGCGCTCCCGCGTGGTCGGCAGGCTGCCATTGTGACCAATGCCCCCATCAGCCCGGTCCGGTGCGGTTTTACCGCGGAGAAAACCACCCTCCTCGAATCACTCGAGCCCATTCAACCCGTGGCGCAAAGTCAATCTCTGGAAGATACCCTGCGCTTTGCTCGCATGATGGTTTCCGCGCGTCCATCCGGCGAGGGCCAAGCGCGAATCTTTGCTCTGACCGATCAGGCTTTGGCGGATGGCGGGCCGCTTCGCACTCTCAGACTGGGGCAGCCCTGGCCAAATGTGGGCCTGACCCAGTTTTCCGCCCGGCGCAGTTGGACAGATCGCAGCACGGTAGAGATTCTAGTTTCCTATGCAAATTTCGGTCTCCGTGCTCAGAGCGGCACCGTGGAGGTGGAGCTGGATGGCCGCATCGTCGAGGTGCTCCCCTTCCAGCTGGAACCCGGCGGGGACCGGAATGAAATCCTGACCCTGGCCTATGATCCGCAGAATGTCCTCAACGCCCGGGGCCATCTTACTGCCAGATTGACGTTGGAAAGTGGCTTTGACGGCCTCGCCGAGGATAACGCCGCTTACGCCGTCATTCCACCCCTGCAGAAAGTCAGCGTGCTCCTTGTTTCCGCTGGTAATTGGTTCCTCGAAAAGCTGCTCAGCGCCAATCCGGCCGTCGAGTATCAGCTCCTGAAATCCAACCGCTTCGATCCAGCTTATGCAGCCGGCATGGACGTCATCATCTATGATAATTCTCTGCCCGACGATTTCACCTTGGCGGAAGTCCAACCTGGAAAGGGCATCATCATTCTCGGCGGAGCACCAAGCGACTTGCTCCTCGGCGAAGACAAATCCGTTCCGGCCCTTCTGCAGTCCGGCGAGCGCCCCCCTGAGTTGATCATGCCGGATCTGGCCGGCGTGCGTTTCGCCGCTGTGCCGCGATTGGCCTCGCGCGAAACACTGGAAAAGAATCTGCCGGACTGGCTTTGGTGGGATCCGGTCAGCACACCGGAAGGTCCGCTCGTGATTCTGGGCGAAGGTCCACGGTCGGCGGGCGGAGCGGCCGGACCGCGCCTTGCGCTGTCTGCGTTCGGTCTGGCGGAAACGGATCTTGCCGTGAAGCTTGCCTTTCCCTTGCTCATGCAGGGGCTGATCGAGTGGACGGGACGCGCCTCGCCGGATGAGCAGGGACGCATTTTCGCCAAAGGCAGTCCCGAAGCCTGGCGGCGGTTGGGCGATGACGCTTTTGACCGGCCCGGTTTTCATACGCGGGACGATGGCTGGGCCGCGGTCAACAGCCTGAATGCCGTTGAATCCGCGCAGGTTGCCCTGGTTGCGCCGGATGCAGGGGCGGAAAGCCCGGGCAATACACCCCTCGCGGGAGCGGAGATTTCCTCGCGAATCCTCCCGTGGTTGCCGGATTGGCCGCTCTGGATTTATCTGGGACTTGCCGCTGTCACCTTTCTGGGCGCGGAAAGCGCGCTCTATCATCTGCGCGGAGGCCGGTCGGTGACGGCGTAAAATGGCAAGGTAATGAATCTCGAGATCATACATCCGGCCTACCTTTGGGGATTGATTTTGCCCGCGCTTCTCGTGGGTCTTATTCTCATGCGCAGGTCCATGCGCCCGAGAAACAGGGCTGGAGTGGCGAGCTTTCTTCTACGGCTCGCCATCATGGCTCTCGTTCTCCTTGGGCTCAGCCGGGTCGTCTGGATCAGGGACGCGGATGAACAGGCACTGATCTTTCTGGTTGATGTTTCCAAGAGCGTGGAGGGTAGCGCCGGGATCGCCGCAGATCGAATTCAGGAGATCCGCGAGCAGGCCGGAGCCGAACGGGAATCGCTTGTCGTCTTTGCCGGAGATGCCCGGGTTATCCCGCTTGAGGAAATCGATGGCTCCGGCGAACTGGCTGCCGCCATTGCGGAAGTTGCCGATGAACTGGAACGTGGCCAGACCAATCTATCCACCGCTCTGCAGATTGGGGCGGGCCTGTTTCCCGAAGGCTACCAGCGGCGTCTGCTGCTTTTCAGTGATGGCAACGCGACGGTCGGTAAAGAAACGAGTCCGTTTTCCCCGTCGAGCCATCTACGGCTGGACGTTTACTCTCTTCGCCGGGCCGACACCGCCGAGGCGCTCATCGCGGCAGCGTCCGTCCCGGAAAGCCTGCGGGTGGGGGAGAGCTTCACCCTGCGTGCCGAGCTGGAAAGCACGGTCGAGACCGGCGCGAGGTTGAATCTTTATCTGGATCAATTTCTCGTCAGCACACAGGAGGTGACCCTGAGTCCGGGCAGAAACGAAGTGGAATTTCCTGACCTGGAAGCCGGCAGTGGTTTCAGCATCTACGAACTCGAGCTCATCGCCGAAGCCGACACGCTCATGGAGAACAACCGGTTTCAGGTGCCAGTCAACCTCGAGGGGCAGCTCCGTGTCCTGATCCTCGATGACGACGAACTGCTCATCAGCCGTTTTGCGGATGGGCTGAGGAAGAATCAATTCGAGGTGGAGGTCCGCTCCCCTGCGGGAGCCCCGCGCGGGCTGGAGGAGCTGCAGCGGTACGATGTCGTCATCCTGAGCAATGTGCCGGTGCTGACGTTCACCCCGCAGCAGCAGAGCGTTTACCGCAAATGGGTTTCGGAACTGGGCGGAACATTCATCATGGCTGGCGGCGAGGAAAGCTTTGGAGCAGGTGGTTGGCATGGATCGGAGGTCGGGCGCATGCTGCCCGTCGAGATCGAACATGAGGACCGCGAGCGCAGCCCGTCGGTCGCCTTGCTCGTGGTGCTGGACCGGTCCGGTTCGATGGCCGCGACGGTTCAGGGCCAGACCAAATTGTCCCTCGCGGCACAGGGCGCCAGCCTGGCTCTCGATGTCCTGGCGGACCGGGACTACTTTGGGCTCATGGCGGTCGATACCGAGGTTTATCCGGTGGTTTCCCTGGCGCGGCAACCGGACCGGGAAGGGGTCCGCGAAAAGCTCATGAGCGTTTCACCCGCCGGGGGCGGCATCTATGTCTACACCGCACTCTCGGAGGCCTTTGAATCGCTGCAAAAGGTCGAAGCGAAGATCAAGCATGTCATCCTTTTCTCCGACGCAAGTGACGCTGAGGAGAAAGTCATGGACCGGCCAGGAGGGGGCGGTGAATCCGCTCTCGAGCTGGTCTCGGCTATGGTTGGAAGTCAAGTCACAACATCCGTGGTGGCTCTTGGCTTTGAATCAGATCAAGATACACCATTCCTTCAAGCTGTTGCCGCCCGCGGAAATGGCCGCTTTTACCTGACCAGCAACGCCCTCAACCTGCCCCAGATCTTTACTGCCGAAGCGGTCAAGGTCGCCACCTCCAGCCTGGCGGAGGGAGCTTTTCTGGTCAGTCCCGCCACCACGGAATCCGCCGTCTCCGGAGGCATTCTGGACGGGATTGACTGGGCCCTTGCTCCTCCCGTGCTGGGCTATAATCTCACCCGCCTGCGCCAGGGCGCCGATCTGCTGCTGGCCAGTGATACGGGCGACCCGGTTCTGGCCAAATGGCGATTGGGCCTGGGACAGGTCGTGGCTTTCACGGTCGATCTCCGGCCGCGCTGGAGCGCTGAATGGATGGAATGGCCGGGATTTGATCAGCTATGGGCTCAACTTCTGCGGGCCACATCCCGCCGGACGGAGCAAGGCCAGGTTGAGATGAGTTATTCCCAAAAGGATGGCCTGCTTGAAGTCACGATCGATGCCGTGACGCTGGATGGATCCTTCCAGAACGAATTGGAACTCACCCTGGCCGGAGTGAAAAAGGACGGCACGACGGTTACGCAAAGAGCGCGACAAATCGGACCAGGTAGATATGCAGCCACTCTGGAGGCCCATGAGGATGAATTGGCGCTTTTGGCCGCCAGCGCTCCCGAGTATCTGCAGCGGCCGGTCAGCATCCCAGTCGGCCGGGGTTATCCCGCGGAGTTCTCCGCCACGGCCGTGAATGAAGATGTCCTGCAGGAAATTGCCCGTGCCGGGCGGGGCAAGGTTGATGCGCCGACGGAAGATCTTCTCAAAGACAATGACTCGCTGGAACCGGTCATTCAAAGGGCTGAGCTTACCGATCTGTTTTTCATCCTGGCAATTCTGCTGCTGCCCCTCGAAGTCCTCTTCCGGCGGATCTCCGCAGCCTAGCGCGGTAGAGGTTCGAAGATTGACTTATGCGCATCATTTCTTGGAACGTTAACGGGTTGAGATCCATTCTGGAGGGTCCCTTCCGGGAATTCCTGGAGCAGGACTGCCCAGATATCCTTTGTCTGCAGGAAACCAAAACGGGCAAGGGACGCGTCAACAGCGTATGGCCGCCGGAGTATCTGGCGGTTTTTGAGTCGGCCAGATCGCGGCTTGGCTATTCCGGCACGGCGATCCTCACCCGGATCCAACCACAATCCGTGTGGACGGGTATCGGCGTGACGGCGCACGATTCCGAGGGCCGGGTCATCACCATGGAATGGCCGGACTGGTTCCTCGTGAACGTATATGTGCCCAACTCCGGCCGTGAGCTGGAGCGCCTGAGCTACCGCGCTGAGGAATGGGACGCGGCGCTGAGAAAACATCTCAAGGCGCTCGATAAGGAGAAACCGGTGGTCGTGTGCGGCGACTTCAATGTGGCTGTCGAAGAGATCGATCTGGCCCGGCCGAAGCAGAATCGCGGCAATAACGGCTTCACGGATGAAGAACGGGCGGGCTTTCGGCAGCTGAAATCGGCCGGATTCCTCGATACCTTTCGTGAGATCAACGGCGAGAAAGAAGGCCAATACAGTTGGTGGAGCTATCGCTCAGGAGCCCGGGAAAAGAATATCGGGTGGCGGCTCGATTATGTCCTGATTTCAGAACGGCTGCGCCTGCAGCTCAAGGATGCCTTCATTCTACCGGAGATCCACGGCGCCGATCATTGCCCGGTTGGCGTGGAGATGGTGCTCTAATCCAAAATTGACTATGGCCGGCCAAAACGACCGGCTCCGTTCAGCAAACAAAAAGGCCCTCTCCCGCGAACAGGAGAGGGCGCTTGCTAAGACATCAAACAGGCAGCGTATGCTGCTGTTTTTCAAGCTAGGTCAGGGATACCAGCCTGCCCAGAAGTCAGGGCCGGTGATGCCGTCGTTATCGGCGTCCGTGACGTCAAGGAACTCGTCATAAGTATCCGCGTTGACTATGACACCATTATCAACGGTGGAGAGTTCATACTTATTATTGAGGACGTCCGTCGGGTCACTGCTGGCTGCCATTTGGATTCGCATGCGATGACCGTCTTTAATGTATTCCGAAATCTCGGTATATTTCGTTTTGGGGTCAGTTTTACCCGACGCGCCAGTTTCAATGGCGTATTGATCGATAGCATCTTCGAGGATACGAGCGTCATTGACGACTTTGGTAGCCTGAGAACGCTTACGAGCACGCAGGAAAGAAGGAACCGCGATCGTGGCCAGCAGTGCGATGATGGCAACAACGATCATGATTTCCACCAGCGTGAAAGCGCTGTTTGAACGGATTTTGTTAATCATGATATGTATCAGATATGGTTATGTGTATATGAATAGGAAGGAGCAATTGCTCCACTGGTTGCTTACCACGTGCCCAGCTTGATGCAACATGAAAAGCGCTCTTTGTTATAATTTCTAGAATTGCACCGCTCTTTCGCCCCGTGCAAATCTGTTCAAAAGCTCGCTAGATCTGCCCGCAGATGCTCTTGCCGCTGCTCAAAAGGTCGTCACAGGCTTGTCCAAGCCGTTCAGCCAGACTGGCTTCCGCAAGCTTCAGATAGGCGCGCGGGTCATAGGCTTTCTTGTCGCCCACTTCACCGTCCACTTTCAGCACGCCGTCGAAATTTCTGAACATATGCTCCGCAATCGGGCGGGTGAAGGCATACTGGGTGTCCGTATCGATGTTCATCTTGACGACCCCATAGTCCAGCGTCTCACGGATATCTGACAGGTCTGAGCCCGAGCCGCCGTGGAAAACGAGATCAAACTCAGCTTCCTCTCCATACTTCTCAATCACCGCCGCCTGACCCTTCTTCAGGATATCCGGACGCAGCTTGACGGCCCCTGGCTTGTAGGAGCCATGCACATTACCAAAGGTCGCCGCGAACATGTAGCGGCCCATGCCCTTGAGCGCTTCATAAACTGCCAGCATATCTTCCGGGGTGGTATACAGCTTGTCGTCAGGCATGTCTTCTGTTCCCGCTGCTCCGTCTTCCTCGCCGCCGACGACGCCGGCTTCGACTTCGAGGACAATCTCCTGTTCTGCACAGAGCTTCAGATATTCCTGGCTGATCTTTATGTTCTCATCCAGGGGCAGGATGCTGGCATCAAGCATATGGGAGTTGAAAAGGTTGCCTTTCCCTGCCGCCCGTCGCTCTGCCGTGGCTTGAATGAGCGGCTTCAGGAAGCTCGCCGCCTTCTCCGGCTGACAGTGGTCCGTATGAATGCCCACCAGCACATCGTAGCGCTCAGCCAGCCGATGAATCGCTTCCGCCAGAACGATTGCGCCCAACACAGAATCGTTATTGTGCAGACCGCTGGCAAAAGCACCTCCCCCGGTCGAAACCTGGATGATGCCATCGGATTTTCTGTCCTGAAATGCTTTCAGGGCGCCATTGATCGTGGCGATGCTGGTGATGTTGATCGCTGGATAGGCATAGCCTCCTGCCTGGGCGGCATCCAGCATCTGGCCAAATTGTTGTGGTGTTGCGACTGGCATAGGCATCATGTCTGCCGGGGTGCCTGAAAAAATGCAAGCGGCTAGATGCACTCCCGCCTGTTCCCGCGTATTTTCGCTGCGTGGCGAAGTCTTCGCTTGGCGTGGCAGAAGGCGTCCGTAGGTTTGCCGCTGCCGGAAATCGGCGATGAAGACGCGATCATGAGAAAGTCTTGCTTTATCTCTCAGTTACTTCGACTCACTGCGCTCAGCCTGTGGGCATTTGATTTGGCCACGCGGGTGCATGCACAGACCATTCATAAGTTTCCAAATTGGGAGACGGTGATGACGGAACCGGCTGGCTGGAATCCCGCCACGGAGTATCCGGAGACCCGGTTGATCGGTGAGGAAGATAAAATTGAGTCCCTTCTGTTACTCACCCGGCCGGAGATTGAGGGGACCCTTTCTCTCACCGCCATCCGCCAGGGTTTTGAAGCCTCGGAAGAAGGCATCGACGCGTGGCTTCCCGCCGCCTTTGATTACCGGGCCATTCTTATTCGGCTTCGCGGCGAGGGACACGCCATCAAAAGCTGGCGGCGCATTCCTTTCTCCCGCGTTGACGATGAGTCCGTGACATGTGATCTGCTCGGGGCGACTTACCGCACTCCCACGGGAGAGTGGCGCCACGGAAAATGGTTCGTCGGCAAAATGAATTCCGGAACGGTCGTCGTTCTGCGGGTGGACTTTCGCGCCGATGCCGAGGACGAGGAGCGCGAAATCCTTTATTCTGCTCTCGAGGAATCCGAGTTGATCGGATTTTCCGGACTCGACCCAACAGTGGGAGACGCTGATTTAGCTCCGGACGAATTGGCTGAGGCCTCCCCTCCCGATGAATCTTTTTTGGAAGGTGCCTTTTCCGACAACGAAGAAGAATCGGAATTCGGGACAGAGGACGAGTCCGGTGACGATAATCCTGAGCCGGGAGCAAGTGACGCTGAAGAGGAGGAAGAACCCGACTTCATTCTGCCGGACTCTATCTTTTCCGAAGACGAAGACGACAGCGATTCCGATGGAGTGGGGGAATTCGGTGAGGTGGTGGAGGGCGAAGACGAAGAAGAACTGGCCAATCTGTCCGGCTTCAGTGAAGAGGAGCAGGAAAAAGCGCAGCAACTGATGGACCGGATTTGGCCGAATCTGGTCATCATCGACAGCTCGAAAGTCGCGGGTAGCGGTTTCCTCTGTGCAATGGGCGAAGCGGATTTTCTGGTTTCAAATGCACACGTCATTGCGGGCGATCAGCAACTGAAATTCACCACGGTTGATGGTGATAATCTTTTGATTAACACGGGTGAACTTGCCTTTGACCATGACGTCATGCGCTTTGAGTTTAGAGATGGTCCCGAGGTGATTCTGGAGGCTGTCGAAGATCTTCCCGATACGATTGACGTGGGGGATACTATCATCGTCCCGGGTAATGCGGAAGGTGTCGGCGTGGTCCGGCCGCTCATGGGAAGAATTCTCGGAATTGGACCCGATCAGATCGAAGTCGACGCCCATTTTCAACCGGGCAACAGTGGAAGCCCGATTATTCATCTGGAGAGCGGGTTGGTTATTGGAATTGCGACCGCAATCGTGACGCGGGATAAAGAAGCATTCGAGGATCCCGAAACGGAGGACGCGCAGTTTCAGCGTTTTCGCCGGCTCGGGTTTCGGCTTGATAGTATTGAGCAATGGGAAAAGGTTTCCGCGGCGCAGTTCTATGCGCAGGCCAGCGAGGTTGAGGAGATTCAGGATTTAACCAGCTCACTGCTTAACCTTCTCGCTGATATCCAGGATGACGGGGAGATTCTGCAGGCCCATAATAATCCCGCCATCAAGCAGGAAGTGCGCAATTATGTCAGCCGGGTGAGCCGGACGGAACGGGTCAATTCCTCCGATCTCCGCACGATGCGGTTACGTCTTCTCGCTCATTTACGCTCGGTCGCCAAACAGGACATCAGCCGTTTTCCGGAAGATGCGGCCTATGATTATTTTCGTGACATCGTCACCCGGGAAAAAGAAGTGCGCGAAGAAATCCACGATTATATCGACCAGGTCATCAAATCATTCTGATTGACCGGCATCCGCAATTTATCCATCAGAGGAGCGGCACATGGCCAGATCACGCAATAATTTAGCCGCCAGGCTGGTCCAACCCGTCTGATGACTGGCGCCGAGGCCCCGGCCATTGTCCCCATCAAAATACTCGTAGAACAGCACGAGATCTTTCCATTCCGTTTTCTCGACGTAGCGCCGATTCTCGCCATGGCACGGCCGCCGTCCTGTTTCGCTTTCGGGCAGAAATAGCCTGGTCAGCCGCTGGGAAAGATCGATGGAGACTTCATCGAGGGTCAGCAGATTTCCTGAGCCGGTCGGATACTCGATTTTGAAGGAGTCCCCGTAAAAATGATGATAGCGCTGGAGGGATTCAATAATCAGGAAATTCACCGGAAACCAGACTGGGCCGCGCCAGTTCGAATTCCCGCCAAACAAGCCGCTATCACTTTCGCCCGAAAGATAACCGACCTCCCAGCGTCGACCGTGCGATTCAAAGATAAACGGATTCTCCGCGTGATACCGCGACATTGACCGGATGCCGTAGGGCGACAGAAATTCATTTTCGTCCAGCATGTATCTCAGAGTACGCTCCAGCCGCTGACGCGAAGGAATAGCCAGCAGCCGCTGACCGCTTGTGCCGTGCGCCTCACAGATGCTGATCTGTTTACTTAAGTCCGGACGATTCTCCAGAAACCACATCATCCGTTTGGAAAACCCTTCCAGATTTTTGATGACTTCACGGTCGATGATCTCCACCGCGATAAGAGGTAAAAGTCCAACCATCGAACGAATCTTCATCGGAATGGTTGTCGCAGAGTCCTCAAAGGTGATCTGGTCATAATAAAATCCATCCTCTTCATCCCACAGACCGTTCCCGCCAAAGGTATTCATCGCATCAGAAATCGCGATAAAATGCTCAAAGAACTTTGAAGCAACCCCGTCATAGGACGGGTCGAACCGGGCGAGCTCCAGGGCAATGGCCAGCATCGTGCCGCAGTAAAAGGCCATCCACGCCGTGCCATCAGCCTGCGCCAGTTCGCCCCCGGTTGGCAGGGGTTTCGAGCGGTCAAATACCCCGATGTTATCCAGACCAAGAAATCCGCCAGAGAACAGGTTATTTCCGTTGGTATCCTTCCGGTTTACCCACCAGGTGAAATTGATCAGCAATTTATGAAAGCATTCCGCGAGAAACTTAACGTCCCGCTTGCCGCGGGCTCCAGTCATTTTGTAAACCCGCCAACAGGCCCAGGCGTGCACGGGAGGATTGACGTCACTGAAATGGTACTCGTAGGCCGGTATCTGTCCGTTGGGATGCATGTACCATTCCCGCAGAAATAGAATGAGCTGCTTTTTGGAAAAACTTGCATCGATATTCGCAAAGGGCACCATGTGAAAGGCAGAATCCCACGCCGCATACCAGGGGTATTCCCATTTATCCGGCATGGAAATGACGTCCCGGTTAAAAATGTGCATCCAGTCTGCATTACGGATATGCCAGCGTGAAGCGGGCGGTTTCGGCATATTGGGATCGCCGATGAGCCAGTCTTCGATGGAATAATGATAGAATTGCTTCGTCCATAGCAGCCCGGCATAGGCCTGCCGCTGCACCAGGGTTTCCTGCTCGGTGGATTTTGCCGGGATAATTTCGCGATAAAAGTCATCTGCCTCTTTTTTGCGGAGATCAAAGGTCTTGGTAAATTCCAGGCTGAAAGGAAGGCTCGGCCGGCCCTTCTCTGAACATAGCCGGAATTTCAGGGTGACCTCTTTGCCCGCCGGGATTTCCAGATGATAGAGCGCTCCTGCTTTGGTTCCCGCCTGTTTGGGATTGATCACTTCTTTTTCACCATCCACCACATAGCGGTGAAAGCCGCACTTCGTGTAGGGGCTTTTATTTTCCACCCCGAAAAGGACTTTATTATTGGTATCGTTCTCGGTGAAGAGCATTTCCGGTGCGTTACCGTCCGGCCCATCGTCGGCTGACCAGTAAAAATGCCCGAGTGATTCATGCTCAATGCGCACGGTCTGCTTATCTTCCAGGAGAAAACGCGGTTTCGCCCAGCAGCCCTCATGTTCGCAGCCCCATGTCCAGGTGTTGCGTGCCCAGATCTGGCCGATCAGATCGAGTTCCGCGGTCTCGGCCGCGCGGTTCACCACCCGCACCATGACAAGGATGTCGTTCGGCGAGGCCTTGGCATATTCCGCATAAACATCAAAATAACGGTCCTCATCGAATATCCCGGTATCTTCCAGTTCGTATTCCCGGTCATGCCGTCCGCGGGATTGATTGATCTGAACGAGATCTTCATAGGGATATCGGTCCTGGGGATATTTGTAGAGTGCCTTGAAATAGGAGTAGGTCGGCGTGGCATCCAGATAATAGTAGAGTTCCTTCACGTCCTCCCCGTGGTTGCCTTCGGGATTAGATAATCCAAACAGCCGCTCTTTGAGAAAAGGATCCTTTTTATTCCAAAGGGCCAGCCCGAAGCAGAGGCGGCACTCCCGGTCTGTGATTCCCAGCAGTCCATCCTCACCCCACCGGTAAGCCCGCCGTCGCGCCTGATCATGCGTGAAGTAACGCCACGCATCTCCATCCTCAGAGTAATCCTCCCGCACGGTGCCCCATTGACGCTCGGAAAGATATGGCCCCCAGCGCTTCCAGTTTTTTTCGCGTTTGGCCTCTTCCTCGAGGCGCTGATGTTCCTGTGTGATCATGAGATGAGGGGGAGGACAGTTGATTCCGCGTTTCCCGTTTGTTGAAGGGTGACTTGACAGCCGGGCCAAAGCAAGCTCTGAGATGACGAACGAATTTTTCGGCCACTTTCGACAATGATTAATCCCGCCACTCTGTCTGATTTTGCGCTGTCATTTCTCAGTATACTGCTGGAGGGAATGCCGTTTATTCTTCTCGGCACCATCATATCTGGGTTGGTCGACGCCTTCCTCCCTCCTTCCGTAATGGAGAAATTGCTCCCGCGCCGCCCGTTCGCGGCTGTAACCCTGAGCGGTATCCTTGGCGTATTTTTCCCGGTATGTGAATGCGGCGTCGTGCCGGTGATTCGGCGCCTTGTTCAGAAAGGGCTTCCCGTGGCATGTGGGGTCACCTATATGCTGGCTGCTCCCATCGTCAATCCGATTGTTTTTGCCAGCACCTATCTGGCTTTTCAGAAAGACGATCCTCTCCTGACCACGCTCCTGCGTTGCGGTGGCGGGTTCTTTGTCGCGGTCTGTGTCGGCATGATCGTTCTGCGGCTTCGGAATTCCACCATCCTGCGCGAACGTATCTTAAATAGTCTGCCGTCAGAAAAATATCGCGATCTCAGTCCGGAAGACGCCGCGAAAGCCAGGGCGCATGATGAGCACGACCACACGCACAGCAGTTTTTCCGCGAAACTCGCTCATGCCCTCCAGGCGGGCACGCAGGATTTTCTGGATGTCATGTTCTACTTCGTTATTGGGGCATCTTTGACCGCGCTTTTCAATACGAGCGTCGATCAAAGTTACATTGCCGGGCTGTCCGGTAATTTACCCGTCGCGGTGATCCTGATGATGGTCGTTGCTTTTCTGCTTTCCCTTTGCAGTTCATCGGATGCCTTTATCGCGGCCAATCTTCTGGATTTTCCCAAGGCCGCCAAGCTCGCCTTTCTCACCTTCGGTCCGATGTTTGACTTGAAGCTGATCTTTCTTTACGCGACAGTCTTTCGGGTGAAATTCATCGCCTATCTGGGTCTCGGGCTGTTTCTGGGAATCGGAGTGTTATCCATGCTCTGGAATGTTGTGTTATCCGCGTTATGAGATGGGTCAGTTATTTTCTGAAAGTCATCGCGCTGGCGTGCTGGGGCATGCTGCCTTTTCTGATGCTCGCTAAAGGTAAGCTCGCCGCTCTGCTTGCGCCGAAGTTTCAGGTGCTCGCGCTCGCGGGCGGTGGCGTGCTTTTATTGATCGCGCTGATTTTCGCGCTTTTTGGGCATCCCGGTCTGCGTTCCCGCGAGCTGGAGTGTGAGCATCACCATGAGGAATCCGGACTGCCGCAGATTTTAGCGCTGATCGTAGTTATTTTGCCCGTCTTTATTATTGATGACGTGACGGGCGGTTATTCGGCGATCGTCTGGAAAAATCGCGGCACAATCGGGAGCGATATGTTTGCCCAGGCGCCCGCTCGGCGTGAGACGACCGGAAATGTCTCAGACGAGTACAGTGAGTTTGTCGAAGTGGCAGATGGTGAAATTGCTTCCACGATGAGTGATGATCCAGCCAGCGAGGATGAGATTATCAGCGCGAAGCAATGGTTTGAGAATCTCGAGCCGGACGAGAATGGTTACTACACTTTAAATACCCTTGATCTTGTCTATGCGCGGGATGATCCCGGCATGCGCGAAGTGTTGGACGGCGTGCCTGTGAAAATGACCGGGCAATTTTACGCGGAGGCGGATCGCAGTTGGCTCGTCCGCATGCTCATGGTGTGCTGCGCAGCTGATGCGCGCCCCACCGCCGTCACTCTGCAGGCTGAGAATGCGGACGTCTATGGTGATGCGGAAAACATGGGCTGGCTGGAGGTTCGCGGCGAAGCGGATTTTGTGGCGAGCGAAAGTGGCGAGGGCCTTTTTGAAGCCACCGTCAGAGTGCGTGACACCCGTCAGGTGACCATGCCGAGCGATCCGTTTATTTTTTACTGAATCCTTTCCCGCACCCGCACCGCAAGACAAGGCATGGCCCATTATCCAATCTGCCAGTTCGTCACCGCGCAGGATTTACCCGTCAGCACGGAAACGGTGTGGGATTTTCATGCCGACACGAAAAATTTAAAACATGTTATGCCGCCAGGGCAAAAAGTTGTTTCGCTCGAAGGCGCGCAGTATCCGCCGGAGCAGGGCCAGGAAATGGTTCTCCATCTCAAGGTAAATAAGCTGCCTCAGTCGTGGCGCATCAAGTGGGCCGAGGTTCAGCGTTCTTCCCGTCTCACCGATGAAATGATCTCCGGGCCGTTTAAGGTTTTCCGGCATGCCCGGCGCTACGAAGAAATTGAAATCGGCCAGAGCGCAGGCTGCCGGGTCACCGAAGAGATTTCCTACGCCCTCCCGATACCGTGGCTCAGCTGGCCGGTCTCGCAAACTCTTGTGCGTGCTTATCTATGGTGGATGTTTCGTTATCGGCACAGGCAAACCGGAAGGTATTTTTCCGCGAGGACCAGCGAGAAATAAAAGCCGGAAGAGTTTTTCCACTCTCCCGGCTGCGTATTGTGAACTCGTCTGTAATTCCCGCTTAACGTTTTGCGTTCAGTTTCCAGCTGTATTCCTGATACTCAACCGCAACGGATTCCGGCAGATTGCGGGCGTGATATTTCCTGACAAAAGGCAGCACTCCATCTTCGCTCGCGAAGTCATCCTTGTACCAGTCGAAGATCTTGGAGAGGGCAATTTTCTGACCGCCATCCCTGATGATCACACCCCGCTCGCTGTTGACAAATTCGGTCGTCAGTTTTTCTGTGAGGGAATCAAGGTTGCCCTTGGTAAACGGTGCGTTATGCAATTTCGGGCAGCTTTCTGCCGCACAATTAATGATGAAATGATAGCCCGGTCCATCAGCGACGTCCTTGATCAATTCTTTCTCTAGTTCATTAAAGGACATCGTCTGGCCGGCGACCTTGATGCCTTCCTGATCAAAGAAATCATCGCCCAGGGCAAAAGGACCTTCGAGCGGATAGCCCTCGACCATTTTCTCGAGGATCCATGCGTTGTAGGCATTTACGTAGAGGGCGAGTTTTGCCTTTTTGTTTTTTGGCAATTTAGCTTCCGCGATCCCCTGCGTGACCGTCTTCAAAGCCGCTTTATCCTGCTCATTGCCCGCCCATCCGGCGTAATCAACCCAGCCTTCTGCATCGACATATTTGGTCAGCAGCCCGGCGTAGGCCGACTTCCATGCGCCCGTCGCGGCTGCGTCTTCCGAGTTTTCCTTTGCGATGCCCGAGCAGGCCGCAATAAAGAGGGACAGGGTCAGGATGACGGCTGCCTGCGGCAGGCGCCTGTAGGTGATGATGCGGGATAAAGATTTTTTCATAGGCCACTAGGATGTCATGAAGTTCGCTTTCTTCCAGCCCCGCGAGGACAAATGTTGGCCGCGTCCGAGAATGAGAAGCCTCAATGGATATCGTTGCCGGATAATTTTCCGCTCGAGTATTGCTAATCCTTCACAATCAGGAATAAATGAACCCACCGGGCGTCAGGGGGTGTGCCTGCAGCGCGGCATCCGTGCCGAAGCGGCGGGCGAATCACGGCTGATCCGCCTTTCAGTCCATGCGTCTTCGCACACGCGTGACCCTTCGTTGATTCCCTGTTTACATCTTCTTCTGCCACTCCGCATTTTGATTTCTGCTTCGCTTTGTTTATGCCTGCCACAATCACTCCGCCTGTAAACGCTGCGGCCCCTGAAAAACCGCGTTCTCTCCGCGACGATCCCGCGCTTTTCCCGGACAAACTCGCCGAGCACAGCATGGCTCTGCGCCACACGCGAACGGAAATTCTGCAGCTCAATGTGGGCCGAATCTGTAATCTGACGTGCGTTCATTGCCATGTGAACGCCGGACCGTGGCGCAAAGAAATTATGTCCTGTGAGACCGTCGACCGCATTCTCGATTGGCTGGAGCAAACGGACATTCCAACGGTCGATCTCACCGGCGGTGCGCCCGAGATGATCCCGGATTTCCGTCACCTTGTCGACCGGGTGCGCGCCATGGAACCTCAGCGCAAGGTGATGGACCGCTGCAACCTCACCATTCTGCTTGAGCCTGGTTATGAAGGGCTGGCGGAATTTCTGGCGGAGCATAAGGTTGAAATCGTGGCGTCCATGCCCTGCTATTCCGCAAAAAATGTCGAGGAGCAGCGCGGTAATGGGGTGTTCGATGCCTCGATCAAAGCGCTGCAATTACTGAATTCTCTTGGCTATGGTTCGGATCCGGAATTGGAACTGCATCTGGTATATAATCCCAACGGCGCATTTCTGCCGGGCGACCAGAAGGAACTGGAGGACGACTACAAACGCGAGTTGAAGCGCGCTTTTGGCATTGTTTTCAATAATTTATTTGCGATTACGAATTTACCGATCGCCCGTTTCGAGAGCTACCTGAAGCGACAGGGTGAGCTGGAGAATTATATGCAACTGCTGATTGATAGTTTTAATCCGGCCACGGTCGACGGCTTGATGTGCCGTAACACTCTGAACATCGACTGGGAAGGCCGCGTTTATGATTGTGATTTTAATCAGATGCTCGACATGAGCTGGAAAGATAAACGATCCGGTCAGCCGGTTTTTGTCTGGGAGCTCGATCCCAAACTTGTCGAAAACCGGCCCGTCATGACCGGCGCCCACTGTTTTGGCTGCACAGCGGGCGCCGGCTCCAGTTGCGGTGGAGTGGTGGTCTAATCGAAAGGCTGGGACTGGATCAGCAACAGCCCTCCGGTCCGCAGCAGCTTTCGCTCGCTTCCGTCGTGACATTGTATTCCAGGCCTTTGCTTTCGCGGGGATGACGCAGTTGCGGGCGGCTGCAATCGAAGGCCTTGCCGTCTTCCAGCGGGATATTCTCGATCGGATCAACGAAGTCAAAGAAGGGGGCGTAAGGCGCTTTTCTGTAAATGTTACAGGTTTTATCGCACACCGCCATGCGCTTACCGCGCACCAGCTCGTGGTTGTCATCGTCCCACACCTTCTTGAAAGGACCTTTATAAATCACGGCCTGATTGCGCTCGATACAGGGTCCCTGCTTGCCCTTGAAGGCCTGCACCGTGACACTGCGAAATTCGATGCCCTCGATCGTGCGCCAGGGCTGGGCATCGTACTTGAGGATCTCCACCCCATAAAATCCGGCTTTTTCGAAGGCTTCGAGGAAAGCGTCCTCGCGATAGGCGCCTGAAATGCAGCCCGTCCACAGCTCGGGATCATTCTGCATGGATTCCGGCACATCCTCATCACTGACAATATCTGAGATCACGGCGCGGCCGCCCCGCTTGAGCACCCGGAAAATTTCGTCGAAGAGCTGGTTCTTCAGTTCGCTGTCGACGAGATTCAGCACGCAATTGGAAACGACCACGTCAATGCTGTCACTGGCGATCATCGGTTGCGTTTTACGCAGGGTTTTCGCGCGCTGCTCAATCTCCATGAGACGCTCGACGTTATCGATGGGTGCGGCGGCCAGTTCCGCGGTCAGTTTTTCCAGATCAAGCGCCAGATCCTGGATGCGCCCTTTAAGGAACCGCACATTCGAGTAGCCGATTCGTTCGGCTACGATGGGGGCATTGCGCCGCGCCACGGCCAGCATGTCATCCGTCATGTCCACGCCCAGGACGCGTCCGTGTGCGCCCACGATCTGGCTGGCCATAAAGCAGTGCTTGCCGGAGCCGCTGCCCAGGTCCAGCACCGTCTCACCGGGCTGCAGGTATTTTGTAGGGTCACCGCAGCCGTAGTCGCGTTCGATCACCTCGGACGGAATGACCTCGAGCAGAGCAGGGTCATATTCTACCGGACAGCAGAGGGCCTCTTCCTGGGCCTGAGCACCGGCAGCGTAGCGTTTCTTGACTTCGGTTTCGACGGATAAGCTGGCTGATGACATGGATGGAACAGGTTGGTTTGATCTGATCTCGAGGTGAAAAAAGGTGGCACGCGCAATTCGAGCGATGGCAGACAGACCAACGCTCCCGAGAGGCTGACCTCCTGAGGCGAAGGTTATTCCCGCCCAAAGTGAGAAAAAGCAAAGATAACCCGGTTAGCGGCAACAACCTCCACGACCAGGGAATAAGGGACTCGGGGCTCCTTCACCGCTCATAATAGGTAAATCCCTTCATGCCCTGCTGAAAGACATCCATGATGTCGCGGCGGTTGGCGCGGGGAATCAATCCCTGAGCGATGGCGCGTTCCGCTTTGGCGCGGAACCGGTCAATCATGACTTTGGGATTGTATTCGACGATCTCCAGGACGTCCTCGACGGAATCACCTTCGATCTCACGGACAAACTCAAAATCGCCATCCTCGCCCACCCGGAGGCTGACGACGTTGGGATCGCCGAGCAGATTGTGCAGATCACCAAGGGTTTCCTGGTAGGCCCCGGTAAGAAAGACGCCCAGACAATAGTCACCATCACTCTGGGGATCGAAATCATGCAGGGGCAAAGTCTGTTTCACATCCTGCAAATCGATAAAGCGATCGATTTTTCCATCGCAATCACAGGTAATATCCGCAATCACCCCGGTGCGCTGAGGCCGTTCCCCCAGACGGTGAATGGGCATGACGGGAAAGAGCTGATCAATGGCCCAGATATCAGGCAAGGATTGAAAGACACTCAGGTTCCCGTAGTAGATATCGGCGAGGGCGGCTTCGATGCCTTCCAGATCATCCGGCACATACTTTAATTGCGATTTTTTCCGCATGATCTGGTGCATGACATGCCAGAAAATATCTTCCACCAGGCCGCGTTCGCGGATGGAGATCTTGCCGTATTTGAATAATTCCCGGACCTCATCGCGATAATAGATCGCGTCATGATAGGTTTCCTGGAGATTTTTGAGGGTGAGATACTGAGCGGCTTCATGGATGTTGCGGGTGTAATCGTGCGCATCCTCCGGCAGTTCGGGTAATTCCGCGCGGCTGCTGAAGCTGCTTACATCCAGGATATTAAAGATCAGGACGGAATAATAGGCCACGGTGGCCCGGCCGCTTTCCGTGACGAGAAGCGGATGGGGGATTTTTTCTTCGTCCAGCACCGTCATGACCTGCTCGATGAGGTCACGGCAATATTCATCAATGGAGTAATTACAACTGCTCGCAAAATTTGTCGCGGAGCCATCGTAATCCACCGCGAGACCACCGCCGAGATCCAGCATGCCCATGGGCGCGCCTTCCTTGACGAGCCCGGCGTAAACGCGGGTTGCTTCCACCACAGAACTGCGGATATCCCGGATATTGGGGATTTGAGATCCCAGATGATAATGCAGCAACTGGAGGCAATCGATCATGCCGGCGGCTTTGAGCTGATCGGCGACCTGAATGAGCTGAGCGGTGTTAAGGCCGAAGACGCTGCGGTCTCCGCCGGAATCTTTCCAATGGCCCCCGGCGGAGGAGGACAGCTTGATGCGGACTCCAATGATCGGAGCAACATCGAGGGCCTTGGAGCGTTCGATGAGCAGCGGCACCTCCGTCATCGTTTCGATGACAAACACCACCTTGAGCCCAAGCATGCGTCCGTAGAGGCCGAGGTCAATGAACTCAGAATCCTTATAGCCATTGCAGATGAGCAGGGCTTCGGGATCGTCGAGGTAGGCCATGGCGGCGAGGAGCTCGGCCTTGCTGCCGGCCTCAAGGCCATGATGAAAGCGCCGCCCAAAGGAGGTGATCTCCTCAATAACCTGCTGCTGCTGATTGACTTTGATCGGAAAAACCCCGCGGTATTCATTGCGGTAACCATAGTCCGCGATGGCCTGTTTGAAGCTCTGGTTGAGCTTGGCAAGGCGTGAAGCAAGGATTCCCTCGAAGCGCAGGAGGACGGGCATTTCCATCCCGCGCTCACGCAGGCCCTTGACGATCTCATGGAGACTGGTGGTGGGGCCATCTTTGCGGCCGCTGGGGTTAACCGTCACTTCGCCGCGGGCGTTGACGTTAAAATATCCGCCGCCCCAATTGAGAATGCCGTAGAGCTCGGCGGCGTCTTTCACCGTCCAGCGCTCGTGGATTTCGCGGGTGGCAAGCATGGGTGGAGTGGTCATCATACGGGTAACGGACAAACCAAGGCAGGTGTGAACAGATCAGTGAAATGAACGAGATATGAGAAGGAAGGAACTCGTCTGGGACGGGTGGCCCGGGGAGGAGAAAAACCGTCAGGGGGATGACCTGGGTTCAAGGAAGGATACAAATACCGCGGTAAGAAAAGAATACACGTAAAAGGAAGGCACGGGGGTTAGCTGTAAACCCTTTTATCTCAGTCAACCGGTTTACGCCGCAGACGCTTGACTTCGCCACGGCGTTTTTTGCTCTCGAGAATACGTTTTTTGACCCCGGCAGGACGTCCCCGGCGCTGCCGGGCCCGGCGGGCGGCATCCTGCTGACGCGCCCGGCGGAGACGCTCACGCTCCTCACGGATCTCTGTCAGGATGCGTTCGCGGGCGATTTCGCGGTTGCGCAGTTGGGAACGTGAATCCGAGACCGTGACAGATTTTCCGGAAGGAGAATGCTTGAGTTCTACGGAGGTGGAGACCTTATTCACATTCTGACCTCCTGGGCCGGAGCTGCGGGCAAAGCTCTCCGTAAACTCGTCCTCTTTCAGGCCGAGCTTGGCCAATTCATCCTGATGTGGCTCCCATAAACTCATCTTTCACAAGATAGCACGAAAACGTTGCGTTTGGAATAGGATCAAAGGGTGTGTGGTCCGGTGATTCCGCGTGCGAGACGAGACGCTACATTGTCATGATCGCGATAATCGGGGCCGGACTGGCCGGGCTGACCTGTGCCAAGTGTCTGGCCGAAGATGGGTGCAGTAATTTTCTCCTGCTGGAGGCGGCTTTGGCCCCGGGGGGCCGGTTGCGTTCTGAAAAGACGGGGGATGGATTTGTCATCGATGCGGGTTTTCAGGTGCTGCTGGAGAATTATCCTTCGGTGAGGCGGCATCTTGATCTGGAAGCTCTGAATCTGAGGCCTTTTGAGGCGGGTGCGTTAATTCCAGTCGGCGAAGGAAAACTGGAGGCCTTTGAGAATCCGCTGCGACATCCGGGGGGGCTGAGGCATTTCGTCAATGCCAGTTATATGACGGCGATGGACCGGCTGCGGCTGAGCCGGCTGGGAGCCAGTGTCCTGATGCAGGCAGATGAGGCCTATTTCGGAGGACGAATCGGGGACCTTTCGGCGATGGAATATCTGGAGGAAACGGGTATGTCCGAGGGTTTTATCGAGGCCTTCTGGCGGCCATTTTTCGGCGGGGTTCTGCTGGATGAAAAATTGGAAACATCGTCCATTCTTTTCCGGTATTATCTGAAGCAATTCCTGCTTGGGAAAACATCGGTTCCGGCAGGGGGAATCCAGGCCATCCCGGAGCAGTTGGCCTCGCGGGTGCCGCCGGAAAAGATTCGCTACGGCAAAAAGGTTCGGGAAATCGAGCTGAAAGGGGACCGGGCCGTCCGGATAAGATTCGAGGAGGATGCGGAAGCCTTGGAGATCACGCAGATAATCCTGTGCACCGATAAAACCGCGACTGCCGGTCTGATGCCCGAGCATACGGCGAATCATCTGCGGTTTCAGGATCTGCGCTGGCAGCAGACCACCTGCGTCTATCTGCAGAGCGAAACGTCGCTGACGGAGAGCGGGAAAATCATTCTCATGCCAGGGAAAGAAGCGGTGGTGCCGCGTCATTTCTGTCAGCTCAGCAATGTAGCGCCGAGTTATGCGCCGGCGGGGAAACATCTGATTTCGGCGACCGTGCTGGGGAATTTTGGAGAGAATCGGGGGGATGAGGAATGGTTTCACGAGGTGCGCAGGGGAATTGGGAAGGTGTTTCCGGGCGCGGAGGAATTGTTGGAAGCGCTGACGGTGGTGCGGGTGAAGGAGGCGGTGCCGCGTCAGTTGCCTGGACTGTTTGACGAAGGATTACCGGTGCGGAAGCTGCCCGGGCTGAGCAATGTTCGACTGGCGGGGGATCAGGTGAGCAGCGGGAGCATCGAGGGTGCGATGTCGAGCGGCGCACGGGCGGCGCAGGAACTGCTGGAAGAGGAGGGGATAGTTGGGTAAGGAAGCTTGCGCGAGGAGCTTTGCATTGTAAAGTAAGGTATGCCGGAGACAGTTTCGGGGGATAGGGAGAAGACAGAAAGTGGACAGGCCACCTGCCCCTCGGCGGATTCCGCAAAGCGGTTGAGACGGGAAGATTTTGTCTTTGGACCGGGCACGATGATCTGGCGGGTAACGCGGGAAGCGTGTGTCATGTTTGCGGGGCAATCAGCGGCGATTCTGCAGATCGCGCATCCCCGGGTGGCGCTGGGGGTGTGGGAGCACAGTGATTTCCGGGAGAACTCAGCCAAGCGGCTGATGACGACGCTGGACGCCTGTCATGATGTGACCTTCGGGACGCGGGAACAGGCGGAGGAGGTCCGGCGGATGATGGCGAAATGGCATGCACCGGTGCGGGGCAACGCGGCGGCGGCGGGAGTGGGCGGGCCGGAAAAGTACAGTGCGGATGAGCCGGAGCTGCGGCTATGGGTGCTGTCCACCCTGATTCAGGGGGCGCTGGACGGCTATGAACTGGTCTTTGGAAAGTTGAGCGGGGAGGAGCGGGAACGGTTTTACAGGGAGATGCGGATCTTTGGTGAGTACTTTGGCGTGCCGCGGGAGGAAGGGCCGGAGAACTGGGAAGAGTTCGCGGCTTATTACAGGGAGCAATTGGAAAGTGAGTGGATCGCGAGCCACCCGTACTGCGGCGAATTGGCGCAGTCGATTCTTCTTCCTCGACGCCCGTGGTGGATGCGGGTAGCGGCGTGGCCGGCCTTAGGGTTGGCGTGTGAGTTTATTCCGGGGAGGGTCGGTGAGCGGCTGGGGATTGAGCATTACCGATGGCCCCGGTGGCGTCAGTGGTTGCTGTACAAGGTGTTACCGCCTTTTTACCGGGCCATGCCGGGATTTTTGCGGTGGCCGCCGCCATATCGCTGGGCTTTACGGGAGCTGGGAGCCCGGCCGGAGGAATGACGATGCTGGGGTGAGTCTATAATTACTATAGAAAATGTGGATAATTGCGGACGGCATGGACCTTGCTTGCAGAATACGAGGCCCTGCTAGGAGGGGTGAGATTGACCGGTTGGAGGGATTCGAGAGGGGAATAGGAGGAACGTGAGAACCGGCAAAGAAAGTCGGTATTCATGCGAACAGATGTGAAAGGGTGCAAAATTTTCGTGTCAATTTTGTCGAATCAAGTATATTGACGGCCTATGGCTATCAGTAGAAGAAATACCTTTTCCCGCAGAGCACCGGACGTCGTCACCGAGGAGCTCACTGAGATTCTGGCTGACGGTAAGGTGTGGGACTTCAAAGAGCTCTTTGAAGTGCTTTACAAGCGGCTGCGTGAGCGCAACGCGGCCAGCGGCGGAGAAGAGATGCTGCGTTTGCGCGCCTACGAGAAACTCCAGAACCTGGTTGCCCGCGGTCTGGCCAAAAAAGAAGGCAAGACCTATCAGGGCACGGCCAAATCCACTGCGGCCACGGCTGAAGTTTCTTCCTCCTGAACCTCTGAGCGTCAGAGGAAAGACCTTTCTCCAGGAAAGGCAGTTTCCGTTGGAAGCTGATTTTGCCTTACATTGAGGAACTCGCCCTTGTGCATTCAAGCCGGTTCCGGTCAAACCGAAGCTCCCCTTCGGCGCCGGCGGCTGCATGAGAGCGAGTTCCTTCTTTTTTGCGCTTGCGCGTGCGGGCCTGGGGACCGTTACATAACAGCCATGACAGAGGAATATGTGCCCGTTCTCCTGCAGGTGATCATCGCGGCGGGATTTGCCGCGGTCACCCTGATCATCAGCCTGGTGGCTGGGCAGGTGGGGAAGCGGAACAAGATCAAGGACTCCGCGTATGAGTGCGGGATGCTGCCGGAGGGCAAGAGCCAGCCGCGGTTCAGCGTGAAGTTCTATCTGGTGGCGATGCTTTTCATCCTGCTGGATGTGGAGGTGGTATTTCTGTATCCGTGGGCAGTGACTTACGCCGGTCAATTGCGGGAGTTTCAGGCCAACCCGGAGGCGACCGGTCTGGCCCCGGCTTTCTGGGCGATGATCGGTTTTGTTGGAATTATCTTTGTCGGCTACCTGTATGCCCTGAATAAAGGGGCGCTGAACTGGAGAAAATCCTGAGGTCCGGGCGGCGGCAATTAAATTGAGTTCTCTTTTTCCCCCACGGGAGCCACCGGTTTCCGCACGAATGGCACGTTCATGGTTCATCACATTGTCCTTTTTAAGCTGAAAACCACGCCCACGCCGGAGCTGCTGGACGAGATGATGATGAAGACGCGCACTCTGCTGCTGAAGGTGCCGGAGGTGCTGAGCATCAAGTGCGGCAAGAACATTGATAAGCGGGGGGATTTCCCGTTTTTTCTGGCGATTGATTTTGATAATATGGAAAAAGTTGCCGTTTTCCATGAGCACCCCGTCTTTGCTAAATTCCGCCACGATGTGATTGAGGCCTACACGTCATCGCGGCTGGAAATGAATTTTGAGATGGAGCCAGGGAAAGACGTGCAGTTCAGTTAAGGTGAGCTGACCTGAGCTGGAGGACAGACCGGCAATCTGAGGGAGGGCGGCGGCGTTTTACCGAACGTGCGGTAAAATAAAAGAGGCCGTAAGGACACGAGCGAGCGACAGAGTTAAACGTTCGAGGCAGAAGGGAAAAGGAGAAGCTCGCTCGGGAACATCCAACTAATAATTGGGAAGCGGCGCAGGAATATCCCCAGCTTGCAGCATACAAAGCGTCCGAGGAAGCTCCCATTTTACCATTAACTGGGAATACTCATCCATTGCTCTAATCAAGGGTCGTAAGCCATTCCTTTACTACGATTTTATCAGTTGAGATAAAGATGTCCCATGTTGGAGCAAATTGGACTGGGTCAATCTCAATTCAGCGAAGCAAAGATGACTTTGACTTTGGTAAGATAATGAAACGCTCGGTGCCGTCGATAAGTTCATGGCCCCTAAGAACAATATCGCCCGGGAATGGAGGAGGCGCAACACGTCCGGGTCGTCCGGGTCGTCCGGGTTACAAAAATTGAAAAGAAAATCTGATGCGGTCGACATGGTCCGCTCGAGGAGCGTTTTTTGGGACCTCAAGGGGTTTAGGGGCTTGCCTTGAGAGGAGTGGCGGGCGCAGGGTGATGAACGGATGTTGAGAAAGCTGAAGCTGCTGAGGAGCTCAGGCCTGGACCCGTTTCCGCTGGGTAAATCCCTGCGGGGCTATAATTTGCGAAAGGCAGGGGCGGACTTGCGGGCGGCAATCAATGTGGCGCTTCTGGATTTTCCGCAGGGGATGGCCTATGCATTGATTGCGGGATTGCCTGTGCAGATTGGGATTTTCTGTTCATCGCTGGCCTCACTGACGGGGCCACTCTTCGCGAGTTCACGGTTTGTCATGCTGGGACCGACGAATGCGACGGCGGTGATGCTCCTGTCCACCTTTCTGACGCTGGGGCTGAGCACGGAGGAAGCGGTGGCGGTGCTGCCTCTGCTCCTTGTCCTGGTGGGCTGTTTTATGGTTTTGGGAGCGCTGCTGCGTGTGGCGGCGATAACGCAGTTCATTTCCCGGGCGGTGGTCATAGGTTACATCACCGCGGCGGCATTTCTGATCATAGTGAATCAGCTGAAGACGGTTTTTGGTCTGGAGGTGCCACGCGCGGGAACATTTGCGGAGTCTCTGTTCAATTTGGCGAAGGGCTTGCCGATGACGGATTGGCAGGCATTGGGGACGGGCGCGGGGACCCTGGTGATTTTCATGCTGCTGAAGAGATTCTTGCCGAAGCTGCCGACGGTAGCGACGACCCTGGTGCTGGTGAGCATCGCGGTTTATTACCTGAGGCAGACTGGTTTTGAGGTGGAAACCCTGTCTGCGGTGAGGGCGGCGAACTGGCCGGTGACGATGCCGGTCTTCAGTTGGGATGCGTTCAATCAGATGACACAGGCGGCGCTGGCGATCACCTTTCTGTCACTGTTGGAAAGTTCATCTATTGCCAAAACCCTTGCCGCGCAGGCGGGGGACCGGATTGATCTCAACCAGCAGATGCTGAGCATGGGTGCGGCGAATTTTGCCTGTGCCTTTGGTTCAGGGATGACGGTGAGCGGATCACTGACACGCTCCGTGCTGAACTACCAGAGCGGGGCGCAAACAGCGCTGGCGAGCATGATGAGCGGCAGCCTGCTGATCGGCGGGCTTTTTCTGCTGGGAGGCTTGATCCAGTTCATCCCCAAGGCGGCCCTCGCGGCGCTGGTGATCATGGTGGGGGTCTCCCTGATTCACCGGGAAAACATCCGCGTCATGCTGCTTTCAACGGGAGGTGACGCGATGGTTTTTCTGACGACGTTCCTGAGTGGGCTGATCATGCCTCTGGACCGGGCGATTTACCTGGGCGCAGCGGCTTCCCTGTTGTTTTTTGTACGGAAGGCAGCGCGACCGGCGCTGAAGGAAATGGTCTTTGATGACTCCGGGACTTTCCGCGAGCAAACCGAAACGGGACCGAAGCGTCCGGAGCTCGTCATTGTGCACGTGGAGGGGGATCTATTTTTTGCCTCATCCGACCTGTTTCTCGAGCAGATGCGACGTTTGGCGGAGCATCCCGAGCAGCGCGCTATTATTTTGCGTTTGCGCAATGCCTACCATCTGGACGCAACGGTGGCGCTGACGTTGAAGGAATTGATTACCTTTGTGCGCAAAAATGACTGCGAGATTTTCGTAAGCGGCGCCCAGGAAGAAGTGGAGGAGATCTTTGAGCGGTCCGGGCTGATGGAGCAGCTGGGAAGAGAGAATTTCTTCCGGCATGACCCGGCCAATCCGAATCTGTCGACGAGGGATGCCCTGAAGCGAGCGCAGGAAGTGACGGGGATCACGAGCGCTGACATCACCCTGTATGCGGCGGATCGAAAGAACGAGGGAAGGTAATCAATGAGATGACGGCGATGGGCTAGGCTGAGGGAAGAAGAGCGCTGAGAGTCTCGAAGGGGACGGCAGCCGGGTCAGTATGATGGCGGGCGGCAAGGGCGGCGATGAGGCCGGCGGCTTGGCCGAGGGAGACGGCACAGCGGAGGATGTGCGCTACAAAATCCGGATCGGTTCAAATGAGCAGATCTATCTGCGTTTGAGCGGCCCGGAACAACCAGCGCCGTGACCTTTGGGGGGGGACGAGACGGCAGAGGATGGGCCGGTTTCAAAATGAACTCAGGTGCGGTGGATCCATCTTCCGGCAGCCGGGAAAAGTTCGAAACTAGCGTTATCTATAAGTGTTTCTCATAGTTACTCCCTAACGCTAAAGGTTATTTGGCGGGTGCGCTCCGTTGTCCGAGGGGAACAGGTGATGGGTAAGCGAGTGGCCATTTATTGGTTTTGCTCTCACTTCATCCCATAAAACTGCATACCCCATGCGCACCCCGGTTCTTGCTCTCCTCGGAACTCTTCTCATTTTCGGCAGTCTCTCACCGCCTCTGCAGGCGATGGTGATTGTAGAAAATTTTCAGAACGTCGGCGTCTTCGGCGGCGACGGCATGACCAGCACGCAGAGTTTCTTTTTTGATACCAATGCGGCCAGCAACAGTGTTGTCTTCGTTGGGATCGGCTCTGAAAATGTAGGGACAGTGAACAGCGTCTCATTTGACGGCGATGTTGTCACCACGCCAGTTCCCGGCACGTTTGGTGACACCATTCGTGAAACGAGAATCTATGCCTTTAATCTGGGCACCGC
>CAZUPP010000025.1:31923-55976 GCA_964622095.1 uncultured Verrucomicrobiales bacterium
CGCGGTTAGCGCCGTGGGCTTAGAGATTCAGGTGAACGCGTCAACGCCCAGCACTCAGGGCTATGCCTTGAGCGTGCTGCAGGTCTCCAATGCAGACTTCTCAACGATCGCTGGCAGCAGCTTTACGACAGACGGTAGCAGTTTTGCTGCTGGTGCGGATACGTCGCTCACGGTGCCCACCCTGCCTGCCGGTTCGCTGGTGTTTGATATCAACGCCGAGAACGGTTTTGGCGGTGACCAGGTGCCGAATGGCTTAACCAGGAGCAGCGTGGCTGGTGTTCAGGGCGGCTTCAATGCGGCATCCCGGTCGAGCTATATTGAAAACACCACTGGAGGCAGCACGATTGGTTACACTAACCTGAGTGGAAGTGCCTCGCTTTCGGCGGTTTGGATTGCGCCGATTCCTGAGCCGGCCTCAGCGTTTCTGGTGACGGGTCTGGGCCTGGCAATCATTGGCCTGCGGCGTCGCCGTCGGGCCTGATGATTCCCGCGGCCTTTGCGGTTGCCAGTTGCGGCCTTCAGCGGCAGCATAAGAAGGTATGCTGAAGGTGTTGGAGGATCTACTCGTCCTGCAGGACAAGGACACCCGCGTGGTGCAGCTCCAGACGGAGCTGCTGGCCATTCCCAAGGAGCGCAAGAACGCGGAGGCGAAACTGGCCGCGGCAGAAAAGCGCTTTGAGGATGACACGGTGCAATTGCGCGAAAATGAAATGGCCAAGAAACGCCTGGAGCTGGCCATTCAGGAAAAAGAACAGGCCATTCAAAAATATAAAAATCAGCAGCTCCAGACCAAGAAGAACGAAGAATACACCGCGCTGCGGCATGAGATTGAGAACGCGGAAAAAACGATCAGCGATCTGGAGACCCAGGAGCTGGAGCTGATGGAGGCGGCGGATGAATTGCAGAAAGAATACGCCGCGGCCAAGCAGCAACTGGAAGACAGCAAGAAACAGGTTGCGGCGCAGGTGGAAGAATTAAGCAAACGCGAGAAGAATCTTCGTCAGCGGCTGGAAGAAGGCATCGCGGAGCGTCAGAAAATCGCGGCGGGAATCGAGGACCGAGAAGCGCTGGAAGGCTACCAGCGGCTTTTCCGGAAGAAAGGCGGGACCGCCATTTCACCGATGAAACAGGGGGTGTGCGGAGCGTGTCACATGCAATTGACCGCGACGACGATCAATAGCGTGAAGGGCCAGCGGGAAATCGTTCACTGTGAGCAATGCAGCGCGATGCTCTATTATGATTACTGAGGATTCGGACGAGTTTCTGAAAGACGGACCGTTCGGGATTATCGCGGGGAATGGGGTGTATCCCTTTGAAATGACGGCGGGCGCGCGGGCGGCGGGTGAACGCCGGGTCGTGGCGGTAGCGTTTGAGAACGAGACGGACCCTCGTCTGGCGGAGCAGGTGGATGGGATCGAATGGCTGCGGGTGGGGCAGCTGGGAAGAATGCTGAAGGCATTCCGGGAATTCGGCTGCAAACGCGCGGTGATGGCCGGACAGATCGCGCCGAAGAATCTCTTTGATCTGCGGCCGGACATGCGCGCGCTGAAGCTGCTGGCAACATTGCCAAAGCGCAACGCAGAGTCTCTTTTTGGAGGCATTGCCGATGAATTGGCGGGGGAGGGGGTGGAGCTGTTACCAGCCACGCAGTACATGGAGGCGGCCATTCCGGAAAGCGGCTACCGCTGCGGGCCGCGGCTGAAGGAGCGCCAACTGAGTGACGCGCATTTCGGCTTTGGCATCGCCAAGGAAGTCAGCCGCCTGGACATTGGCCAGACCGTGGTGGTGCGCAATGGCACCGTGCTGGCGGTGGAGGCGTTTGAGGGGACAAATGAAGCAATGAAACGCGGGGCGGCGCTGGGGCGGAAAGATCCCATCCTGGTGAAGGTCTCCAAGCCAGATCAGGACATGCGTTTTGATGTGCCGGTGATCGGGCGGCAAACGGTGGAGGTAGCGCGGGAGTGCCGAATCCGGGCGATTGTCCTTGAGGCAGGACGCACCCTGATTCTCGAGCGGCCAGCGGTGGAGGAGTTGGCGTCGCGGGCGGGGATCACGATCCTGGCGCTGAAGCTCGACAAGCCCGAAGCGGGCGGTCAAGCTGCGGGCCATGAGTGAGTCTGCGGAAAAGCCCCTGCGCGCCGGGGTCATCGGGGTGGGGCACATCGGGAAGAATCATGCCCGTCTCTATGCGGAGATCGAGAATTGTGAGCTGAGCGCGATCTTCGATACAAATGAAGATGCCGCGGCAAAAATAGCGCAGCAGTATGGCGGCGAAGTGGTGGGCTCCCTGGAGGAATTTCTGGAGAAAGTCGATGCCGCCACAGTGGCCACGCCGACGATCTATCATCACGCCAGCGCGATGCCGCTGCTGCGGGCGGGCAGGCATGTCCTGATTGAAAAACCGATCACGGCGAATATGCAGGAGGCGGCGGAGCTGGTGGAAGCGGCTCAGGCCAGCCATGTCCTGCTGCAGGTGGGGCATATCGAGCGCTTCAATCCGGCGCTGGACGCCCTGGAAGCTCTGCTCACCCAGCCGCGTTTCATCGAAAGCCACCGGCTCTCACCGTATCCGGATCGCAGCACGGACATCGATGTGGTGCTGGATGTGATGATCCATGATCTGGAGGTGATCCTGCACCTGGTCACGAGCCGGGTGGAAAGCTATGAAGCGGTGGGCGTGCAGGTGCTGAGCCCACAGGCGACAGACATTGCGAATGCGCGGATCCGCTTTGAAAACGGGTGCGTGGCCAACATCACGGCGAGCCGGGTGAGCCCGGAAAAGATGCGGAAGATCCGCATTTTTCAGGCGGACACTTATATCAGTCTGGATTATCAGGGGCAGGCCGGCCAGATTTTCCGGAAACAGGGCGATAAAATCAGCCGCGATAAGGTGGAGGTGGTGAAGGATGAACCGCTTAAGCGGGAGCTGGCCGATTTTGTGGCGTGTTGCCGGGAAGGAAAAGTGCCGCGGGTGAGCGGGCAGCAGGCGGCGGCGGCGCTCGAACTTGCGATGGGGATCAGCCAACAGATTTACGCGAATAATGAGAAAATGCCGGTGGGGTGAGGTCTATGTTTTCATAATGAACCACCAGAATGAATTCAGGCTGCCGGCGGGCAGCAAGTGGATCTTCATCATCGGCTCCATCGCGATTCTCGCAGGTGTCATTGTACTTCCCCTGCTTGCCGTCTTCACCCTTGGAGATTTCATGGAGAAAGGCTCGGCAGGGCCTTCTCCGATGGAGGCGGACGAAGTAAGCTCCATCTTTAGTGGTTTTGCCCTAATCGGAATTCTTGGTGGTGCTTTTTTTTGGGGTGGGATCATTCTCATTGCGATTGAGCTTTTCCGGTCGGGCCTTTTTCTGCATTGGATGCGCCTGTTAAGCGGGTCTTTTTCCGGCAGGACAAGTGGAGATCTGGCGGCGGGAGCGCACGACATTGAAAACAGACCGCAGCAGCTTAGGGAACTCCGTGAGAAAGGCCTGATTTCCGAACAAGAGTTTACCCAACAAAGGGCAAAAATCGTGGAGGGCCTGTAGGCTAGCAAGAAATGAGTCACGCGAAGACAGTTTCCGGTGCTTTTTCCCATTCACGTCGCCAGTTATTTTCGTTTGGCTGGAAGGTAACGATCGCGGAATCTTTGCGCAAGAAGCGGGCGGTGCTTGATTCCCTCTAGTTTCTGCCTGTGAAAAAGGGTTTCTTGATCGCGGGTGGGATTTTTGTGATGGTGGGTTTGCTGTTGTTTGTTGGAGGATTGATTTTTGGACTGGCGACGTGTGCGAATCTGACTGCGTCCGGAGATGCGCAAATGCGCTGGGCCGGTGGAGCCTCACTGGCAGGACTGGTGATGTTTTATACCGGTAAATGGCTGATTGGGATGGGCCACCACGGGCGCGAAAGGTGAGCGTGGCGCGACTAGAGAATGTGGGAGAGAGAAACCGCGTCGTAAGGGGGCTCTGATTTCAGGAGCGGCTGGAAAAATGGAATCACCGTGGTAGAATCGCGGCATGTGCCGATTCATTCTACGTACCGCCATGATTGTGGTCCTGAGCGTCTGCGCCTGGGTAACGGGTTGCGTGACAACCAGCGATAATCCGCCGCTGGAAAAACCGAAGCAAGAAAAGGAGCGCGGACTTCTGAGCGAACTGCTTGATCCGCTGCCAGAAGGCACCGTGCAGGAAGGCACTCTGGTGAACAATCGCGTCAAACCGGTGGTGGTGCGGGACGTGCGCCGGTATCTGAAAGTGGACGGGATTGACGTGGAAGCAGTGAAGGGTGTGAAACCGTATGTCGTTTCAAAACCGGCCGGGCAACCCGGCTATTATACGTGGACAGAAAAATGGATCGCCGACCTCGGTACCTTTGAGAAAAAAGAATTATATATTGATTTCCAGCAACTGGCAAGCGGGACGCGCTGGAGAATAAGGCAATAATGCTGATTATCAGGTGCGATTGGCGGTTTTCGGTTTTCTCGATCAGCGTTGACATGCGGGTCCGCCACCGTTAGACAAGCCTCCATGCCAGAAGACAGAAGCGCCACCCTGGATATGGTGAGGGTCATCGCGATTTTTTTTGTGATGCTCATTCATTCACCGGCGGCTGGCGCTTCCGGCGAGAATATTTCCATATGGATTTGCGCGAAGTTCATCGGGGAAGGCGCGGTGCCAATATTTTTTATGATGTCCGGGTTCCTGGCAGCGAAAAGTATACAACGGCCGGATTACAGATTTAAGCAACATTTCAGTAAGTGCCTGCATCGGCTGATTATTCCCTATCTGCTGTGGAATGCGATCGTGCTCATGCTCGCTCTGGGCGTGAAGCTTTCCGGGTTGACGGAAAAGGTTAGCGAGGGAGGCGCCTACTTTGATTTTGAGACTGCGCCTTGGCCGCTGTTAAATGAGATTCTGGGGATTGGGAAGTGGCCAATCGTCTATCAATTCTGGTTCTTGAGGGATTTAATTATTGCCTATCTGGTGTCGTTTTTCTTAATTCGTGTCCTGCACCGCATGCCGATGCTGCCATTGCTTTTTCTCGCGATGCAGCAACCGCTACTGGAATCGATCGCCCTTTTCCTGTTGGGAGCACAACTCAAATCTGTCCGTGGCGAGATGTGGAAACCGACTGTGACAATGAGTCTGGTGTTTTGTGTTTCCTGGATTGTGCTCGGCTACTTTCACCGGAACACGTGGATTACTATTTTTCCGTTAATTATGAAACTGGGGAGTATCGGCTTCATCTTTCTCTTATCATGGATGGCTACTTTGAGAGTTTCATCCCGACAACTCATCGGAGCTGCGCCCATCGTATTTTTCGTTTATGCCACGCATGAACCGCTTCAGACAGTTTTGGGAAGATTCTGGACTTCGGCAGGGTTTCCGGGGAGTGAAACATTCTGGCATTTCATCCTGATTTCCGTTGTGTCCGGGACCGCTGGAATTGCCGGGTATCTTGCAGCGCATCGGTTCTTTCCCTCCCTAACCGGGGTGCTGACGGGCGGGCGTTCGGAGAAATCAAACGACACGGAGCACCATCATACGGTGGCAGAGACAAGTCCGGCCAAAAGAGAATAAGCAGACCTTTTCTTACAATAACTCCAGCGGTTGATGCCGCGGCGGGGAACCATCCGTTTTTGCTTTTTCCTGGGACGCTTTGAGCCGCTCGAATTGATAGTCGAGCACAGGGTCAACCGCGATTTCATGAGGGCCGTCTTCTTCGATCAAAGGTTGAGCCTTGAGAAATGCCTCGTGCGCCTGACTGTAAGAATTCTCCCTGAGATAAATGACCCCGGACCAGTAATCATTCACTCGCTGGGTTTCCAGTTCATTGGATGCCTCCTTAAGGTTGATCAGTTCATAAAGCTCCTGGGGAGGTTCTTCCGGCTTGGCTTGAATCAATTCAATAGGCCTGGCGAGAATGTCCCATTCCACTTGCTCATAAATCGGACCCTTTGTCGTGATGCGGTTGCCGAAACGCAGAGTGGCACGGCAAAGGCGCCGGGCTTCATCAATGGCGCGGCCGAAAATCAGGAGACGGTCCAGGGTTTGGCCGGCCACCCCGGCCTCAAGGGCGATGTTCACTTCCCCGAACTCCACCGCGATGCCGTAGACAGGACGCCGACCCGTTTCGTGTTCCAGATTACTGATGAGCGCTTCCAGCCGGTCCCTCAGTCCCAGCGCAACCCGGCAGGCCCGCAGAACTGGCCGCGAGTTCTCTTCGCCTGATCCCATGAGTCCGAACAGCCCAATGACGGAATTGGCGCCGGATTGATCCGTCATTCCTTCCGTCTCAACAATAAAGTCCTTCGCTCGCCCGAGAATGCGCCCCAGCCGGGCAGCCGATGCCTTCGCGCCCGTTTGGCCGGTATCAAAAATCTCCAGCGCGACGACCCCCAACTGATGGGCTCCCTCAAATGGGATGGACGCGTCCTGAGTGCTCTTGACGATTTCCCGGAAGCGATTTTTCGAAACGCGATCCTGAAGCAGATTGAGAAGCCGCTGCCGCCGCTGCACCGGCCGGGTGGAGCTGTAAATCAAGCCGCCCAGGTAGGCCAGAAACGGAGCCAGAACCGCCGCCAACAGAGAGAAGCCAAGCGAATAGAGCGCCAGGACATAGGCCAGAAAAATCGTTTCCGAAAGGGCCGCCAAGCCGATCACAAAACGAAGGGTGCGTCGTGGGATATCAATGCTGGTCCACGCGATACCGAGCGATAACGGGATCACCAGGCCCCAGGTGAGCACATGATACAACTGACTGTCCGCGAGGGAGGAGGGCAGATTCATCATCCGCCGCCAGAGAATGTCTCCCGGCTCCAACCAGCCCAAATGATAGAAGAGCAGGACAAAGGCGGCGACGAGGGCGCCGATGATAAGTGCCGGCCGGACGGTGTAGGCCATGGGAATACCTGAAAAAGACTTGGTGAAGGCGCAGCCGCGGTGGCTTCAGCTTAGGATAGACGGCCTCAATCTTTAGCCGGTTTACCGCGAAAGAAAAGCCCGGGAACGGCCCGGGCGACAAGCGCAAAGCAAAGCAAAATCGAAACGAAACCGTCCCTCAGGTCCGCCATTTCGCAATCTGCTCGCCCACATACCATTGCCGGCCTCGTTTCTCAAAGCGCCAGGTGAAGCCCCAAGCCCCCTTGGGAGCGCGATAGCCTCCCGCCTCCACTTTGGCTTCCCCTTTCTCTGGACCTTCCACCACCTCCACCCAGTAGACCGTGGCAGCACGACCAGTGAGCGGATCATAGACATGGCGGCGGGGCCGGTCAGGATCAGTCACCGGCCCGGGCGTCAGAACCGCGCCGCTGGCCGCGCGGACATCCAGCCCGGCGTTATCAAAGCGCTCAAGAAAGGACACCGGCGGGTTGGTCAGCTCGTCCTCCTTGCCTGCACTGATCTGGCTGAAAGACAGAAACACGACTTCTCCCGCCTGTTCCGAAAGAAAAAGGTAGCGAAAGACGGCCTCGCGCAGGTCCAGCTCTTCTTTGGTGAAGCCTTCCTCCTCAAGATCTTCGTAGATCTGGGCAAGCTTCGCATCGTCACCGGATTCGCCCGTGTTCGGGCCGCCAAAGGGAAAACCCTTTCCGCAACCTCCCAGACCCAGCATCAGCACAACTGCTCCCAAGATAACGATCCCGCCTGAAGATTTGCCCGTTTGACTTAGCACGCGCTCAGTGTAGCCACGATTCTGCCGTTCGCCAGCTTCAGAAGCAGCTGTGCAAAAACGGGTGGCGAACCTCGTGACCTTCTCTACATTGAATCGGACCCCGCCCGCCGCTCTTCAGATGCCATGATCGGTTACCATTCCTATGACCCAGACCACCGGCCGCTCGCCTATGTGGGAAGAATTCCCCTGACGGTGACGAACCTGATCATCGGTATCTATGCCGGGATCATGGTGCTGGTCTGTTTCCTGTTTCTGTTTATGGGAATGGACGCGTTGTCCGTGCTGGAGCCCATGTGGCTAAACCCCACCTATGTTCTGCATGATCTGGAGTTTTGGCGTCTTGTGACCTACCCATTTTTTGCACCGCCCAGTTATCTGATCTGGCTGCTCATTGAGCTGCTCATGCTTTTCTGGTTTGGCTCAGAGGTGGAACGCATTCTCGGCCGGGCTGCTTTTGTAAAATTTTATGCCCTGCTCATCGTGGCACCGGCCATTTTGCTGGTTATTGTTTCATTTTTCGGCTTTGGAAGTCTGCCATGGCAATCCGCTGATATCAATTTCTATGTTTTTGTCGGGTTCGCCATCATCTACCCGAATGTCGAACTAATCTTCGGAATCCGGGCGAAATGGTTCGCGATTTTCTTCATCGGCGTCTCAATTCTATTAAACTTGGCCTACCGCAACTGGACCGGCCTGATCTTTGATTTCTTCTGCCTCGGCACGACGTATTATTACCTGCGGTCGATTGGGATTTCGGCGCGGTTCGGCTTTATCGTTGATGCCTTCAAGAATACCGTCCAGCGGCGGCCTTCCCCATCGTCTGTGGAAGGAGGAGCCTCCGTGCGCGGCCGTGCGCCCTCCCGCTCCGGCAGCGATCTTCGCCCAGCGGGCCGCGGCCTTTCCTCAGATAAATTAATCGCCCATCAGCCTGACACTTCGCCGGAGGAAGAGGATCTGCATGAGTCGATCGATCCCATTCTGGAGAAAATTTCTCAGCAAGGAGTCGACAGCTTGACCGAAAAAGAAAAGCGTACCCTCGAAAAAGTCCGGACGAAGCTTCTCAAGACCGGAAAAGCTGATAAGGCTTAGACATGGAGGAGCTGAAGCGTATTGTCGAGCGCCTGCGGGCGCCGGATGGTTGTCCCTGGGACCGGAAGCAGACGAATGAATCACTCATCCCCGCGCTTCTGGAGGAAACCTATGAAGTAGCGGAAGCGATCACGAATCGCGATGACGAAAATCTCCGGGAAGAACTGGGTGACCTCCTCTTGCATGTCGTCATGCATGCAGTGATTGCGGAGGAGTCCGGCCGTTTTACGCTGAGCGCGGTTGAAGAAGAAATCTGCGAAAAATTAGTGCGGCGGCATCCTCACGTGTTCGGCGAAGAAAATGTCAGTAACGCGGATGAGGTCATTGCGATCTGGGAAAAAGTAAAAGCAGGTGAGAAAAATGGAAAATCAAATGGAAATAACACGTCCGATTCCTCTCTGGATGGGGTGCCGCAGGCCATGCCCGCCCTCATGCGTGCCCAGAAAATTCAGAAGCGCGCCTCAAAGGCAGGATTCGATTGGCCGGACGTGGGTGGGGCTCTGGAAAAGATCGAAGAAGAACTCGCGGAGGTGCGCGGAGAGATTGATCGACCGGTTACATCGGAAATTGAAAACGAGCGCGTAGCCGATGAGCTCGGTGATTTACTGTTCGCGGTCGTGAACGTCATTCGACACCAGAAACTGGATGCGGAATGGACCCTGCAACGGGCGACGCAGCGTTTCGAAGAGCGCTACCGGCTTATGGAAAAACTGGCTGCAGAGGCGGGCGAAAAGGATTTTGCCAGACTCGATCTGGAAACCAAGGAACAATACTGGCAGCGGGCCAAGGATAAGTTAGCGCAGCCGTCCTAGATGATAGTTTGACCAGCATCGTCCAGAAAGGGAGGCAAATCCGCTGGTGGCAATGGCCGGAGGTTCTGAGCCTGGATGCACCGGTCGTCGCGGTGGCCTGGCAGGGTGCGCTGGGCAGAATGTACGGGGTGCGCTGGGATCCGCCGCTCGCCGTCCTGCTTTTTACGGCGGTGTGGCTGATCTATTCAGCGGACCGCTGGCTGGATTACCGGAAAATTCCGCCGGATACCGGGGATGTCCTGTCACGCTATTGGTTTTTTCATTCCCTTGGAAATATTTTTCTCGGGATCTGGTCGGCAGTGCTCCTCATCGGCGCCGTGCTAAGTGTAACTGCTATTCCTTCGACGTCCTGCCTGTGGCTTTATGGAGGGCTCCTCGTGATGAGTTCCATCGCTTATCTTTTTCTTATCAACCTTGGAGGTCTTCCCCGCAAAGTAGCGTGCACGGCCAAGGAAATCATTTCCTCCGGTATATTTGCCGCGGGCGTTTGTGGAATGGTGATTTCGCAGCAAAGCGAGGCCTTGATCGCGCTCCCTTTTCTGCATGCGCTTTTTCTTTTGAATATGCTCGAAATCGCGCGGGTTGAAGCCTCGCAGGATCTCAGACTCGGGCAACTGTCCATGCAGCAGTGCCTCAGATTGTCAGCCAGCACGCTCGTGAGTATCGAACTTATGCTTGCCGCAGTATTTTTCGCTCTCACCAGAACGGCTAACTTAACGCCGGCAGGGGAGGCGGCCGCCTTGGGTCTTTTGCTTCTCGCAGGAGCAAATTTGCTCAGCCGTTATTTACCGGGAAGCGAAAAAAACATTCGCGCTTGCGTGGACGGCGCCGTTCTGATTCCCGCGCTAATCTACATCAGTATAGCGCGATAAACCTACTGAGCGAGCATGCTATTCCGCTGAGATCATATAGAACGTTACCGGAACTTCGGCCTTAATCACCGCTTCGCCCTCCCAAGTTACCTTTTTATCTTCGCCCACGGAATACCCGTCTGCGAGCGACATGCCCTTCTTTTTTGCTGTTTCTGAGGCTTCCGCCCGGGCCTTGGCGACTGCCTTGGTCACGGCTGCTTCTTCGGCAAATCTTTTCATAGGCGTTTCAAGGCTGGTTTCGCCAAAAAATGTCTCGGCGTCCTCATTGCCGGCCTCGGTAATGTCGCCACGCGCTGAGATCTCATCCATTCTGGCTTCCATTTCCGGGGCATTCTCAAAACTCTCAAACTCCTGCATGAAGCGTTGAGCTGTCCAACCCTCAGGCAAGATGATGGGCATGAGCAGAAACTCCACGGCCGGTTTTCCGTCTTCCACTTCGGGTGTCACGATCTGGTTGGAAAATTCGAAAACCAGCGGCTCCATCTTGATACGTTTAAACTGCACGTCAAAGAAATCCTTCACTTCGTCAAAAAGCACCTGCGAGTGCGCCTCGGAGTCGGCCAGGAGCTCAAACTTGAGCGGAGGCACCGCTTCCGTTTCAAGGTCCAGATTCGCGACCGCTTCCACAGTGAGGGGTTCGCCTTCGATTTTGGCCGCGGGTTCGTCTTGGCCAGAGACCGGAAAGCCATGAGCGACGAGCAGCAACAGCAGCGGGAAAAGGGTTAGGCATTTATTCATCATAGAGAGGTGTTCTGACCGAGCTTCCCGGGATGCGTTCTAAAATTCTCATTCTTTAAGGATTGAGGAGCCTGATTCCACAAGGCTGGCTTTGAGCGAGGCAATAATGGTATTCTCGCTCCAGATAATCGAAGGCGCTTCGACTTCATAGTCGTCTATCTTTTCAGGCGCCCCTCCCACCGCCGCGGCGAGCGCCTCCTGCATCAGCATGCTCACTTTGCGTGACGCCGCGCCTTCTAACTCTTCGCGGAAACGTTCGCGCATTTCCGTGAAATCGAGGGATTCCTCACTGATCACGCGTTGACGTAGTCGGCCGAACTCCCCGCGCTGGTCTTCCGGTAATTGCTGAATCAGTCGCACGGTTTGACCTTCAAATTCTTCGAAGTCAACTTCAGCAGGAACCATCATGGGTTCGCTGACAAGGCTTGCCGTGTAGACGCCAGGTGTTTCCTCGCTCAACTCAGCACCGGTTTCTGGTTCCCGAAGATAGTTCAATCTCACCGGTGGCTCCATCTGGCTCAGCGTTCGGCGCAGAAACGCCTCGAGTTCCGCGATCAGAATTGCGCAATCATCTTCGGATAACGCCGCCACCACGTAGCGCTTGGCCGGTATAAAATCCCGGCCGGGCCGAAACTCCGTTTCCACATGCAAACTGGCTGGCGCAGTTTGCAGGGCAATTTCCATGCCGGCTTCTTCCTCCGTCTCCTTTTCTATATCGGCGGCGCGCTGTGTCTCAGAGTTTTCTGAGGACGACTCAGGCTTTTCTTTCTTCTCCCCGCATGCGGTGATAGCGAAGATAATCGCGAGCAAATACGTGGCGTATCGCCCGTTACTCGATCTCAAAGGTCACCTCCATTTTCACGGTGACCCCATTTCCGTCCCAGTTCGTCATTTCTCCCTCGCGAATTTCTGTCGGTTCGCGCACCACCATCCCGTAAACCTTGGCCAGTTTCTCCGCCTTTTTCCGCGCCCGTTCCATGGCCAGAACGGAGGCACTTAATTCCTGATCCCTCAACGTCGACTCCGTTTCGGCGTCGCTTTCGCGAATTTCCAGTTCGGCAAACGGAGAGTCTTTTCCAGCACGAAGGAACTCGTCAAATACCGCCACCGTGCTGCCCTCGGTCATTTTTGCGCGAGCGGAAAAATACGCTTCAAAGAGCACGGCCGGGGCCGCCGGAGAAGGCGGATCATTTGAAGCCAGATCTTCTGCCGCCGGCCGATTGCCCGCTGCCGAGCTCAAGGCAATCTCCTGCATGGATTCGCGCGATGCCCTCACAACCGTGACTTCTGAGATCAGAACATCGGCCGGTGTGGGATCGAATTCCTTCAGCCGGCCCTCAATAAAAGCACGGAGCCGCTCAGCCCCTTCGCGCGCCTGATCCCGGGTGGGGGCCAGCACAGCATAACGCCGCCCGTAACGGGAATCATCGGTCGCTTCAGCCGTGACCGTGATGGTTGACTGCGGCTCGGTGATCTTCAGCTCGGCGAGGTTCTGGCCGTCTGCCGGAACCAGCGGCACCCAAAACACAACCATCACAGCGAAAGCCAGATATATGGCTGAAAATCGGAAAGTCTCGGACGTCATAGGAGGTGATGTGATTGGGGTGCGGGAAGTGATCAAGGGCAAAATTGAACGGAGCAATAGGAGCGGGGACAAAGGGCGACGTGAAATACACGAATTGCATTACGTTTATCGCAGTATTGGTGGCAGGAGTTTTCCTCGCCATGAGCACTGGCTTCTCCGAGGCCAATGACAAGCCTCCCTCCGCGGCGATCACTCCGATCGCATCCATTCAACCCGGGGCGCCGGTCAGCCTGCATGGCAAGGTGCATAAGGTGACGGATGATGACGAGTTCATTCTGCGGGATGAAACGGGCCGGGTCGAGGTCTACATCGGCTGGAAGAACCAGATGCCGGTGAAAAAAGGTGACGCCGTGACCGTCCATGGCGTGGCGGACGACGATGTGCGGCCCGGCAAGCGGCCGGACATCTATGCTTCACGCCTCGTGCTGAGCGGCGGACAGGAAGTTGTTCTGCTGCCGGACGGCGGCTGACCGGACTGCCGCCCGATCCACCAAAGCGGATGGGACCAGCGAGGGTTGACAGGCGTAACGGTTTGCGATTGATCGCCAACTCATTCCCTGACACCCTCGCTTCCATATGACTCAAGCAGCAGCTACGGCCACAGGCGCCGGTGATTCCACTAACACCTGGCTGGCCTTCGCGATGATTTCCGTTCTTTTCTGGGGTAGCTACGGCCTGCTCCTCCACTTCGGTCGGCACGGCATGGGCAAAGGGCCCGATGGCCTCTTTAAGGCCTACTTTTTCGTCGGCATAGCCTATTTCCTTGTCGCTGTTCTTGCTCCCGCCCTCATGCTGCTCCTGCGCAGATCTGACTGGAGTTTTCCCGGCAGCGGGATGGGCTTCTCCCTCCTCGCAGGCACCGCGGGTGCGATCGGCGCCTTCGGCGTGCTTCTGGCCTTCGGCGCCAAGGGACCGCCCAGCGTGGTGATGTCGATCATTTTTGCCGGCGCGCCGATTATCAACGCCGTCGTCTCACTCACCGTGCTCGGCGGATGGGGTGGCGTGCGCTGGCCGTTTATGCTGGGAATCCTTCTCGCCGCCACCGGCGGAGCGCTGGTCACCCTTTTCAAGCCCGCTCCCCCGCCTGCCGCTCACAAAGAGCCCGCTCCCAGCGCGGAAACGGAAAGTGTGCCAGCATCCACGCTCGATTGACCTCCCGAGGTGAGCGCGAATGCCATCAACCGCCCGGATTCGCCGCAGGGCTTGGATGATCTGCAACTGGAAGCCCTGAATCAGGTCATTGCCGCGCAGGCGGAGAATCGCTTTTACCGGCGTAAATTGCAGGCGGCCGGGCTGACCGGTGGCGCCGATTCGCTCGAGAGTTTTCGAGAGCGCATGCCTTTCACAACAAAGGATGAGCTGGTCGCCGATCAGCGGGAGAACCCGCCCTACGGCACGAATCTGGCCTTGCCGCTTTCTCATTATGTCCGCTTTCATCAGACGAGCGCGACGAGCGGCAAGCGGCCGTTGATCTGGCTCGACACCCCGGAGAACTGGGGATGGATGGTCGAGAACTGGCGCCGCGTTCTGGAGCATGCCGGGCTCACGGCGGATGACCGGATTTTTATGGCGTTTTCCTTCGGGCCTTTTCTCGGCTTCTGGACGGCGCACGAAGCCGCCCAGCGGATTGGCGCTCTCGTCATTCCGGGAGGAGGGCTGAGCACGGAGGCGCGTCTGCGGCTGATCTGCGAGCATGAGGTGGATATGGTCTGCTGCACGCCCACCTATGCGCTGCGGCTCGCGGAGGTGGCCCTGCACGGAGGCATTGATCTGAGCCAGACGGAGGTGCGCCGGATTGTCGTAGGCGGCGAGCCGGGCGGTAGTTTGCCGGCCATGCGGGCGGCGGTCCAGGCGGGTTGGGGTGGCCGGGCGGAGATGTTTGATCATCACGGCATGACCGAGATCGGCCCGGTGACTTATGAAGATCCGGCCCGGCCGGGCAATCTGCGCGTGCTGGCCGAGCGCTATCTGACGGAGGTGATCGATCCCGAAACGACCGAGCCGGTGCCGCGGGGTGAGCCAGGGGAACTTGTCCTGACCACCCTCGGCCGCGAGGGATCGCCCCTTTTGCGTTACCGCACCGGTGATCTGGTGAAATGGGTCGAAATGCCTATGGACAATAATCTCGATCCGCTGCTTGAGGGGGGAATTATCGGGCGAATCGATGACATGATTGTCGTGCGCGGGGTGAATTTATATCCCACTGCTCTGGACGAAGTAATTCGCGCGATCGAAGGTGTGGCGGAATATCGCGCACTCATCGATCAGTCCCAGGCGCTCACCGAAATTCGTCTGGAAGTCGAACCGGCCGCCGGTCTGGCGCAGGATCAGAAATCAGATCTCGCCGCCAGTCTTGAAAATGCCCTCCGCCATACTTTTGCCCTGCGCGTCCCGGTAACCCTTGTCGAAGAAAATAGTCTGCCGCGTTTTGAACTCAAAGCCAAACGCTGGGTGAGGGTGGCGCAGGATTGATGTTTTTTCTTGATCGCTGACAGTCGCGACGCAAACGATCGAGATCAACGACTATTCTGCTGAGCCACGATCCGCGCCATGATGTATGACCTTGCATGGGATTCGGTAAACTCCAGGGTCAAAGCTGTCACGCAAAGAGATTGATCGGCCGTAGGCTGCAATTTGAGGGTTTTCTCAAGAATTGAAACTGACTTAAAGACGAAGGAAATGGCGAAAGAAGAATGCAAACAAAAACCGGAAAAGAATAGGCTGAATACTAATCACTTGCTTGAGTTGGACCATGGCGAAGCAAAGGAGTTCTTTATCAAGCAGGAGAGCTACTGTAGTTTTGAACTGCCTCCATATTTCTGTTTTGAGAAGGTCCTTCAACGGGTGCATCGCATTCTAAATGGAAAGAATCTTAAAGACTATTGTCATAAACCTGGCGCTAGTAGTTACGATGACGTTAACCACACTCTATTGACAAATAAGGACGGCAAATATGCATGGAGACCGTTCACGTTGATCCATCCAGCCCTGTATTACGTTTTGGTTGACCTGCTTACTTCTCAAAATAACTGGACATTCTTGAAGAAACGATTCGGCGAATTTCAAAGCAATTCTTGCATTCAATGCCTAAGTAGGATTTTCACAAAAAGTCCGATCGAAGGTGAAAAAATCCTAAGGTCTATATTTAACAGAGTAGACCGCCCGGCTAAACGCCACGTATGAAAGGAAGGTTCATTTTCGTTGGCTGACGGGCAAATTTGATGAAATGCTTCCGAGGTATGGCAGAGCCAGAGGCAAAGAATGAGTCGCGAACCGCTGGACCGTTGCTGGTGGTGGAGGGGGTGTCGAAGAGTTACCCGGAAGCGGAGGGCGGGGGAGAATTGCAGGTCCTGCGAGAAGTCAGTTTCACCCTTGAGGCCGGTGAGTCTATTTCCATCGTGGGACCATCGGGCTGCGGGAAGAGCACCCTGCTCAATGTCATCGCCACCCTGGATGATCCCACCACCGGGACGGTGCGAGTGAGGGGTGACTCGATTCATGCCTGGCCGGAGGCAAAGAAAGCGGCCTACCGCGCGGAATCGACCGGGTTAATTTTTCAGCTGCACCATCTGCTGCCGCAATGCACTGTCCTGGAAAATGTCCTCGTGCCGACCTTGCCGCTGAAGAAAGGCAAAGCGGAGGCGGAAACCCGCGCCCGGAAATTGCTCGACCGCGTGGGTTTGGGAGAACGCCTGGGTCACCGTCCGGCGCAGTTGAGTGGCGGGGAACGTCAGCGGGTGGCCGTCGCGCGAGCTCTGATCAATGAGCCCGCCCTCCTTCTGGCCGACGAACCGACAGGCGCCCTGGATGGCAAAACGGCGGAATCCCTCGCGGACCTGCTCTTTGAGCTGAATCGCGAGGAACAGACCGCCCTCGTGATTGTGACCCATTCGCCCGAACTGGCCTCGCGCGCCGGGAAAACCTACAGCCTGCAGGGCGGACAACTCGCCGGAGTCTGAGCGATGAACGCGTTGCAATTTATCCTGCGCAATCTCGGTTATTTCTGGCGCACCCATGTGCTGGTCGCGCTGGGCGTGGCGCTGACCGTCATGGTCATCACCGGCTCGGTCATCGTAGGGGACTCGGTCAACCACACTCTCGCACGGATCGAGGCCCTGCGCACCGCAGGGATGGTGCAGGCCTTCACGGGCGGCGACAGGTTCTTCCGGGAAGAATTGGCCAGCCAAAGCGAGAAGGCGGTGCCGATGATTGTCTACCGCGGCAGCGGGAGCACCCCGGACCGGAGCGTGCTGCGCAATGGCGTGCAGGTGCTGGGAGTGGATGAGCGATTTTGGGATGAAGCGCCGGAACCACCACCATGGGAGCTGAACCGCGGTGAAGCCGCCATCAACCAGGCACTGGCGGCCGCCCTCGGGCAGGGAGCGGCGGTGGGAGACACCCTCCTGCTGCGGGTCGAGGAACCTGCCCTGCTCAGCCGGGACGCCCCGCTGTCGGGTGCGAACGAAGCGATAACCACGATCCGTCTGCGCATCCGCCAGATTGTGAACGACGACCAGTGGAGCCGCTTCTCCCTGCAGGCGAGCCACCTCGCGCCGCCGAGCATTTTTGTCCCGCTGAAGGACCTGCAGGATGAAATCGGGCAGAGCGGGCGGGTGAACGTGCTCTTGACGGAATCGGAAAAACTCAAGCTGGAGGAACTGGATTGGACCCTGGCGGATTACGAAGCGGAAATCCGAGAGCTGCCGGAGGGAGCGGCTAATGGCCAGTTAGAGCTGCGCAGTAAGCGGGTGTTCCTCGATCCACCGATCGCCGAAGCGGCGATGACACTTGAAGGCGCGAGTGCCTCGCTCACCTACATGGTCAATGCCCTGGAACCGGTTGCGCTGGACGCGCTTACTCCGTATTCTGTGGTCGCCGCGCTCGAACCGAAGCAGACCGGGTTTCTCCCTGATGATCTGGCCGATGATGAGGCGGTCATCACCGATTGGCTGGCGGAAGATTTAGGCCTGGATGTGGGGGATCAGGTTTTCCTTCGCTATTTTGTCCTCGCCGGAAACCGGGAATTGGAGGAACAGGAAGCGGCCTTCACCGTGCGCGAGATCGTGCCGATTGACGGCCCCGCCGGTGACCGGACCCTCATGCCGGAATTTCCCGGGGTAGCCGGTGAAGAAAATTGCCGGGACTGGGAACCGGGCATGCCAATCGATCTGTCTCTCATTCGTGAGAAAGACGAGCTCTACTGGGATGAATATCGCGGCACGCCCAAGGCCTACATCACCCTCGCCAAAGGCCAGGAACTATGGGCAAACCGCTTTGGAAAGGTCACCGGGGTACGGTTTCCCGCCGGCGCCGGAGCGGCGGACGAGTTGGCGGCCCAGCTGTCCGCGCAGGTCAGCCCGGATCAGGTCGGCTTTCAGGCGATCGCCATGCAGGGTGAAGGCGCTCAATCTCCGGTGGATTTCGCTTCGCTCCTAATTTCCTTCAGTTTTTTTCTGATCATCGCCTGCCTTGCTCTGACCGGCATGCTTTTCGCCTTCACCATTCAACAGCGGGCCACTCAGATCGGGCTGCTGCGTGCGCTCGGCTGGCGCCCGGGCAAGATTCAGCGTCTTCTCCTGGGAGAAGGAGCGGTCCTCGCGCTGGCCGGTCTGGTGCTGGGACTGGCACTGGGCACAGGTTATGCCCATTTGATTCTGCGGGGCTTCGATTCCATCTGGCAGGATGCCGTCGGCCAGTTGCCGCTGCGACTGAAGTTGAGCCCGGCTTCGATGTTTGGAGCGGGCGCGGGAGCCTTTCTCGTGTCCATCCTCAGCGTTGGTCTGGTGACCTTTCAGGCCTTCCGCCTCACGCCGCGGGAACTCCTCACCGGTGGGGAGGAATTGAAACCGGCGAAAAAGCCCGGCTGGGGCCGGTGGGTTCGGCGGGTTTTTATCGTGGTCCTGACCCTCGGCGGGATTAGTTTTGCGCTGAACGCGAGTGGTGGGCAGACGGAGAGTTTCTTTGGGGCGGGCTTTATGATTTTCATGGCGCTGGCCCTCGCGATCGCGGAATGGCTCAGCCTCATGCGTTCGACGGAAAGCGCGGCCTTGCATACGGTGCCGGGGCTGGCAACGCGCAATACCTCGCGGCGGCCGGCGCGGAGCCTCGTCACGGTGCTGAGTCTGGCCGCGGGGCTTTTCATGGTCCTGAGCGTGACCGCTTTTGTACAGGGGATCAGCGCCGATGCCAGCGAAGACAGGGCCTCCGGCACGGGCGGCTTTCAGCTTCTGGGACGGTCGACCGTTCCGATCTACGAAGATCTGCGCACACCCGAAGGCCGCGCCGAACTGGCGCTGGACGATGAATTATTCGAAGGCGTAACCGTGGTGCCGATGCGCGTTTTTGAAGCGGAAGAAGCAAGCTGCCTCAATCTCAGTAAGACGAACCGGCCAACGCTCCTTGGCGTCGATCCCTCTGAACTCGAGGAGCGCTTTACATTTGTGGGGGCGGCGCCGGGTTGTACTACGGCTGAAGGGTGGGAAATTCTGAACCCCAAGGGACGCGGCGAAGATAAAATCGTCCCCGCGGTGGGCGATTTGAACGCCATTCTGTGGGCGATGAAAAAGCAGCTCGGCGATACGGTGCACTATCCGGGTCCCGAAAATTCCGAAGTGCGACTGGCCGGGGCGGTGAATAATACGATTTTGCAGGGGCTTCTTTTGGTCAGTGAGAATGATTTTATTGAGCTGTTTCCCAACGCCGGCGGCTACCAGTTTTTCCTGTTCGATGCGCCGCCGCAAAAGGTGGGAGCGCTGGAGGAGCATCTGAGTCAGCAATTATCCCGGCAGGGCATGGAAATGACCCGGACGAGCGAGCGGCTGGCGCAGTTCAATGCCGTGCAGAATACCTACATTCGGATCTTTCAGGCGCTCGGCGGGCTGGGAGTTCTGCTGGGCACCGTTGGACTCGGCATCATCCTGGCTAGGAATGCCGTGGAGCGGCGCAGCGAACTGGCGCTCCTCAGCGCGGTGGGCTACCGGCAGGGCCTGGTGCGAGGCCTCCTGTTTCTGGAGCACTCCGTGCTGATTCTCATCGCGCTGGGGGTCGGCGCGGTCGCAGCGGGCGTGAGCCTTTTACCATCGCTCACCGGTCAAAGCACGGTCACCCCGCCATGGGCTCTCCTCAGCGGTATCATCGTGGGGATGGCAGTCATTGCGCTCTTCTCATGCCTGGCCACCGCGCATCTCGCCTACCGGCCGGGGGAAGCGCTGGAATCGCTCCGGCGGGAATGACTGAATGAATGAGCGCGATTTCTTTGGCACGAAAATTGCCCTCTGAAATGCCGCCGGAAAGCCTTGACGCCGGAGGCCGCGTTTGTTGAGATTTTTGTCGTTACAACAATTCTAGAACTTATGGACCACTCACATCGCAAAGCCTGGGATATTCAACAACACGAGATCGCGACCGAACTCGCCCAAATGGTCGAATTCACCGACCGCCACAAACAACTCCTCGTCGCTCTCCGGCCTGTAGGAGAAAGCCATCGGGAGGGCATCATCGAGGCCTTCAAGGTGCGGCTGTATGGAAATGAGCAGACCAAAGAGTTCCTTGACGCCCTCACCCCGGAGCGCGGCGCGGAGGTCTTTCGCATGGTCGGTGAGTGGTGGATGGACTATTTCTCTGGGGACTACGATCAGGCCTTCACGTCGCGGCGCCTCGCCATTGGCCACATTCACGCGCGCATCGGCCTGCCCCTGCGCTATCCGCTGGCCATGATTGAAACGATCGCGGACTTCGGCGACCGGGTGTCGGAGCAGAGTGAGTCGCCCAAGGAAGCGCTGGCCGCTTTTCGCAAGGTCATGGCCCTGGACGTGGCCATCTTTAATCAGGCCTTCGAAAACAAGCAGTTGGATCATCTTTCGAACATCATCGGTGGCGAAGAACGCCTCGCCCGGAGGCTCTTGACCGGGTCGGCGCACGCCGCGGAAAAGGCGCCCGGCTGATTTCCAGGCCCCGGGAAAAAAAGGCAACTTTCGGCGGCCTTTCGGTTTATATTCTGAAGAATGAGAATGAAGAATCGAATGTCCGCGGCCTGCCTGATGCCCCTTCAGAAAACGGTCATCACCCTGACCCTCGTGGTTTTCCTCGGCCCGGCCGCCTCCGCCTTCACCGAGGCGTGGGACGAAATCAGCGATGGTGATTTTTCCAATGATCCCTTAAGTCCCACTCCCGTGGAATTCACCACCGGCGCAAACCGCGTGACCGGTTTTGTTATTCCGGAAGAGGGCGATGTGCGGGATTATTTTACCTTCACCCTTAGCCCGGGCGAGTCCATGGGAATGATCTCTCTCGTCGAATACACGGATCTCGCCATCGGTGGAAATGGGAATATCGGATATATGCAGATTGATTCCGGCACCGCCAGCGTCATACCGGATGTCGATACAATTGTTGATTTCCTCGGCGGCTGGCATATCAGCGTGGAGGGATTATTGCCCGGATTTAATGTTCTCGAGCGTATGGCCGGCGCCGACCGGGACGGTGGTGTCGGTTTTTCCACCCCGCTGGGGCCGGGGGATTATGTCATTAATGTGCAGCAGACCGGCAGCGAACCGACCCTCTATGTGCTGGATTTTATGATTGTGCCGGAGCCTAATCCCTTCGCCGCGTTCGCCGTTGCGGCCGTGGGCTTTTTGTTTTTTCGGCGGCGGCAGCGGCGCTCCGCCCGGCCGATGGACTGAAGATCTGCTGTCGTTCCGCCTCCGTCACCGGCAGCCATTGGCCGGTGGGCAGGGTCGTCCTCAGGTCCGGGGCATAGTCGCCGATTCGCACGCGAATCAGGCGTAGCACAGGAAAACCCACCGCCGCGCACATCCGGCGGACCTGGCGATTCTTTCCCTCGCGCAGCGTCAGCTCAATCCAGCAATCCGGCACCGATTGACGCACACGCACCGGTGGATCGCGTGGCCACATTTCCGGGGCGGGCTCCAGGAGACGCACCTCCGCCGGCCGCGTCACATAATCGCGAACCGCCACCCCGCGACGAAGTTTCTCCAGCGCCTCCTCTCCAATCATCCCCTCAATCTGCGCCCAATAAACCCGCCGGTGTTTTTTTGACGGATGCAGCAGCTGGTGCTCCAGACCTTTTTCATCACTCAACAGCAGCAGCCCTTCCGAATCGAGATCCAGCCGCCCAAGCGGATAAACACTTTCCGGAAAACCGAACTCCGCCAGCGTCCGATGGTGCGCTTCCTCCTGGGTGAACTGCGAAAGAACCCCATACGGTTTATGAAAAGCGGTGAGCATGGCCAATCGACATCCTCCCGGATATCTTGTAGAATCACAGAAAATCTGGCAATGACGATTGCATTGGGTTTATTATAAGCGAGCTAACAGTATTTGACGGCTTCATAGATGTCCTGGGGCGGTCGCTTGCGAGTGAGCGATCGCGGCCAAGCAATTCAGTTGACAGATTTCAAAATAATGACAAGTCGCGATAGAAGCTTGAGATTACTTTTTATTGATCTATCTCTGCCGCGAATCGTGCTGCTGCATTGGATGGTGTTCCCAACATACGTCCTTTGAGCCGGGACGAATATCCTTTTGCGTCATCGTTAGAAGGCGGTGCAGGCTCGTGGATCGGGCACGTGCCGGTGTCTCAGCAGCACGCACAAGGGACGATCCTGAAGAACTTCTTCAAGAAGAATAATATCCAACCTGGCGATCATTATCGCGTTATTATCGACCCTTAAGAATGACAACAACGGCACTATCTCCTCAGCTCTACTTCTCCTACCGTCAGTTTATCGTCTACGACCAATCCGAAGAAATGCCAGCCTGTGACTGGACCGAAGAGCACAGCGCTCAAGGCTTTGCGAGGCGCGCATCTACCCTGTGCTTTGGAACACTTTTGGAGTTTGGGCACGCCAATGTATCCGTGACGTTTGCCGTGCATAACCCAAGGGTTGCGGGATTAAATAGAATGCAGCTTGGAAAGGATGCTGAGGTGCAGGCGACACGGTGGATGAGGCGCTGGGCTGAGCGCAATGGGGAATCTCCAGCGGGCGCGCATTCCCAAATTGACAAAGAATCCGACAGGAGCCACTCATTTATCTGGAAGAGCCAGAGGAAGCACCTCTGCCTTAGCCCCAAGGAAACCAGCCATCGTGATCGGCTAGGGAATGGATGACATTAAAACGGCGGCGCGTGGATTAAGAGAGCAGGGCATTGATGCCAAGTGGTATCAGGCATGGGGTGAGAACTTCGAGCCCGAGAACTTTAACTTGGAGATGAGCCTCCGTAGGAACGAGCGGTGGATCAAGTCCAAGATAGACGATGGGTTTGATATTTACGATATTGGGATTGATCCAACACGCGCTCGCAGAAGTCCATTCTATCAACTTGAGAGGGAAATTATTGATCAAAGCCCAGTAACTCCAATTCCAATACCGAAGCCGCCAAGTGGTTAGTAGAAAGATATTTGAACAGGTGTGTGGAGATCGTTTTTCCTTCCTGTCTGCAGCATTTGATCTTGATCGAAAATTGCGGGACAAGGAACGAGGCCTAGAAATGATCTCCTGCAATCAAGTGGTGGCTGTCGATCTGTCGTTCGAAGCTCGGGACTTCTATCTATTTGTTAAGCTCGTGAGGCTTCAGAATGGCAAGCTACCTCCAAGCCCAGGTGAGATTAGACCGAACACCGTCCTTCATAGTTTCGATTTGGACGACATTGTAGGAATGCGTTCCCCACCATCTCTTATTCCTCCATACGAAGGCTCTACTGTATTTGATCTTGAATTTTTCGAGCAGATCGCAACCACTCAGTCGAAGAATTTAAGGGAGTTCGCGTCCGACGTTCTGGAAGGTGACTTTTCGATTTTCGAAAAGCTGGATCAGGTAGTGAAAGATCGTGCCCGTAGCGCTGCCTTTCAGAAATGGGCTCAAAGGGCTGTCGAATACGGATGGTCGAGATAACTGTTGAAGAAAGGTATTAACGCCCAACCTCCCTGGCGCTTCGGTGACCGGGTTCCGTTCCACCCCGCTTGCGTTGAACTTGCAATCGACCGCTGCGGCATGCTGGCTGCTGAGTGCTGGCCGAGTGCGGCTATCGCCGGATATGTGGAAGGGGCCTGCGCAGCCATCATGCCTCCGCTCGCGCCCTGGTTGTTCGGACGGCGGGCACTGGTCACGGCATCTGCTCAGAGCGGCTCGTTCCTCGCACGCGGCGTCACTCAGAAACGTTACTACATTCGACTGCGTCGAACGAACGTTCGTTCCTAGGCGCGTGCTCCCGTTCCTAAACTTTTTTTCACTTTTTTCACCCCGGACGTTCCGGACGACCCGGACGTGTCGCGCCCG
>CAZUPP010000026.1:0-18383 GCA_964622095.1 uncultured Verrucomicrobiales bacterium
CCGGACAACCCGGACGTTCCGGACGTGTCGCGCCCATCCAATTTCTGGGTTAGATTGAAGTATCGGGTGATTCTTCTTCTTCTTCTCCTCCTCCTGCCTCAACTCCGTCCTGTCCCGCATGTCCCTCGTCCAGCCGCTGCAACCCCAACGCCTGCCGTCCCCGTTCGTCCATCCATCCGCCACCATCCCTCTCAGCCCAGCCGCATCGATTCATCGCCTCCCCGCGCCGATCCATCCAGCCAGCCATCCATCGATTGTCTGCCCCGCCTGAAAGCCTCTCCCAATCCGCCCCTTCAAGCCCCGCCGGATCCCCTTTTCATTTTACCTTTCGGTCAAATACCTCGCTAACTCCCTCAGTATCAACCCTCGCGATTTCCAGCTTCTTTTCCATTTTACCGACCGGTCGGTAAAATGACCGCTTCCCGACCCCTGTTCCACCGCTTCTTACCTCACCGCGTTCACCATCCGCAGCGCATCAACATTCGCCGCCGTCTCATGCACCCGAAAAATATGTGCGCCCGCCTCACGCAGATACGCCGTCAACGCCACCGTCGGCCAGGCCCGATCCTCCAGCGTGGACAGGTCCCGCGCGCCCTCCGCATCGAGTAATTTCCCGATAAACGATTTTCGCGAAATCCCGACCAGAATCGGATGCCCCGGCGGACAGGCCCGTTCCAGATTCCGCAACAGCTCCAGATTATGCGCCAGCGTCTTTCCAAAGCCAATTCCCGGATCAACCGCCATCCGTTCGGGCGCAATGCCTTCCGCCACGCACGCCCCCGTCTGGCCGCGCAGAAACTGGTGCACCTCCGCCACCACATCATGATAACGCGGCTCGCGCTGCATACTCTGCGGGGTCCCCTGCATGTGCATGATCACCACGCCCGCCCCTGTTTCCGCCGCCACCCGCCGCATTTCCCGCGATCGCATCCCCGTCACATCATTGATGATATGGGCGCCTGCCTGCACCGCCGCGCTCGCCACCGCCGCTTTTTGGGTATCAATCGAAATCGCCACGCGAATCTCCTCAGAAATCAGCCGCTCGATCACCGGGATGACCCGGCGTAATTCTTCATCCTCCGGCACGGGCGCCGAGCCCGGCCGTGTCGATTCTCCTCCCACATCAATGATCGCCGCCCCTTCCGCCGCCATTTGCCGCGCCTGCGCCACCGCTGCCTCCAGGTCCAGATGCCGGCCCCCGTCCGAGAACGAATCCGGCGTGACATTCAGCACCCCCATCATCAGCCCGCCCTCCACCGGCGGCAGAAAATCAGGGCGCAATGGAAAATTCCAGTCCATCCTTTGTCCAGTTAGCGAACCAGTGTTGCCTTGAATCAGGGCCGTTGTCGCGTAAACTTCTCCTTCCCGGCATGCCATCGCACATCCTGAGCTGAGGTGAATCTGTGCGCCGGGCCTTCTTGCCTCACCTCATCGTCCATCATCACTATCACCCACTCACTCATTTACTGAGACACTCCACCATCATCCCATGACCGCGCAAGAACTGACCCAGACCCCGTCCTCCAGCACGGTGGCTCCGCCGCCCAGCGCCACGCCCACCAGCGTGAGCAGTGTCTCGGTCAATGTCCCGGAGCGCGGGCCCGTCATGAGCGGGGCAGAGATCCTCGTCCGGTGCCTGGAACGGGAGGGGGTGGACACGATGTTCGCTTACCCCGGCGGCGCCAGCATGCCCCTGCACCAGGCGCTCACCCGCAGCAGCATCCGCGTCTACCTCCCGCGTCATGAACAGGGCGGCGTTTTTTCCGCGGAAGGTTACGCCCGCGCCACCGGCCGGGCCGGCGTGGCCATGAGCACCTCCGGCCCCGGCGCCACGAATCTGCTCACCGGCATTGCCGATGCTTTTCTGGATTCTGTCCCGCTCGTCTGCATCACCGGCCAGGTGCCCACCCACATGATCGGCAAGGGCGCCTTTCAGGAGACGGACGTCTTTGGCGTCACCCTGCCCGTCGTGAAACACAGCTACCTCGTCATGGATGCCACGGATATCCCGCGGGTGGTGAAGGAAGCCTTTTACATCGCTCAGAGCGGCCGTCCCGGTCCGGTCCTCATTGATGTGCCGAAAAACGTCCAGAACCAGATGGCTCAGCCGCTCTATCCGGAACGCATTAACCTTCCCGGCTACCGCCCGGCGGAAGCGGCTGATCCGATTGCCATCAATGAAATGATTGGCCTCATTGAGAGCGCCAAGAAGCCCATGATCTATTGCGGCGGCGGTGTCATCACGGCTGACGCCGCCCCGGAACTGCTCGAGTTTGTCGAGCGCACGCAGATCCCCGTTGCCACCACCCTCATGGGCATCGGTTGTTTCCCGCAGTCCCATGAACTCGCCCTCAAGTGGCTGGGCATGCACGGCACCGTTTATGCCAATAACGCGGTGAATGAGGCTGACCTCCTTCTCGCCATCGGCGTGCGGTTTGATGACCGCGTCACCGGCAAGATCACGGAATTCGCCAAGCACGGCACCATCGTCCACATCGATATCGATGCGTCGGAGATCAACAAGAATAAGGTCGTGCGCCTGCCCATTCTGGCCAATCTCAAGATGGCCCTGCAACAGGCCAATGAGATCCTCGCCCAGTCCGGCCGCCAACGCGTCACCCAGGGCTACCGCCGTTACAACGATTGGTACGGGCAGATCGGCGTCTGGCGGGAGCAGTTTCCCTTTACCTACAAAGACACGGAGGATGTTATCCAGAGTCAGTACGCCATTGAGCTGCTCAGTGAAATGACGGATGGCAAGGCGATCATCACCACCGGCGTGGGCCAGCACCAGATGTGGGCCGCCCAATACTATAAATTCGATGATCCCCGCACTTTCCTGACCTCCGCCGGGCTCGGCGCGATGGGCTTTGGCTACCCGGCTGCGCTCGGCGCGAAGGTCGCCTGCCCGGATAAAGAGGTCATTGATATCGACGGAGACGGCTCCTTCGTCATGAACATCCAGGAGCTGGCCATGGCTCATGCCGAGGGCATCGCGGCCAAGGCCCTCGTCCTCAACAACCAGCACCTCGGCATGGTGGTCCAGTGGGAGGACCTCATGTTTGACAGTAACCGTGCCCAGACTTATCTGGGCCACCCGGAAGCGCGGGAGGCGATCTATCCGGACTTCGTCAAGATGTGTGAGAGCTTCAATGTGAAGTGTGAACGCGTCATTCACAAAAAGGATCTGCGCCCGGCCATGCAGCGCATGCTGGATGCCAACGAGCCCTACGTCCTGGATGTGATGGTGCCCTATACGGAGCACGTGCTGCCCATGATCCCGGCCGGCATGACCTACAAGGACGTGATTACGGAACAGAATATCCGGGGTAAGGAGGGCGGCGCCAAGGGCAAGGCAGATGCCAATCAGCTCTAGGTTTCTGCTTCCCCGTCCCCGCCCGCTTTACTGACAGAAAGGAAAACCGCTCATGCGTTGGAAAGGCCGCGAAGAAAGCGCGAACGTTGAAGACCGGCGGGGTGCCCCCCAGGTGGCGCCCATCGCCCTCGGCGGGGGATTGCTCGGGCTCATCATCGTCGTCGTCATGATGTTGATGGGAGTCGATCCCGCCATCATCATGAAGCTGATTGAAGGTTCCGGCGGAGGATCGATTCCCACCCAGCAGGAACCGGGCGGCACAGTCATCGATCCCGCCGATGATGAGGCGGGCAGCTTCGTCAAAGTGGTGCTCAAGGACACGGAAGATGTCTGGAACCGCCTCTTTGCTGAGCAGAATCTGGTCTACCAGGAGCCGACCCTCGTTCTGTTTTCCCGGGCGACGCAGAGCGCGTGTGGATTTGCCAGCTCCGCCACCGGGCCATTTTATTGTCCGGCCGATAACAAAGTCTACCTGGACACGACGTTTTTTGATGAGTTGAGCCAGCGCTTTGGGGCGGAAGGAGATTTTGCTCAGGCTTACGTGATCGCCCATGAAGTAGCGCATCACGTGCAGAACCTGCTGGGCATCAGCGAACGCGTGCAGCGCCAGCGTGCCCGGGTCAGTCAGGAGGAATACAACCGGCTCTCCGTTCGGCTGGAATTGCAGGCGGATTATCTCGCCGGGGTGTGGGCGCATTACGCCCAGCGCAGGCAGCTTCTGGAGGAGGGTGATATTGAAGAAGCCATCCGCGCGGCTTCCGCCATCGGCGATGACCGGCTCCAGAAACAGACTCAAGGTTATGTGGTGCCGGATTCATTCACCCACGGAACCTCTGAGCAGCGGGTGCGCTGGTTTACCAAGGGGTTTCGCTCCGGCGATATGAAAGGCGGTGACACGTTTAATGTCCCCTATCATCGACTTTAGCGTTGTCTTTTGAGGTTCACTCCGTCATGCATGGGCGGAATTGCTGATTTCTGTCTGTTTTGATTTTTGATTTTCCCATTGCCGTCCTCGCCCATGCGGTGCTTGGCGGTTTCCTCACTCTCTTCGCGGTATGCAATCCAATTGGTGCGACTGGTTTTTTTAATGATGTCGTCGGTGATGTGGACCGGGTGTCGCGCGTTCGCTACGCCCGGGAGGCGGCCATTGCGGTTTTCGTGATTCTCGGGCTGTCAGCGTTTCTGGGAAAACCGATCCTCGATTTCTTTGGCATTACCATTCCGGCCTTCCGCGTCGCCGGTGGTTTGGTCATTTTACTGATGGCGCTGCAGATGCTGGGCGGGTCACCGAGTGCCGTCCACTTTGACCCGAACGCGGTCAAAAATGCGGACGATGAAATCATCGTGCCCTTCGCCATGCCGCTCGTCGCCGGCCCCGGATCAATCACCACCGTAATCAACATGTCCACCGTCAAACTGCCTCCGGAAATTGCGAATCTGCCCGGATTTTCCGTCGCGTTAATGTCCGTTTTTCTGCTTGCCGCCAGTTTATGGAGCCTCCTGTTTTTTGTTGCGCGCAATCCCAATCTTATACGCCCGCGGGTCCAGCGGATCTTCACCCGTTTCATGGGATTGATCCTTGCCGCGATGGGCTGCCAGATGTTGATCCTCGGAACAAGAGATACCTTTTTTGCACGATGATTTTCAGTTGCCAGAGAACAAAGCATCGAGAGCGCTAATGAGGTTGGCCGGGGGACAGTCATGGAACAGTCCGGCTGGCGGAAATTGAGAAAAGTTTTCACTGATGCCGCGCAGGAAAACATAGGTGACTCCACCGAAATGTCTGTCATAACGATAACCGGGCGATTTGGATTGAAGAAGCCGGTGCAGGGCGAGGGTATAAAGGGTGTATTGCAGCGGATAAAGATCGGCGATGACGTGCCGGGGAAGCTGATCGGCATGGTAATCACTCAAGGCTTGACCAAGGTAATTGGACTTCCAGTCCACGATATAATATCGATCTTCCCACACATAAATCAGATCAATAAATCCGCGTAAATAGCCTTGCAGTGAATCAAAACTGGACCGGGCCAGAACGGGCGCAACCTGGGCAATGGGAGAGTCAGCCGCCGCGTGGCGGGAAAAGATCTCCGCGAGGGAAGACGGTGTGATCTGACTCATGGGCAGGAAAAACTCCATCTCTCGGGATACGTGGTGAGGGCTTTTCAGTTGAGCCAGGGAAAAATCTGCTTTCTCGGGATGCAAAGGATAGCTCAGCACGGTTCGCAGCCAATGAGAAATCGTTTCGCCAAACCGATCAATCGAGATATTGAAATCAATCAGCAAAGAATGGAGCAATTCCCGGTGGTGGCCTGCGGTGGCGAAATCTACTCTCTCCAAAAGCGCATGGAAAAAAGTGCCCGCTTTGGGCCCGGAAGGAAAATCATGGAGCGGAGAAAGCTCAGACGGAGAAGGTTCATCAGCGGAGAGATCGGCCGGAACGTTCTCGTGGACGAAGTTTTCATCTTCTCCCCCTGCTTCCTGTTCATCGCGCGCGCCGATTTCCGCACTGGGTATAATCACCCCGGGCAGAAATTCTTCATCCAGCGCATTAGCACGGATGTCTGTCTCCGCCCGCATCGCTTTCAACAAACTGAAGCTGCTTACGCGCCAATCCCGCTCGAGTTTCGCGGTAAATTCGCGGGCTCGCAGATTCCGGCGGTCCAGGTGGGAGGAATCCTGTGGTGAATACTGGCGGGAGTCATCGCCAACCGCGGAACTAATAGTATGAATTTCGAAAACAGCAGGAAATTTCTCTTTGAGCCTCCGCAGGTCAGACGCCACCCGCGCATCCGGCACCGGGTCGCTCTCCTGAAAAAAATTTTCGAGCAAGGTTTCCCGGCCGGATTCCGGGTTGGCGGTATGCAGAAGAAACTGCAGGGCAGTTGGAATAGCAGCGCCTTTTTTACTTGGAATGAAATCAGCGAGGTAGCATCGGTGTTGCGCGCGGGTCAGCGCAACATAAATGAGGCGCAGTTCATCAGCCAGATTCTCGATCTGCGCACGAAGATTTGGGGTATCCTTCGGCTCGTCCAGTTCCCACCGGTAGGCATTCTTTTCGGGTTGAAAATAAATCCGATTGGAATCCCGCAGACCGCCCCAGCAACAGGGACAGAAAACAATTGGAAATTGCAGGCCTTTGCTGGTGTGCATGGTGAGAATGCGCACCGCACTCTCATCGCGATCCAGCCGCAGTTGCTGTTCTTCAGGCGCGGTCGGCGAATCTTCATCTTTGGCCGCGGCACAGCGCTGGCCCGTCCATTGAATGAGCGCATCCATCCCGCGATGAGTTTTCGCTTCTTCCGCGTGAATCAATTCAGCCAGTTGCGCCAGATTAGTCAAAGCACGTTCACCGCGCATCTGTTTAATCAGTGTGAGCGCGATGCGCTGGCGCTGCATAAAAAGCCCGAACATGGGCATAAAGCCGCGGCGTAGCCAGGTGAGCTGGAAAAGACGGAAATGAGAAATAAGTTTTTCCCAGGCCGGTTCATCGGCGACAAGAGCTTCGATTTCAGCGGCGTTAAATCCCAGGATGCCGGTGGCCAGAGCGGTGCGGAGGCGTCCTTCATTCTCGGGTTGAGCTACCGCGCGCAGGATACGCCAAAGCTGTTGCGCCTCAGGTTCGGCCCAGACATTCCCGGTATTCGAAAGCACACTGGGAATGCGGCGCTCCGCCAGGGCGCTCTGATAAGCTTCGGCGTCATGATGGGTGCGAACAAGAATGGCGATATCGTCCGGCGCGATTCTTTTCTGACCAAGAAAATAGTCGCCCTGCAACAGAGTCAGAATCTCCTCGACCGTCCAGGCCACAAACAAGTTTCTTGCTGCGGTAATGTTTCGAGTGTCGCCGGTCTCATCATCTTCTGAAGGCAGATGAACAAAATGAAAGGGTGGCTCCGGCAGCGAACCTTTTTTGAGAGGTTGCTGATCAGCGGTTCCCGCCGCTTTAACCCGGCGGTATTTAATCTGGTCAATGGCGAAAGGGGCGGGCGCCCGTTCATAAATCGCATTGACCGCGGCGACGAGATTCTTTTCAGAGCGCCAGTTGCGGGCCAGGGTATAGCGGAGGTCAGCCTGCTTCGCCGCATTCAGATAAGAATAGAGATCTGCTCCGCGGAACCGGTAGATGGCCTGCTTGGGATCACCAACGAGAATCAGCAATTGCTTTCGGAAAATCTGCTCAACGATGCGATACTGTTCCGCGTCCGTATCCTGAAATTCATCAATGAGGGCGACGGTATAACGTTTGCGCAGAGCGGCACAGAGATTTTCTCCGTAAGGACCCTGAAGAGCCTCAACCAGATTCTGCGCGAGATGATTATATGAAACACGGTCTGCTTTCTGACGCGCTTCACGCAGTTCCGCCGCGGCATATTCCAGCGCCGCGCGTTTGACAAGGGACGGAAGAGTTTCCCGAAGCCGGCCAATGCGATCACCCAGACGGAAGATCTCGAGATCCGGGGTTGAACTGTTTTTTCTGGTGCCGTGACGTGCTTTCGCGGTGTTCAGATAATCAAATAGTTCCAGATCACCGGGGGCAAAAAAAGGAGAAGCAGATTCCGTAAGGCTCTCGAAGATGAACCAGCGCTTGCGCAAGGGATCAAGAAAGCCGGGCTTTTTAGCCCACTTTTCAGCCTCGCGCCCGATCAGCTGTTCCCGGAGAGCGGCGGGATCTTTCTGATATTCCGCGACGACTTCACGAACGGTTTCGGTGAGGTCCTGCGCGGTTCTCGTCAATTCATCAAGCGCACTTTGTTCGCCTGCATTTTCCCGCCCGAAATCCAGATTGCGGCGCTGATCAATGACTCCGGCCAGCCGGGCAAGCGACTCCGGCTTGAGAGTTACCTCATCGGCGATGGCCGCCACGAAAATTGAAGGCGCATGCACCAGATACTTGCGGTGAAAATCATCGGCGATGCGCTGATAGACAGGCTGATTTTCCGGCTGAATATCCGTCCGGAAAAAAGTCGCGCTTTCGAAAGCAAATTCCTTCAGCACACGCGCACAAAAACTGTGGATGGTTGAGATGGGCGCATCATCAAAATCCGCGAGAGCATCACGCAAGAGACGGGCGTAATCTCGACGAAACAATATACATTTCTCCGTGAGATAAGGCCGCACCGACTCTGGAGTGTCGGCGGGCTCTTCACCGGGATCGGCTTCGAAAGCGTCCCGGGCCTTGACGAGGGCGGCCCGGATGCTGGCGCGCAACTCCGCGGTAGCCGCGCGAGTGTAGGTTGCGACGAGGATTTGTGTGATCGGGCGGTTCTGTTCGATGATCAAACGGAGGACGAGACCGGTAAGCGTGTAGGTCTTGCCGGTGCCCGCGCTGGCTTCGATGAGGAGAGTGCCCTGGTTTTTCAGCGGGGTTCTGGCCAGATCAAACTCCGGATAGAGAGGGGCGTCCGGGGCGTCCTCCCTGACTGGAGTCGTGGCAGCAGGGCGGGCGGTGTGGGCCATGGACGGAAAGAGATTTTTCTGATCAAAGAAACTCACGGCAATCGGTTGACGGTCAACATCACATCGCGGGGGCGGAGATCAAGGCACAGAGTCAGGTTGCGGAATATTGGCCAGCCGGTGCGCTCTTCTTCCCGGAAAACATGCTGGCCAAGAGGGCAGCAGATTCTTAAAGATGACCCCAGTTTATGAGCAGCACCATCGAACAACTTGATAAGGAAAACCTCGCCAAAGCCGCCACGATTGCACGCGGCCTCTCCATGGATGCAGTCGCCGCCGCGGGCATCGGACACCTCGGCCTGCCGCTGGGCGCGGCGGAAATGGGTGCCGTTCTTTACGGCAGCGCCCTTGCGCTAAATCCGGATGAGCCAAAATGGATGAACCGGGACCGCTTCATTCTCAGCGCGGGGCACGGCAGCATGTTTCTGTATGGCTGGCTGCATTTGAGCGGTTATCCGCTCTCCCTGGAGGAAGTGAAGAATTTCCGCCAGCTGCATTCAATCACCCCGGGCCACCCGGAATTCCACGAAACGCCGGGCGTGGAGGCCACGACAGGTCCGCTGGGGCAGGGGGTGGGTAACTCAGTCGGCTACGCGATCGCGGCGAAAATGCGTGAGCACCGTTACAACACGGCGGATCACACCATTCTGGATCACCACATTGTCTGTCTGGCGGGTGACGGCTGCCTGCAGGAAGGGGTGGCAAGGGAAGCATCGGCTCTGGCCGGACACCTGCGTCTGGACAACCTGATCCTGATCTTTGACTCCAATGACGTCACGCTCGATAACATGGCGGACAAGACGCAGAGTGAAGATTTTGCGAAATATTACGAGGCGATCGGCTGGGAAGTACAGGAGATCAACGGCCATGATATGGACGCTTTCCGCGCCGCCTATGACCGGGCCAAGGCGAACACGGGCAAACCACAATTTATCATCGCAAAGACGGAGATTGGCCGCGGGATTCCCGAGGTGGCCGGAACGCATAAGGCGCACGGAGAGAGCGGCAAAGAATACGTCGATGAAGCCCGCAAAAACCTTGGGCTGCCGGAAGAGAAGTTCTACGTGAGTGATGAGGTGAAGTCCTACTTTGCTCAGCATAAGCAGGACCTGCTGGGGCAATACAATGCCTGGCTGGAGCGCTACAAGGCGTGGAAGGCGGCCAATCCAACACTGGCCGAGGAACTGGAAGCGGGCTACGCGCGCAAGCTGCCCAGCGCGGATGAATTGCTGAAGCTGATCCCGGAATTTGCGCCCGATACCGAGGTCGCCACCCGCAAGGCGGGTAGTGCCGTGCTGCAACCGCTGGCCCAGGCGGTGCCGCGGCTGATCAGTGGCAGCGCGGACCTGCACGGGTCCACGAACAACTACATCAAGGACGGCGGAGACTTTGGCCCGGACAACCCGGCGGGGCGCAACATACTCTTCGGGATCCGCGAGCACGCGATGGGATCGATCGTAAATGGCTTTGGTTATGATGGATATTTCATCGCGTCCGGAGCGACCTTCACCGTTTTCTCAGATTACCTGCGGCCGACGCTGCGGTTGGCGGCGATGAGCAAATTGCCTAACTTCCAGATCTTCACGCACGACTCTCCGGGGGTGGGCGAGGATGGCCCCACACATCAGCCGATCGAGCATGCCAGTTCGATGCGTCTGATTCCATTTCTGGATGTGATTCGGCCGGGTGATCCGGAGGAAACGGCCGGGGCGTTTGTGGCGGCGATTGAACGCGCGGACGGACCCACCGCGCTGGTTCTTACCCGTCAAAATATCCCGATCCTCAATGACATCCCGGTAGCGGACCGCCGCCAAGGGGTGCTCAAGGGTGGATACATCGCGCGGCGTGAACAGGGTCCGCTGGAGCTGATCATCATGGCCACGGGCAGCGAACTGCATCTGGCGATGCAGGCGGCGGAGGAAATCGGCGCCGGTGCGCGGGTGGTATCGATGCCGTGCTGTGAGCGTTTCGACCGCCAGAGCGCGGAGTATCAGGAGGAGGTGCTGCCGAAAGCGTGCCGAAAGCGGGTGGCCATGGAAGCCGGTGCGACGGCGTATTGGTGGAAATATGTCGGCCTGGATGGCGCAGTGGTGGGCATCGACCGCTACGGTCTGAGTGCGCCGGGCAAAACCGTGCTGAAGGAACTGGGCATCACGAAGGAAAATCTGGTCAGCAAAATCCAGAGCCTGGGTTAAACTGCCCGTATGATTTTTGCGAAACCTGATCTGCGACTGCTGATTATCACGGTGCTCGCCCTGATGTCAGGCGGGGCGAGCCTGTCCAACGCCGAACCGGAAATAACCGTGCTGGGCGAGTTTGATCTCCGGCCCGGCAATCCGGCGGTATCTCCAGTGGACGGGACGATTTATTTTTCAAACCATCCTTTTGATAATCCGGAATATAAAGTCATGCGGCTGAGGGAGGATGGCACGGCGGATCCCTATCCCACGCCGGAAATCTCCCGTAGCTTCAAGGCGGTGATCGGCATTGTCTGTGATAAAAGTCACATTCTGTGGGTGCTGGATATGGGTGATGCGGAGCACAGCCCAAAACTGTGGGGCTGGAATGTGGAGGAAAACCGGCTGCATGCGGTGCACTATATTCCCAGGGAAGCGTGCGCGCCAAATTCCTTTCACCAGGATCTGGTGATCGATAATGTCCGCTCGCGGGCATATATCGCAGACATGGGGCAGGCGGGGATCAAGACGGGGCCGAATCCTGCCCTGGTTGTGGTTGATTTAAATACCGGAGAAATGCGCCGGGTGCTGGACGGGCATGAGACCTTTATGCCGGAGAAAAGTCTGGTGATGAAAGCGGAAGGCGAGCCGCTGACCTTTACGGGTGAAGATGGCAAGACCGAACCGGTGCATCTGGCGCTCAATCCGATTGCGCTGGATGAAGAAGGCGGCTGGGTTTATTACTCCACGATGTCACCGGGGGCGCTTCACCGGATGAAGGCGGAGGCGCTGGCGGATTTTTCCAGAACGGACAAAGAAATCGCGGATACGATTGAGGTTTTCTCGGATAAACCCAGCAGCGATGGAATCGCTTTTCACGCGGGGAAAGTTTACATTACGAACGTCGACAAAGGTGCCATCACCATCGCGGCGGAGGGTGGAGAGTTATCGGCGTGGTATCAGGACGAACAGGAAATGATCTGGCCGGATGCGTTGGCGATTGCACCGGACGGCAGCGCGGTGGTGGTGGTTAATCAGCTCAACCGGGCTGCGCCATTTAATAAAGGCAAGGATGGAGCGGAGCCTCCGTTTACGATCGTGCGGCTGAGCGAAAAGTAAGATGGCAGAGGTAAGCCGCTTCGTGGAATGTGACGAGCACGGTGAAAGCCGGCCGGCTTTTGTGTGTCAGCATCTGGTCAGGGGCCGGAACCTCGGCTGGCATGAGCCTGAGGAATATAGTTATGACCCGGACGATGAGTTTGCGGGTTGCCTCAATGCCTGGTGCGATGAATGCGAGGCGGTGCGCGAAAAGTGCGACGGCTGGAACGACGAATCCGAAAGCTTCGCAGGCATCACCCTACTGTGCGAGAGATGCGCAAGGCAAGCGAAGGAACGGAATTTGAATTGAGGACGCTTGAACACATTCCGAAGAGCGAGACCCATCTTCATCTGGAGCCCTCGGTGTCGTGGGATTTTCTCTGTGCGCATGATCCGCGAAAGCGTTTTGCGTTAAACGATGCTCCCGCATTTATAAACGAGGCTGACTTTCGCTGGGGAAGCTTTGAAGAGTTTCTTTCAGCGATCGGTGAGTACATTATTCCTTTCTTTCGCGAGAGAGGAGCGGAAGGATACCGTCTTGCGACAGAGGATCTGTTGAGCCGGTTTGATCGCGAAGGGGTCTGTTACGCGGAGATCACCTTTCACTTCGGGGTGCTGCGTTCACTGCCGGGTCAAGGTGAGGCGATCCTGCAGGCGATACGTGACGCGGCGCGTAAATATCCGAAGATTCGCCGGAGGATTTTTGCAGGGCTCTGCCGGGATGATGATCAATTTCCAGATCTGATCAAGCAACTGGAGGAGAGCCTCGGCTGGGGTGGATTGGATGGATATGATTTATACGGAGATGAACGGTTGCCGCTGAAGGACTGGGTGGTGGAATTTTATGAGCGGGCGCGGGAAGCGGGGAAATTCACCAAAGCCCATGCGGGAGAATTGTGCGGGCCGAAATCGGTCAGAGAAGTGATAGAGAAGTTGGGTGTAACAAGAATTGAACACGGAATACGCGCGATCGAAGACGCCGCGGTGATTCAATTGATTCGCGAAAAAGGAATTACGCTCGATGTCTGTCCGACGAGCAATTACCGGCTGAACGTGGTCCAGAAATGGCGAGAGCATCCGCTGCCCAAACTGATGGAAGCAGGGATCAATTGCACGGTGAGTTCGGATGACCGGTTACTATTTCATACGGACATGGTGGAGGAATACCGCGTATTGGCTCGGGAAATGAACCTGGATGCGGGCGATCTGGCGGAGATCGCCATGAACGGCTTTCGCGTGGCGCTGACGGATGATGCCTGGAAAGAGGAACGGATGGCGGAGATCAACGCGCGTCTTGATCGATTCAGGGAGCCGGTTTAAGAGAGGGTGTGATTCGGAATGTGATATGTGACTGGTCGGGGACGCTGGCGGACGATTTGACCCCGGTGCTGGAGGCGACGAACCGGGTATTTGCGCACTATGGTAAACCGGTATATGAGCGGGAAAGGTTTAGGCGTGAATTCAGTTTACCGTTTGTCGAATTTTATGCACGTACCCTTCCGGGTATTCCGATGGAGGAACTGGACGCACTTTATCACCGGCATTTTGATGCGCTGAATGAGCGCGTGGAATTATTGCCTGGCGCGCGGGAGTTTCTGGAACTTTGCCGGGAAACCGGGCGGCGCCTGTTTTTATTGAGCACGATCAATCCTCTGCACTGGGCCAAGCAAGGTCCGCGCCTGGAGGTGACCGAATACTTTGAGCACGCCTACGTGGGTATCCTGGATAAACGAAAAAAAATCGGTGAGATTCTGAGAACACACCAGCTGGATGCGGGTGAGACCGTCTTCATCGGTGATATGGAGCACGATATTGTCACCGCTAAAGAAGGCGGGGTGATGGCGATAGGGGTATCAACCGGCTATGATCCGGCGGAGAAATTATTGAAAGCCAACCCGGACCTGCTCGTGCAGGACCTCGAACATTTGCGCCGGTTTTTGCATGAGCGGCCGGTTCTGCAAAAGATGCCGGTCAGCACGGTGGGGGCGCTCATCTTTAATCCGGAAGGCAAAATGCTCATGGTGCACACGACGAAGTGGAGCGACACGTGGGGAATTCCCGGTGGGAAGATAAAGCGGGGGGAAAGTCAGGAGGAAGCGCTGCGGCGTGAGATTCTGGAAGAAACCGGGCTGGTCCTCCGGGATATTCGATTTGTTTTTGTGCAGGACTGCATTGATTCGCCTGAATTTCATGAGCCTGCGCATTTTCTGCTTTTGAATTACACCGGGCGAACGGAACAGACAGAAGTATCTCTGAATGATGAGGCGGATAACTATCGCTGGGTGACAATGGATGAAGCGCGCGCGATGAATCTGAATCAACCAACCGTCGCGTTGCTTGACGTGCTGGAAGCCAGGAATCTGGAAGAGCGGAACGATAGCATTGCGATTGCGAAAATGGTCGTGGAAACAAGGATTGGCGTGCCGGATGAAGAACGCAGCAGATCTCAGAAGCTTGTGCTCAATGCGAAAATGTATCCTCTGCAGCGATTTAATTCGCACGCTGATGAGCTGGTGGTGACAACGGATTATGCGGCGGCGGCGGAGCTGATACGAGCGATTGCAGGGGAACGACCCCGAAAGCTGATCGAGACGCTGGCGGCGGAGATCGCGGAGGGAGTGCTTGCCGAGTTCGATGAAATCGGTCATGTTGAAATTGAATTGCGAAAATATATTCTGCCGCAAACCGGCCACGTAGCGGTCCGGTTATGCCGCAGCCGGGGTGATGTGAGGGAAATAAAATAAATCGTGCGGGTGACGGAGTTTTTATGCCGGAGATGACGAGAAGTGATAGCGCGAGCGAGGATACGCTGGATCCGGTCCTGCAGCGTGCGCGTGAGGATTTGGCCACGCTTGACCCGAAAAAGAGTTTGCCGGAGCTATTGCAGGCCTATCAGAAATTCACCCAGGCAGAGGAATCCCAATTACGCAATCTGCACGAAGGCGGCGCGTCGGGACGTGAATTAGTGCGGAGCCGGGCCCAGATGGTGGATGTGCTCATGCAGCATGCGCTGGATCACGCCATCATTAGTCGCGAACTTTGGAGCCGCGCGGGTCAGGAAGCTTTTACGCTAGTCGCGGTTGGCGGATATGGGCGGGGCATGCTTAATCCCTACAGTGATGTTGACGTCATTTTTTTATGCCGCGAAACCGCACCGGAAGAAGTGGATGCACAGGAAGCACTTGAAGAAGTGGTCCGGGATTTGAGTTATCTTCTGTTTGATGTGGGATATAAATTGGGCGGTGCGGTTCGCACGATCTCCCAGTGCCTGACGATGGCGGCGGAGGATAAACAGGTGCTGACATCTCTGATTGAGGCACGGCATATCGCGGGAAGCAGAAATCTTTATGATGAATTAGGAGAACGCTTCCGGCGGGAATGTCTGGAAAACCAGGCTCTCGACTACATTCAATGGCGGCTGGAGGAACAGAAAATACGGCATGAGAAGTTTGGGGCCACCGTTTACATGCAGGAGCCGAATGTGAAGAACGGCTGCGGCGGGCTGCGGGATTTTCATAATGTGATCTGGATCGGGATGGTGAAGCACGGGGTATCGCGCATCGCGGGGCTGGTGGAGCTTGGGTTATTGTCGGACGGAGAACGGGAGCAGCTCGTGGCAGCCTATGATTTTATTCTGCGGGTGAGGACAGAACTTCATTACTTAAGTGAGCGCGGCAATGATGTGCTCACCCTTTATCTACAGGGAAAAATTGCGGAGAACTTCGCCTACCCGCAGCCAACGATGCTGCGCAAGATCGAAGAGTTCATGCGCGATTACTATCGGCATGCGAGAAATATTTTTACTTACACCCGCCTTTTAACCGACCGCATGCTGCTCATGCACCGGGGGCATGAACCGGAGCAGACGCAGAAGTTTCTCGATGATAAGAGCGGGGAAGGGCAGGATGAGGCCTATTTTGATGGGTTCTACTCACGAGGCGACCTTCTCTACGCGGAAAGCCCGGAGATCTTTGATCGGGATATTTTTCGTCTGATTCGCGTTTTTCAACACGCCCAACAGCGTGGGCTGGAATTGAGCCCGCGCCTTTTTCAGCGGCTGACGCTGTTGAATCGTGAGAAGATCGACAACACCTTTCGCTATGCCGTGGCCTCGCGGCAGATTTTTGAAGCGATTCTTTCACGACGCGGGGAAGCGGGCCGAATTCTGCGGATGATGCATGAGGTGGAGTTTCTCGGGAATTATGTGCCGGAGTTTGGTGACATCACCTGTCTGGTGCAGCATGAGTTTTTCCATCGATACACGGCGGACGAACATACGCTGACGGCCATTGATGAGCTGGACCGGATCACGAGCACGGAGGAGGGCAGTCCGAGTATCTATCGGCGCCTTTTCCGGTCCCTGGAGGACCCGGCCATTTTATATCTGGCGCTTTTGCTGCATGATACTGGGCGGGCCGCCAATACACAGAGTCATTCGGATATCAGTACCTATAATGCGTTACGGGTTTCCCGGCGTCTGCAATTAGCCCCTTCGCGACGGCGCTATTTACTTTTTCTGGTCGATAATCATGGGTTGATGGCGGTGACCGCACAAAGGCGTAATTTATCAGAACCGTCCACGATTGCGGAATTTGCCCAGCTCGTGCAGAATCAGCGGCAACTGGATGCGCTCCTGATTTTCACGATGGTTGATTCCCGTGCGACCGGGGAGAATTCCTGGAATGACTGGAAGGAATCATTGTGCCTGGAATTATACCGGGCGGCCTCGAGTTATCTGATGGACGAGGAAGCCTATCTGCAGCGGGCTGCGCAGGATCGGGAAACTTTTCTGCAGGAGCTGTCAGAGGAATTGCCGATTGATTATCAGGCAGAATTGCGTGCGCACCTCGAGGCGATGCCGCTTTCCTATATCCGCACCTACAGCCGGGAGGATATGATTCGGCATCTGCAGGCGATGCGGCAATTTTTTGTGCACAATTTTTATTCAGAGGTTTCCCTGCAGCCAACTCTGGCGTGGCGTGAATATGAAGACCTTGGGTTCAGTGAGGCCTTGCTGGTTTCCTGGGACCGGGCCCGGCTGCTGGCCCGGGTGGTCGGTTCCTTTGCCACGGCGCATTTGAATATTCTCAGCGCGGATATTTACAGCCGGCCCGATCATATTGTGTTGGACGTTTTCCGGGTTTGTACGACGAATTTCGAGGCGGTCACGGATAGCCGAGACCGGGCTGCGGTGGAGCAGGCGCTGAATGAAGCGCTGGCGGTGGACGATTTTGATTTCGAGCCGTTTTTCAGCCGGTCAGATCTCCGGTTGCATCGTGGTTTTCGGGAAGTGATACAGATTCCAGTTCGGCTCTCGATCAGCAATGAAATCAGCGAAGGGCACACCGTGATTGAGGTCGATGCGCCGGACCGGATCGGGTTGCTCTACGATATTATCGTGACGCTCTATGAATTCGGCCTGCGGGTGGATTCCGCCAAGATCAATACCGAGCGGCGGACGGCGATTGACACCTTTTTCGTCATGGACCGCGAGGGCAGGCAGGTTGACGAGTCACTTTTCGAGCCGCTCCAGGCGCGTCTGGTCGAGGCCGCCCAGAAAAGGCGCGGTGCCTGAGGATGATGGGTGCGGCGAAGGGCGATGGCCAAAGGGGAAATTACTCCGTGTAGGTCATGCGCATTTTATAATAAGTGGAGGGCAGACCATTTTTCGTGATCGTCACCTGCATGTGTTCATTGGGCACCACCCAATTATAGCTCCAGCCGCTGGCCACCGGAGTGAAGCTGCTCTGATTGTTAGGCATGCCGCTGAGCAGCGTGAAAGTGCCATTCCCCGGATGATTCTGAATATGCATATCCATGACCCAGGTTGACCCGTTATCCTCAAAACTCGATACCATTAGCCGGGGCGGGGGATTTGTTACCGTGACGGGGAAAAGTTGTCCGTAGCCGAGATTATAGCCATTCCATGCGGTCGGTGCAACTTGTAGAAGATAATCGCCCGGTGATTCCGGCACCCACGAGAAATCAGTGGAGTTTGGGAGTGTCATGGTCTGGGAACCAGTCACAACCTGAGCGTTGGTCACGGTGATATTATCAATGTACCAGCCAGTGCGTGCTTCCGGGTTAGAATAGCCGCCGATAATTGAGCCATCTGTTCCGTGAACAAAGCGAAATCTGACGGTTTGCCCGATGTAAGCGGTCAAATCGATGCTTTCCAGGCTGAAGACGGGATTAATGATTTGTCCAAGACCATAATTCTCATCAAGGGTTATCCATGTCGTCCCGCTATCGTTTGACATTTGGACACGAGCATA
>CAZUPP010000026.1:18483-23439 GCA_964622095.1 uncultured Verrucomicrobiales bacterium
TAATCGATAATATCGGTCAAACCATTTTCGGCACCTTCAGTTCCGCTAAAATCTTCAACCATCTGGGTATTCAACTCATAGCCGGCAGCGAGATCTATGGTATCATGGGTGAAAGCGTTTGGCTGGCCAGCAAAAGCATTGGAATCGCCCTGAATCTGCAGGGGGTCGTAACCTGGCGTTGGAACGGCCGGGTCAAACATGGTCACATTATAGCTGAAATTCCGAGTGCCACTGGGAGTTTGCACGTTGGAAACGTTAATCTGGTAAGTTGTATCCCCAGAGGGCTGCGGCCAGGTCGACATGGAGCTATTCGGGTCGATCAAGGTTGTCCGCCAGACAATAGCGGAATCATAAAAGGACGTGTTACTTCTTGTTTCGATGCTGTGAAGGACGTTACCACCCGGTCCGGTCATGGTGACGGATGCGCTGGTAAAATTTGCCCCGGGATAGTGAAAGGACCAGCGTCCTGTACCTAAGGTGTAAGGGAAATAACCGGGTGCAGGCCAGGCGACGAATTCCTCCCGAGTTTCCGGACGCGGTCCAAAGCCATTCCCGTCATCAATCCACAGAGAATTAACGGCGTAGGTGCTGGAAGTCGTCTGAGGCACGTCACCCGTTCCCATCTGTTCCGTCTGAGGCAAGAGAATCCAGCGGCGGTGACCTACCTGAAGATTGTCACCATGATCTCGGAGATAATTCTCAACCGCTTCAGGTCCGACGCCAAAGGGCGTTGACGGAACCGGGATACCCTGACCAAAGGACAAATTCGAATTCGAGGCAGCATCGTAGGCGTTCGCATAGAGTTGAGTTGTCGGACCATAACATGGCGTGAAAGAAACGGGCGCATGTGGATTGTGCGGGCTCCCGTTCGCGAGATAAATCCCGGCGGCAATGTGAAACATGAGCGCGGCATCCTGGCAGAGATCGGAGTAGACGTCATTCAGGGTGACATTCGAGGGGACGCCGGCGAGAGCGCGCATGACATTGACGGCGCGGATGGTGGCCTGACGAAATTCCAAGAGGGTGGTTCCGGGGTTACAAGAGGCGGCGTTGCCGGTCCAGGTTACCATGGGCACATAGGAGAGGGTCGGCTGGTAGACGTGATTATGGAAAAGGCGGACTTCCTCGCGGTTGGAGGTGTCGATGAAGCCAAAGTCCCCGGTGGGATTCGGCGCCATCATCATCATTGCGGCACCTTGAGTCTGGCTGGAGCTCGTCAAAGGTTCCCGCAAAGCGCCGAGATCGCTTTGTTGGGAAGACGATGATTTCTCAAGAAGGCGCGAGGAGGACGGACCGGATGAGGTGTCATCAGCGGTAGGCGCGGCGGGCAGATCAATCAACACCGTGGGGGCGACCACTTCGAGAACGACGGGTTCCCCGTCCTCCTCATCAGTGGTGGCCCAGACATTGGAGCCCGGCAGCAGGAAGATCGAAACGAGAAAGCCAGAGAGCAGGGGGCGGTGGCTGAGCCTTGAAGAGAAGAAGGAGGGGATGAGGGCGGACGAAGGGTTGGCTTTCACTTGGATGGATTAAGAGCGTTTACCTGGACAGAAGAAGCCCGATGCGTGGGAGGAGGAGGGACTCAACTGCCATATCCAATATAAATCTCATAATAGAAAGATTCCACTGGTTTTGCGGCGAGTGGCCGCTTTTTGCCTTGGGCCGCATTCGAATCTCAGGAGCGAGATCCTCCCGCTTTAGAACGGGTGGGGGCAGGATTTATTCTCACTTCGCCGCCTGATTTGTGTGACAAAAACTTTGCCGGGGGAGCGGGGACAGTTGGCGTTTGCAGATCCGGGGCGGATTGGCTAAAGATCAGCGGACATGATGCAGGTCTTCAACACGCTGTGCCCGATCTGGGCGCTGCTCATTCTCGGCGCGGTACTGGGGGCGCGCGGGTTTGTCAGCAAAGGCTTCATCGAAGAGCTGAACCGGCTGATCTATTACGTGGCGATGCCCGCCCTGATTGTGGAGAAACTCGCTGGCGCCACGATCGCGGGTGGCGATGCGCTCCGGGTGTATGGGGTCTTCATGCTTGGCACCGTGGCCTGTCTTTTCCTCGGGCTGGGCGTGGCCTGGCTGCTCAAGCTACCCCGCAATGCCTATGGCACCTTCACACAGGCGGCTTTCCGCGGGAACCTCGCGCTGATCGGTCTGCCGGTCATGCTGTTCCATCTTTCGATCACGGAAAATCCGCGTGCCGAGGAGATCGAGACAGTGGCCGTGCTGACCCTGGGCATGATCATGATCAGCTATAACGTGCTCTCCATCATCGTACTGCAGGCCAGCCGCGACCTGGAGGAAGAGGCTCGCCGGCAGGTCGTTCGCTCCACGCTTTTTCGCGTCATCAAGAATCCGCTCATTCTGGCCAGCCTGACCGGTGCGGCGATTGCGTTTCTGCAATGGGAGCTGCCCCTGGCACTGGATCGTTCCCTGGAGTTAACCGCGGAGATGACCGTTCCGGCTTCTCTGATCTGCATCGGCGGGCGGCTGGGGGTATCTCAACTCAGCGGGCAGGTCCGGCCTGCCACGATCGCCGCGCTCATGAAGGTCGCATTGGTGCCTGTGCTGGTGTTTCTCAGCAGCCTGCTTCTTCCTTTGGACCAGGATCTGTTGTTTATTGCGATGGTTTTCGGCGCCTGCCCGGCGGCGGCGGCATCGTATGTCATGGCATCAGAGCTGGGTGGCGATCCCGTCCTCGCTTCCAGCAGCATTTTTCTGAGCACCATTCTTTCCGCGGCGTCCCTATCCGTGATGCTGATCCTCTTCAACTGACCTGAGGCGGGGCTGGGGAGAAGCAAACTCGCCTGTCCGCCTCAACCTTTCCCAAGATTTCATGGCCACGGCTGTTCCTGATGCCAAACGCTTCCGGCTCATCGCGGCTGCTTTCACGCCCCTTCATCCGGGCGGGAAGGTGGACCTGGCGCGCATTCCTCGCCAGCACCAGTGGCTGCGGGATCACTGGGTCAATGGCGTGGTGCTGACGGATAACTATGGAGAGGGTCTTTCCATGACGGCGGAGGAGCGCAAAGCCGTGGTGGAAACCTGGCTGGTGGACGCCGAACGCATCCGGAGTGAGCTGGAGATCATCGTCCATGTGGGTCACGCCGCCCTGCCCGTAACCATGGAGCTGGCCGCCCATGCGGAGTATCACGGAGCGGACGGCGTTGTGGCCTACCCGCCATTTTATGTGAAGGCGGACGCGATCGATCAGGTGGTGCGCTGGTGCCAATATATCGCGGGAGCGGCGCCGAAGCTGCGCTTCTACTACCACCATATCCCTTCCTTTTCCGGGGTAACCTTTCGCATGGAAGAGCTGCTGCCGATCGCCGTGGAATCGATCCCGTCATTTGCCGGAGTGGTCTTTTCCTCGGAAGACCTGAGTGAACTGAACCTGGCCGTGCAAAAGATGGCCCCGCAGAGCAGTGATGATGACGAACTGGAGTTTCTGTTTGGAAAAGAAGAGATGCTTCTGGGAGCGCTGCCATACGGGGTGCAAGGCGCAGTGGGGCCTTCCTTCGGATTGATTCCAAACACCTATCGCCGGCTGATCGAGTCCTTCCAATATGCCCGCCTGAACGATGCCGCCCGGTTGCAGGCGATTGGGGCAGAGTTTGTGAAACTTTGCCAGGACTTTGGAGGCCTGCGCGCGCTGAAGGCGGCAACCCGTTTATTGGGAGAGAGATATGATTGCGGCGCCCCCCGTCTGCCCGTGAACAAGCTGGAGGATACGGAGCTGATGATGTTCGGCGAGGCAGTCGAGTATATGGAGGGCCTGGTTATGGGTTAATCGCCAGCCCGGCTCAGCAGATAGTCAAGCGCTCCGGCCATGATCCGCTGGTTTTCCTGCTGAAGGCGGGAACCGAGAGCCAGCATGTCCTCGGCGCTTTGGACAAAATCCTGGCCCAGGTTCTCCGCGATTTCACTGGCGCAATTCTCCGCCAGAGAGTGGATTGAGTCTGGCGTCGATTCCAGGTGAAATTGGAGAGCGAGGACGCGGTCGCGGTAGAGGAAGGCCTGATTCTCACAGACCGTGGTGGAAGCGAGCAGTTGCGCGCCATCCGGCAGGGCCATGACCTGATCGCCGTGCCAGTGAAAGACGGTGATTTCTGAAGGAGCGTCCATTCTGCCGTTGGCGAAAAACGGGAGATCCTGTCCCTGGGGCGTGAGTTGGACAGGAAACCAGCCAATCTCCTTCTGTTCCCCGGGGCTGACTTCGGCGCCGAGGGCCCGGCCAATCAGTTGGCAGCCCAGACAGATTCCCAGGACTGGTTGAGTGGTGGCGGTGATGACCTCACGCAGAAACGCCTTTTCGCGGGCCAGCCAGGGAAATGCTTCCTCTTCATCCACGTTCATGGGACCACCCATGACGACGAGCAGATCAAAGTCCTCCGGCCGCGGCAGAGTCACGTCAGGCTGATAGAAGGGGGTGCAAGTCACTGTATGACGATTTTCCTCCGCCCAGTGCCCGATGTATCCCAGCCCTTCAAAGGGCACATGCTGCAGATAATGTAGACGCGCCATCTTAATCAACTAGGTGAGGAAAGAGCGCGCCGCACGCACTATTCATGGACAAGATTGCGGTGAAAAAAGTTTTGCGCCCGGTTGAAAGGACGCGAGAAGCCAAGGCGATCTTATCGTGAACGTCTGTTAAGCCGTTCGCTGTCCTTCGCGTTAAAACCCCCGACTCCTTCGCGAGCTCTCACCTTTGGCTCCGTCCTGCCCATGAAAGCGAATGTCTCCTTCCTCGCTGGCTCTGTAGCCGCGCACCGTTGCCCGCGCCCGCAAATGATTCTGATCTTAGGTTGCGCCTGGGCGCTCCTGCTTTCCGTGGACGGACCACGCCCGGTTTTCGCTGAAGAAGACGGGGCGATGAGGATGTCATCGGGTGGCGATGAAATGATGTCATCGGGTGGCGATGAAATGATGTCATCGGGTGGCGATGAAATGATGTCA
>CAZUPP010000026.1:23539-54480 GCA_964622095.1 uncultured Verrucomicrobiales bacterium
TGTCATCGGGTGGCGATGAAATGATGTCATCGGGTGGCGATGAAATGATGTCATCAGGCGGTGATGCGATGATGAGCGAGGCGGATGCAGAAGCAAAAGAAGAGGGAGGAGCGGAGACGGAAAAGTCCGAAGAGCAGGATAAAGAGAAGAAAATACATGGTCTCGCTGAAATTCGGTTTTATGGGGAGCGTCTGACATTGCCTGCGGAGGACCGCCGGATGATTCCGGTCAGGCGGCCAGCGAAGGAAACGAACGAGGAAGCCGAAGCGGAGGTGAAATCGAGTGATCCGGCCGTCGCGCGAATCATTCGCCAACCGGCCTTTCTCAAGGGGCATGAAATCGGCCAGGTGCGGGTTGAAACCGGTAAGCCAGGCAAGACGATCCTGCGGGCTGGTAAGGCGCGGCTGGAATTGGAGGTGACGAGCGAGCGTGGATATTATGCGCAATTCTCTGAGGCTCCCCGGATTGTAGGCCCGGCGGCGGGAGTTTTTGTCTATGAAGAATTTTCAGTTGGAATGGAGTTTTTTGATCCGGGGATAGGCGCGAAAGAAGGTGATGAAGTGCAAATGCGCCTTCAAGTGAATGGGAGCGATGAATTGATTGAACCGGTCGAAACTTTGGGTCCAGTAAATGGTCCCGAACTGCGGGCCAGATTTGAAGTGGTCCCGGCGAAACTAAAGTTGGCGGAGGACGGGCGCATTGAGCTGACTCCGATCGGGTTAAGAAGCGGGAAAAAAATGGTAGGCGAAACTGTCACGGTATTTGCTTTGCCGGGTGACGCGGAGATTATTTTAGCCGGTGAAGCGGAGGAACATTCTGAAGCGGACGAAGAAAAGCGAAAAGGCAGCCGCTTTTCGAATCGCGCCCCGGGAGTTGGTTTTCACCCCAAAGCATCGGCTGGACGTTACGTTCTCCTGCCGCAGGGAAATCCTTCTCTCATGATGCCGATGCCCATTCAGGAACCCGGTTTTTATCAGGTCATGCTGCGGGTGCAGGGTAATCTGGCCGGGGGTGCGTATTCAGCGCTCTATGTGCACAAAGGCAAGAGGGACAATAAAGTTTCAAGTGCACAAACGCTTGGCTATGACTGGCATTGGATTACAGCCGGGGGAGGAATTTATTTTAACCCGCGTGATTTTGAGGATAAGGAAGGGAATAAGGTGCAGCCTTATCTCACCGTGCAGATGGCCAATGATTTTGGCTTTCGCGAAAGCGCCAACCGAGACTTGGCCGTGGATGCTTTCAAAGTGGTCAGGGTCCCGGAAGGTCTGCGCGCCACCATTCAGACAAAGGGCTATGCTGAGACCGGTTTGGCCTGGTATGATCAGGATTGGGATCGGCGCAGTGTGCGCGTGGCCTTTGAAAACCCTTTGGAAGGACGAAAGGTGAGCGGACGCACAGAAATTAGTGGTTCGGTTTGGCGCAGAAATCAGAACGGCAATGTTGACCAAAAACTTCACCGGCGCGCCCGGACCGAGTTGTTGCTGAATGGCGAGGTAGCTGGAAGCGACCTGCGGGATCGATTTACCTTTAACATTCCAGCCTGGAAATTCAGGGAAGGTGGTAATGAAGTGCAATTGCGGTCCACCCTTTTCACGGGTGAGGTTGCCCTGTCCCAGCGGCAAACCATCTACACGAGTTCGGAATGGGAAAAAGTCGCGGAGCCAAAAAGTGGAACACCTGTAAGGAACCGATTTGCCGCCGGGGCGGAGTTACCGGAAGGGTTTGCCTGGCACGCCAACACGGATCTTCGAGACATTGAGGTAAAGGGCGTGACGAAACTTTCGCAAGCGTCTGGTCACGACAAAAATGAAACCGGCGGGGAAAAGAAAGATGCGCAGAGCACAGAAAAAGATTCTGAAACCGCTAAGACGCACCGAAAAGCCTACGGTCTATATAGCCATGAGAATGAGGTGAATCTGTCCATGCCGCATAACGTCGCCGGGATCGCGACCATTTGGATTGAGGGGCAGGCGGAAGTTTTCCGCGGGAATCCGAAAGCAGCCATCTATCTGGTGGGGGGTGGTGCCAACCAGTTGGTGGGTGAAATTGAGCTCGGGGAGAATTGGCAGAAGAAAAAGGTGGGCGAAATCGAATTGTCCGGCGGCGAGCAGAGCCTGCAGGTGCGCCTTATCAATGACATGGCGGACGGAAAAAAGGGAGACCGCAATGTCTACGTGGGCGCGATTGAGCTGAAATATCAACTCGTGGAAGATGAACAGGCGCCGGTTGCCAAGATACTTTATCCCAAAGAAGGCCAGCAGGTTGCCTCGACGGTTGATGCCCTTGTCATTGAGGCAAGTGACAACCGCGCACTGACCACGCTACAGATTGAGGTCGACGGCCAGAAGCTGCCTTACCAGATCGGTGTTGCCGGGAAAACCGGGCCATTTTTTGAGCCGCTATTGTTGCGTGGAATTGAACGCGGACAGCGTGACATCTCTGTGATTGCCGTGGACGCAGCAGGGAATTTTCAGAAGTCCCAGCCTGTGCGTGTTTGGTTGCGGGACGAGGCGAAACTTTCGCATGCGGACCGTGTTAAAATGCCATATCACCGGGCCGTCCATCTTTCGAAGCGTTTCGGTTACGGTGCTGATCCCAGGGCCTTGGGGGAAATACTTGTTCACGGAGAAAAGGTGTGGCTCCGGGAACAGGTCGACAGGCCCTGGGATCACCCTGCTGAACTAGCCGCGATGGAGCGGACAATCATTGAGAATGGTTCGCCTAATGATTACGAGCGGATCAACATGGCGATCTATCAGGGAATTCTTTCCCCGAATCCGGTGCGCACGCGCTTTGCTTTCTGGGCGCAGAACCATTTCTCAACCTGGATCAACAAAAGCGGAGCGGGAGAAAAATGGCGTGAACATCAGCGGTTCGCTCAGGCCGGGGTGGTATCATTTTTTGACTTGCTTTACACTTCGGCCACCAGTCCGGCGATGTTGATTTATCTCGATCAGCATCGCAGTTTTGAATCGCGTCTCAATGAGAATTACGCACGGGAGATCATGGAGCTCCACTCCCTGGGCGTGCATGGTGGATATACCCAGGAAGATGTGACTGCTCTGGCCGGATTATTGACGGGCTGGTTTGCCACCCAGGAAATCCTGCCGGGTCAAACTCGCGGAAATGTTGCGTATAACTTCCGCTATGATCCATTCCTGAATACTCAGGAGGGGCGAGATATCTTCGGATTAAGACTTGAGGAAGCTGACCCCGAAGCGCGCTATGATCGCGTTCGTCAATTTATTGAGATGCTGGCCGCGCATCCCAGCACGGCAAAACATATCGCTGAGAAAATCGCTTGGCATTATGTCGCCAAACCGGCGCCAAAAGATCTCGTCGAAACGCTGACCCAAACGTTTATCAAGTCTGGCGGTGACATGGGTGAAATGTTATTGGCGGTGGCTGATCATCCTGCCTTCTGGGCGGAGGAGAATATGAACCGCCTTATGCAGCCGCTGGATTTTGGGCTTTCCAAAATGCGTGCGACCACCGGTCGCCTCTATAGTCAAAGCCGTGCATTGATGAACCGCACCGGTCGCGAAATCTTTGGTTCCATGACCCCGGACGGATATCCGGAAGAAGATGACGAATATGCGGACTCAAATTACCTGCTGCAGAAATGGCGTTATGCGAAGGAAATCGAGTGGGTATATCTGCGCCGGGTCCCCTGGGATGTCCGCAGCCCTGAGGCCATCAAAACTGAAGAGGGTCGTCAGCAGCTGGTTGACTATCTGGCCGCGGTCATCACGGGCAAGTTACTGTCAGAAACCTCCAACGATGCAGTTCTGCAAATTCTGGAAAACGAATATGAGGGTCCCAACCATCCTGGCCTGCAGGTGGGCACCCTGATCGCACAGTTGCCGGAAAGCCAGATCCATTAATAATAATCGACCAGCTATTGGCGCGCTGAACGTTTCTTTTTGTCACCGTCTCCGCATAACGATCAACCCTCGCTATCCACCATGAACATCACCCGCCGTTACTTCCTGAAAACTACCGGTGCACTCACAGCCTACTGCGGTTTATCGCCCTTTCAGGCTTTTGGGCGCGAAGAAATGCAGGCGATCGAAAATGCAAAATCGGTCGCCCAGGGAAAAACCCTTGTCGCGATTTTTTTGCGCGGTGGGATGGACGGTCTGAATATGGTCGTGCCCTATGGTGACGAACATTATTATCAGCTGCGCCCAAATTTGGCGGTGCGCCGCCCCAAGGCGGATGATGGAGCCCTCGATCTGGACGGATTTTTTGGTCTCAGTCCGCATGCGAAGGAGCTGTATCCGCTTTTTCAGAATGGCATGGCCGTGGCGATGCACGCGGTCGGTTACGATAAGAATACCCGCTCGCACTTTGAAGAACAGGACGTCTGGGAAACTGGCGTGATCGGCAACACGATCAACAGTGATGGCTGGCTGAACCGGCATCTTTTGACCTCGAAGGGGAATGGCCCTATTCGCGCTGTTTCCATTGGAAATAGTCTGCCCAGGATTCTCCGCGGAGACGCACCGGCCATGGCCGTGAAGGGTATATCTGATCTGCAGGCTCCCGCCAGTTACGCCGATGCAGGCAGCGTCGGCGCGGCCCTCGAGCACGCCTATTGTTCGCAGCCTTCCGATCATTACTCCGATGCACGCGATCTGCTCAGCCAAACCGGTGAAGTCACCCTGGAAGGCATGGAGCTTATTAAGAACGTGCTGAAGGACGAGTATAAACCCGCCGGTGAGTATCCGGACGGAAACCTGGGAAAACAGCTCCAGGAAACTGCGCGTCTGATCAAAGCGAACGTCGGACTTGAGGTGGTAGGAATTGACTTCGGCGGTTGGGACACGCACCAGAATCAGCCCAATGGTTTCAATGGTCTGACCCAGCAATTGAGCAAATCAATCGCCGCTTTTGTGCAGGATCTGGGTGACAGAATGGACGATGTGCTCGTATTGACCCTCAGTGATTTTGGCCGGACTGCGGCGCAGAATGGCAATAACGGGACTGATCACGGTTGGGCCAACTGCATGCTGGCGATCGGTGGCGCGGTGCAGGCCAAGGGCAAAGGAGCAGAAGCACGGCAAGTCATGGGAGACTGGCCTGGCCTGGGACCGGATCAGTTGAATCAGGGCCGGGACCTACTTCACACTACGGACTTCCGCGATGTGCTCGGCGAGGTCGTGCGCCAGCATCTGGGCAACGAGAACATCGAGAAAATCCTGCCGAAGCATCAATTCAAGCCGGTTGGCCTGATCTGATCTTCCGTAGAATTCCGCGGTCTAATAAGAATCCGTGTCGTCCTGGCTCGACCTGCCACCGGCGCGATTTCTTCAACCTGCCGTAACATGGGGGGCGGGCAGTGAAATGAACCTTCCCGTTCAGCCAAAAGATCGTAGCGGATCAGCCATTCACCAGGCTGCAGATTGAACAGGGGCAGGCTGAGCTTTCCCTCCTCCCGAAGAAAAGCCGCTTTCAACGCGACCTGTTCACCGGCGATGGCAAATGGAGGACGCTTCGCAGTGGCGTCGATGATGAGATGGCTGGCCGAGCCCGGGCGAAGTCGTTGGGCAAAAACAGTCGCAGCGCTTTCTTCTTCGGTTGTGCCGACCGGGCGAGTGCCCGCCGGAAGAGGCAGATCCAGGCTGGCGGTGGGGGCGGAATCCGGCACTTCCAGAACAAGCGCGCCCTCCAGGTGCGTGCCCACAGGCACGCCCAGGTCATCTCTCTGCTCAAGCGGCCGGCGAGCGAGGGTCATGCCGCGCAGGAGCGTTTCAGCAGGCGCGAGGGCAAAGGTAAATCGCAGAGGTCTGGATGGATCAAGTTGCAGCGGTTGATCGTTCGGGACCACGGTGCGGGGCGGGAACTCGCCATGAAGATTCGTCTTCTGCCAAAGATAAAGGGTGCCCGTTCCTCCGGACCGAATCAGGCTGGCCCGTTCCGGTGCGGCCAGGCCCTGTTCTTCGGCGAGAATACTCGCCGGGCTGTAGGGATCGAGACTCGCATCTTCGCGCCAGGCGAGAGAGCTTCGCGAAGTGAGACGGGGCAAAAGCTGGTCGCCGGGATCATCCGGGGCAAAGGACAGTTCGTCGGCCAGTTTCCCATCCAGAAACAACTGAGCCTCTGTTTCAACGGGGATCAGCGGGCGCTCCGCGAGGGTTGGGACCACCATGCCCAGCGCGACCGCCTGATCGAGGAGCGAGCCGCTCTTTGCCTCGGCCAGGAGCTGCACCCCCGGCAGATCAAAAAGACCCTGCGGCGTGGCGCCCGCTGCCATGAAGATGAGGCAGTCCCCAAAATTTGCGCTGGGCCACCAGGGACGGACGGTGGTCTGGGTTTCTGTTGGGCGCAGACCGGAGCGGAGAGCTTCCCGGGCCAATCTGGAACCTTTACCGGCCGATTCCTGAGCAAGCAGACCAAAGGCGCGTACAAGGGCGGTGCATTGGGGATCATCGGCGGCAGCGCTTAGGCGATCCAGGGCGGCCTGCAAATTTTCATCCGCAAGAAGCTTTCTATCATCCAGTTCATTGGCAGAAAAAGTCAGGGCAAAGGTAAGCCACCCGAAAAATTCCATATCTGTCTCCTGCTCCTTTTGCAGGGTGGTTACCTCAGCCAAGAGCTTCGAACTGGCCAGCTCAAGATTCTCTATTGCTATGGCGGCGAGCTCCGGACGGTGATCGCCGGTTTCCTGCAGGAAACGGGTCATGGCGAAGGTTGTAAAAGCCAGCGAAGAAACATTGCGTGGCAGGACGAAATGATGCTTTGCCGCACGCGCATCAAGTAATTCCTCCACCGTATCCCGGTTGGAGACGACATTGGCATATTTTTCAAGGCGATGCTCAGAAATGCCTGACTCACGGATCAACTTCGCCAGAACCGCACAGCTCATGCCGTGCGCAGCCGTTTCCATTTCTGTGACCGGCGAAGCACGCAAAGTATCCTCAAGGAGATAGAAAGCGGCGGCCAGTGGTTGTGCGGCCACGGCAATCTCATAATTCCACGGTTCGCCCGGGCCGGGCGGCTGCTTTTCTGGCCAGTCGATCTGATAAAGCGTTTCGCTGGTGTCTCCGTTAATCTGCGCAACCGACGTGTGGAATCGTTGAAGACCGGCAGGTAAAACTGCGATTGTTCTTTTTATTGTAACAGGTTGAATCGGGCGAGCGGACGCTCGTTCGGCTTCGGTCTCTTCAGACGTCTCGACGGCCAATTCTTCCGCTATTCCCTCGCCCTCGTCGTTTCTCTCGATAATCTGCTCGAGAGGGGTCACTAAAAAATGAAATTCCGTTTCTCCATCTCTCCTGGCCTGAACCGCCCACGTCAGGTCCATGGATTCATCAGGATTCAGAGTGAACTCGACTGGCTCAGAGGGGAATTCTTCGCCTTCACTCATGATTAACGATGAGTGAAGTCCGCTGAACTTCAGGCGATAGTTGGCGCGCAGAGGGGCGCCGGTATTGTTCTGCACCGTGACACGAATCTCCGTCTGATCGCCTTCACGTAAAAAATCTGGAACATTCGTCTCTACGACGATCGGTTCGGGTTGCGGAGTGACTTCAATTTCTGTGTAGGCATAGACCTCCTGGCCATCATGGGAAATTCCTCGCGCGACCAGATAGTATTCGCCCGGCGCAATCTCTTCTCCTCCATGCTGGGCGGTACCTTCGTCATCCGTCTCGGCCGATGGAAAAACGGTGATCTCTACCGGACTGCGCTGAGAAAAAGGTCTGATGTAATCCTCCTTTGGCACCAGATCAAAAAACACCTCGCCGCGCACCGGTCGACCATCTGCATCCGTAAACTTTGCGCGATAAGTTAAATTCGATTCAGATTCACTTCCGGTATCAGACGCCTCACTCGTCGAGACTTCGAGAGAAAGCGGCGCACGGTAATCGTAGACATTCAGCTCTAATGACGTTCGGTCGATTAATCCGTCTCGAACGATTGAAGCGGTGGCATGCAATTTCTCACCGAGAGGTGCCTGCACATTTTCTTTTGATAAACTAAGCGTGAACTTGGCTGCGCCATTACCACTTCCCGTATCTTCGGTTTTACCGTAAGCCGCGTCTACGATACGATCTCCACTTCGGTAATGCACCATCACGGGCGTTCCCGGTTTATCCGAGTGCACCCAGAAAGTTGTCTCGCCGGATCGGAGAAGATGAGAATCCTCCACCGTTAACCACGTTGGATCTGGTTGAACCAAATCTCTTTCCGCAACTCCGGCTCCCCATAGCAGTCCGCGTTCCGTTCGACCAAGATAATCCGAAATAGAGACATACCAGTCGTGTTGGACGAAGTTAAGAAAATTCCATGAGGTCAGGAAATCCGAGGGGACAGCCAGTTGTGCGCGTCCTGAAAGGTTGGTCTTCCCTGTCAGAACCGGCACGACAACCGGCTTGTATTGATCCGGATTGGATCTCTGCTGAAGAACTTCACTCGGATGAGCTTCGTAATGCGCGCTTAGGTCAGCGTAGATGGCCGGTGACCCATCCGCATAAGTGATGATCCATCCATCTTGCTCGGAGTCACGGGTTATCCGGTAAGCATCCCATCTAAACTCTTCGTTGTAAGGAGAAACACTCGCTTTCAGTTCATCGGCGCGATAGCCTCGTGTTTCTCCGCTCGTCCGGTCAGGAAAATCCTGTTTAATCGATGTGTCCGTTTCCTGAAGAAACAGGCGTTCGTGCCGAGGAACGACGCCCCCCTTGGCGCGCGCGATCCCGGGGCTGTTTTGCGGCTCGCGGAAACCCACTTCCTTGAGCGCGAGATCATCCCCATTTTCACCAATCACCAAAAATTGCGTGGCGCCCTCCAGGTTCTTTTCAAGAGGGATATAGGCAAAGCCATGCGGATTCGTTTCCTTGATCAGACGCACCCATTTATTGTTTTCGATTCGCGCCCACACGGTCACACTGGTTTTCGGGCGCGGATTACCGTCTGTGGCACCACATGCCCAAACTAAAAGCGAATCAGGGTCCGCTTCCGCGAGTAACATCAGGTCTGAATTGAGCACCAGAGTACGGTCGGTTCTTTGTGAGCTCTTTGCTTCGAGGATGTAACCGCCACGCCCCAAGTCATCGGCCATCTTGAAAGACCCGGACCATTGCCCCTTCAGTTTATGTTGGCCAGGTTGATAGGACCATGTGGTGACTTTGTCCGACCAGTCAATCGACAGTCCAGAGGTCAGTTTTTCCAGGGTGAAATCTTTGATCCGGTCTGGTCGTACGATCGTGTAAATATTTGTCTTATAAAGGGTGACATCCAGGCTTTCAATATTCTGCCAGACCAGTTGATAATCAATTGCCCGCCCTGGCAGAAAACGAAGAACATTTTCATCGTGTAAAATCTGCAGCGTAACGCGCTCGAGCTCCCCCAATCTGCCCGGGACAAAGGAAGAAAATGGATGACGATCCATTTCCGTTTCGGTGAGTACTTCGTGGGCCTGATTCAATAAGGGGGACGGAGGAGTAATAGCGCCGGGAATAGCCGCGGGCTGAATTGTCCTGGGAAATATATAGTGCGCCATCCAATGCAGGCGCTGAAAGGCCTGCCAATGAATGTGAGCCCGGAACCGGGAATTCTCTGCTGCAGAAAGCGCCCGGTCCCACTGGAGGCTGATGGCATTTTCTTCGGGTGGCGCCCAGTTAAATTCAGTAGGCAGCCTGCCATTTTTTTTTCGCGCGGAGAAAAGGAACTGTTTTATCCGAGCTTCTTCATTATTTTCAATTTCCAAAGCAAAACAACTTGCCAGTTCCAGTCGCGCAATCTCGTCCAAGTTATCGGTCAGCGTGATGGCCTGCTGTAACTTTTGATACGGAAGAAGTCTATCTCTTCGAACTATATCCACGCCTTCCGCGTAATCTGCATCCCCGGCTGGGACCGAAATTCCTACTCCAAGGACCATGGCCAGGATGCGTTCCCGGGCGTGATCCTTATATTGATCCTCCAGCGCGTTCTCCCAGAACTCCAGCGCGCGATATATCAGATCAATTCGCACCTTTCCTTCACTATACCAGAAACTGTTCGCGAGAGACTCCGAGGCCAGGGCGGCAATCATGCGTTCGAAGGGATCGCCGCCTTCGCAGGCGATAATAATTTTCTCCAGCTCTTGCTTCGCGAATTCAATCTTTGTGCTATCCACGGTGGAGCGGTCCCGCTTCGCTGATTCAATCCGCCACAAACAATCGGCCCGGCGAGTTCGGAGATAATCTCGGATGGAATCGAGTGAAGCAATGCCCGCCGTTTCCTGAATCGCCAGGCTGTAGGCGTGATATCCCTCCTCCAGCCGACTGTTCTCATAGGCGGACTCGGCGTCCTCCAACGCGATCTCTGCTACCTCGGGCAAAGACAGGATAAGATTTTCAGGGATGGCGGTCGCCCCTTGCGAGGGAAAAATCATCCAATTGGCTCCTCCAAAAACCGCAAAGAAAAGGGCGAAGGCAGGCGTGGCAAAAGATGATCGGCAACGCAGGGGCATGATGATTGTGGTGGCGGAAGGATTAGGGAATTCCGAGATCAGTCGACTGCACAACTGTTCGAACGTTCGGAAAACGTTGGCGAACGGATTCTGTGCAGCATCATTCATCCCGGAAGAAATTCCACTTGTTACCGGCTCAGGTGCGCGGTAGGGGTCCCGGTCTATGCTGGGAGCAGGCATCGTTGGGCTGCCGAACGTCGGCAAATCCACCCTTTTCAACGCCGTCACCGCGACGCGCAAGGCGGAGGCGGCGAACTATCCATTCTGTACCATTGACCCGAACAACGGGGTGGTCACAGTGCCTGACGAACGGCTGGATGTGCTCGCAGGAATGAGTGATTCGGAAAAGGTCGTGCCCACGACGATTGAGTTTGTGGACATTGCCGGTCTCGTGCGCGGCGCGAGCAAAGGAGAGGGTCTGGGGAATCAGTTTCTCAGCCACATCCGGGAAGTGGATGCCGTGGTGCAGGTCGTGCGCTGCTTTGAGAGTGAGGATATCCACCACGTCGCGGGCAGTGTGGATCCTATCCGTGACATCGAAACTATCTCGACTGAGCTGGTGCTGGCGGACATGGCCGCACTGGAAAAGCGCTTGCTGAAGAGTCAGAAAACCGCGCGTAGCGGAGACAAAGCGGCCAAGGCTGAGGTGACGCTCATCGAAAAACTGCTGCCGCATCTGAATGAAGGCCGCCCGGCCAACACGGCGGATCTCACCCCGGAAGATAAGCTGCTGCTAAAGGACTTTTTTCTGCTCACCTCCAAGCCCGCCCTCTTCGCCTGTAACGTGACAGAGGACGATTTTGTCGCGATCAGCTCCGGCGATTGCGGAAGCACAGGCGGCGCCTATGTCGAAAAGGTGCGTGAGTATGCCGCAAAGACGCACGAAGCTCAGGCCATCGTGATCAGCGCTCAAATCGAGAGCGAACTGATTGACCTGGGGCCAGAGGAGGCCGCGGAGTATATGAAAGATCTGGGTGTGACAGAAAGTGGCGTGGGCCGGTTGATCCGCGCAGTCTATGAGCTGCTGGGTCTTCGCACCTATCTGACCACGGGCAAAAAGGAAACCCGCGCCTGGACGATCACACAGGGTGACAAGGCACCGCAGGCGGCCGGGGTCATCCACAGTGACTTTGAGCGCGGTTTCATCGCGGCGGAGGTCGTGGCGTATGCGGATCTTGTGGCGGCGGGATCTTACGCCAAAGCCCGCGAGGCCGGGCGCGTCCGCACGGAGGGCAAGGAGTATGTGGTCCAGGATGGCGACGTCATCGAGTTCCGTTTCAATGTCTGAGCCCCACTCAAACTCCGGGCTCATGCAAAAATGTCGCGTGGCGAATGAACGCGGCGTAACCCTTTCAATCCCAAACTATTTCGAACTATGGACAACCTTACCCTGCCGCTTCGTTTCTTCAGGTTTATACTCGCCAATCTTTTTCTTGTGACCGGGCTGCCCCTGGTTGTGATCGCCCAGGAGGAGGAATCCGCTCCTGGCAGCAGCCTGCCTTCCATCCCGTCGTCATCCTCCGTTATTGGAGACAGCGCGGCGGTTGCGCCGACACCTGAGACGGAAACGACCGCCCCAGAATCTGATTCTGAATCTCCTGCCGCGGCGGATGAACCGGGGGCCGGTGAAGCAGTGGTGACGAGCATTGAGCAGCTCCGCCGCAGTGTCGTGCGTCTGACCGTCACCAGCCAGGATCCGGATTATACCCAGCCTTGGAACCCGGGCGGCATCAGCCGCGGCACCGGCTCAGGCTTTGTCATTTCAGGCAACCGCATCGTGACGAACGCGCACAACATCGCCAATGCGCGGGTTATCGCGGTTGAAAAAGAAGGAGACGCCCGTCCCTATGAGGCTACGGTGAAGTTCGCCGCTCATGACTGTGACCTCGCGATGATCGAGGTCAAAGATGAGAGCTTTTTCGAAGGTATGGTTCCCCTCGAGCTGGGCGGTGTCCCATCCCTGGATTCCGTCGTTTCCGTCTTTGGCTATCCGATCGGCGGTGACCGTCTGTCAATCACCCGGGGCGTGGTGTCGAGGATTGATTTCCGGCTCTATGTGCACCCCGCCAATCAACTGCACCTGGCCATTCAGATTGACGCGGCGATCAATGCCGGCAACAGCGGTGGGCCGGTCCTGCAGGACGGCCGGGTCGTTGGCGTTGCTTTCCAGGGCATTCGAGGGGATGTCGCCCAGAATGTCGGTTACATGATTCCCATGCCAGTGGTGCGTCGTTTCCTCGAAGATGTGGAAGACGGAGCCTATGACGGCTACGTCGATCTGGCCGTTTCTTATTTTGATCTGGTGAATCCGGCGCACCGAAAGGCGCTCGGGCTGGATGGCGGAGACCAGGGCGTCGTGGTGACCTCCGTCTGGAAGGCAGGTCAATCCTATGGTCATCTTAAAGAAGGTGATGTTCTGATGGAGATCGATGGCCATACGATTTTCAGTAATGGCAGTGTGGAGATTGATGGAGAACGCGTGAATCTCGCGGAGATTGTGGAGCGCAAATATTACGGGGACAAAGTCACCCTGAAAGTTCTACGCGACGGCGTGGAAACTGAGGTAGTGATTCACCCGGGCGGTATCTGGCCGGCGAATCTCTCTGGTAAACGGTATGGCGTCCAACCACGTTATGTCGTTTTTTGCGGACTGGTTTTTCAACCGCTGACTTATGACTTTATGTCAGAATTTGAGATAAATGACCCGAATATTCTCCATCATTTTGCCTATTTTATGGAGGATGAAATTTACCTTGAGCGGCCAGAAATTGTGGTGCTGAGCAATATTCTCGAGGATCCGGTCAATACCTACATGGCGGGTTTTGCTCCCGGGCTCGTGGAGGAGATCAACGGCAAGAAAATTCGCGTCCTGGAAGATGTTGCGGCCGCTTTCAATATCGATACAGAATATCATGTCATCAGGCTGGAAGGAAACGGGCGGCCGCTGGTCCTCCGCAGTGACAAGGCGGCAGAAGCGCACGAACGCATTCTGAAAAACTACAATGTCACAAAGGATCAGCATTTGGGACCCTCTTACGTGCCGGAAACCGTGATTGCCGAATTAACCGCGGATGACAACGCTGATCCGGAGGCGGTCGTCATTGAGAAAGCGAGTGAATCGGAGCAAAGCGATGAGAATCCCGAAGGCGCAACCAAGGAGGGCTGAGATGAAAAAAATGCTTAAAGATTTTAAGATGATGACTTGGCGGCTCCCCGCTATCCTACTTCTCGGCGTGGCAGGCTTGTCCGGGCCAGCCGGAGCCGCCTCCGATGATGAAAAACTGGCAGCTTCCCTCGTCCGGGTGAATGTGACAACCCAGGACTATGATTTTCGCCGTCCCTGGCAGCGTGCGGGGGTCAATTCAGACCGTGCCATTGGCGCAATCATTGACGGTGGACGCGTCCTGACCGGGGCGCAATATCTGGCCAATGCGACCTACCTGGAGTTTGAGGACATTCTCACCGGCGAAAAGGCCGAGGCGAAGATTGAGGCCATTGATTACGAAGGAAACATGGCACTGCTTAAAGTCGTCGATCCCCAGTTCATGGAAGGTCGCACCGCGCTGGTCCTGGCCGATACCGACGCCATTGAGGGGGATCTGGTGAATGTGGTTCAGGTTCTGCCTAATGGTGATATTTCGCTGGCCGAATGCCCTATCACCGGAATTGACACAATGAACTATGGACTGGGAAATCGCTTTTTGGGCTATCGCTTGAAAGGCACTCTGCAGTATCGCTTCAGTCACCGTTCGCTGCCGGTTATGAAAGAAGGTGAACTCGTCGGACTCGTGCAACGGGCGAGCACCAGCGCGCAGACGATTGATGTCGCCGCGGTCTCCATCATCAATCATTTTTTGAAGGACTATGAAGACGGCCAGGTTGATGGTTTTCCCCTCAGCGGCATCGCCATGCTGCCCTTGCGTGACCCGCAGTTGAAAGAATATATCGGCTTGCCAGAGGGAGAGGAGGGCGTCTTCATCCGCAACATCGTGGGCGGCCGGCCTGCGGGAGAAGCCGGGCTGGAAGAGGGAGATGTGCTCCTGCAGATCGCGGGATATGATATTGATAGCCGGGGAAACTACCGGCACCCCCTCCACGGGCTAATTTCCCTGGCTCATCTCATTCGGGCGGAGCATCACGTGGGAGATCAGGTGCCGATGAACGTGTTTCGCGATGGGGAATTTAAGGAGATCGTCGTGGAAATGGATCATCGTGATCCGGAAGAATACCTGGTGCCACCCTACGTGGTCGACCGCGGTCCGAATTATTTGATTGTAGGCGGTCTGATTATGCAGGAATTGACCCGCTCTTACCTGCGATTGTGGGGAGAAGACTGGCTGACTCAGGGCCCTCTTAATCTCGTATATTACGATCAGAACCAGGATCAACTGGAAGACGAAGAGCGCAAAAAAATCGTTTTCATTTCAAATGTTATTCCGACCCAATTCACCGTCGGCTATGAGCTCATCAGTAATGTCGTCGTGACAGAGATTAATGGGCAGCCAATTCTTTCCTTGAGCGATGTCAAGCCAGCCCTCGATAAATTGGTTCCCGGTGACTTTCATAAGATCGAAATCGAAGAGGAACCCTACATGCTTTATCTGGACCCCTCGACCCTGCCAGCCATTGAGCAGGTGCTCACTCAAGGCTACGGCCTCCCGGAACTGGGAAATGTAAATTAGGCTTCACTCCGGGGGGCGTTTCATTACAATCCGCAAGGTATGCGTGCCCTCGCTGTTACCGTTCTGATTGGTCTTCTCGTCCTATTTCTCGCGATAGCAGCAGGCTGGTGGTGGAGCAATAATCAGGAGGGCCCGGCTACACAGGCACCAGACGACGGCGAGGCTGCTTTCTCACAGGGCGCCCCGGAACAATCACCCGCGTCCCCTGATACGGCCAACATTGCCGAGGTGACGATTTCCGAATCAGTGCAGTCACCCGTCGCCCCGGCGGTTCAGGATGCCCCCGTGCTGAATCAGGTCAGTTTTCCCGAGCCGCCCGGTGCTCTTTTTGAGCTCCCCAAGGCCGCGCCGGGCGAAGCGGAGCGCGCGGTTTTCTCCGCGGATATGTGGAATGGTCTGGAAGCGCAATTCGCCATTAATATCTTTCGAAGTAAAACCGCGGAAGAACTTCGGCGCACAGAGAACGAGCCGCTTCTATCTGAGCCGCTCCAGATTCGGCAGCGCATTACCAAACCCACCGCGACGACAGACTTTGCGACTCTCCAAAAGATTAACGATAATTTAGATTCCGTTCTGCCTCAGATTTCGCGCCTCATTGAAAACGCCCAGGTTTCCGGTTACTTCCCCGAATTATACCGGCGAAAACTGAATTGGAATAAACAGCGGCTGCCTCGTCTCGACGCCGTCTTGTCCCGGCATAATTATTATGATTGTGAGACCATCCTTGAGTTGCGCGCTCCCCAGACAGGACGGCGGGCCCTCCTGATTCAGGCGGAAATGGACACGTTAACCGATGGCTCTGACGGAGACCGTTACTCCATCCGGGTAGGAGAGAGTGCGACCTTTCAACCCTTCACCTCCTATTCCTGGGCCAAGCGAACCAGCAAGCCGAATCCTTTTCTTGCCCCGACTCAGAAGCAGTTGGACGCAGCGCAGCGCGAATTGAATTCTGGCGGCGTCACTTCCAGCCGCCGGTCGGAACTGCGCAGCCGGATCAACAAGCTCAAGACCGATGTGCGCGAATTGAAATCCCGCAGCTATCTGGTTGGCGCGATTGATCCGTTCGTCGCCCTGCCCATTTTTATGGTCACGGATAACGCAGCTTATGCTCCTAAGGTCGGTGATTACATTGTTGTGATCTACGAAAATACCATTTATCCGGCGATTGTAGGTGATGCCGGACCCAACTTTAAAATGGGTGAGGCATCATATCTTATCGGTAAAGCGATCAATGCGGAAACCTCCGTCTATCAGCGGCCGGTGAATGATCTTGAGGTCACCTATATTGCCTTTCCTGGCACTCGTGAACAGCCCTTTGGACCACCGGATTACGCCAAAATCCAGCGCCGCTGCGCGGAGCTGCTCAATGAATTGGGCGGTTTTCGCGGCACCCTGCATCAGTGGGTGGAAGAAATCGGTAATGCCGTGGCCCGTGCCAGCGGCGAAGGCGAAACCTTTGTGAATCCGCTCTTTACAACCGCGTCCCCTTCCGCGGAAGATTTTGAGGACGTCACGCCCTTGGCCATCGAGCCTGAATAATCCAAAGGTAAAAGCAAAAGATGATGACACAAATCGGTTTTATTGGACTGCCCAAAGTCGAAACCCGGGAAGAACGACAGGCGAACTTCAGGAAAGTGGCGGAGTGTGGCTTCTCCATGATCGAATGTGGCGCCGGGCAAACCAGAGATGATGCGATCCCGCTGACCCGCAGTGAGATTGAGGATGCCGGACTGCGTGCGCTCTCCCTGCACACGACCAAATATAAAATTCCGGAAATGGGCAAACAGGAATCATTTGCAGAAGCGGTCTCGTTAGGATGCAAAAATGTAATCATCGCCTGGGGACCGGTGGAAAGCAGGGAGCAACTTGAAGAAGACGCCAAACTCTACAATGAGTTCGGAAAAATCGCGAACGATCACGGAATCGATCTGCTTTATCATAACCATAATCACGAGTATCAACTTATTGATGGAGTTTATGCCTGGGATATTCTCCTCGAAACGGCTGATCCGGAATCGCTGAAAATTCAACTCGATGTCGGCTGGATTGAATTCGGTGGTGCCAGTGCGGTGGCGGCCCTCGGGAAATACGGGGAGCGCATTAAATGTCTCCATTTAAGGGACCTGCCGAAAGATCTCACCAAGCAGGGCCCCGGAGACGACGACCGGAAGGACGCACCATTTGCGGAAGTTGGCCGGGGCTCACTGGACTACGTGGAAGTCCTGAAGGCCGCAAAAAAATCTGGTGCACCTGATTTGGTGATCGAGCAGCCCAAACCTTTCGAACTGGAATTTTGGGAGGGAATCAAATTCAGCCGGGATCACATCGCGGCGAAGTGCGAGGAGATCGGTTATTCGGCCTGACCGATTAATCTTAGCCCCGCGTCTATCCATAGAGGTATGAGAGGCAAGGCGCAAATCGTCGTGCCGATAACCACTTGGATCGCCGTCGCCGTATGACCTCCATAATGCCGGGTCAGGACTACGGGTAAAACTGCGGCGGGCATGGCAGCCTGCACGACCAATACTTTTTCGACCACCACCGGGAGGGGCAGCAGCCAGATCCCAGCGAGAAAAATCACCGGAAAGAGGACCAGACGTAACAGACATGCCCCGGTCATCACCACCCAGCTTCGCCGGGGATCCAGTTCCGGTAATAAATCTGAAAAGGTAAAAGCAGCGAGCAACAGGCCCAGAGGAATTGCGGCTCCGCCAAGTAGTTCGATCGTCCGAAGGCCGACACGTTCGATTCCCAGGACAAATTCCGGTTGCCCGCTTTCCGGCACAAGAAAATTGGCTGTCACGGCAAGGACGATGGCGATGCTGGGCGCGTTAAGAATTTTCTTCGCCGCCTGACGCAGCGGGGTCTCACTCAGGACAATGACGCCTACGGTCCAGAGACATAATTCCACGCCAAGATTAAACAGAGCGAGCACGCCCGCCGTCTCCTGATCATAGATGGAAAGCACGATCGGGAACGGAATATAACCATAGTTATAAATGCCAACCGTTACGGCAAAGGCGCGCTGGCCCTTGCCGACTTTCAGCCCAAATAACGGCGCAAACAAGAACGCCAGCGCAATTCCCAAAGCAATCGTGACAAATCCGCAAAGCGGCGCGGAAAAAAGGACTTCCTGGTTCTTCAGTGCTTCATTCCGGAATATCAGATTGAAGAGAAAGCATGGATAAATGCAATTTACCAGCAGACACATCAGACTGCTGTCGGACTCCTGCTTTACGAGCCCTTTGCGGCGGAGAAAGATACCCGTCAGGATGATCAACGCCACGGGAGTAATCGCTTCAAGCAACTGGAGGTACCGGTCCATCGCCCAAGACTCTCAGTTGCGAGCTGCCCGCCCGGCAAGCATTTCCGCTAAATTCTTAGAGTCCAGCGGTTGACTTGTTCTTCAGGATCTCTGCCTCCCCTCTTTCCAGCTTGGCGGCCGGAAAAGCTGCGCTCAAGGCATCCCTGATTTTCCAGCTTTCTGATGCCGTCGAAGCCATAAATACATGGAACGGTCGACGCCGGTTCCGGCGGTAAATCTCATACTTTGAATATTCCCTGTCCTGCGTATCGAGATCAAAGACCACCTGGCGCTGCACTATTCTTTCAATGCTGTCCGGAGCATTCTTGGCCACCCGGTAAAGAACGCTCTTATCGGGAGGAATGAACAGATCCCGGAGAACCGGCCACAGGATATACCACATCAGCCACAGCCCGAAGATGATGAAGAATCCGCCCAATAAGCCGAACACGATCAGCCCGGCCATTTTTCCACCCAGATTGCTCCAGATTGCCAGGGTTCCGACCAGGATCGATCCCAGGCCAACAAGCAAAATGGCGATGGAATCCCGCCGGTCCTCGGCGCGTTGATGGCGGATTATTTCGAGTAAGTCGTTCACCCTGTCGCGTAATTGAGAATAGTTTCCCATGTTGAACTGAGCAAAACTCATGGCTTCAGGCAAAAACAAAGTGCTGCGCATCGCCGTTCTCGCGGATACCCATGACCGTCTTCAACCCGTCTTTCCCGAGATTCTGGATGGGGCAACGGAGATCTGGCACCTCGGCGATGTCTGCCGTGCCGGGATTCTCTCTGAAATCAATCCGGATCAGCGGCCTCTGTCCGTGGTCCGTGGCAACTGTGATGCCGTCATGAAATGGCCCATTACTCTGGACCTGGAGCGTTTCGGCCTTCGCTTCCGGCTCCAGCACATTCCACCCGATGACCCATGGCATGAGTGCGAGCGGCAAAGCTGGGATATCTTTCTGCACGGCCATACCCACGTGCCGCGGGACGAGGCCGATCCCGCGGGCAGCCATCGCCGTATTCTTAATCCGGGGTGTGTGACCCGGCCGAACCGGGGGGCAGGACCAAGCTTCGCCTGGCTGGAGATCCGGGACAACGGCTCGGTCGATTGGCGCCTCGTCGAACTCCGTGCCCACAGCGCCTCTTGAACCGGTTACTGAAGCTAATGTCAGTTAGATTGCGCCTCTTGCCGAGCCCCCATTGCTGAGCCATGTTTAGTGTTATGATGAAATGCACGTCCGGTGTCAGCCTTCGGCATCGTGCTGAAGGGATCATTCAGGCCGGAAAGAAAGGGATTGCTGGGTTGCGCGTGCTTTTTCTGCTCGGACTGCTGGCGGCCAGTTCTTCTGGTTTGAGAGCCGAGAGTGGCGTCTCCCCAGATACCTCTCGTGATCTGCAGCTTCTGGAGCGTTACCAGCTACTGCTTGAGCGGCGACCCGCCCCCGGCCCTGCTTTCGACCGGCTGTATGATCTGGCGAAGAAGCTTGATCGCACGGAGCAGGTGACCCGGCACTACGCCGGTCTCTTTCAGGCCGAGCCGGAAAAGAAACTGGGTGCGGGAATCCTGTGGGCGCTTTTTCTGGAGAAAGATGGTGCGCTGCGCGAGGCGCTCAGTGCCTATGATGAAGTGTTGACGGCTGATCCCTCTTTCGCTCCTGCCGCCCTCGCTGCGGCTCGGATTCAGGCAGAGGAAATGGGAGAGTTTGATCAGGCCATCCTGCTTCTGCGTCAGGTGCTGGAGGGCGGAGCCAAGGACGATCCATTGCGAGATGAGGTTCGCTTTGCTCTTGGCGAGACCCTACTTGCCGCAGGCGAGGAGGCAGAGGCCGTCGAGACTTTGACTGAGCTACTAGCGGAAAAGGATGATCCCCAGGTCCGGCTGGATCTTGCCCGCCGCTTTGAGAAGCATGAGCTGCTGGCGGCGGCGGCTGATCAGTACCGGCATCTGACGGATCATGCGGGACCCGCCGAACGCGCTCAGGCGTGTAAGGAGCTCGCCCGGCTTGAGGCACTTCAAGGCAATCTGGAGGACGCCATCACCGCTCTTGAGAAGGGTGTTTCGCTAACCGCCCCTGGAAATTGGCTTCGCCAGGAAATGCTGCAGAAGCTGGTGCGGCTCCATCAGCAGAATGGCTCTGTGGACAGCCTGAAGCAAAGTCTGCTGGACGCTCACCAGCGTGCTCCGCGAGATCTAGGGGCGCTCCTGGATTTGCGCACGGTGTATGGCCTGCTCAATGATCCAGCCGGTGAGCTGGAATGGCAGGAAAAGATCGTGCGGCTGGCTCCTCAACGCTTTGAAGACCAGGTGATCTACGCCCAGTTGCTGGCCGACCTGGGGGATCTGCAGAAAGCCGCTTTGGTTCTGGATGACTTACTGGAACGCCAACCGATGAACATCCAAATCATCTTTGCGCGCGCCGAGCTTGAGGTAGAAATGGGAGAAGCAGAAGCGGCGGTTAACCGGATGACCGCTCTCCGCGACCGGTTGGAGCCGGGCGATGAGATTATCTCGCGCATCGAGGATTTTTTCGTGCGGCATCGCTTAAGTGAAGCACATGAAGAACATCTGCGCTTTCTCCTGGCCGCCGAAGATTCAGACGGTTCCTCGAACGCCAGTCCCGAGTTCCGGCGGCTGATTGACCTTCTCATGCGCACCGGTCAGACGGCTCAGGCGCAAATATTACTCGAGGAAACCGTCGAAGCGGCAGCGGATGACTCCCAACGCGCGGCACTGCACTTTTTTTTCGGTCAGACCGCCCTTTCACAGGCCCAGGAGCCTCTCGCTTTGCGCCATTTCGTCCAAGCCACCGAGCTTCTTCCCGCTCAGCCGGAGTATCACCTCGCTCTCGGCAAGGCCTATGCGCATACCGGCCGGGTTGCGGAAGCACGCATGGAGTTCGAGGCGGCCCTAGCCGCCACGGCGGATCCTTTCTCAGAGATGGCGGTTGATGCCGACCGAGCACATTTTGAGCTTCTGGAGGATTTAAGCCCGGAGAAAGAAAAAGATCAGGCTTGGGAACAAGCCGAAGTTGAAGCTCACGGGTTTTCCACCCGGGGTGAGGATAGAGCGCATGATGTGCGCATCCTCGAATTTTTGCCCGGTGCCGAAAAGCCGGAAGAGGCCTCCGGCGCAACGGTGTCGCCGCTGGAAGACAAGTTGCTGCTTCTCAACGCCAAGGCAGATGAGGGGGATTCCATCGCAGACCATGTTCGGGCAGCGCGCTGGTTGATCTGGGCCGAACGTCCCGGGGAAGCTCGAAAAGTGCTTCGCCGCGCCCTGCGACTGAACGGCGATCATCCCGCGGTTCGGGACCTTTTCCTCGAGGTGTTGGGTGACGAGCAACGCCCTCATGAAGTCCCAGATGATCTTCGCCTTCTCGGCGAGGCGGCTTCGGAAGAAGAACAGATCCAGATGCGCCAGCGCCAGGCGGAAATCGCCCAGCTCAATGGTGATGAAGATCGGGCTATCTCCATCCTGGAGGAGATCGCCATGCTTCGACCGGACGATCTGCAGTTGACCGTCGCACTGGCCCTTGCCCAGCAGCAGGCCAACCGCTGGTATGAAGCCCTGGAGACCTGGCAGCGTGCCCTTGATAAAACCGCGGGCCCGGCTCGTTTGCCGATCTTGCGGCCACTGGTCTCCGTTCTGGAGCGAGTCCATATGCCCGACCGGGCGGTCGCCTTACTCTGGGAGAATCTGGATGAGATGACGGACGAAGACAGCCGGCTACGGGTGGTTGATGAGTTGATCGCTCTGAGCAACCGCCTGGGAAAACTGAAGGAGATTGCCCGGCGTTTTCAGGAGCGGTTGGAGAACCAGCCCAATAATCTCTTCTACCGGCAAGCCATGGCGAGGGTCTACCGAGCCCAGGGTGATGAAGACAAGGCGATGGAGCTCATGGCAGATGCCACCCTGATGTCGGCCCGGCCGGCCAAGGTCCTGCTTCAATTGGCGGACCAGGCGGAGCGCAACGGTGACTTGGACCTGGCGGCGGAGTATCTCACTCAATTGCTTGTCGAAAGTCCGGAGGCGGAGCATTTTCGACGGCTGGCCCGGCTACAATTGCGCAATCACGATGTGAGCGCGGCTGCGCAAACCTGGGCCGAGGCCACCAGGCGCCGCTCACGCGATGCACAGGTTTTCCTTGATGCGGGGCTCTTTTACCAGCGCTATGGTGAAAGCGGACAAGCGGCTGATTGCTTTGAGCGCCTCGTTGAACTGCGTCCCTTCGATCCGCGGGCCCGGTTGCTTCTCGGACAGGAACTCGTTCAGTCAGCACACACCGGGGAAGCGATTGAACACTTGGAGCGAGCCTTGGCCTTGACCGGAGGTTCCGCCGTTCACGAGATGGTCTTGCCGCCACTGGAACTGGACACCTCGCATGATCTGGAAGGGGTTATTCGCCAGGTCTATGACCGGGTCATGCGCCTGGATGATATGCGCATCCGTGAGCAGGTGAAGCGCTTCTGGAGACCGGACCGTATCGGCTCGCCCAGCGCCGCGGAAGGAGATGAGGTTCGGCTTGCCGCGATTCGCGAGCTCGCCCAGATCCGTTTTGCCAATGCCGAAAGCGAACCTGAAGAATACCGGCGCTGGATCACCCGGTGGTCAGGTGAAGGGTCATTCACCGAGCGGCTATGGGCCTTCTACTATGCGCGGTCTGGCTACGATTTGTGGCTCCACACCAAGGAATGGGGTGAAGACAGTGATACCGAAGGGCAAAACAGTCTCTACCTGCAGGCGTTCATTTGGCTGAATCTGGAATTGGGCAACTATGAGCGCCTGGGTAAATGGCTGCATGAGCCATCCGGCCAGCGTGAATACAGGCGGCAACATTTCTGGGTGGCGCTAGGGCAGCTTCTGGAAAGCGCCCGCTTTGTACCCTCCCAAAGACCGGACTTTTTCGAGCTCTTCACCCGAGAGGGCGTGGGATGGAGTGAGCTCTGGTTTGCCGCGGACCTGCTCACTCTCTGGGGTGATCTTACCGGTGCGGCCAGACTATATCTTTCGGCAGCAGAACGATCCGAAACAAATCAGGCAGAGTCCAGCCTGCAGGCGGCCCGGCTTCTGCTGCAAGCAGGGGAAACCACTGCTGCGGAGAAAGCGTTGGAGGCTGCTCTCAGCCGTCCTTCAACCCAGACGGTGCTGAATTACGCCACCTCCGCACGGCTCTACCATCTGCTCCAGGGCCAAGGACAGGATGCCTTTGCCAAGATTGAAGCCCTTTCCGAAGAAGAGATTCCGCCCGCACAACGGCTGATGGCGGAACTGGTGATCGATGCGATGGACAATCGTGGATATGATCCGGGACCTCGCGTTCGCAAGCTCCTCGCGGAGCGCCCTGGCATTCGGCCGTCACGGCATAACTTCAATGACAACATTCAGATTGGACTGAGTCTGTCCTACTGGAACTTCGTCTATGTAGCCGGACTACAACTGATCGAGTGGCGTCTGGATGACTTGGGCGTTGCACTTTGGGATGAGGCTCTGAGGGATTCGGCCCTCGTCAGCTTTCAGGGGGATGAGAGCCGCGAGGAGCTGGAGGCGATCGAGAAGCTCATGGTGAGCATGAAGGCTTGGCAAAGCCCAGTGATCCCGGCCCGCAAGACGTTGCAGGAATACTTCGGCAAACGCCGGGATCCGGAAGATCTGCGCAAGCTTGCTACCCAATTGGATAATGTCCGCCTCTACCAGGAAGAAGCTCTCGTCCTAAAACGGCTTCGCAAGGTTGATCCGGCGTCCGCCGCGCAGACCGGTGAACGTCTTTTCAGGTTATACCTGGATTCCGGTGAGCTGGAGCTGGCTCAACGCAGTCTGGAGGCCGGGGAGCCCTCTCCTGACCTTTCATCTGACCGCCAACTCAACGCTGGGGACATCGCCTATGCACAGAACATGATCCGGCAGGAAAATTTTCTGGCGATGGCCCACGCCCACGTCCAATTCGGTCAACTCGTTGAGGCACAGGAACTCCTGACCCGGGAACTGGCTGATCCTCCCTATAAGCCTGATGTTCTGCGGCTGCTCATTCAAGTGCTTCAGCGGCGCGGCTTTCATGAAGAAGCCATTCGTTACTGCCGCCATCTGGTGCGAGAAGAACCGATGGTGCATCTTTGGATGGCAGAAAGTCTGGCCGCTCTGGAACGTGAAGATGAAGCGGTTAACCACCTGGAATCCGTTATCCCCGGATACTACGCGAGGCATGAACTGCTTCCGGCCCTGGCGAAAGCCAAACTGCGCACTGAGGATGTAGAAGGTGCCTTTGAGGTGGCAGGTGAGTTTCTCCGCGGACAATTTGAAACCTACCAGGCCCTTGAGCTGGCCGACGCGTTCAAAGTTTCTGGGAGGCCGGAGATGGCGCGCACCCTTTTACAGGACGCCGCTCAGAAGCAATTGCCGGCCGGAGAGGCCGGACTTGTGCTCAAGGCGCTGGTGACTGAATACCGTCCGGACGGGGCGGACTATGAGGATCTTCTGAAGCATCTCCGGCGCTGGCAGGAACAGGCCCGGCTCTCGCGGGAGGCCATGAGGAGCCTGGATGATGTGCGCTTTCAGGTGGCAGACGAATTCGGGCGGTTGCCCCAACTGGCGGAAGAACTGGAAGCGGAATGGCGCCGTGAACCTGACGATGCGCGCCCAGCCATCCTGCTTGCCCGCGTCTGGGCAGAGATCGGAGATACCACCCGGTTAGATCAGATCCTCACCCGTTACCTGGATGATCTTTCCGGGCGCCGGCTCGACCAGGCGGATGAGCTGAGCCGCCACCTGCTCAAGGAGGGCTATCCTGAACGAGCCCTGCGTATCGTGTCAGAGGCAAGAGAGCTATCCCCAGCCAAGATGGAGCTTCGCTTTCTTCATGGAGAGATTCTGCTTTCTCTAGGACGGAAAGCAGAGGCCCGCGAAGAAATCAGAACATTGCGCTGGCATGCTTATCTCATGCCCGTGCGTGCCGACGAATTGGCTCGGCGCTGGAAAGAAATGGGCGACGCGGAACAGGCTGACCTCTTTTACCGGATGGCCCTGCCGGATTTTTCCATTCCCGGCAAGCACGAGCTGGCGAAGGAGTATGTGACCTTTCTGCGGGAGCGAGGACAGCGCTCGCAGGCCCGCCATATCTTGCGCCAGCTTTACCGGAGTGGCGCCTACACAGACGCGGAACCGCTTCTTTCCTATCTCCTTGATGAAGACCCCTCCCTGGCCCTGGAGGAAACCGCCTCGGGAGACCTGATCCCGGCTGGCCTGGGGCCGATTGACCTCTCCAGCGCGGGCATGTGGAGCCTGCGGGTAGCCGTTTTTGAGAGATACAGACAAGATAACCGGCTCCAAGACGCCTTGCGCCTGGCAGAAAAGTATCCGGACGCCGTCCTGCCCGCCGCTGAAGCAGATGATGACTTTGCCCGTCAATTGGCCCGTGCGGACTGGGAGATATGCCGCTGGCTGGCTGAGACGCGGCTGGCTCAGTCCCGGACAAACGACGCTCGTTCACTTGTTGAAGGGTTCATTGAGGCGACCTCTCAGCGCGAACCTGATGCGGCGGATAGCGAAGACATCGCCAGGGCACGGGCATGGCTGGATATGGAGAAGGCCAAAGAAGCTCTCGAATAGACAAAAGCTTCGGCTGTTTTTCATTCCTCCAAGGCCGGCCAATGGAACCAGATCGTCAGTTGGTCGCCATTGAGCTGATACCCGTAGAACCCAGCTGTTTCCGCATCCACTTCGGAGTCTTCATTGAACCCATAGGCGTTGGAAACCGCATCGGCCACAATGGCCAGGTCCAGTCTTTTGTGAGGAGACTGATGATGGCTGAAAAGGCTTTCGCCTGATTTTCTGAACCCCGCGATCTGTGCCTTCCGCTCCGGGGTGACAGTTTTCGTGAAGGCCCATATCAGATCCTTCCCGTGCGGGGCCCGGGCCACGCTCACCCTCAGATTCTTGTTCCCCGCGTGGGCTGCGGCGTGGTTTACGATGTGGTAAAAGATCCGGTCGAGTTCCGCAAAATCCACGCACCGCTCAGCCACATCACCGTGGTAATGGGGCTCAAAGCTCACCTCCATCTCACCGGCGTGGGTCTGGTAGACGCTGGACTTCCACTTTTCCAGGAGCAGATCAATGCTGTGCAGACGCTTCTCTTCATCCCTCTGACGCCCTTCCGGGTCCAGATCCGGGATGAGCATGCGCATGATCTTCAACTGGTCCCGGCTACGATAGTAAAGCTCCCTCACATACTCCGGCTCCAGGCTTCCTGCTCGGGTAAAGACGATGTAAGCGCAGATCGATTCAAGCGGCCCGGCGACCAACTGTGAGATCAACCGCTTGCGTTCTGCCCCCTCTGCCTCGTCCACCATCGCGATGAGTTGATCTTCCAGCAGCAGGAACTCGGCGGCCTTAAGAAAGTCCGTAATCCGGCTGGCCTGTGCTTCCTTATCCGGTTCATCCGGATCAGTCAGGTTGAAGAGTTCATGAGTCTGCTGGTAGAGCTGCCTGATCACCAGTTGCTCATCCAGGGAGAAGTCCTCCAGTTTATGTGCCTGCGCCTTGCGATAGTGATGGCTGGCGATGTTGCGCTTTGAGAGATCGGGCCTGGAGAGGCCTTGCAATTCTTCCTGGGTCATGCGGCGATAGTGGAAAGCTCAAGGCACCTGAAGCAATTCAATTTACGCGCGGAGTTTTGCCTCTTGATTTGCTTTGCCTGAAGCCCCGGCAGGTGCATTGCTACTTGCTTTGAGTCACGGAACCCGGCGTTTTCCGTTCGCGCGGGCGCCAACCCTGCCTATTTTGTGCTCTGATACGATCGATGAAGATTCCACGGCTCCAGCTGATCGACCGCTACATCCTCGGACAGTTTTTCGTCACCTTCTTCTTCGCCGTGCTCGTGCTGAGCACGGTGCTTGTGCTGGCCAACATCTTCCGCCGGCTCCTGGAGGTGCTCGTACAGACCGATGTCGAGTTCAGCTATGTGTTGAACTTTATGGCCTTCGTTCTGCCGTTCTCTCTGACATTCACCATTCCCTGGGGGTTGCTGACGGCGGTGCTTCTGGTTTTTGGACGGCTCTCGGCGGATAATGAACTAGTTGCGCTCCGTTCGCTGGGAGTCAGCGTGGCCCGGCTGTGCATTCCGATTTTCGCTTTTACCGCGCTGATGTGTGCGATCTGTCTCTGGATCAACATCCAGATCGCTCCCGAGGCACAGGCTCGCATGAAGCGGACACTCAGTCAGATCGCCAAGGACAATCCACTCGCGCTTTTTGGAGAGGATCAGATCATTACTGCTTTCCCGGACAAAAGAATCTATATCGGCGACCGCGACGGCCGGACATTGAATAACGTCCAGGTGATTCAACAGGGTGATGGCAACAACACGGCCATGGAAATCATTGTCGCGCAGGAGGGGAAATTAATCGTCGATGAGGAAACAAATAACATCGAGTTGGAGCTGGAAGACGCCAATGTATTCAAGCGCGATCCGGAAGATCCTAATGATGAAAGAAAAATTACCCGGGGAAGCAGTGAAACCTGGTATTTCCCGGTGCCGATGGAAAAATTCTATCAGGAGAATGAAACACGCCTGGGCCTGAGTGATATGACGATCAACGAGCTTTCCGTCGAACTGAAAGAACGTAAGGCAGACGAAAAAGCAGGGGAGATCGACGAAGATTTCGAGGGCGCAATGCCGGTATTATTTGAGATTCAAAAACGATATTCTTTTTCCGTGGCAGGCTTTGCTTTGGCCCTGCTCGGGGTGCCGCTGGCAATCACAGCGCACCGTAAGGAAACATCCATCGGATTCTTGATCTCAATGGGGATCGCTTTTTCTTATTTTGTGCTGCTCATTTTCGTAGAAACATTTAAGAACGACGTCAGTGCCCTGCCGCATCTTCTTATCTGGTTGCCAAACTTCCTTTTTATCGGGCTTGGCCTTTATCTTTTCTGGCGAATGAACCGCCGATAATTCGCCGCCAGGAATCCGAAGACGTTATCCGTTATACCGGCTGATGACGATGGCACTGTTAATTCCTCCGAAGCCAAAGGAATTATTCAGAACGTGGTTTACCACCGCTTTGCGTCCGCCCGGTTCCGTGATGTAATCCAGATCACATTCCGGGTCAGGAGTTTGACAATGAATCGTTCGCGGCAGCCAGTCATCGCGCAGGCTAAGCGTCGAAAAGATCGCTTCCCACGCACCCGTCGCTCCAAGAGCATGGGAGGTGTAGCCTTTGGTTCCGCTGATTGGGATCTGGCGGGCACGGTCCTCGCCAAAAAACTTCTTGATGGAGGAAGTCTCGGTCCGGTCATTTAGAGGAGTTGCACTGGCATGAGCCTGGATGTGATCGATGTCATCGATCGTGAGCCTCGCGTCATCCAGACAACGACGCATCGCTTCGATGGCGCTTTCGCCCCCGGGCAGATTGGTCGTCATGTGAAAGGCGTCGTTATTGAGAAAATAACCGCTGAGTTCCGCGTAGATTTTGGCCCCGCGGGCCTTAGCGTGTTCCAGATTCTCCAGAATCAAACATCCTGCGCCTTCGCCCATAACAAAACCATCACGCTTAAGATCAAATGGCCGGCAGGCCAGCTCTGGCTTCTCCAGATCGTTCCAGCGGCTCATCGCGCGAATGAAAGCGAAGGCGCCAAAAGTTAAAGGCTTCAGCGGAGTCTCGGCTGCCCCGGCGACGATGACATCGGCCATGCCATCGCGGATGTAGCGCAAACCCTCCCCGAAGGCGATCGGTGCGCTCGCACAACTGTTGGAATTTGTCGTGCCCACGCCCCGCAAGCCAAATTCAATTGCGATATTGGAATGCGCTGAGCCACCGAAAACCTGGAGGGCCAGCATTTTGTTGACCGCCTTTGGGCCGTCCTGAAGAAAACGGCAGTGCTCATCTTCGGCGTTTGCCACCCCACCAAGGGCAGTGCCAAAACTGACCCCGGCATTGTAGACAGGACGGTCCGGCCGGTAATCCAGCCCCGCATCCTGCAAAGCCTCCTTGGCCGCGACGACGGCAAACTGGGCGTAGCGGTCCATGCGCTTGCGCCGCTGAAAATCAAAATGGTCTTCCGCGCAAAAGCCTTTCACTTCGCCGGCGGAAAAGACTTTCAACTCAGACGGGTCAAAAGCCTGTAAACGCCCAATGCCACTTTTCTCGGCCTTCAAAGCTTCCCATGAGTCGGCCACGCAGTTTCCAACCGGGGTTAAGGCCCCAAGCCCTGTGATTACCACCCGGCGCCGCCCGGGCCCGCGGTTGCCATTCCCGGAATTGATCCCACTCATGTCTGGAGAGGCTCCCCGGAATCAGGAGAGCCGCTTTCTTTCTCCAGGATATCCTTAAAGGTGTTCAAAGTCTTATTTGCCACGTGCTCGATGAAAAAGCCTCCAATCACCGGCTCCGCGACGGGGGCCAAAGGTGGCCAGCGGAAATTGAGATCATGCACAATCTGCACCTTCACGCGGCCATCCGGTTGAGGCGTATAGTGCCAGACCACGACCATCCCTTTCGTCCACTTCTTCAGATGGGTGAAGCGCATTTCCTTCTTTTCCCGATCAATCTCTACGTCAGAGGTCCAGGAAATAGGCAATCTGCCGCGCCTGGCGGCCATTACCACCCGGCACCGGTCGCCTTCCTGACTGAGGAAGTTCACAAACCGGTAGTGCGGCAGTAGGTCGGGCCACCGGGCAAGATCCGTCGTTACGTCAAAGATCCGGTCGAGGGGAGCGTGGATGATGACTTCATTCGCCGTGTGCATGCTTGAGCAAATCTGATTGCGGTGCGGGAGCCAACCTGAAAGGAGAGATTCTTCGGCCTTCAGTCCTCATCCTTTTTCGCAGCGGTGACTTTGGCACGCTGGGTGACGGGGCGATGATGAATGTTCTGCTCGCCGTCCAGAGCGCCTCCCTGACCTTGAACCGCCGCGATCTCAGCCGCACTCTCCATCTGCGCGATCTCTTCTGCTGCCATGGTGGCTTCATCAAAGAGATTTCCGGGCGCGGGCATCTCGAGTTCCGGCATCGCAGGAACCTCAGGATCGACCGGCAGATTGACATCCACATCCGGATAATCCTGATAGCTCGCGGTCTCCCCGGTCGATCCGGACGAAGCGGATTCGCTTTCCGCGGGTGCTTCAGCGGCTGCGACCAGACGGGCAGTAGTCCGGCTGACATGAGCACTGACTTCACGATAAACATTCTGGCCCTGCTCTGCGGAAAAATACACGAGACGGACAATCGCCCCCGGCGCCTCCCAGGTGCAGGCATAGGTGAATTGCTTGACTCCGCCATTCTCTGCGGTGTCACGATTCACCCGGGGCTGGCCATATTTGTGGACCAGCATGGCCCGGTAATCTTTAAAGTGACGCTCGAATTTCTTCGCGGACCACTGATCTTTACCATAGCGCAGCTCAATCTCCTGGAGTTGCCCCTGATAAAAGTGGAACTGCGCTGAGTTCAGCCGCGAGATGAACAATCCTTGCACCGTCCAGCTTTCGATTTCCCCCTGCTTT
>CAZUPP010000027.1:0-47236 GCA_964622095.1 uncultured Verrucomicrobiales bacterium
TGATGCCGGGGAGATACTCGATCGTTCTCGATGAAGCAACGTGGCAAAGAGATCTTCCGGTGTGATGGCCTCAACCATGGCAAGCCGCCAAAAAGATGGCCGTAAGCCATCCAGGAAAAAATCACATCAGGCCGAAAGCTTTCCGCGCATGCTTTCAGTTTCCAGAAAGTAGACCAACAGGTCCACGGGCGGCTTAACCGGGTCTTGCCGATGATCTCCACATCAAATCCCAGACTTCGCAGTCGTGGAACAAAAGGGCCATCCTTCAAGAAAACTGTTTTTACCTGAGTAGCCTTGAAATCAATAGAAAGGCCCAAAAGGAAATCTTCCATCATACGCTCAGCGCCACCACCAAGATTGGCCTGAGGAGAAACCATAAGAAGTTTTTTGAGACTGATAGGCATGAGTAAACCCCACTAGCTTCCGCATGAGAACTTAGTCTTAGAATTGTCATAGCATCTTTCCTGCCAGATTTCTCAATGTGGAGAAGTTTTGCCTAACAGGGCTGTGACAATGAAGACACCTCCGCGACAGCATCCTTTCTGGAGTCCGCAAAGCCCGCTACGTTTTTAAGAATAGCTTCCAGGCCAGAAACGACTGACTTCGTGCTGAATTTCTCTTCTGCCAGTTGGCACGATGAATTCGCGTCAGATAAGTTACCCTCGCTCTTCAGTTTGTAAGCGCGAGTGAATGCATGGCAGACCGCGCTTGCCGAGTAATCTTCAAGAATGTAATCCTTTGGTGCAAGATAATCACGATTACCGTTTGATGGGCCAATGATAACCGGTTGTCCGCACGCCTGGGCCTCAGCTACCGAAGACCCGAAGTTCTCATCTTCACTGGGCTGGCAAAGGAGGTCATGCGCGGCCATTAACTTTGGCACCTCCTCCCTGGGGATGCTCGTTTGATATATGAGGCGTTCGGGAAAAGGAAAAGCATCGATTAGTTTCTGATATCCCGGGATGAGACCATCATTTCCCACAATTGTAATCCTCAGATCACAACCGTGCTGGATCGCCTGCCTGGCACCGTCCAGAAACAAGTCTAATCTTTTTCGCGGTACAAATCGCCCCAACCAGAGGGCCTTCAACGAATTGGGGTGGATCTGCTGATCATGTATGCGTGAAGGTACATTAAATAGGTCAAGATCAATTGGATAAGGCAGCACCGAGATGCGCCGGCTATTGATGCCATACATCTGGTTAAGGCACTCTAAAGACACAGAACTGCCAACAATAAAATGGTCAGAATAGCGCATGGGTGGCAGCCCAAAGGGTGAAAGCCTGAGACGTGACAGAATGCACCATCTGATTCGGCGGAGTTTACCTGCCACCTGCTCGACTTGATCGGCATGACGCATAATGGACCGTGCATCGGTTCCGGGGGCGCCCTGTGCGAAGCTTACCGAGGGTATCCCATGCACATAACCTCTGGCAAAGTCACCCATCCATAGAACCAGATCATATGAATACTGCTGGTGAGCACACCGAATAGCTTTAACAAGCAAGCGATTGTAGGACCACGCATCCATTTGAGTCGCGGCAAATCCTATACCGGGAAACCGGGAGACGTTTCTCCGAAACGAATCGGCCAGAGAATTTGTGACATCAAAGAAGCGGAATCCTTTGGCCAAACCAATCGCCGGTCGTGGGTCAACAAAACTCGGTTTCGAGAAAAAGTGAACTTCATGGCCCCTGCTTAAAAGGCCCCGCAACAGGAGAGCATTAGCGGCACTGACACTGCCGTCTTTCTCAGAAACGAATCCTGTGGCTGCAATTCTCATGACGAAAGACTAGATACCGAGATGGAGGGGAGTAACCCTGTTTTTCCCTGCTTCGGCCCAGAAGGCGCTCCGTGGTTCCTGTCTCCATTTTTTAAGCCATCCGACTAATAACCAACAGAGAAGAAACCATTCCTTTGCAAAAATAGTGGCGGCTCTTGAATTATCGGAAGACATTCTCTGTCCCTTAAATCTACTTTTTATCACGAGCAGCGCGTGAAGAGGGAGACGCCAGAGAATCCATGTGGGAGTTGCTCCACGGTCCAGGGCCTGAATCACGCGAGACTCCCACCGCTCTGCTAATTTTCTCGCCGTGGGGACCGGCCGCGGCTCATGAGTGATCTCGGCCTTTGGAACGGCAATAAAAGCATTTCCCTGCTCAACGATACGCGATGCGAGTTCCACATCTTCACCCGCACCTGTGTAACGTTCGTCGAAACCGCCGATCGTTTGAAAAAACTCACGCCGAAATCCCCAATTTGTCGAGCAGTATGCACTGCAGTCTGGATTATGCGGCCCCTCCCATAGAAGGGAAGGACAAGCTGGAGTCAAAACAGTCTTTCCGGAAAAGGCGCCACTCTGATCTCCATGTTGGCGGAATGCATCCAGGTAGGCTTGCAGAAAGCCTTTTCCGGGAATCACATCGTCATCAAGAAAGATTATCCATTCCCCCGTTGCATGCCTTGCTCCGTGGTTTCGATTTGGACCTGGACCGGTGCGTGAACCTGCAATCCATTTCACCTGCGGAAACCCCTGCCTGATCAAGTCCCTTGTTCTGTTATCGCGGCTGTCGTCCGTAACAATAATTTCAACCGCCGCGTCACACTGAGAAAGCTGGGGAACAAGTTGAAGCAGGTTCTCCTTAAGGAAACCTGGGCGGTGACAGGTGGGTATAATGATTGAGACAGTCATACAGTTAGCCGCTACTAGTCCTTGAACCACGCTTCCACATGAGATTGTAGCGTCTTAAGGGCGGTGTATTTTCGATGCTGGAGTCGTCGGCCATTATCGCCAAGCTGACGCTGCTTCTCGCTGTCCTGCAGCAGTGACGAAATGCTGTCAGCTAAAGTGTCGGGTATATTCGGGTCACTCCAAAGTCCGGTTACGCCGTGCTCAACTAACTCACGGCTAGCCGGGGCAGAACCGCAAATGACAGGTTTACCAAAGGACCATGCTTCGACGTATACGATCCCAAAGCTTTCGTGAGCAGAAGGAAGGCAAAAAATGTTACAGGCAGCGTAAGCGTCCGCTTTGGTTTGCTCATCTATCACGCCAAGGTCTCTGAAATTATCCTTCGGTATATCAACCCGCTCACCGTCAATGAGCGAATCAGTGGGACCGGCTACCACGAGGACGGCCTCCGGAATGTTCGCAATGACTTTCAGAAAAGCGCGTTTGAGAGCAGAATATCCTTTGCTTTCACACCGCCGGCCAAGAAAGAAAACGGTCGGCCGCTGAGCAATCTCTAACTTCAGGCGCAACCTCACCCCATCACCAACAGGCATACTACTGGGGGGTAAACCTGTGACAATAAGACGCTCACTGCTCAAACCTTTATCTCTGAGAAAGTCTGCCTCAAACCTTGACTGGCAAAAAACATTGGTTGCTTTTCGGTAAAGTCGGAGATCAATCTTATCATCACCCCAGCTTCCGGGATGGATTGCAGGCCATACGGTGAATTTTGCGCCTGCACTTCTGGCAAAAGTAGCAAGGGGAAATCCCACATAATCCCACCCTGTACCAACGAAATGAACGATGTCCGGACGTTCAGAAACTGCTTCTTTGAGGTGCTGAGAGAAAACTTTCTGAAGGTATAACTCCATGAAGCCGTGAGCTTGTGGTCTACCGGCGAGTCGATCGCAGAATTCAAGATTGCCGGAGCCGCAAATCTGGATGGCCTCAAGATCGATGGGCACACATTTTTCCAGACGGTTGGCTCTTCCATTTTCCAAAGCTAGATATCTGGCTCGATAGCCCGCTTCGCGCAGCAGGTGACCGAGTAAGCGCTGGTAAGAAGCCAAACCACCGATATAGTCTGGCAGCCTCTTGCTACAGATCAGAATATCTCCTTTCATGCTCAGCTATTCTTTAGAGCAGATACGATGCCAATGTAGGGAAACACTAATCACCCTCTAGGCGGAACGGGGCAGAACGTGATAGTCAGGACCTACTAACTTTAAGAGGTTGTTTAAAAAGCGCACCTGGAGTGGCCACTTCCGACGATTGAGACGTCTTCTTGCCTCGCGTTCACTGTTCCACCGCTGCAGTTCACTCTTGGTCAACCATTTTGTAAACTCAGCCTGAATCGGGTGATCACTGTAAAGAATCGGCCCTGCGAAATGAATAAAGAACGGTCTGCGCTCGGAACGATACAGCAGGCTTTCGTATTCCTCAGGATAGTCAACAGCCATGGTTGATTCCATTTCGCACGGTGGCAGACAAAGATTTCGAATCACTCGAGCAGACTTAAAGACAAGGTAGTTAATAGCGGACTGCTCTCCAGGTGTTGGACCATGGCCTCGGAGCAATTCAATCAGAGTATCGTCGAGCAGATCTGTCCATGAGTCTAACGCGATGACTGGCTCTTGCTGACAGAAGAAACCCGTGTTAAAATTGCGCAGAATCCACGTAGAGCATTGAGCCTGATAAAGAGCCTTCGTTTCCGGCGTGAAGGTCCACCGGGCTTTCATCCATTCCGTATCCGCCACAATGATCTCCTCCCTGCTCTCGCAGAGTGCTAAAGCGTTTTCTGGATTCTCTAAATGGATGATGTCCGCGTCAAAGAATGCGGCATTGGGCTGTGTTAGAGCAAGAAGTTTGCGGCAATGAGAAACTGCGCCAAGCTTGTCCAATTTCGCAAAGAATGCGGACTCCACGACCCACTCGCTTCCCTTGGGCAAAGCGAATAGGTCATCGTCAAAAGGAATTACCTGAATTGGAAGGTCACACCCAGATTGCCGAAGTGACCGCTCCATGGCGAGGAACTGCAACGCCACTTGCCGATTGGCCAGGGTGAAGATTCTGTAAATGTTCATTGAGACACTGCCTCATCGTGATTAATAGATTTATGTTTATAGATCTCCCTTACCCTGGAATCCGCGACGGAGAAAAACCAAACCTTGGGTAAACCCCGCCAGATCTCCAACGAGTCTGACTATGATGACACCCTCAATCGTACTCAGATCGACAAATGGCATGGTCAGAGCCTGAGCTGCGATAATGACGAAAGGACCCACCCAAGTATGCCGGAGCCAGCCACGAGAGTTAATAACGAGCAAGCAAGACGACGAAGCGATGATAAACCCTAAATAGGCTGCATACATCACGATGGGTTCAACTAGAGTTTCATACTGTTCGCCCAGAATCATGACGATGTACCCTCGAAAGAATACGACTCCTAAAAAGAATATGAGACCAACGCTTAAGCCAAAAAGCGTGACCAGTGTCCACAGGCGCTTCAAGTTCTGCGCACTTTTCTCTGCGGCCAGACGAGGTCGGAAGATTGTGTCAATGATAGCTTGTGGCACCGCCAACAGAAGCGCCAGCCGTGTCAAGGCGCCCAGGTCAGCCACGCTGCTGGCATTTCCAAAAATGCCGATCAAGAGCACTGCGATCTGCGCCTGAAAGATTGCATTCAACGCATTTGGTAATCCATTAGCGAAAAATCGGAAGAACTTTTTCGTTACTTCCTTCGACACTGCGACTTCAGGGACAAAGTATTCATTAGTCTTAGGGAAAAGGTAGCCAAAAACCATAGCCGCGGTGGCGGCGATTCCCGCGAGCAGAACACAGATAGGGTGGAACAATCCAAGCAGAAGAAGAGTCCCAATCAACGCGAACCGGGTGGTTTGAGCGGCGGCAAAGTAGACCTGAGTCACGTTATAACGTCCTGCCAAGGCGAAAGGTGAGCTTGCCATCTGTGCGGAGATTTCAAGCAAAAGCATGACCACAATCAATCCAAGCATGACAAGATTAATGGCGAAGGGTGCTCCTGCTTTGGCCAAAAGCATATAGTATACAGGTAAACAGACTGGCAGGGTAAATCCCAGAAGCACCAGCCGCTGACGTTTCGCGGCTGCTATCACCTCGCCAAATGCGGTTCGGTTGCCAATTCTTTGTCCACCCAACGCGTGAATTCCAACCCCTACCCCAATCTGCGAGAGCAACGATAGACTGCCCTGTAATCCGAAAGCAATCGTATACCATGCGTAATGTTCCTTCGCCATGTGCCGAATGACCAATAACGCGGTGAGAACCTGTAGCGCCTGAGTGATCGTCTGCAGACTCACAAACTTCAGCAGAATACCACCGATCTTACCAAAGCGAAGATGGCAAAAGCGCTTAGGTGCTTCACCAAGACCAGCAATCCAACGCTGAGTTCGACTGTTCATGGTGTGTGAGGAGAGTCACATGGAGACCTAGGGCGATTTCCTGCGTGTAAAGTTTCAATTCAAAGCGCTTTCCATAGATCCCGACGGGAAAGCCCGATTGCTCTTCCGGTGGAACTCAAGGGTACCTCCTGCCGCGCCGATGTTTCTAATCTCGCGAAATAAAGGTGTGAGTTCCCGCTCCAGCAAACCGAGCCCGAATCCATGAACACAACCAGCCCAAGTCACTCCAAGCAGGAAGAGGTCAAACAGGAGCGAGGAACTACCTCCCTTCCACAAAAGGGCGAGAAGCAGAATGGGAAGAAGCATTACTCCAGCAAGGAAATAGACCGCCTGCCGCGGATTCAGAAGTGCTGCCACACCAGAAGCGACGTAGCCTGTGAAACCAAAGCCGATCAGCCAGAGAAAGGATCTAGCGATTACCGTGATCCCTGAATCACTGGCAGAACGGACGAAAAACTCTTCTAGAGCGAAGATCGCGACTACAACTAATGCGATGAGCAGAAGTCTGCTGGCGAAGAGCGCTGCGTGAGAAGGTTTAGAAAGCCCGCCGATTGTTGATGACGATGAAAGATACATAGTGCGTGGTCGAAAGTTTGTTGATGCTCGGCTTTCTTCTGAGCACGGACTATGCCACATTCTTTATCGAGCTGTTTTCTCTCTACTCTCACGGCTAGTGCGGCGGAGCGCGACAAGGCTATACATTCGCAAGAAGCAGGCTGACTACTTGCTCTTGGCATTCTGATTTGAAGTATAGTATTCACCGTAATACTTACCGGAATAGTAGTATCCGTAGTACCCTTTCCGTCCGGTGGGCATCGCATTCAGCACAACTCCGCATGCATTATCGCCAAGATGATTGCAAAGTTGAATACAGCGGTCGACGCTTTTCCGGCCTGTCTCAAAGGCCCGGATCACAAGGATCACGGCGTCAACTTTGCTATACAAGACATGGGTGTCGCTGACGGCCAGGATTGGAGGAGAATCCAGCAGGATCCGGTCATAGGATTTTGCCGCATCATCGAGAAAATTTTGGAATTGGTGACTGGAAAGTAGTTCGAGAGGCTGATCAGAGATGTTACCCGCTGGCATGATATCAAGATTCTCAATCTCGGAAGCATAGATAGCTGACTGCCATCCAACTGTGCCCTCGAGAACATCAACCAGGCCTGGAACAAGGGCCCGGCCGAAAAAAGAATCTGAAACCGTCGGCCGCCTTAGGTCCGCGTCCACCAGAAGAGTTTTCTGTCCGTTCTGCGCCCAGGCGATGGCGCAGTTGCAGCTACAGAACGTCTTGCCGTCTCCGGGTACAGCACTTGTCATAAGCATGGTCAGACCACGTCCACCCTCGGACGGACTCAGATCCAGATTGATGGCCGTCCTAAGGGTTCGAAAACTTTCTCGGACAGACGCATTCTCGGCCATCAGAGACGAGATGGTTTGGTGCTCGTCGTGTTTTCCTCGGCTCACCTTAACATCCGGAATCGTACTCAAGACGCGCAATCTCGTTAGTCTTTCTGCCTGATCCACGGTTTTGACACTCGCATCGAGAAAATGTAGACCGATCGCGATTCCCACACCCGCAGCGAAGCCGAGAAAAATGGAAGCAATCAGAGTACGGTTTCTGTTCGCCATGATGACCTTTGGCCGCTGTGCCAATTCATGGATCTCTACAGGAGAGTCGAGGATGCCTTCAGCGACATCGATTTCTTTGATGCGCTCCAGAATTGCCTCATAAATGGCACGGTCGGTTTCGAGTTCACGCTTGAGGTCATTGTATTCAATTGTCTTTGAGGTTACAGTCAGCAACCGTTGCTGCAGCTCGGACCGCTTCTCATTAAGGTCTGCCAGTGTTTCTTTCACCTCTTCCCGGCGAACCTCAAGCAGTCCGACAGCCTCCGTCAGGATCTTTTCCTGTTGAGCGACGAGTTGGACAAGAGTCGTCCTCGCCGCAATGTACTTTGGGTGTTTGTGGCGGTAACGCTGTTTTAACAGCGTGAACTCCCGATTCTGCTCTGCGATGCGTTGAGTCAGGCGGGAAACGTGTTCCTCCGCGGCAACGCTAGGAACACGAAGCAGTGCTGGCATGTCATTTTCTACAGCCCGAGCGCGTTTTGTATCGCGCTCGAGTTGTGCAAGGTCTTCCCGCAGTTCGCCGATCTTTGTGGTGAGATCATTAAGCTGTTCTTCAACCACTTTCTGCATGCTTTCGAGGGAAGCAGAGCGTTCGCGTTCCCGGAAACTCTGCATTGCCTCTTCGGAAAGCCGCATCGCTTCACGCTGCTTTTTTGCTTCCGCAAGAAGATATGCATTGTAACGTCGTGCTTTTTCAGTCCCCTGTTCCACAGCGTATGCAACATATTCTTTGGCATAGCAGTTGGCAATTAACTGTGCCATCGCAGGATCCGTTAGCGTCACGGATATATCAATCAACCGGGTTTCGCTTCGATAGGAGGACGCGACCTGATAGTTGAGAAATTGGGTCAGCTCCAGCGGTTCAAAAGGCACACCTTTGCCCTGTTCCAGCTCTTCAAGATGCTCCGCTGTTAATCGTGTGGCAACACGGTGTGCGAAAGTGAAGCCATTCAGAGTATCCACCATCGTATTGATTACATCCTCACTGGAGATTGAGCCTGACGTAATCCCTTCGACCTCACTCAGAACTTGAACATTTTCCTTTTCTACGACAAGAACCGCTTGGGCTTGGTACTTCTCTTTCTGCTGACTCAAGAAGCCGATTGCTGCAATACCTGATACAATGACGGCAAGAATGACAATCCAAAGCCGTTCCATGACCGCGCAGTAATACTCATACCATGAGATGGCTGCATCCTCTTCTACTTGTTCGGTCAGATGTTTTGCTCTAGCCTGTTTTGTCATGATGTATGGGCTTTAGAAATGTACCTGCGATCTGTTACCACCATGTCTCAGTTACAGTGATGACGTCGCCATTCTTCAGGTAGAGCTGCCTCGCTGTATCCTTGGACATCTCCTTAAGATTGATCTCATATTCTTTTGTGAGCCCTTCTACCTGACGTCGTAGCAGAATCTTTTTCAGATTGGCGGAGCGTCCCAGGCCACCCGCCGTGCCAATCGCTTCCATCAGCGAGTACTCCCCTCCCCCGGGCAGCTGATAGATGCCTGGTCTCCGCACCTGACCAAGAATGGTAAAGGAGCGAACAGCAAACTGCTCCACGGATACCGTTACCTGAGGGCTTACAATATAGTCCGCATCTAGAAGAGCACGAATCCGCTCACGGGCTTCTCGAATTGTGAGATTGCCGACTACGACATCTCCCAGCAGCGGAAACTGAATGCTATTGTCCTGAGAAATCTTTGCGACGGTGGCGAGGTCGTCCTCACGAAACACAGTAATCTTTACTGTATCTCCGCTACGTAAAATATAATCACTCGGAATCGGAGTATAGGTAGCGCGAGATTCTTCCTCTTCGTTCCTCTCATCGTCATCGGCCGCGATGTGCATTGTCTCTTCAGAATGAGACAGAAATGAGGAGCCAAAGATGAGAGAAAGGGCTAGGAGAGATCCGAGCAGACGTGAGATAGACAAAAAGGTCATAGCGACTTAGGCCAAGCACTTTTCGTGCCGTCTTTTCTTGAGTTCAAAAGTTCAGGGTCAGTCTGGTCAATCCCGTGAAGATCAATGAACTCTCACTATCCCCAGGCTGCCCTGAGCCAGGCCCCGGTCGCTCTGTAGATGCACGAAGCGAAGCGTCAAGCTGAAGCCGTCTGCTCATCTGCCAGGTCAAGCCGATTGCAGCGAATCCGTATCCGTCTTTTTCAATACCAAGATCCACCTCGTTTCCGGTGTTCGCTGTCGTATATTCTATAGTTTCGTAGCCACCGGTAAGCGATAGAGTAGTCCTTCCAAAAAGCGTTTGCGAAAGACCCAGCACGACTCCGGTCGTCCGAAGATCTAACCCCGGTTGAGTCACGGACACATCGCTGAGGCGGTAAGCTGACAGCGAGAAACTCTGGGTTGGGCGAGGGTTTACCGAACCCGTCACTCTCACTTCCGGAAAGCGCAGATTGTCCTGCTGCGAAATGAGCAGCGAGATGGCGGTCTTCTCTGTTGGCGAGTAATCTGCCTGCAGACTGTAAGCCAGTTGCACTTGCTCCTCAGAGCCGTCCAAGCTAAACGGATCCGCAGCGGGATCACCTTCATAGGATTGAAAAGTGGCCCCAAGCCCAACTCCTAGAGCAAGTTTTTCGCCCGGCCTGAAGTTTGCCTCGATTAAACCCTGCGCATATCGCCGCTCAAAGCCATTTTGCCGGTCAAAACCAAACTGAATCCCCGGTCCGACGCTTGTCTTATCACTAATGCTCTTTTCCCAGAACAATCCTGCGTCCAGAGTGGGCAATCCCTGTTCATCGTCTGGTGATTGGTTATTCCCATCGCTCACCAAAGAAAAGCTAGTGCTAACGTCCAACTCGATTTGGTTGTAATCGTCCGGCTCGAAGATCAGTTCTATTTGCTGACCGAAGTCTATTCGCCGGGTGCCAGACCCCGCTTCCAGATCATCTCCGAAGCCATAACTGGCTCGTGTCTGCGACAGTAAGCTCAAATGCGACCCTTCCATTTCAAGCGCCAACCCGAAAGTCTGAGCCAAACCTCCCAAACCAGAGGATGCATTCACATAATCATGGTCCAGATAATACCGGTAACCACCTGAGTAAATCGCCTCCAATGTCAGCTGCCTTACTTCACGGCGATATCTGAGTGTCGATCCAAAGCCTACAAACAGGCTCGAGTCGCTCACTCCGTTAAATTGGTCTCCCCCTCCGCTTGCGACATCTTCATATTCCCAGCCAGTCTCCAGAAAGAGCGACCAGGTGAATGGACTATCGCCCTTTACGTTATCAATTTCTTCCTGTCGTAGCTGTGACGGGCTTATTATCCGTGCGTCAATCGCGTCGAGTGTGGCCTCGCTCTGAGATACCGGAAGCTCTCGAAAGATTTCTTCCAACCGTGGTTCCAGAGCTTCCCCAATTCTCTCCCCGAAAACGTAGAATTCACCCCCTTCCTCAGTGATTTCTCGCCTCGGCGCACGCGGCACCTCGTGCACCAAACGATCTGCCTCCACCTCTACATTCCATACCTTGCGAAACTCTCGTTCCCGCACCGTTGTGCCGATTTCCTTAGCACTGAGGATCCCGGCGATGAGAGACAAGACAATCGCCAGGCCGCTCACAACTAAGGGTTGCTGCTTGCAACTATGCAAACTTTTCCCCGCAGAAGTGGTCTTCGGCTTCGAATTCACGTGTTGGCATTCAATATGCTGCATGATGCTGTGCCATCACACAGGCGCGCGGAAAGCGGAGGCCAAAGCCCTCTGCCCGTGTTACGACAGCAATCACTCAGCAATTTAGATGCCATCACCTCATCAGCCATGAAACCTAACAGACTACAGCGCTCAATTATTTCTCTACTTCTGCTCATTCTCTTCACGGTAGCGTGCAGTATGCAGAGTCAGGCTCGGCGCGGCCGTCCAGCTCCGCCTCCAATGCCTCAGGAAAAACCAGTAATCAGCCCCTGAACTTTCCCAACTTTAACATCCTTCGACATGAGAAGGGCCTTGAGAATGCCCTGCCATACACAAAAATGAAAACCCATCTGACTTTATCTTTGATCTATATTTTCATCACGCCGTCCGCTTGTCTGCTCGGTCAACTCGCTGCCTACCGGACCGGTTTTGAAACGACCGATCTCCGTGAAGATTTTGAGGACGGCTATGCCGGTCTCACGTTACTGGCGGGTGACCGCGCAAACCCGGGCGATCCCGTTTCTGGACAACCCTTTACTAATCCTGTCAATCAACAGTGGATGACCAATGATCCCATTGATCCCATTACTTTTCACGGTGGCTCAAACGATGTTGGCGAAGTAGCCGGCGGTTTTGGCACTGGCCAATATTATGCGTCCGTGGGTGGGCTCTTCACAGAGTTTGGAAGCTACCCGCAAACCACTGAGGTCAGCGTTTACAGGAGTCTCAACTTTGACTATTTCGGACTCGATAAAATGAGTTTCAGTGTCCAGATGCTTGTAAGCGAATCCGGACCAGAAGAGGCACTCGATTCCTTTGCGTGGACTCTCCGGACAAACGGCGGAGAGAATCTTCTCGAGATTCTGCTTGAGCCATCGACCACGGCTGAGATTGGCCTGACTCAAGGCCCGGCTGAACCTGCTCTCGCGTTTTCAGTCCGGCAATGGAACGGTTCCTCCTGGGATCTCATCCAGAAAAACGGTGGTCTTTTCTATGACTCGGCCTATGAACTCGAGCTTTTCCTAGAGGAGGACGGCAGCGGATATCTTGATGCCACTGATTTCGCTGATGTCACATCGCGGGTTCTCACCTGGGGCCCAAGGCCACTGGACTTCGACCAGATTGATCAAATTGCGGCTTCGTGGTATTTGACTGATACTCAATTAACAGATGGCGTTGCGGCAGGAGCCGGATCCAATGCCCTGTTCTTTGATGAGTATCAGATCGTAGCATATCCCGAACCGGGAGCATTTGCTTTAGTTGGCGCGGTCTTTCTGGTTCTGGTCGCAGCGCGACGCCGGCGTTGAAGAGACAGTAGTCCGCTGATATTTCGACTTCGGGTGCCTATCTGTCTCCGGCATACTCCCGTGCGTAAACTTCAAGTAGTTCCCACGCGCCTGACCACTCCCCAGAATCCATTCGACGCTTTATCTCTACTCGCATCACCCCGGCGTCTGTTCTGCCCTGCAATGCCTCGGAATAAATCCGTCTGGCTGCCACTGTATTTCCCGCTCCCTCAAGGTCCCTTATTTGTTTGAGCGCCGGTGATTCATCCTGATTCTGAATGGAGCCTGCCATCGCGGGATAATTCACCATGGCTTCGTGAACTGCGTTCTCAAAATCGTTTCTCAGCTCCACTAACAGCTTGGGAAAGATCATACCGCTTTGCCGCCGTTCTTCGTCTGTCGCCCGACTGAGAAATTGCAGCAGCGATTTCTTCTCTCCTTTACTGAACCAAAATTCCAGAAGCTCGTGGCTGGTTCCTGCTTCTTCAGTGATTCTGAGAAAAGCGACGGTTTCGACCGGTCCCTCATGTATGCGGACCCATTCCAGCATCGCATGGGGTATTCCTGAAGCGATGGTTTCGTGAAACAACTGACGGTAGACTGCTGGTTGCCGGCGCGCAGCCACTAGCATCTGACGAAGAATTGAATCAACCTTGATGCACCCCATTTTTCCTTCCAATCGCGCAGTTCGTTCAATCGCTTCGCGCCATCGCTCGAGGGTTCTGTTGGAATCGATATCCAACCAGACGCGGCCCTGATCAAAAGCAATCAACGGCCACCAGGGATCCAGTTGCCGCGCCACTTTAAAAATATTGTCGATTTCATCGTCTCGCCCCTCTTCCCCCGCCATGATTGTTCCAAGTTGCTGGTAAAAGATCTCGTGCATTGGATGTAAATGGATCGAGCTTCTTGCCAGGTGTTCAGCAGCTTGAAACTTTCCTTCATTATACAGTTCTAGAATCTGCTCAGAGCGCGTTCCAATACTTCCCTCGCCTAATCTGGGTACGTCTTTTCGCCCATCCCATATGACAAAAATACCAGCTGCCAGCAGGCAAGCACCTCCGGCCTTAAAGAGAAGAGTCTCGAAGAGTCTCCATGCCGCAGGCTTTCTCTGATGAGCCTGAAGTCGAGCCCGTCCGAAAACTAGCCCAGCGATGATCAGAAAGATCCAACCAGTGGCAGGCCGGTGCAACGGAACATCAATCAGCCCATGCAATAGGCCTGCACCTACCGAACACAGCCCCGCCGACATGACCATCCACTCAGGACGGTGCCGCAACTTGCGGCTGCACCAGAATAAATACAGAATCACGAAGAACAATAGCGCAACGGCAGGCCAGCCGCCCTCCGCTGCAAGCAATAGCCAATCACTTTCCGGGTGGATTGCTTCAGAGCATGATATAGATTTGTCCCGATAGAACGGCATCACATATCGAAATGTGCCAAGACCCCAACCGGTGATCGGTGCGTCCGTAATGAGTTTCATCGTATCCTGATAGATCCATATTCGGAAGTCGATGGGCGGCGTCTTTTCACCATCAGTTCCGGTGTCATCGATGAACTTTTGACCGAGGTCTCTCAGTCGCTTTCCAGACTCGGTTCCAGAAATCATTAAGGTAATACCACACGTCAATGTGAGCGCCAGAACTGTGACCCGGACAGGCACTTTCCATCTCGGAATTCTTTGAAGGGTCAACCAACTCAGAATCCCCAGCAAAGTGAGTAGTATACCTGCACGCGATGACGATACTCCCGCCAACGCAAACATGATCACGGAAACTGCGATCAGGCTCACCCCGCCAACCCCGTAACGCTTTTTCATGAGGTGAAGAGTTCCGTGGCCCGTCAGCAGAATAGCGCCCAATGCGAGTAGCGACGCAGAGTGATTCCGATTAGGTAAAAGCCCAAAACTATCTTTACTCGCGTCCAATACCCACTCGAAGCCTTCAAGTTCCAGAAGCAATGAGAAGGCCGCGTAACCTGCCAATCCAAGACCAATTAGATAGCTGATTGCTCCTGCCCCTCGTGGGCTCAGGGGTTGGGAAAGAAGAAAAAGAAACAGCAGGCCACTACTTCCAAGTAAAAAAAGCCAATACAGAGACAGAGCAGGAGCCACGCTCACCGTTTTCGGTTTTGGGAAGGCTGGATTCTCTGATAATGGTAAAAACCACTCCGGTCTCATCGTTAGGTTGGCTTTCCCAAATGTGCAACTTAACCAGACCATCAGGACCACGTAAGCTAGCCAAAGCATCCCAGATACTCCGTTACTTCGGCCTGCCAGAATCATCCCTGTTCCCGCCAAGATCAGAAATGGTCCGACGTAGGAGTCCTCCCATCCACGTAGAAACAGGGTCGCTAAAGCGGCCGTCGCAGTCAGAAGCCACACTGCCATCCGCCGAAAGTCTTCTCCCTGCGGCAAGGCTAGTGAGCGGATTTCGGCGGCGCGATTACGCTCGAAGCCGTTTGCATCAGTATTTTCCCGTCTAACCACAAGGACCAGTTCTCGATGTACTCCAGATCAGACTCCACGCGCCCGGCCACATCTTCATCATTCTCGATAAGCCCGCGCTTGCCTTGTGCCTGGGCCAGACCAGTGATTCCCGGTTTCACAAGCATGCGTATCCGGTATTTACTGGCCCGCGCGGCAAATTCAATATCATGCTCTGGCATATGCGGACGCGGCCCCACCACGCTCATGTCTCCCAGCATGACATTGATGAACTGAGGAAACTCATCGACACTCAATTTTCTGAATATCTTTCCTGCTGCATAGATCCGGTCGTCGTCTTTGGTTGCCTGCTTTGATTCTAGATACTCGCCCGTGTGCATCGTCCGAAATTTTACGATCTTGAATATCTCTCCATGAAGACCCGTCCGGTCTTGCAGGAACAATAGGCTACCGGGTGATTGAAATCTTTGGCAGACCCACACGAGCACCGCTAAAAATGGTACGAGGATGATTGAGACAGGAGCGGAGATCACGAGATCAACCATCTTCTTTAAGGCCTGATTCATGGGACACAGCAACGGTTCCCGGCGGAAACTCACCAGATGCAGCCCCTCTTCCTCCTCAATCGAGGCATTCAATTGCGCGGTTTTCCAAAAATCCCACACATGAAGATAGCGCGCACCATGGCTGTCACAAAGATGTTTGAGATAATGCAGATCCAGTGCGGTCGCCTTTGGATCAAATGAGATGATGATCACTGGCCGTTCTTCGGCCATGATCTGTTCCAGATCATGCAAGTCACCGAGCCTTTGCATCCCGCCAATTGCGGGTTCCCTAAAGTCTGCCCCGTCTGTCTGCTCCGGGCAAAGATAGCCGATGTAATCCAATCCCTGGCGCCCTTGTTTCTGGAGCCATTCTCTGTTCGCACGAAGATGCTCCACTTCGCCCATGATTAACGTGCGGGGTGCACCGTGACCTTTCAGCACTTCCCGTAGAATTTTCGGAAAGATATACCGGCGATTAACGAGCAAACCTCCGAAAAGCAATACCCCCAGCGTCACCAGAAACAACCGGGAACATTGCTGATCGCGCGCCAGGAAAAGGTAGCATGCCAGCAAACTGATTCCCGCCAGTGCCTGCAGGAAGGCTGCGCTGATATCACGCCGTAGATCCCTCCGCATCGCGGGCTCCCCCGCACCGGCCTCTGACACCGAAGCTCTCCAGCATACGCCGGCGCAGACAATTACAGCGTAAAGCAGATAGTTCGACTCGAGCGGGATCAGTCTTTCAGTGAGCCCGAAGAAGACGGACCACCATAAAACATAGATCACCGTCGCGGTGGATACCGCGCTGGCCACTCCTAACGCCCGGGCTCCTTGGATTTTCGCCTTAACCATGAAAATACTCCTGAGACAGTTCCGTCCCTTGGAGCACTTTCCATACCGGGCGGATCAGCCCCGGCGGACCAGAAGCGTTTGCTCAGCGTTCATCTGAACGCATTACCGGCCCTGAGCAAGCTCCTAGAACTTTATCTTCGCCAAGACGCCAAGAAACCGTGGTTGCGCCACAACGCCCGCGTTAATATCCGGTATCCGGTTGGTGAAATAGGTTTCATCTGTCAGATTCTCGCCAACGAAATAAATCCCGAAGTTTTCCCGGTCGATCCCAGCGCGGACGTTCAGAATGCCATGCTCTGGCTCAGCGAAGGCGACATCATTGCGCTCATTGAAGAATGTCTCGCCGATATGCACAAATTCAACCCGGGCAAAAAGTCCCGTGTTCGGTTCGCGATATTGCGCGGCCACGTTCCAGGTAACGTCCGGGGTAAAAGGCGCGCGATTATCGATAAAGCTCTCACCGGTGATGGGGTCGATATATTCCTCAAAACTGATATCCGTATAGCCGAAACCGCCTTCAAAGCGCAAACCTTCAACCGGCTCAATGACCAGTTGTACTTCCGCGCCCGCCGCCCGCGCTTCCGCAGCGTTAAAGACGAGAAACTCCGTGGGAGTAACGGAACGCTCCACCTGATAGTTTTCGATATCATAGTAGAAACCGGTGGCGGCATATTGAACCCGTCCATCCCAGGCAGTACCTTCCACCCCGACTTCAAAGGAATCGAATCGTTCGGTCTCAAATTGCGCCAGTTCCGGATTGTCGGCAAAGGCGGTGAATCCACCGGGCTTAAAGCCTACACTGTAACGGCCAAAAATACTGAGAGTCTCACATGGAAAAACTCGCACCTCGAATTCAGGCGCCCACTCCGTGAATTCTTCAGCGTCCCTCACCTCAATCGCCGTGGTGCCTTCGACGGGAATAAATACCCCGAACGGACCGAGCACAGGATCAGGGACAAACTCGATGGGAAATCTCCGGCGATCCAGGGTGCGGCGGGTATGATCAAACCGCAAACCTGCCCCGATCGAAAAGAAATCGATTGGTTTCCACGTAGCGCGTCCGGAAACCGCAATGTTCCTCTCCTCCAGATTGAACTCGGTGGGTTCATCCACTCCGAAGATGCCTCGTGTCGCCAAGCCATCCGTATCACTCCACAACCCAAAAAATGCGAGGTCATAGGTGAAGGTTTCCCAATCCTCCGGGGACATCAGGCGGATTTCCTGGGTCCAGCGTTCCAACTCCTGCTCAAAAGTTGAAGTAGCAATTGGCAACGGACTAAGATCGAGGTCGATCAAACTGGGATTGACCTCCCATTCCTGGCGCGAAGTAACAGCCAGCAGACGTCCATAGGGAACTTCCCCGGAAATGCGCAAGGCCTGGTAATTCCTTACAATCTCCGTTTCCCCATCTACATCAGAAGAAACGGTGAACGGATCGGTTGTATCGAGCGGCACAATACGCTGGGATCCGTCGTCATATCCTTCCAGCCCGAAAGTCAGACTGACATCCCATTCTGGTGTAGGAGTCCACCGGAGGATGGCCCGCCCCCCTGCTCCTTCACGCTGATCATATTCGCGCTCCAGAAAATCATTGTTAATAAAGCCGTCGCTGTTGCTGTAGAATCCCGCGAATCCAAAGAAGAGATAATCCGGAACGATGGGAAAGGATAAGGAGGCACGATATTCCTGGGTATCAAAATCACCCCATAACCCTTCCGCGCTGAAATGAAATTCGTTGTCCGGTTGACGAGTGCGAACTTCGATCACGCCCGCCCCGGCATTTCGCCCGAAGCGTGTGCCTTGTGGTCCCCGGTGAACGGTAACCGATTCAATGTCCGGCAGTCCGGTCAAAAATGATGCGTTATCAAAGAGCGGAACGTCATCCACATACAGAACTACCCCCGGCGTGCTGAAAAACTGCGTATTACCGATCCCACGCAGAGTAAAGATATCTCCAAATGAACGCGTAGAGCTGTCGACCTGAAATAAATTCGGGGTCAAGCGGTCAATGTCAGCGAGCTCACGAATTCCACTATATTCAATTTGGCGCGCGTCAAAAGACGTCGTTGAGCCCGTGACGCTGGCACGCGGTTGAATCCGCGCTGCCTCTACAATAATGGTTGCATCCCGCTCGACGGGAGCCTCAATTTCCTGGGTCGTAATTTGTGAAGTCGCGGGCGACTCCGGCGGTGAGACCTCCACTTGGGAAAACGAGGTCAGAGGCCATAGAACCGCCCCCAACGTCCAGGTCACGATAGTTTTTAGTAACGTAAAACCGCGGAAGCAGCGGCACCGGAGGCACGGTTGCAAATGGACTCTCATAGGTTCCGCGATAGAAGCGGATCTCCTTTCCCTCTGTCAAGTCAAAAATCATTCTGCTGGTTTTCGAACGGCGATACTGTCGAAATATATTGGCTTGCCCGCGTAAGCAATTCCCCATAGTGAAATCTGACCTTCAAGGGGTTCCTCCGTTATCTCATGCTCCAGCGTCCATTCTTCTGGCTCTTTCTGCTCAGCGCTCCAGGCTTTAACCTGGACTCGCCAGCTCTCTCCGTCTCCATTCGCCGTCACCCTCAACCGCACCTCCGTCCAGCCACTTTCCCACACAAAATCGGTGGATGTAATCTCTTGCTCAAAATAGCGTAAATCCAGTTTACGCTGCCCAGCCGATACTTTTGCCACCAGCCCTGAACGCCCGAAGGCACCCACGCCAAAGGCCGGAACACGCCGTCCGCTCTTTTCTGCATAGACCTTGACCGATACTTCGATATCCGGCCCGAAACGCTCACCCAAAACGATCACGAAATCGCTGAGCGGCTCAGACGCCATTCGTAATACTTTACCTGCATTACCAGCCGCCGCGGGATCAATTTCATCACTCAGATTCGCGACTTCAAATTCACCTTCCAAGGCAAAATATCCGTCAGGCAGCGAACCTTCTTCGATTTTCTCGAAATCCTCTTCGTAGACGATTACCCAATTGGCGGAGTCCTCCGCGCTGTTTGTCGTTTCGCATATGCCCGGGCTCAGACCCAAGACCGCCCCTACGGTCACTGCGCTCATTCTGCTCGTGATCCGATTAATCAATGCACTCATGATTCCCATCGACATCCTTTCCAGGGATCTTACTCAATTCGTCCCACTTTAATTCCTGCTTCTTCCGCTGACTGTATCTTGTCAACTTGCCCATCTCGGATCCAGAGAATCCGGTTGGACGCCGCCAGCATTTTATGATCGTGCGTGGCTGTGACGACCGTTACGCCTTCATCCACACACAGTTTCTTCAGCAGTTCAATGATCTCTTCGCCCGTTTTGAGGTCAAGATTCGCCGTTGGCTCATCGGCCAGAATTATGCTGGGACGATTCGCCAGCGCACGCGCAATTGCCACCCTTTGCTGCTGACCTCCGGATAATTCATCCGGCCGGTGGCTCAACCGGTGTCCCAGCCCCACCTGGGTCAGGACTTCCTCTGCCCTTTTGTGCGCCTTCTCCGGATCCATCCCAGAAAACAGTAGCGGCATCGCTACATTATCCATCGCATTGTAAGCGTGAATTAGGTTGTAACTTTGGAACACGTAACCAATGTGATTCCCGCGGAAATATGCGAGTTGCCGGCGATTCAAGGCCGTCAGATCAACATTGGCCAGTTTAACGTCCCCTGAGGTTGGCCGGTCGAGAGCGCCAATCATATTAAAGAGCGTGCTTTTCCCCGAGCCAGACGGCCCCATGATACTCAGATATTCACCCTTATAAATCTCCAGACTAATGTCCTTCAGAGCATGGATCGTCAGCTTGCCCAAGGTGAATACCTTGTTAATGCGCTCGATTGATATTAAAACTTCCATGGTCGCGGACGTCCCTTAGAACGGCAATTGAATCGCTGCTTTGCTCAAGAAGGTTATACCCACACATGCCACGGTGATTAATCCTTGTCCGCACATATATCCGGCAGCAATAACCGGGATATACTGACGCCAGAGTTTCCCAAAGCGGCGCTGGAACACAAAACGTCCAATCAGCGCGCCAATAAACTGCGGAACCAGAAGATGCGGCATGCTCTGCCCCAATCCACGCACCACTCCATAGGTGAGAAAAACCGGCGCGGACACAAAACTCATGGTTGCGAAAAGCAGGACCCCGAAACCTAACCCAAGGCCGAGTTTGGCCCAGCTGAAGGCCTGTTCAAAAATCGAGTATCCTCCGAGTGTGGAACTGAAAATAATACTCCGGTTATTCGCCTCCAGTTCCCACATGATCTGCGCAAAGGGGTAGACCGCGGAAGGCACTTCGGCCAGGCTCCAGATAAAGCTGCCGAAGATCACCATCGCAGCCAGAATAATCGGATATAGAAAGAGTTGCGCTTTCCATAGACTGGTAAATCGAGTTCCCGTTAGCTCTGCCTGCCGGTACATAACGGTCATAATCCCGTAGTTCGCAATGGGTATCGGCAAAAACCAGATCGCAACTCCTTTGTATCCACTTAGGATCAGGGATGCCTCGCGGATCATGGGTATTTCGATGACTTGTCCTGCGATCCCCTCCAGCCTGGCCGTGACGTAGCTGATAAATGGCGTATAAATAAATCCGAGAAATATCAGCGCCAATAAAACTCCCATGTGATACTGGCCGTCGACTATCTTAAGCAGCACCATCGAAACAATGATGTAAGTCGAGGTCACCCCCACATACACCGCAATAATCATCCATGTGGGAATATCTCCCCGGCCCGGAGGGACACTGGACTGCTTGACGACTGATTTTTTGCGCCCTGCTTCTTTCGCCCGTCTTCGTAACTGCACGATGATCCCCGCAATTCCCGCTACCGCGATCGCCAGGGATACACCGATCTGAAAGCTGAAGTAGAAATCAACGTTGTTCTTGAACATCGTTTCAATCGTATTATCTCCCGGCGTCCACTGGACGAGGATGCCCTGATCAAACAGGAGCGGATTGAGAATAATCGTCACCACTAACCCGATGAAACTCCCCACCACGGCCCAGAAGGGTAATACCATGCCGATGAGCACATTATTCAGATCCCAGCTCAATCCTGTCGCCACTGCTGGCAGCCACGTTCCAGTTTTGGGTGTCCAGTCGACAAAAGGAATAGGGAATATCTGAATGGGTGAATCCAGCACAATCCCTGTCAATGTGGGCAACCCCAGATAAATCGCACCAAATCCCAGACCTAATGCGCCGCCAATTGAAAACATGCGCCAGCGCCACGAGCGCTGACCGTCCGCTGAACTGGCCCGCTGTCCAACATCTTCGGCCAGCGCCATAATGCCTTGTGCACCGATTGGCGCCATGGGGAAGGGTAGTTTTTCAATATCACTGGCCACACGGAAAAGTCCGTATCCCAAAACAAGATTACTGAGCTGACTGAAAAATGACTGAAAAAGGACCAGGCCCACGACGGGAAGCCAGTCAATATGCAGAAATGTTCGCTGCCCGTAAGATTCAGATTCAGGCGGCGGGGCAAAGAAAAATGGCAATAACTCCGCAATTCCGTTGGCCTGCGCCGCGTCCGACCGAATATAGAACTGGTTCCAGAGCAGACCATAGAACGGCATACTCATCGCCGTCCCGGCCATGAAGAAAAGAACATAGATCTCGGCCCGTTTGACATTCTTCTGAGCACGACGGGCCGCTTCGATAAAAAGAATCACGGTCACCCATTGCGCAGCCGGTCCGATGCTCATCTCTCCCGCCAGCAATGCCATATACATCGCTCCCGGAACCATGATCAGCCCAACAAATAATGCTCCGGCAAATGCCGTCCAACTGAAACCGTCCTCAAACGTTGAGGGCACCTCCATCAAGCCACGAAATTCTTCCAGCTCGCTGTCCACCTTCTGACGGCGGCTCACGTTCTGGTTCTCTTCAGGCTTGGGATCGTCGTCTGCCATTTAACTAATCAGGTGCTTTTACCAGTGCCGTTTGTCTGCTGCTCGGTCAGGCATTTGATCCTGCGATTTCGGCCCCTAACACTCCTGCACTCTCATGCCGTGATGAAGTGCCTAGAGCTTCTCCACTCAGTTCCCGCCCGAATTTCTCCAGGGTTTCCTGCCGGTAGTTTTCCATCGTTTCCGCAGGTAGCGAGCGCCAAATCAAGAACTGTTTGCGTAAATCATCCAGTAAATTCTTGTTCAACCGTTCCCAATCCTTGGGTTGACCACTTTCGCGTTTCAGTATAATTCGGACTTCATCAATTCCTGGAATTTCGCTCGGCGCACTGGTCAACTGAAAATCTTGGGTCACACCCAGATCAAAAGGCGCTAAAGCCACCTTGGAGCGCAGGCCTAATTTATCTTTTCCTTCGTGAATCAACTCGGTATCCAAAGCCATAAAGACCCCCAGACTGGTATCCTGAAAATTATCAAAATGCTCCTTCAGAAAACTCACCACGCCCGTGAAGTCATAGGCCGAAACGGTGAAAGGAAAGGTCAGGTCCAGTGTATCGTTTTTCGCCGGGGGCAGTTTCCATCCACGCATGACCCCAGGGTTTGCACTGCGGGAGGCTTTCAGGGCCGGGTAAATCGATGACGCTAAAACGGTCAGCATCACAATGATAATCGTAATGATCGCGTTCATCGAGGAGTGATTCATCTCCGGCACCACGACCCACCCGAATTCCGCGAGAAACTCCAGAAACTTCATCGAGATCTGCGCAAAGAGATAACCGCCAAATCCGCCAATCACGGAAAAGACCATTGCTTCAGCGAAAAATAGACTCGCTACGTGAGTTGGCGCCAGCCCAAGCGCGCTGAAGGTGTAGATCTCGCGCTCTCGGTCTGCCACGGAACCCAGCATTGTTCCGAAAATAACCAATCCGCCAAGGAGGATCGGAAAAATCAGGTCTTTCACTCCGCTTGCCTGCAGGACAGAACCAAAAACATGCCAATATACACCGTCGCGTCGGGTTCCGCTTACCGGAAGAGAAAACATGGAAGTCAACTCTTCCGCCACTTCGCCCGCTTCTGAGTTGTCCTCCGTGTAAACCAATATGCCTCGCAGATCTGCTCCCGCCCGTTCCGCCACTTCCTTTGTGACAATCAAAACGGAGTCAATCGGAAGTGGATTCCAACTTTGGCTCGTGTTCACGCTCTCTTCTCCTCCCTCAGATTCACCCTGAGATGCCTCAAAACTACTTAAATCTGCCGGCAATAAACTGCTTCCATCCATGTCGTCAGCCGTAATCAATTCGCGGCGCTCCGGAAATCCAGCCACCGTTACAGATGACCCTCCCACAAATATCTCGTCACCCCGCGCGACGCCCAATCGCTCGGCGGCCGCTTCCGTCAACCACGCATAACTTCCGCTTGTCTTGCCTGACTCCGTTGGCAGGGTCAGCAGTGATCTTAGATCATCGCGTGCCTTCATCTCTTCCAACTCCATGCCCAGCAAGCCGCGCATGACGATGTGATTTTCCCGGTCCACCGAACTGACCACAAAACCCTGATTCACCGCGGGCTGTCCCTTCGCGAGCGTTTCCGGTGTCATCCAATAACGTTCCGCCACCAGAAATTCTTCGCCCCATCGTCCTTCTACCACATCAACCGCCGCTTTATCCAGAGCCTTCCAGGTGATCCGGTGTACGTAGCTTCCACTGTAATTCGGGCTGGGTAAATCCGGCAGCTTCACCACCGCCACCTGTTGGCCAAACGAAGCAAAACTCAAAATCGTAAATGTCAGGAGTAATATTGTCACCGCCGTTAAGGCCGTCCGAAGCGGTCTGCGTCGCATCGTGGAAATACCCATTGCCATCGCCGCCATAATCGTACTGAACCTGGAGACATCAGCGGAATGAACCGTGCTGCTCAGTCCCTGCATGTATTTCAATTCCACTTCAAACTTCTGCATGATGATAAAAATCACCAGGCTTGAAAGTACGAGAATAACGAAGCCCAGAAAGATCACCAGTGGCGTGGCGGAGATGGCAAAGGCCGGGTGACTGAAGAACAGCGCGAGAAAACTCGCGACAAAGAATGCCCCAAACCAGATCACCTGACGATAGATATTTGTCGCTCCTACCAGCAGCCGCTCCATCGCGAATGAGAATGGCACGGCCAGCAACAGCAGAAGAAGCACGGCCGTGACTAGATCCTTAATCGTGTTTAATGAACGCCGATAGACTTCACGCTCCTTCAGGTAGGCCGCTGTCAAAAGCGCTTCCCGCTCCAGACTTGAGTTGACATCCGTCAATACTTTGTTCGCCTTATCGGTGTTCTGGCCGTGTATCTCTTCTAATGAAGAATTGCCAATTCCGCGATTCTTCAGCAGATCCAGACGCGCCTGATTTACTTTCAGAATATCTTTTGCGGACTCCTCCGCACTGCTTAGCGCCTGCCATCCGTCACGGATTGAAAAGCCGTCACCAATTTCCTCCAGCGCCGCATCACGGGTCACGTCGCCCGTTACATTCAGGGCAAAAACTGATTCTGACCCAAAGAACTTGATCTGATTGATCTCCTCTTCCGGCAGGGCAGTGATCCAGCCATCAATCGTCAGGTAGAAACCGGTCTTTTCCTGTAACTGACTGTTTCCTTTGGCATCATAAACCAGAGCTCGTTTCGGCAAGATCTGTGCCGGCAATGCCATCCAGCCATGACGGCAGGGAAACATATCGAACACATCCGCATTCTTCTGATTAAAGCCGGCCGTGCTGGTGCTGTAGCTCGGGTATCCATTCTCGTCTAATAAGATGCCGTACAGTTGGAACTCTTCTTTCGCCTTGCTCGGTTCCGGCCCGAAGCTGAATCTTCCGGTTTGGTTTGCGCGGACCAGGTAGAAATCCTCGTACGCGTAGAATTTATCCGGATTGAAACTGAAGTCCTCCGGCTTGGGTTTTCCTACGACAATCACCGTCCCGGCCGCCGGGTCCTCAGCCAGAGCCTTTCCGCGGGAGCGTTTCTTCACCAGCGGCCCGTATCCTCGAAACTCTCCACTGAACCGTTCCTGTTCGTAGGAACCGTAAGGCTTAATGACTTTTCGCACAGATAATTCATCCAGGCTGCTTGTTTCCTGAAGCAATACCCCCACGTTATCGATCTGCGCTGCGATCGCTGACATATCCAGGTTCCCGGCGACATCATCCGGTGTTCCCTCCAGACGCAGCGATTCCTGTGCGGTCGCAAAAACAAAATTATAGATTCCTAAATACCCGCCTGGGTCACCGCTATGCACCAGCTTCGGAGGCGCCCAGAAGGCTACGGGCGGGGTGATCTCGTCACTGACTGTTTCCGCCTGAAAATTCCAGGCCTCATTCGCTGTCCCGCCCGCTTGAATCCGCTCGTGCCCTTCTCGAAAGGCATGGAGCAATTTACTGTAGAGCCCTGCCTGATCCTCCTTGGATCTCAATTCACTGTCCCCGCCGGCCACAATGCCCCATTTTTTGCTGCTATCCCCAAAATAAAGCGAGGCGTGGAAAATAATCTCGCGGTCCTGCAATAACTCACTTATCCGCTCATCGTCCCGCACATTCATCATCTCTAGAGATGATTCCGCGGCCCACTCCTTGCTATCCACCCGCACCGCATCCAGCGCTCGTTCCAACACCTCACGGACTTCGTCTGTGATCGGGTCATCTCCTAGTCCCTGCGCCGCCCGCTTCTCGCCCAAGTAGCGGCGCAGTGAATTCCAGTCATCCTTTTCCGCCTGCAGTGCATCTATCTGCTCGTTAATTTCTTCAAGGATCTGCTCATCGGGTTCGTCATCCTGTCTTTTCAGATCGCGAATCCGCAGTCGAAGTTGCGCCTGCTCATAGCCGATCCGCGCCGTTCTTGCAGCTGCCTTCTCTCGAACCATTTCATACAGTCGATCCTGTACGCCGTTCTCGTGCTGGATTGGCCGGTCCTTCGAAAGACTTTCTGATAATAAGTTAACAAATTTTCGCCGATTCTCCGCCGTCTCAACTCTCGATGATAGCTTGGTGCCCCGTTTCTTGGATTCAAATATCTTGTAAAATGCGGCGCTTCCTCCATTACCTCTCGCAGTATTGTCAAAGAATGCTAGCAGGACGTCGCGTCGCGGTCTGTCTTTTTGAAATCTCCCCGCCAATTGCAAAAGCCCCGCCGCGTTTGCTGCCGCCCGGGCCCCTGGACTTCGTCTTGGCACACCACCAAACGTATCCAGTGGAGCCGCCACCAGCATGACTTCCGGTTTATCAAAAAGAAATTTCGGGTTCGACCCCGGTATGAAGGCAAATATATTCCGCCCGATCCCGCGCTTCCAATGAATGTGCGCCCGAATCGTTCCTTCGCCGAGAGCGAGCAGCTCATCCGGCTGACCTTCATAATAATATCTTGGCAGGGCCGCTGGAGCTCGCGAAGCAAAATTATTCCATGCCCGGGCTTCTTCACTCTGGCCAGTTTCATGAGCGATGATTATCGCGGCTGCCCCCATCCGGAAGGCCCGATACCATGCCATCCCGGAGTTATAATCCAGCACGACAATCTTACCCTTAACATCCTCAGTTTTCCGAAATTCTTCCAGCCCCCCTTTTCCCAGATAAATAATTTCTCCTCTGATCCCTTCGGACAGGGTGGAGGGTGGGATATTGCTCATCGGCCGCAGCGGAATAAGCGGTAATACCGTCCTGCCGTCCGCCGAGGAAATCTCACATTTTTCTACCTCGGTCTGGACCGTGGGAAATCGCTGTTCCAGGATCTTCTCGACGCCAATCTCTTTCAGGCGCTCCATCACATAATCCGCCGCCTCATGGTATTCAGCTGTGCCACTTAGCCGGTGTGGATTCCTTGTCAGAGCCGTGACATCTGCCACCAGTTGACCAGAGTTATTCCCTCTTTTGCTCTCTTCTTCCGCTCCCGGGTCAGAGGCTTGCTGTGCGTTCAATGTCCCTGCCGCAAGCAGCAATCCGAATGTGATGGCTCGTTGTATCCTTCTCATGACCCGTTCCTGTGATCAGCTTTTTCCCTTAATGCTCTCCACCCACTGAGCCAAGCTCAATATGCACTTCATCGCGACGTTTGATCTTGTCGATTTGACCATCACGAATCCACACCAGCCGGTCACAGATGTCGAGCATTCGATGATCGTGTGTCGCACAGATAATCGTGACCCCCTTCTCGCGATTCAGTTTCTTCAATATCTCCAGGATTTCCTGGCCCGTCTTGAAGTCGAGGTTCGCCGTTGGTTCGTCGCACAGCAATATCCGTGGCCGGTTTGCCAGAGCACGTGCAATCGCCGTTCGCTGCTGTTGCCCTCCAGACATCTCAATCGGCCGGTGAAACCAGCGTTCCTTCAGTCCTACCAGCTCGAGCAGTTCCATCCCATACACCCGCGCTTCATCCGCGCTTGTCCCGGCAAAGGTCATAGGCGTCGTTACATTTTCCAGCGCGGTCATATACTGAATCAGGTTATATTGCTGGAAAATGTAGCCGATCTTCCGGCACCGCACGAAAGCTAGTTCTACCGCGGTCAATTGCGCTACGTCCACTTCGTCGATGAACACCCGGCCGCCGCTCGGGCTGTCCAGCGCGCCAATCATATTAAAAAAAGTGCTTTTCCCTGATCCGGACGGTCCCATCACGGAGATAAATTCTCCCTGGTATATTTCGATATCTATTCCGTCCAGCGCGATGGTCTCCACCGCTTTCTGGTTATAGACTTTGCGCAGATTTACAGTGCGGATCAAGACACGCTCACCACTGCCATTTGCATCCCCATTGCGAGCCGTCCTATCGCCGTTCGTGCCGTTCTTCTTTTCCAGGGATTCACTCATTTTCGTGGGGGAAAAATCTGTTCTACTCGATCCGCATTGCTTCCATCGGCGCAAGCCGCGCGGCCTTTAGCGATGGATAGATCGACGCTATCCCCGCTAAAATGATTCCCGCAAGAGTCACGACCAGGAACGCCGTCATTAAGTCCAGCCACGGCAAGCTGCTGAAAGCCAGTTCCCCAAAATTCAATCCCATTCTCCCTAGTCCAATGACGATTCCCAAACCTACCCCGATGATTGATCCCGCCAACCCAAGGAGGCATGCTTCCATTACAAAAATCAGCAGAATTGAGCCATCCAGCGCTCCCAGACATTTCAGCGTCGCAATCTCCCGGTAACGCTCGGTCACGGACATGAGCATGGCATTGGTGATTCCCACAACACAGACCATCAGCGAAATAAAGAGTAGCCAGGTCGTGCGTTCTCCCAGACCCCATAATCCACCTTCAACAATCCCGATCTTTCGCTGCGCCTCCCCTAATTTGAACAATTCCGCGCGGTTCCCTGCGATTTCCCGTAATCCTGCCAAGTCAACATCCACCGTTTCCAGGCCCGCGCTCTCATAATTATTCAGGAACCATTGGGCGAATTTCTCGTTCTTCAGCTCTGTCCAGACTGCCTCCGAAGTTACTTCTTTCAGCGGCAGATCCAATTGACCCGCAATCCGGCGCTTCAGTTCGGCGCTTTGCAGTGCTTTCTCCAATTGTTTTTCGTGTCGCAATTGAATGGCCTGTCGCTGGATTTTTTCTGTCTGCCCTGCCGGGATAACAAATCCCGCTTCTGCCACCGTTTCCGCGAAGCCTTTATCCAGCTTCCCCAGTGCCACGATCGCACTTTCTTCCCCCAGCACTTCCTCGACCTGATGAACAGCTTCGCGGCGTGCTTGTCTCAATTCCTTCAACTGCCGCCTTGTCTCCGGCCATCCCCCAATGAAGCTGCGAAACTCGTCTTCGCTGATAAACAATCGCACGGTACGCAGCTTGCGGAGTTGCTCAAAAAACTCCTCCAGTTTCCGCCCCTCCGCCAGATTATCCAGACGCTGCAACGGCGAGTCCGGTCCGAGCAGCCGCCGCCGGTCTCCATAATCCAGCTTCTCTGCCCACGCCATCGTCTCCTCCGCGGTTGCCGCGGACCGGTGCAACCGGTTGATCTCATCTCCCTCTTCGGCCAGTCCAAGGAATCCCGCCGTCTCCTGTGAGATCGCTGAGCCAGCCTGTGACCCCGCCAGTTCTTCAAGCAATTCCAGCGTCGACCCAGGATTTTGCAGGCGAGAGACCCATACGCTGGCCAGTCGCAGATCTGCGATCGTTTCCTTCGCCTCGTTGTAGACCTTCCGCTGAACCATGCTCCCCGTCAGCATGTTCATCAGAAAGGCGATCGCCACCGCTATCACCAGCACCGTCATGAAGCTGCGAAACAGCCGGTAGCGGATGCCCGTCCACGTGATGTTCGCAGTGCGCGCCAATCCAAGCTTGGGCTGCTCCTTGATCTCGAAACTTGGGGTTGTCAATGGGGGAAACTGGTTGGTTTGCTTAGCCTTACGCCGGGTTCTCCTCAGGCTCGGCCTCGGTCTTCCGGCGCAGGGCCAGCACGGTCGCCCCGCGTTCGGTCAGGTTCTTCAGGTATTGCGTCATCAATACCCGCCCCTCATGGAAGCTCAAGGCGTGCTGTTGTGCAAAGATCTCGATGATCTCCTCCACCGTCTGCTTCCCGTCAACCAGCAGCCAGACGTTGGCACCCAACCCATCGAGAAACATCCGGTTGGTCTTTCGCATCGGAAACAAAAACTTCAGCGGTCCCCAATACCAGTCCGGCCGTTGGTTGGGCACCTCGATGATTAAGCCAGGCTCGCCGTCCACCCGCTCGGTTACCTTGGCTGCCTCATTTCGAACCGGCACCACCTCCAGCATCCCTTTCCAGGATACCGGTTGCGTTAAATTGGCTATCTTTGATTGACCGGGCATCGAATTGCTTTCCTTCGGATGGAAACGCTACCTCTCCAGAACCCGCCGCAGCACTTCGTCCGGCGTGGTTTCCAGTGAATCCTGAGATTCGACAAAGACCAGCCTCTTATCCCTCGGTGAGATCCACGCGGCCGCTAGATAGTTCAGATGCTGTTCTCCCAGCGCTTCTTTTCCTTTTCCCAAAGCCATGCGCTGTACCCGCCGCGCTGGAGCCAGTTTCTTTTGCCCGGTGACCAGATGACATGTCACTCCGCTCTCCAGTTCCCGCGTGCCGGGTTGCGGATTCTTTACACTCAGCGGAACCTGCGCGCTCACCCATTCGTGCAGCGGCGCATTCATCCACTCTTTGACCATTCCCCGTCGCTCAACCTTCATCTGTTCACGCCAATTCTGTTCATAGCCGAAGACGAATTTTACCGCCGCCGGGTTCACGGTAAATCCCTGGACCGGATACGGCGAACGCACATCCAGAGAAAATCCGCGCCATCTTGTCTGGCCTCCTTCTTCTTCATGTTCCGCAATTGAATTCAGCATCTCTCGCTCCTGCGCCACCGCGATTTTTTCAGGCCACAGAAAAACCGTTTCGACGAGGCATTCTGAAGCCGGGAAATACCGGATGAACTGACTGAATTTCTGATTCACACTCCTTCCTCCTAAACCCGACCACGGCCCCTCGCGTTTCTCGTTCACCCCGGTGGCTTGTTTTTCCTCACGCAGTTTTGACAGATAATTGCCGATCATCAGATTCAGCTGGGGCGGGCCCGGGACTTTTCGCCAGCTTAACTCATATCGAAAACGATACCGGTCCGCAAAGACGCAGCGCCCATCCTTTTCATCGGTGGAAAATTGCAGCATCTCCCACTCCCTTGGCGCCACAAAGCTAAACCCGCGCCAGTAATAACGTTCCATTTCCATCACTGTGCTCTTCGTCTCTAGGTCGGTAACACCGGCTCGATATCAAGTTTTTGTCCCGTGATGAAAAAATAAACCATCGCAATAACCGCGGGCAGAAAGGCCCCAAGCAGTTCGCCCGCAAGCAATCCGATAATCAGCGGCTTGAGCTGGGTATAACCTTTCTCACCTCCATATTTTGTCACCGCCATCTTCAAAAGCCAGCCGATCAGAAAACTCGCCGCCATCTTATAGCCCGGCCAGCCCAGAATCATTGCAAAGGCGATCGGATGAATCGGCCACCACGTAAATCGCAGCCGCGCAAAACTGAAAAGCACGACCAGCGTTATCCCTAAACCAAACGCAAACAAAACTCCGCCCTTCGGAGAGATATCGCCGAACCTTTGCCAGCCGCTCACGGTGCCGGCCTCCGCCAGTTTGCCCTGCGCCTCCAGCGTTTGCTGGACCTGCAGGGTATCACTGCCCGGCTTGACCGTGGCCACATCCGCCGTCCACCCTGTAAAGGTTTGTTGCCCGTAATTGTATTGCCAGAACAGAGTCGTGACCAATCCCACTCCCAGGCAGACCACGATCACCAATCCCATCACCATCGCCATCTTCCCAACCTTTATCCGGCGCATCTCACCTAATTTCAGGCCATTTACGATAAAAGGCATGATCGCTTCCCGGGGGTCCGCCATCAGGACAAAGGTCGCCAGAATCAGAATGAAAAAGATTTGTGGCCCAAGCGCTTCCACCCCCAGAATGCTCACAATCAGGGCCGCCGGGGACCACATGATCTGTACCGTGAAGGCTCCTGTCTCGGCCAGAATGCGTGACAGCACAAGAAATGTTGTCACCAGGCAAATCGTATAAATCACGATCAATTGCCAATCCAATCCGGTCAAACCCAGGTGGGCCATGAACAACAACGTGCCCGCCATAAAAACCCGCGCCCCCCACACCGCGTGAATCGGCGCATCTTTCTCGTTGCTCACTCCCTTCCCAAATCCCAAAGCACGCCGTAAAACGTTCGCGTAGAAAAATCGCCCGGTATAAAGCACCATCAGCATTATTCCAAAAAATGCTCCCACCTGGAAAAAGCTTGCCGGACTGTATATTCCATCGCCTTGAACCGATACCCCATACATTAGAAGAATCGCTGAGACAATCCCGAATATAATCGGCCCTGCCCCCACCGAAAATGAGATATCTTTTGGCAAAAAGTAAGCGATGGCGATCGCTGAAAAGTACAGGTGTATATGGAGCGTCGTGCTCAGGCTATGCTGAGTAATAAATTCCTGCGGCATCTTGTGCAGAAAATTTCTGAAGTTCAGACTGTCGAGCGGAATGCGCACAAACGAGACCTCGTGCAGATGCAGGAAGTTATTGAAGTGAATGAATAACACGACCCCTAATCCAACCCAGAATATCCGGCTGGAAAGCAGGGGACTCGGATTCTTGTCACCCTGAGACGGAAAGAGAGCCTCTAAGACTCGCGCGATGGGGTAAGGCAAATGCTCGTTATTCGACCATTGCGAGTGCACCACCAGGGAGAGCCCCAGCAAAGCGATCCATAACGCCAGGATTGTCGGCAACCAGAATGTCAGGGTTTCGGACCACGTTTCCCAGGGAATCTCCTGCAGAGAGATCAAATCGTCTCCGCGTGCCATTCCCTCCACAAACGGGTCCAGCCCTTCCGGGTCCGCCAGCATGCGTTCAGGCAGATAATCAACCACATCCTTGATTTCTTTCTGCTCTCCCTCGCCACCCGCTTTCTCCTGCGCGGCCGCGATCTTTTCCTGCGTTGCTTCGCTGAATTGCCACCCCGGTTGCACCTTTACCTCATGGTGCGGCATCATGATCACCGCGGTGAAATTGCGGTAATGCCCGGAGCTCGGGATTCCACAGGCCACCAGGGACAGGCCGGTGATCACCGCCAGTTCACTCCCCCGGAAGCTCCAGTTGGGCCGCACCTTCTGCAGAAGCGGATTCACCGTGATCAGAAACAGAATTAGGAACCCCACCAGCGCCAGCGGCAGAAAGCTTCCCACCAGAAAGGTGCTGTCGATCACGTAATCGTTGAAATAGGTGATTGCGCAGATCGCAATCGCACCCAGAAAGCCAAAAATGAGAGCGCGTAGTGTCATGCCGTGTTGCCTTTGCCTGGGCCATCCTGGCTGCCGGTTGCGCCAGAGCTATCGCCAGCCAGCCTCTTCTGCTTCACATTTAACTCAACCTGCGGCACAAAAAATGCTATTCTCCCTGTCATTAGCTGGACCTTCGGCCGCGCACTTTTCCCACGCCCGCCAAACTTTTCCCTCTTAGTGGAACCAAAACGCACGCCATCCCTATACTTCAGGTCCCTGGAGACAGGCAACTCGAAGTGTGGCTCCAACCCTTCCGCCTGCTCCTTCCCCGGCAGCCAGATCTATAAGGCCGTCTTCGATGGCTTCACGGACGCCGTCCTTCTCGCTGACCTGGACGAACGCCGCATCCTCCTTGCCAATGATGCCGTCGAGGTCATGCTCGGCTACCCTCGTGATGAGCTGCTCGGCCAGAGATTTGATTCCCTTCTCGCCCTCGATGAGGAAAACGCCGTCAGGCTGGACCAGGGCGGCTCCAGCGCTCAGCCCGTCAAGTGCGCCCATGGCAGGCTCCGTATGATGGATGTGACCGGTTCCCTCATCCAAACCCCGGACGCCTGGACTGGCGTCCTCATTACCCTGCGCGATGCCACCGAACGCATCGAACGCGAACGGCGCCTCCGCGAGGAAGAACGACGCTATCGTGCCATCGTCGAGGATCAGCATGATCTCATCTGCCGCTGGCGGCCGGACGGTGCCATTACCTTCGTCAATCAGGCCTTCTGCCGTTCACGGGGCAAAACCGCCGCGGAGCTTCTCGAGACCAGTTTTTTCGACCAGATCACTTCCCCAGAAAGCCGGGATGCTCTCCGGCAGGCCGCCCACGACGCCGCCTCAAGCAGCGGTCAGATCCCCGCCACCACCCGGGAAGAACCGCATCTCGTTCATGCCAAGGCACAACTCGTCGCCTGGGAAGCCTGGATTGATCGGGCCATCTTCGACGGCCAGGGACGCGTCTTTGAGTTTCAGTCTGTCGGCCGGGACATCACGGAACTCAAGCGGGTCCAGGAGGATCTCATCAGACAGCAGAATACCCTCGCCGAGCGGGTGGAGGAGCGCACTGCGGATCTTCAGACCGCCAATGCGGAGCTGACCAAGGCGATCCAATCCAAGGATCAGTTTCTCGCCATGATCAGTCATGAGTTGCGCACTCCGCTTGTCACCATCCTTGGCATGGCGGATGCCATCTTCACCGGCGGCTTCGGTGAGATTCCACTCCCGCTCGACAAACCTCTCCGCACCATGCGGCGGGCCGCGGACGGTTTGCGCACGCAGATCTCCGACCTCCTTGATCTCGCTCGAATCAGTGCCGGCTCCAGCCGCGTCTCCTTTGATCCCGTCGATATCCGTCTGGTCTGTCAGGTGGTCATGGAGGAAATGAAACTCCTCGCGAAAGAGAAAGGCGTCTCTCTGCGCAGTGATATCCCGGATAAGCTCGCCACCCTTCAGGCCGATCCCGCCAGGCTGCGGCAGGTCATCACCAATCTCATGACCAATGCCATCAAGTTCACCCCTCAAGGTGGCCTGGTCGTTCTTCGCGTCTCCCCACAGCCAGAAATCGAGCAGGTCAGCTTCCACATCGCTGATACTGGCATCGGCATTGCGCTGGAGGATCAGCCCAGGCTCTTCCAGCCCTTCAGTCAGGTGGATCATGGTTTGAACCGGCGCTATGAGGGCACCGGCCTCGGGCTCGCCATTGTCGCCAGCCTCACCCATGCCCTCGGCGGCGGGATTGAACTGCACAGCCGCCCGGAAGAAGGCAGTGAATTCACCCTGCGCCTTCCCCGCTACGGATCGTCTCCTCACTTTGTGCGGTCATTATCCACGCAGGATGCTGATCGCCTCAACCACGCCTCCGTTCTCGTCGCCGAAGGCATTCCCTCCAGTATCGACTACTGGGTAAAACCCCTTCGCCGTTTCGCCCGCTCGGTCCGCATTGCGCCCACCACGGAAGAGTGCCTTGAGCAAGTGCGCGCGGAAAGCCCCTCCATCCTCATCGCTGATCTGACCTCAGCTTCTCTCGGTCAGCCCCTCCTCAAGGCGCTGCGGTCGAACCCTCTCCATCAGCATATTCCCATCCTGGCCACCCGCTCGGTCATCCTGGAGGGTGATAAATTCTCCCAGGCACACCCCGGCAGTGCCCCTTTCGGCCTCATTTCTAAACCCGTCGCGGTTTCACAGATCCTCCAGGAGATCGCATCCATCCTCCGTCAACCCGGTAATTCTCATGACTGACACCATCGACCAACGGTCCCATGCCACCATCATGATCGTCGATGATTATGTCGACGGCTGTGAGACTCTCCAGGCTCTCCTCTCCGGGGAGAAGTATTCCTTCCTCGTCGCTCACTCCGGCCGTCAGGCCCTTGATCTCCTTAGCTGTCAGGTTCCGGATCTCATCCTGCTCGATGTCATGATGCCGGAGATGGATGGCTTTGAAGTGTGCCGCCGTATCCGCGCCTGCTCCACGTGCCCTGAGATGCCCATCGTCCTCATCACGGCCCTGGATGACCGCTCTTCCCGTCTCAAAGGGCTCGAAGCCGGTGCGGATGATTTCATTACCAAGCCCTTTGATGTCCACGAACTCAAATTGCGCGTTCGCACCATCGTTAACCTCAGCCGTTACCGCAAAATCCTCGATAGCCGGGACAATTTCCAGCGCCTGGTCGAACTCTCCCCGGAGCCCATTGCCATCACGGACTCGGCTGGCCACGCTCATCTCCTCAATGACGCGGCCGGTCAGCTCATCGGCCTGGAAATCGACCCCGAAGAAGATCTCAACTTCAATATCCTCGAGCGTATCCCGGAGGTCTCTCTTCAGGAAGTCACGGTCTTCCTGCGCACCGTTCTTGAGGGAAATGAAAAGCGCTATCTTTGTGAGTCAGCTTTCTCCGGCCGTGACGGGGACACGATCGACGTGGAGATCGCCGCCGCTCCCATCACCTGGCAGGGTCAATCCTGTGTGCAGTTGATTTTTCGTAATCTCACGGAGAGACGCCTCCTTGAGGATCAGTTGCGCGAAGCCCAGAAGATGGAACCGGTCGGGCATCTCGCCGCTGGGGTGGCTCATGATTTCAATAATGTCCTCACCATCATCAATGGCTACGCCTCTTACGTCCTCGAATCTCTGGAGGAAAATGATCCGCTCTATAACAAGCTCGCCGCCATCTCTGATGCCGGAGAACGCGCCGCCCAGATTACCGGTCAGCTCCTCCTCTTCAGCCGCCGGGGCTCCACCCGTAAATCCCCTCTCCAACTCAACCAGATCATTGAGAGTATGGACAAAATGCTCCGCCGCCTCATGGGGGTAGATACCCGGCTTGAATTGCACCTGGAGCAGGATCTTCCCATGATCGAAGCGAATCGCAGCAGTCTCCAGCAGATCATTCTCAATCTCGCCGTCAATGCCCGGGACGCCATGCCGGAAGGAGGCATCTTCACCATCTCAACCGCTGCCCACCGCGATGATGATACCGTTCTCCTCTCCGTCTCCGATACCGGCTGCGGCATGAAGCCAGAAACGGTCGCGAGCGTTTTCAAGCCGTTCTTTACGACCAAGGGCAACAAAGGCACCGGGCTCGGCCTGTCCGTCGTCCAGGGCATCGTCCGCCAGCATGACGGCCGCATCGAAGTCGAAAGCCAGCTCGGTCAGGGCACCTCCTTCCATCTTCATTTCCCCTGCCTCGATTCGCACGCCGCTCTTCCGGACTTGCGCGCCACGGAACAGACTCCCGTCTTCCCGGCTGACGAAGCCGCCCGACATCGTGTCCTCGTTGTCGAAGATGACGAAGATATCCGTTCTTTCCTCGAGGAGTTCCTGAAAAGCCGTGGCTTCCAGGTCCACACCGCTTCGGAGACCGCCGCTGCCGTCCAGATCGCTTCCACGGAAAAAATCACTCTGCTCATCGCCGATATCGTCATGCCCAGGATCAACGGTTATCAGCTCTCGAAGATTCTCACCGTCCTCAACCCTGACCTGCGCACCATTTTCCTCTCCGGCTATCCGGATGACTATCTGACTAAATATCAGACGGCCCCCGCCCCGGACTCCGCCCCGTTTCTCCGTAAACCCTTCGCCCCGGACGAACTGCTCCGCGCCGTCAAATCCGCCCTCACCCTCAACTGAATTTCCCCTCCCGGAAAATCTTGAGAGCTTGGCACGGGCACGAGTGCGGGCTCCAGTGGCCGCTTTCGCCAGCGCCTGCCTGCCTCCATCGAAGCGAGGCAAACTCGCCAGTCGCCCCTCTTTTCCAGATAATTTTTTAAAATTATCGCCCCGCACGTTCCGGACGCCCCGGACGTGATGCACTCCGCCCCTTTCCAGGCCATATTAAGTACAGGATCTACCCAGCTCAGCCCGCTCCCCACCTCTCTCAACCGCCGCAGCTCAAGCTTCCCAAACGTCACCCGACCCAGTCAACCACCACCCCGTTTCCACCCCTCAAAACACCTTTTCATTTTAACAATCGGTCAAATACCTCTCTAACCTCCTCAATATCAACCACCGAACTTTTCAGATCTTCTTCCATTTTACCGACCGTTCGGTAAAACACCTCAGCACGAGCAGATTCCCTGAACGATTTCTCCCCAGCCCAGATCAACCACCCTTGCCCTGCCCCCTCATCGTCACTCACTTGATTTCCACCGGCACCCCGGATTCGCTGCTCGCATAAATCGCGTCCAGCAATTGCATCACCGTATGGCCATCTTCACCGCTCGCCTCGTGCGGTTCATCATTCAGAATACTGTCCACATAATGCAGCTGGGCGGACTTTGCCGCTGGCACCGGCGGGTGCAGATGGATGTCGTATTGCGCTCCGTTGCGTTCCTCGTAAATGACCGCTTCAAACTGATACCCCTCGCCCACGTTCCGCTGCACCAGCCCCGCTTTGGTTCCCAGCAGACGCGTCTCCATCAGTTCGCTTTCAGCGATGTTTGACGCCCAGCTCGCTTCCACTTCCAGACTCGCTCCATTTTCGAATTTAATCATCGCCGCCGCAAAATCTTCCACATCAAATTCTTTCCCCTGCGCTTTCGCCAGCGCACTGGCGATCGGATTATACGCGCTGCCCATCACCCACTTCGGCTTCGGATAATTCATCAGCCACAGGGCCAGATCCAGCCGATGCACCCCCAGGTCAATCAATGGCCCGCCTCCTGACATTTCCTTGATCCCAAACCAGCCGCCGAACTTCGGCATCCCGCGCCGCCGCAACCAGACCGTGCGCCCGAAATAAATCTCTCCTAAAATGCCCGCATCCACCTGCTGCTTCAAGGCCGTCGCCTGTTCGGTGAAACGATAGGAGAAATTGATCATCAACCGTTTTCCCGTCCGCTTCGCGACTTCCAGCATTTCCGCGGATTCCTCCGCATTCATCGCCATCGGTTTTTCGCACAGCACATGACAGCCCGCTTCCAGCGCTTCAATCGTCAGCGGCTTATGAAATTTGTTCGGCGTGCACACAGAAACAATATCGAGCGATTCTTTCGCCAGCATTTCCGTCCCGCTCGGGTAAGCCGTCACGTTGAATTCACTCTTCGCCCAGTCCGCCCGCGCCACATCTGGTTCGGCGATCGCCACCACTTCCACCTGCGGATGCTTTTTATACTGCTCAATGTGCATCCGGCCAATGCCGACGCCGATCACTCCCACCCTCAGTTTTGCCTGCTCACTCATCGCTTTCTTACTTCCCTTCTCGCTTTCCAATTTCCCCCTTCACACCCGCTCAGTGCACGCTGCCGTACTCCACCTCTTTCTTGGAAATCGGCTCCAGCGGCTGATGATTCTTCGCCTTGGGATACTCCATTTTCGCCGGGTTATGAGCCCAGTGAATGCCCTGACGCAGAATCTGGATGATCTTCGGGTTATGATAGATCGGGTAGGTCTCGTGTCCCGGACGGAAATAGAACACCTTTCCATGCCCGCGGCGCCACGTGCAGCCGCTCCGGAAAACTTCTCCTCCCTCAAACCATGAGATAAAAAGCAGCTCGTCCGGCTCCGGAATATCAAACAGCTCCCCATACATCTCCGTGCTTTCCAGCTCCAGATAGTCGCCGATTCCCTGGGTGATCGGGTGGGATGGCATCACATTCCAGAGCCGTTCTTTCTCATTCGCCTCTCGCCATTTCAGGCTGCACGTCGTCCCCATCAACGCCCGGAAAATCTTGGAAAAATGCCCAGAGTGCAGCACCAGCAATCCCATTCCCGCCAGCACCCGTTTCTTTACCTTTTCCACAATTTCATCCTGCACTTCCGCATGCGCCGCGTGTCCCCACCAGGTCATCACATCCGTGGACTCCAGCACCTCATCGCTCAGACCATGCTCGGGCTCATCCAGGGTCGCCGTGCGCACCTGCAGCTCCCCGTCTTCCCGCAGACCCCGGGCGATCACTTCATGCATCCCGTCCGGATAAAGCTTCTGGACGGCCTCATTCTTCTTCTCATGGCGGAACTCACCCCAAACGGTAACCTTGATCATGCCGCCCTTTTCGAAGCATTTTTCCGCCCTGAGCAAGCCTGAATTTCATGAAATCACCCCCTTTTGATGCATAATTCCCCCTCCCCCGTCTAACCCATCGTTCATGCCGAGAAGAAAACGACCGTCTACCGGCGCCCCCGTCAATGCCGGCTACTTCTCCCAGCCCACTCTGGCCGGGAGTCTCGTCGTTTTTGTCTCAGAGGATGATCTCTGGAGCGTCTCCGCCAGTGGGGGCATCGCTCATCGCCTGACCACCAGCCTGTCCCGCGTTGCCCGTCCCCGTCTCTCGCCCGATGGGGCCTGGATCGCCTTTCGCGGCCAGGATGACGGGCCGCAGGAGGTCTGTCTCATGCCCGCCTGGGGCGGTGAAACACGCCGTCTCACCTATCTCGGCAGCCGCGTCGCGGTCGCTGGATGGGATCCTCAGGGCCGGGTCATTTTCGCCTCTGACGCCCACCAGCCCCACGATGGCCTTACCCAGCTCTATGCCCTCGATGTCCCGGAGGGCGGCCAGCCGCGTCCCCTCCCTTACGCCATGGCCAATGCCATTTCTTTCGCCCCCGGTGGCGGGCAGCGCCTCGTCATCGGCCGGTTTACCTCTGACACCGCCCGCTGGAAACGTTACCGCGGCGGCATGCAGGGCGTCCTCTGGGCCGATCCCACCGGACAGGGCCGCCTCAAAAAACTGCTCCCCGCTCACCGCGGAAATATCACGGATCCCATGTGGATCCGGGATCGCGTCTTTTTTCTCAGTGACGCCGATGGCGTCGCCAATCTCTATTCCTGCACCCCTGAGGGCAAGGAGCTTTCCCAGCATTCCTTCAGTGAGGACTATTATCTGCGCCACGCTGCCTCCGATGGCAAACGCATCGTCTATCAGAAAGCCGCTGATCTTTACCTCTATGATCCCGCCCGGGATTCCCATCGTAAACTGCGCATTGAATTTCCCAGCGCCCGCGCTCAGCGCAACCGCCGGTATGTGCGCGCCGGCAGTTACATTGAGGACTATGATCTTCATCCCGCCGGTCACTCCCTTTCCCTGAATGCGCGCGGGCAGAGTTTCTATTTCAATCACTGGGAAGGCGCCGTGCGTCAGTTGGAACGCCGCCCCGCTGCCCGTTACCGGCTCACCCGCTGGCTTCAGGATGAGCGCCGCCTCGTCACGGTCAGTGATCAGGGCGGTGAGGAGGCGATTGAGATCCATGAAGCCGGCACGGGCAAAATGCTCGAACGCCTCGATCACCTGCATCTCGGGCGCATCCGGGAAATCCTCGTCAATCCGGACAAAGACCTTCCCCTCCTCGCTGTTACCAATCACCGCAACGAACTTCACCTCGTCGATCTGCGCGATAACCGGGACTACCCGCTCGTTGACAGCGCCCACGGTGCCATCGACGGCCTGGACTGGTCACACGACGGCCGCTGGCTCGTCTACAGTCTGCCTGTCGACCGGGCCTCTTCCCGTCTCTATCTTTTCAGTCTCGCCGCCGGAAAAAGTCATCCTCTCACCGATGGCCGCTTCTGGGATTTCCAGCCCAGCTTTGATCCGGAAGGAAAATATATCTATTTCCTCTCTCTGCGCGATTTCCGGCCGCTTTACGATAATCTTTATTTCGATCTCAGCTTTCCCTACCCGGTCCTGCCCTGTCTCATCACCCTTCAGGCTGATACCCCCTCGCCATTTAAAGATCAGCCCAAATCGTTTCTCCCTAAACCTTCCGCTTCCGGGAAAGTCGACGCCGAACTGATTTCGGAACTCGATCCCGATGACCTTCCTCGCGAGGAACCTTCTTCGCGCAAAAGTTCCCCCCTCGGAGACTCGCCCCCCGCTTCGAAAAAGTCCGCCGCCAAAACCAAATCCACTGACTCTGACCCGGAAGCCGCCACTGATGATGAAGAGGACGACAGCCTCGCCATTGACCTCGACGGCATCCAGCACCGGGTGCTTTCCTTTCCCGTCGCGCAGAAAAATTATGTCGATATCCGTGGTGTAAAAAAAGGCGTTCTCCTGCATTCCGTCCCGCAATATCCCAGCTATGGAAAACGCTGGTCCAGCAGCCGCAACCTCCCGGAAACCGGTGAGCTCGATTTCTGGCATTTCAAAAAAATGCGTCTGGATAACGCCTTCCATCATGTCGGTTCGCTCTTTGTCCATCGCGCGCGGGAAACAATCATTTACACCCAGGGCAAACATCTCCGTGTCGCCACCATCGATCAGGCTCTTGGCGATACGAAATTTGAAGATGCCGGCGCGCGGCACGATGGCTGGATCGCCCTCAGCCGGGTCAAAGTGGCTGTGCAACCGGCTGACGAATGGTCCCAGATGCTTCGCGAAGTCTGGCGTCTGCAGCGCGATGAATTCTGGACGGATAAATTTCCGGTCGACTGGGAGGAAATCTACCAGCGCTATGCCCCGCTCATTGATAAAGTCGGCGCACGCTCGGAACTTTCTGATCTCATCTGGGAAATGCAGGGCGAGCTCGGCACCTCCCATGCCTACGAAATGGGCGGTGATTACCGCGCCTCTCCCTACTATGAACAGGGACGGCTCGCGGCTGACTATGAATGGGATGAAGATGCCGGTGCCTACCGCATCACCCACATTGTCCGGGGTGATTCCTGGGAACCCGGCGGTGATTCGCCCCTGCACGCTCCCGGCGTCAATGTCCACCCGGGCGATTTTCTCGTCGCGGTCAACGGGGAAAAACTCACCCCCCGTCTTCACCCGGATCACGCCCTCGTTCATCTCGCCGGTCTGGAGGTTGATCTTTCCATTCTTCCCGCCGGTTCTCCTGAAGAAAACTCTCCGGAAAAGTTCCGGCATGTCACCGTCACCGCTCTGCGCGATGACACTCACGCGCGTTACCGTGAATGGGTCGAGACCAATCGCGCCTACATCGACGAAAAAACCGGTGGCCGCGCCGGTTACCTGCATATCCCGAATATGGGCGCCGCGGGTTTTGCGGAATTTCACCGGTATTACGCCAAGGAAGTCGAGCGCGAAGGATTAATTATCGATGTCCGCTTCAACGGCGGCGGACACGTCTCCCAGTTGTTGCTGGAGAAACTTGCCCGTAAGCGTATCGGCTACGTTTACACCCGTCACAGCAGCCCTTACACCTATCCGCAGAATGCTCCCCGCGGACCGGTCATTGCCATCTGTAATGAAATGGCCGGTTCAGATGGGGATATTTTCACTCACGCCTTCAAGATGCTCGGCCTCGGCCCGGTCGTCGGACGCCGCACCTGGGGTGGCGTCGTCGGCATGAGCCCTTCACGCTATCTCATTGATGGCAGCCTCGCCACCCAGCCCGGTCACCATTATTGGTTTGACGATCTCGGTGGTAAACTCGAAAATCGCGGCGTCACCCCTGATGTCAATGTCGAGGTTGATCCTATCAGACTCGCCCGCTCTCAGGCTGATCGCTCACCCGACGCCCAACTCCAGCGTGCCTTGAAATTGCTTCTGGAAGAACTCCCCTAAGCCCAACTCTCTATTATGATAACTCTTCGTTTCTCCCTGACCCTCGCCGCTCTGGCCTTCTCTTCCTCCGCCCTTTTTGCCGAGGCACCTCTGCCTTCCTGGAATGATGGCCCCAATAAAAAAGCTATCATCGATTTCGTCGCTGAGGTGACCGATCCGGACAGCGAAAGCTTTGTCCCCCCGGCGGAACGTCTTGCCGTTTTTGATAATGACGGCACGCTCTGGGCCGAAAAACCGGTCTATTTTCAGCTCCTTTATGCCATCGACCGCGTCAAAGAGCTCGCTCCGGACCATCCGGAATGGAAAACCACCCAACCCTTCCAGGCCGTGCTCGAAGGGGATATGGAATCCCTGAAAAAATCCGGCGAAAAAGGCATTCTTCAGCTCATCATGGCCACTCACGCCGGGCTTTCCACGGACGAATTTAATCAGGCCGTCCGCGCCTGGATGGATTCTGCCATCCACCCGGAGAAAAAGGTTTCCTACCTTGCTCTCATTTATCAGCCCATGCTCGAACTCATGGAATACCTCCGTGCAAATGAATTCGAGGTCTTCATCGTCTCCGGTGGCGGCATTGATTTCATCCGCGTTGTTTCGGAAGAACTCTATGGGATTCCGCCGCAAAACGTGGTCGGCAGTTCAATCGCCGCGGAATACAAAGTCGTCGATGGTCAGCCCACCATCACCAAATTACCCAAGATCAATTTCATTGATGACAAGGAGGGCAAACCCGTTGGCCTTCACCAGCACCTCGGGCGCCGGCCCATTCTCGCTGGCGGTAATTCGGATGGTGATTTTCAGATGCTGGAATGGTCCACCGCCGGCGATGGCAAACGCCTCGGCCTTCTCATTCATCATGACGATGCCGACGGTGAGTGGGCCTATGATCGTGAGACCCATGTCGGCAAATTAGACCGCGGGCTTGATGAAGCAAAAGAACGCGGCTGGCTTCTGGTCAGCATGAAAGACGACTGGAATACTGTTTTCCCCAGCAGAAACTGACTGCTTCTCTTCGGCTATTCCTTGCGCCCGCCGCCACGCGATTCCTCGCGTTTCTTTTTGATTATCTCCCGCACCGCGATCACCCCCACCAGGAGGATGATCACCGGCAAAAACAATTTAATCACAAAGGCCAGCGCCTGCACCACCTGGCCCAGCAAGAGAATAGCCAGAATGATGATAACAAACAAGCCTGCCCGCCACGCATTCATCCTGCCCCTACCCTTCCACTCTTAATCCGCCCCGTCAATCGCTGGTGCCACTCCACATCCCGCCACATTCCATGAAATTGCGGCCCGCAGAAATTACTCGTCGCGATCCCCACCCAGCATCCCGTTTCCACCGCGCTTAGCGTTCCATACTCACAGAGTTCCTTTACCCAGCCCCAGTCCAGCAGCGGCCAGTCCTTGTAATCCACGATTCCCCAGCACTCCGTCGTAATCAGTGGCTTCCTCGCTTCCCGGGAATCCTGGGCCGCCTTTTCAATCGATTCCTTCAATAATTTTTTCCAGTATTCCGGATCAGCCCGGTAGAGCCGCTCCGCGTGCTTCTGCACATTTGCATACCCCGCACTGGAAAATCTTTCATAATAATATCCGCACCGCCGACAAAACTCCCCACCATTTCCCTGCACCATCCACAGGTGCGGCTCAAGGAAATCCAGATAATCCATCCTACCAAGTTCACTTCCGGGCAGCTCGAACGTTTCCGTATTTGAAAAGGTATAATCCAGATCCGGAAACGATTCCCGCAAACTCTCAATCGCCCGCCGCATCCACGCCTGACTTCGTTCCGAATGCCATTTCTCGTTCCCCTCATAATTAAAGAAAGGCGCCCAGCAATCCAGCGGCCATTCATTGCAGAGATCCACATAAAGCACGGTCTCCAGCAGCCCCGCCGTCGCGATCCGTTCCAGGGTCTTTCTCCAGATCTCCGCGTGCGCCTCCGCCGTTGGAATATTTTTCCGCACCTCCTCCGGGTCATTCTGGAACCACGTCGATAGCCCCACCCAAATCCCCCGCTCCCGGCATTTTCCCATAAACTCCAGCAGCGCCGGCATCACCCGCACTTGATTTATCGCCGGGCTCCCCCACACCTGCTGATCCCAGCACGGCAAAATAGTCCATTCCTTTTCCGGCTCCGCCGCGACAAAATGCGGATACGCATCGATCCTCACCGCGTTATAGCCACGCTCCCCCAGCTCATCCAGCGCCCGGCCCCAGTCCTCATAACCCGCCCCCGGCCACCGTCGTTCCAGCCACGAAAAATCCCACATCGTGATCGCCACCGGCCCACTCAACTCTCTCAATCTTGCCATCAGCTCCTCCTAGCCGACCCCACCCCGGAGCAAAAGCTAAACCGTAAGTGACAGTGACACTGGCTCACCAACTGAATATGCGCAAAGAGCTCATGGAATAGCTCCTATCCGCATCATGCTGCTGATGGTCGGGCAGGCGGGATTCGAACCCACGACCTCTCCGTCCCGAACGGAGCGCTCTACCAAGCTGAGCCACTGCCCGCTGATCAACCATGCCAGCTGCCCGGCCTACGGCGTATGGCCGCCGCGCCAACTGGAGAACCTCTAACTACGCTCACTTACCCCCGCGCGCAACCCCTTTTCATCCGCGGCCTCCCTCCCTTCCGTCCCCGCCTGCCGGTAACTCCGCGGCGAACATCCATAGGCCTGCCGGAAGGCCGTCGCAAAATGCTGGCTGCTCCCAAACCCATTCTCCAGCGCCACCTCCGTGATCGGCAGATCCGTCTCCCGCAGCTGCCGCGCGCTCCGCTCCAGACGCATCCGCTGCAGGAACTGCTTCGGCGTCTCCGCAAAATCCTGCCGGAAAACCTGGATCAACCGCTGCTGCGACAGGCCCGTCAGCCCCGCCAGCTCTTCCAGACGCCACGCATGCTCCGGTCGCCCCGCCAACAGCTCACGCGCCTGCACCGCCGCCGGGTGCGCCGTCGGCACGATCGCCCGCCGGTTCGGCGCCGCCCGCAGCAGCCTCACACATTCCACCGTCAACGCCGTCAGATGCGCACGCAGCGCCGGCTGAATCAGCCTGTCCTGCAGACACAACTCCCGGATCAGCGCCGCGAACGGCGCCTGAATGGCCCACCCATTGCGCAGCAGGGCGAACCGCTCCCCCGGCCAGCCGCCCAGCACCTCCCCGCGCACCCCCTCCGGCAACACCTCATCCGGCGTGTAGATCGCAAAGTAAAAATGCATCTTCTCCCCGCTCGCCCCCGTCAGCCGGTGCTCCACCCCCGGCGCGATCAGATACACCCCGCCCGCCTCCAGCTCAAATACCTCCCCGCCGCCCGGTCCCCCTGCCAGACCCGGGCTTTGCCGCTGCTGCCGCCGCCGCTCCTCTCCGCGGATCTCCCAACTCGTCCGCCCCGCCATCTGCAGGTAGATCTCCCAGCTCGGATTCGTGTGCCACCCGATCTGATACGACGGCGTCGTCCAGATCTGGCCCGACACAAACACCCCCGGCCAAAAAACCACCAAGTCCGTCGCCAGGAACCCCCCCAAACGCACCGCTGGATGATACACACGCACCCAACCTTTCTGCGCCTCATCTTCACATTTTGCAAATCAGTACGGCGACCGCCCGCCACCCTCCCTGACCCTGCCGCTCTTTTTTTTCAAGAATAATCACCCGGGATGTTCCGGACGTCCCGGACGTGATGCGCTTCGCAATTCTCTGTCCTATATTAACCTGTCGATCGATTAATTGACCGAACGATCGCTTGAACCGTCCAGCCGGATCCCGTCTCTCCTTCATTTCCTTGCCGTATCCCACCCGGCGCCGCTACCTCCACCATCAGACCATCCCGCCGTCTTCTCATCTCCCGCAACGGCCGCCGCCCTCCTTCACCTCGTCTCATCCAGCCCTTCCCCCACCTTTTCCATTTTACCGAACGTTCGGTAAAACGCCTTCTCCCCCCA
>CAZUPP010000028.1:0-43721 GCA_964622095.1 uncultured Verrucomicrobiales bacterium
GCTTCCTTCGTGGAGCAGGCGAAGAAGTGTCAACCAGACACTGGGAGACTAGGCTCAAGAAACATTGAGAATCAAGGATTTTCGGCAATTTCCATGATTTTTTATAATTTCCAGACACTTAAGCGATCGATCGCGGAGGTGAAGGCTTTGGGTGAAAAGCGTCTCCGCTATCTTTCAGTATTTCCTGAAACTTCCGAAAGAATCCTTGCTCTTCCTTCCTTTCGCGCTTCGTTTCCTTTACACAAGCCGCTTCACTGCTATCCCAGTCATGATCATTCATTCCCTGATACCTGCTGAACTACGGCCGATCGCTGAAAAGATCGAAGCCGGTCAGCGCCTCAATGAAGCCGACGCCCTCGCGCTTTACCGGTGCCCGGACCTGAACGCGGTGGGTCACCTGGCGAATCATGTCCGAGAGACCAAGAATGGAAACCGGGCGACCTATGTGCTGAATCGCTACGTGAACTACTCCAATCTCTGTATTCTCTCCTGCCAGTTCTGCGCATTCGCCGCGAAAAAGGATGACGAGCACCGGTTTGACCTGAGCATTGAAGAGATCTGTGCCAAGACCCAGGCGGCTCTGGATGAGGGCGTGACGGAGATCCACATGGTGGGCGGGCTGCACCCGAGGCTGCCGGCAGAATGGTATCTGGACCTGTTGCGCGCGATGCAGGCCCTGGATGAGCGCCTGCATATCAAGGCTTTCACCGCGATCGAGATCCGGCATCTGGCCCGGCGCATTTTCAAGAAACCGATTGCCGAAACCCTCACAGAACTCCGCGAAGCTGGCCTGGGATCACTGACAGGGGGTGGCGCGGAGATCTTCAACGCCGAGGTGCGGGACCGGATCTGCCGGGGAAAAGAGACGGCAGAGGAATGGAAAGAAGTGCACCGGACATGGCACCGGATGGGCGGGCGCTCCACCTGCACGATGCTCTTTGGCCATGTGGAAACACTGGAACACCGGGTAGATCACCTGAGGCACTTGCGCGAACTGCAGGATGAAACAGGGGGCTTCACCGGTTTTGTGCCCTTTGCCTTTGTGCCGGAAACGACAGAGCTAGCGCACATCCGCCCCGCTGGAGCGCAGGAAGAGCTGCGCAATCTGGCGGTGAGCCGCTTGTATCTCGATAATGTGCAGCACATTACAGCCTACTGGATCAGCATGGGCCTGCCGATGGCGCAGGTGGCGCTGAGCTACGGAGTGGATGATCTGCACGGTACCATCCGCGAGGAACTGATTTTTCATATGGCCGGGGCCCGCACCCCGCAGGAACAGACGGTTTACAATCTGGAAAAAGCGATCCGGGAAGCCGGGCGTGAACCCGGGCAGCGTAACACGCTCTACGAAGTGATCGAGCGGACGTCCACCCCGGAGGCGCGCACTGCGCCCGAACGCAGGACATTAGCAGGAGCAACCGTTTAGGTGTGGATGCAGGCGGCAGTTTTCCAGACCCGCAAGGAGGATCAGCAGAAAGCGCAGTTATCCCTGCATGATGCGAAGGAAATCCTGGCTGGCGCCAACCTGGGTTGTGTCGCTTACCTGAACAGTCAACCCCTGATCTATGGCGCGGAGGACTGCTTTGCGCTGGAGCATCCGGCGGAGCTGAGCCGGGGATTAATGGAAGGGCGGCTCAGCGGTGGATTGCTGCCACTGTATGATGTGGTGACAATGGCCGACGGGATGCGACCGCATACGGTGGAAGGCCCCGCCATCGTCAGCCGGGGTCCGGTTCACAGTGTTTATGTAGTGAGCAGGCAACCGATAGGGCAGTTGGACCGGATCTATCTGACGACCGCGTCGCGCTCGAGCGTGAACCTCCTGCGGCGTCTTTTGCAGGAGATCAAAGGCGGCCGGGGTGCAGGGCTGCCGGAGCTGGTGCGGCGCGACCCTCCCGGGACCGGAGACCTGATTGCTCTGATCGAGCCGATGGAGCGGGACCGTGCCGGTTGGCTGGTGATTGGCAATGAAGCGCTTGTTCTCCGGCATCAATTAGAGAAGCGCGGCGTGGCAGGGGAGTGCGGGCTGCGATTTTTTGATCTGGGCGAAGCATGGACGGAGCGGACCGGTCTCCCGATGGTGTATGCGGTGTGGGCGCTGAGCATGGAAATCCCGGTGGGTGAGCGGCAGGAAATCGGAGCGGCCCTGCGAACGGTGGCAGAGCATGGATTGCGTCACCGGAAGGAAATTGCCCGGGACCAATGGATTGTGCCGACGGCGCTGGCCGAGAAATATCTGATGCATCATATTCAGTATGACATCAGCCGGGAAAGCCTCGGCGAAGTGATTGCGGCGTTGGATTTTTCCTTGGAAACCTCGGGAATTTAATGCTGCGGTAATCCGCATCGGGAAAGGCAGAACTAAGGTCGCAGCAGAGAGGGGTTATTATGCGACAATTTGCCGCGTCGGTCGGAGCTATTTCGGGCTTGAACCGGGATTGAGAGAAAAAGTAAGCATCCAATCATGGACGCCGAAATTCTCTCCCGGATTCAGTTCGCCGTCACGGCAGGTTTCCACTACCTCTATCCGCCGATCAGTATTGGTCTCGGCCTGATGCTCGTGATCATGGAAGTTTCCTGGCTGCGCACGGGGAAACAGATCTACAATGATATGGCCCGCTTCTGGACGAGGATTTTCGGGCTGACGTTTGCGATTGGCGTGGCGACCGGCATTGTTCTGGAATTTGAATTCGGGACGAATTGGGCGACCTATTCCCGTTTTGTCGGCGATGTTTTTGGAAGTGCGCTCGCGGCGGAAGGCATTTTCGCATTTTTTCTTGAATCCGGGTTCCTGGCCATTCTGCTATTTGGCTGGGATCGCGTGAGCAAAGGCTGGCATTTCTTTGCCACCCTGATGGTTTGTTTGGGCGCACATTTCAGCGCGATCTGGATTGTGGTGGCGAATTCATGGATGCAGACGCCGGCGGGCTATCATTTGGTCTGGCGTGATACAGGAAAACCGATTGCAGAACAGGTGCCGGATATAACGCTGGCAACAGCGGAGCAATTACAGAATATCCGCGCGGAGATTGTGGATTTCTGGGCGCTGGTATTTAATCCGTCCTCCATGGAGCGCCTCAGCCATGTGCTGATGGGGGCCTGGCAGGCTGGAGCCTTTCTGGTAATCAGTGTGAGCGCGTTTTACTTAATCAGGAATCGACATACGGAGATGGCGATTCGCTCTCTGCGGATGGGCTTGGGTTTTGCGGTGGCCGCCTCGTTGTTATCACTGGTGACCGGTCACATGAGTGCGGTGGGTGTGGCGGAGAATCAGCCGGCAAAACTCGCAGCGATGGAAGGTCACTGGGAAGAAAACGCACCGGCGGATCTGCACCTGATCGGCTGGGTGGATGTGAAGAATGAAAAGACCGTAGGCCTCAGTCTGCCGGGCATGGTCAGTTGGCTGACTTATTTTGATGCGGAAAAGCCGATGAAAGGACTGAAAGCCTTTGCCAAAGATGACCGGCCGGTCATCGCGCTGACTTTCATTACCTTTCACCTCATGATTGTTTTCGGTATGATGCTGATCCTGATCACGCTCATTGGGGTGTTTTTGGCGTGGCGCGGCAAACTGGCGCAGACGAAGTGGTTTCTCTGGGTGCTCGTGTTTTCCATCGTCCTGCCCATGGTGACGAATCAGATCGGATGGATCACGGCGGAGGTGGGACGGCAGCCCTGGATTGTGTATGGGATGCTGCGGACCTCCGATGGGTTATCAAAATCCGTCAGCGGGGAAGCGGTGATGGCTTCGCTCATCATGTTCACCTTAATTTACCTGCTTTTCTTCTTTCTCTGGCTGTACTTGCTGAACGAAAAAATCAAACAGGGCCCGGCGGAAAGCGACCAGTCAGACGCGGCCTACAGCAAAATTCGTGGGGCCTTGCCTCATCGAGAAAGCGAAGAAAAGTCAGTGGCATCTGCGCCTGGCCCGTCAGCTTCATAAATAATAAGTATCATCTGACGCCCGGAACCTTCATCCTTCTTCTTATCCATGCCTGATCTCAACACAATCTGGTTCATTCTGGTCGGCGTGCTCTTTACCGGTTACGCCATTCTGGATGGCTTCGACTTTGGAGTGGGGATGTTACACATTACTCACAAGACAGACGAAGACCGGCGCATCTCAATCAACTCTATCGGCCCGGTATGGGATGGGAATGAGGTCTGGCTGGTCACGGGAGGCGGTGCCTTATTCGCGGCCTTTCCGGATGTCTACGCCACGGTTTTCTCGGGGTTTTATCTCGCATTTATGCTCTTACTCTTTGCGCTGATCTTTCGTGCGGTTGCGATCGAGTTTCGCAGTAAACAACCCATGAAATGGTGGCGAAACTTTTGGGACTGGAGTTTTTCAATCTCCAGTTTCATCTGCAGCCTGCTCATCGGGGTGGCATTGGGAAACATCATTGCAGGGATCAAGCTGGGCCCGGACATGGAATATACCGGGACATTTTTAGATTTGCTTAATCCGTATTCTCTGCTGCTCGGCGCCACCACGGTGTCCCTCTTTCTAATGCACGGCAGTATTTATCTGACCATGAAAACGGAAGGAGAGATGCAGAAACGCGTTCGTTCCATGGTAAATCCGTTTATTATCGCCTTCATCATTTTCAACACCGTGCTCACCCTGGCCACGCTCCTCTACATGGAGCACGTGACGGAACGCATCGCGCAGAATCCCTGGCTTTTCCCAGTGGTGGTGATGGCCCTTCTGGCGATCGCGAATATTCCGCGTGAGATTTATCACGGGCGCAATTTCTTCGCCTTTCTTTCCTCGGCCGCCGCGATCATTTTTCTCATGATGCTCTTTGGCATCGGCATATATCCGAACATGGTCTATGGCATCCCGCCCGAGCACAGCCTGACGATCTATAATTCGTCCTCCTCGGATAAGACTCTGAATATTATGCTTATCATTGCGGTTATCGGCATCCCGTTCGTGCTGGCTTACACTGCGGGTATTTATTGGGTTTTCCGCGGGAAAGTGAAACTCGATGCGATGAGCTATTAAAGCTCGGCCCTTTCACCTCACCCTCACCCGGTCGACAGGTTCAGCAGCGGGTGGAGGCATATTGAGGACCGAATTTGATTCGTCAAACTCATCCGTAGCATAGCCAGGGAGAGGAGAACCTGGATCGAGCCGTTCGCTCTGAGCATCTGCCGTAGCGGATTCCTCTCCTGGGAGGACGGGTTCGATTGATTCACCCGCTTTATCCGCCCGGCCGGATTCTTCGAGGATGGATTTTTCCAGTTGCGCGATGCGCCGGGCGAGCCGCTCATCGTTAATCGTTTCCGGATACTGGCTGAGGACCTCTTTATAGTAAACCTTGGCAGCGATGGTTTTGCCCTGCTTCTCGTAAAGTTGCGCGGTGCTGACGAGGTTACTGATAATGCGGGCGCGCACCTGCTCGAGAATATGCCGGGCTTCGGCCGCTTTATCACTTTCTGGATAGATGGCCAGGAAATACTCAAAATCGAGCCGCACCTGCTCGAGCGCTCCCTGATCATAGCTCTGGTTGCGCAATTCTTTCCATTGAATATAGCCAACCTGAAAGGCGGAGTCGTCCGCGAATTTGTGGTTGGGATAACGCTCGATCATCGTTTCATGCTCCTTGATCGCCTCTTCCGGAAAACCCTCTTTCTCAAGCGATACTCCCAGATAGAATTGAGCATCGGCCGCGACGTCACTGTAGATGCCCGTTTGAATCAGGCGGTAAAACATTTCGCTCGCAATGGCGCGGCTGGGCAGATTTTCCACGCGTTCATCTTTTTCTTTCCGGTATTCATTCTGAACACGGACGGCGAGGCGAAACTGGCCCTGCAGGGCTTCGCTATAATAATCGCTTTCGCGATAGCCATCGATCACAGCCTGATATGACTCAAAGGCTTTCACGAACTCCCGGTTCCGCTCGTAGAGTTGTGCCATGCGGAATTGAGCCTCGGGAGCGGACGGTGAATTGGGATACTTTCCCATCACCTGCTTGTAGCGTTCCAGCGCGGCGCTCAGATTGCCGCCGGACTCTAACTGCATGCCCTCATCCAGGGCGCGTGCGCCGGAGTCATTGTATTGTTTTTTCTGGGGAGGAATCTCATCATCAGGCCGAGCTTCGGCCGCCAGGCAGCCAAAAAAAACTCCGGCTGCCGAAAGACAAAAAAACACCAGCCCCGCAACAAAGCGGGACTGGTGTATAAAGTCGCGTAAAACCTGAGGGTGCTGCTCCCGCTCCGGCATGATGCAATCGCCTGACATCGTGAAGAAAGAGCGCAACTAGAAATCAGCCTCCGCCGACCGGTTCTTCGAGGATGGACTCGTTCAGGCGTTGAGCAGGATCTTTCAGAATAGCGCTGTCCGGGCGGTAAACGTTTTCACGCTCGAAGGGGGTTTGTTTTCCATAAGTCACCGTGCCGAGAGTAACCCAGACGGACATGCTTTCCGTCGGATTCGGAACCTCCACCTCCACGCCGGGGTAGAGGTTTTCGATAAGCCCGGAATGTGGCCCTTCCGAGTCCACATGCACAACACCTTCCTCATCTGCAATGGTGTAGTCAAAGGTAAGGATTTGCGTGCCGACATTCCTGAAGCGCACAAAATACTCAACAACCTCCGCCTCTTCATTTACCCGGCTGACCACCTGGACCGCGATGGGGTGGCGCTCAAAGGTGATGCGCCGCGTGACCAGAACAGAGCAGGAAACGCTGGAAAGAACAGCCAGCAGGAGCAGTAGACGAACAGATAAAGATGCGGTTTTCATCTCAGGTGATGGACAGAAAGCAATTTCAGTGGAAAGGCGCCGGGAAGACTAGTGGGAGCAACGGCGGTATCAATATTGGACCTTGAAACCAACGCCGAGGAGGTGATTTTCACGGTCGCTGATGCCGATGTCATTACCCAGATCATCCAGCACGAGATATTTATACTCCATGTAAATGCTGAAAGCTTCGGTCACGTCATATTCGATACCAGCAAAAATCTGGTACGCGAAGGTCAGGTCATCCTGGTCACTTTGACGGTCACGTCCACCGGGCGTGTCACGCACCTGAAGATCGGAATTGAATACATAGCCCGCGCCGATACCAGCACCCACATAAGGATGAAGGTTCGCCCAGAAATCTCCGATATCCTGGCGGTACGGTTCGAGGTCGAGCGCGAGGACAAAGTTGAACATCGCGATGATGGAATGTTCTTCGCTGGCGAAAACACCGCCGCCGCTACCGCGGGCATCGAGTTCATTGTAGAGATACATCAATTCAAATTCGACTGCCGGGCGCAGTGGAATGGGCGTTTGCCAGGAATAACCGATCTCGATTCCACCCCAGCCACCAATGGAATCATCAAAGTTCTCATAGGTCTGGCCGCGCGAACGGACATCGCCATCCGGATTGATCGAGATACCACCATAAGCACCAAAATAGGCTCCGTGCAGGCGGGTCGCCTTTTCCGTGCTGATCGTGTCAAAATAAACCTCAGCGGACTGAGCTATCAGAGCAGCGCAGGTGAGAGCGCCGATAAAACCTGCGCGCAGCAGGTTTGCGATTTTTGAATGCAGTAACATGGCGATTGAGTAAGTGTGGTGTGCGGCGTGAAGGAATGGTGTGGAAGATATAAATTTATAATCCTCGCGTGGTCAGGGATAGCGGAGATGAATTCCGCCGGAGATAATGTCCGTTTCATAGTCGCGGACGACATCGAATTTCTCGAAAACGGTCCGCCGCCATTCAATGTAGGCGGCAAGCCGTTTGGTAAACTGATATTCCAGACCGGCAAAAAATTGGTAGGCCAGAACGAACTCATCCCGGCTGAAGGGTGCGGTTTCCGTAAAGGCAGGGACGACACTCCCTCCACCAGCTTGGCTGACTGACTGAAATTCAGTGTTGCGGAACCAGAGTTGAGACCCTCCCACGCCTAAACCGGCGAATGGGCGGAAGCCGGTGGGAATCTTGCCAATACGAGGGCGATATCTCCTTAAATCCATGATGATCATGGCATTGATCATGAAGGTGACAGAATTGAGATCTGTCTCAACGTTGGCAATGTCTGCCGCCGACGCAACGGCCAGATCGGTTGGAGAAAGCGCTCCTTCAATCTCTGTTTGGGAAAAGAAGGCCTCAAATTCCGCGCCGATCTCGACCGGGACTTTTTTCAGGCGCCATGAGTGACCGACGTCAATACCGAACACGACCGCGCCGGTGTTTTCATTGATCACATAGGAAAAGGGATCTCCGGGTCCGGTCCGGTCGATAAGAAGCTGCAGTTCCTGTGCTTGCGTTCCGCCGGCCCAGCCGCCGAGGAAAGGGCCATATTTGTCCTCCTCTGCTTCATCCAGAGGCTGCAACGACTTGAGGGCGACTTCATCAGCGCTCGCCCCAGGCACGGCGAATTGCGCCAGCAGCAGTGCGACACTAAGAAGCACGGGTAAAGGCAGGAAAGATAGTCTCATGGACATGGAAATGGATGGAGTGCGGCAGCGGGCGTGACAGGAAAGTGGCGCGAGCCGGTTGGGCGCGCGGCAACGTGGGCCAAGTAAAAGGAAAACGGCAGAATCAGGTCAAGCTGATAAAGCGGAATCAGACTTCGATGAAGCGAAAATAATACGGAAAAAGGAAATGCGGAAGAACAAGAAACGCCTTGTTTGTTACGGTCCTGTAACATTTAAGGCAGGGCTTGATTTCCATGCAGGAAAATGTCCTTCATGTGCCTGCCATTTGCGTTGCTCGGGCTTGAACTGTGGCGGGGAAGTTTTCCTTTGCGCGGACCCGCTCAACGAGATAGCCATGCGCGGTCAGCAACACGATGACGAACGGGAGCGGCTGGCTTGAGCCGAATGCGCCCATGGTGTCCTTTCCATCACGTTTCACGCGGCGCCGAGCCAGATCCATTCCACTTCTGAGACCAGTCCCCGTGAGCCATTTTTTTTCTCCAGGACCAAGAAAAAGTGCCACGTGCGCACACTGGACTTTTTTCCTGATTATGGCCGTGGTCCTCGCCACGGGCATTGCTCGGACCAATGGTCAGTCTGAGAAAGAAGGAAATGAAGACGGGGAGCCACCGGAGAATCTGCCCATTCTTGATCTGGGCAGCGGGCTGGACGAGATTCTAAATGAAGAGCATCTCCTGCTGGAGGGCGAAGAGGCGGCAGACAACCTGTTTCTCGACATGGGTGAGAAGGAGCGGCTGCCTGCGTCAGGGACAGATGAAATGATGGCAGCTCCCCCGGTCACCGTTGAGACGCAGGACGATGAGAGCTTCCAGGATCAGACTGAGCCGCCACCTGTTTCTTTAGAACAGCTTGGGGAGGAACCTTCTCTGCCCGATGGCGAGACCGTGGCGGAGACGCGCGCCCAGGATGATGGGATGGCGAAGGAGGGACTCGAGACGTCCCGGCCATCCACAAAATTTTCTGCCGATCACATGCCGCCGCTATTGCTCACGGAACCAGGCAGGTTTCTGCTTCCCGCTCCGGCCCGAATTCTGAGTGAATCATCAGCCGAAAAAGAGAGAGACGTGGCGGACGCCCGTCGAGAGGAAGATGACGAGGAAATCGGTGCAGCTCCCGCTTCCGCCGATGATCTGGCTTTCCTCGACGAGCCCCTTGAAGAGGTGGATATGTCCGCCTTGGAAGAGGGCGCGGCGGCTGAGGAGACCGGTGCGGAAGCGGATCCGGCGCTTTCGCTGTTTGAAGATGGGCCTCCGGCCCTTGATCCTGCCACAGGCGCTGAGGTTGCTCCGGGCGAGGAGGGTCTGGCGGAGTCCATTTCTCGCAGATTGCCGCCAATCAGCGGGGTGGAGGGTCTGCGCGGCAAACGTTTCCGGCAGCCGTCGAGCGGAGGTTGGGGGCTTTACACCTATGTGAATTTTGAGAACTACCGCACCATTCCGTTGGATTCGGTCTACCCCCAATTGCGGCTGCCATTGTCGGCGGAAGTTCTGGAAAAGGAGATCGAGAGTTTCGCGGATTCTTACCCATTGGACCCGTTCACTGCCCGTATGGGCAATCCCTGGCTGCCGCCGGAGTTGTTTCAACTCGATGAGAACTGGGACCGCGGCCTGCCGGAGGGCCCCCCAGCTCCCGAAAGCCGGCTGATCTCTCTGGCCACGCAGGTCGCACCCGCCGTCGTTGCGTTGCGTTCCTGGGATCAATTCGGTGAACTGGTGGGCGAGGGCTGCGGTTTTTTCATCTCTGATGATGGACTGCTCATGACAGACATTCAGCTGCTGGACCCGCGCCGGGCGAGGGACATTGCCTATGTCAGCATCCGGACTGGGGATGGGCAGAATTACCGTGCTGATGGCTATCTCATGGCCGACGCAGCCAGCGGTTTTACCATCATTAAGGTAGAGGCGGAAAATGTGCCCTACCTCGAGCTTGAGCCGATCGAGGAATATCCTGACCGCAAAGATGTCGCCGTGCTCAGTCTTCAGGAAGATCGTGGATTGACTCTGGCGGATGCCAGTTTGTCCGTCGACCGCTTCCTTTCTGGCGAAGGCTGGCTGACTCTGACCGGGACGGATTCTCCCGGGGTACCGGGCTCTCCGGTCTTGAATGATTATGGGAAGGTCATCGCGATGGTTTCCCTCGCGGTGCCGGAGGAGCGCTGGTTGAATTTCGCCCTGCCGGCCCCGGATGTAGGAGCGGTTTATGATGCGGTCCGTCAGGACCCGCTGCCCATGAGCCGTCTGGTCAGCGCCTACCAGGACATTCGCACCAACTCCGTCTACGAACGCGCGGTTGAAGACATCATGAAGGGCCGGAATGAGCGTGCAGCAAAGACTCTGCTCGAGCTGACGAAGCGCTACCCGCGCTCGGCGGAAGCATGGGCCCTGCTCGGTTTGGCCGCAGCCCGGATGGAGGCCTATGATGAAGCGGTTAGTTGTCACCGGCGCGCGATCGCTCTGGACAGCGGTGAGGCGGAGTTCTGGTTTCTGCTCGCCATGGAGTACATGGAGCAGGACGAAAGCCTGACGGAGCAGCGGCTCATCGCGGCGCAGGATGCTCTGCAACAGGTGGTCGATGAGCGCCCGGCCGATAAGATCGCCTGGCTCGTCCTTGCCCAGAATTATCTGAAACTGGAGGAATACGGCCGCGCCGCTCAATCCCTGCAGTGGCTCCTTCGGCTTGAACCGGGCTACTCACACGGGTACTATCTCCTTGCCGTTGCGCGCAGCAAAACGGGTGACTTGGCCGGGGCGCAGCAGGCGATCACTTATTCCTTGAGTCTGAATGATCAATATGCCCGCGCGTGGCTGTTGCAGGCCCTGATCTTTGATAAACTCGGGATGTATCAGGAGTCCATCGCGTCCTATGAGGAGGTGGTCGAACTCGAACCGGAAAATCAGAAGGCCTGGGTAAATCTGGCCCATGCCTATCGCAGGATTGGCAAGACTTCCCAGGCGCGCCAGGCTTACCGCCAGCATGTCGCGCTGGACCGGAAACGTCTCGCCAGTGGCGAAGCCGCCACGACCGGTGACGACTCGGCGTCTCCCAGCGTCAGTTCGAGGTAACTGAAACCTGGATGTCCCGTCCTCCTTCCGCCAGGCGTGTGCGGATGCGGTTTACGATCTCCTCATTGAGGACATTGCACTTGCCGCTCCAACGTTTGGCGGCCAGCAGATTTTTCACACAGGTCCTGAGTCCATGCACATGAGCAAGGGTTGCCCCGGACATCATCACCTCATTGAGAGCGCGCTCCAAAAGTGGAAAAAAGGCGATCTCATAACCGTTGCCTGCCTGCTCTGACAGTTCCTGCAGAGAAATCTTTACGGTGGGGCGGCTCCCATTTTCCCTGAGGATCGTCTTGGCGATGTCCACATGCCCGACGCCGACCAGCGCGGTCAGAATCATGTTCTCCAGCCTGTCCTGCCGGATTTGCTCGTCCGTGAAGCGCAGGGCAAGAAACTTTGTGACGCCCTCGACCACATCTCCCGCCAGCCACCAGTGGCTGTATCCGGTCTTCTGAGCTGCCTCACCAATCACTTTGCGAAGGTGCTCACGGTTCAGCGGCTGGCTTTCCCCGTCAGGAAAAACGATCTCCGGTAAGCTGTCTCCTAAATGAACCATGAGGTTCCTGGGCGTTCCTTTCGCCCCGGTCGATAGTTAACCACCGCCGGGAATAGGGTCAATGCAGGTTTGAACAAAATTCGATCAAATCAGGCCGGTCCAATTTCCCTGAGTTACGTCTCAGTTTCGAAGATTGCGACGCGGCCTGGGACCATCCGAGCTGGGAGCAAACAGTTCCGCCTGTAATTCATGCGGTTTGACGCGCCTTTCCAACTGCTGCACCTCGTCAACAAACTGTTCGACGTCCTGATACTGACGGTGGACGGAGGCGTAGCGAATAAAAGCCACCTCATCGACAGCGTGCAGGTGTTCCATCACGACGGCGCCAATCATTTTGCTGGGGACGTCACGGTCCGTGGAGTGATTGAGTTTTTGCACGACGTCATCAACGATTCCCTGAAGGATCTCTTCTTCTACCGGGCGCTTCTCGAAGGCCTTTGCGATACCCAGATAGAGTTTTTCCCGCTGGAAGTTTTCGATCCGCCCGTCCCGTTTGATGACCCGCATCTCCATGCGCTCCACCTCTTCATAGGTGGTAAACCGGTAGCCACATTCCAGGCATTCGCGGCGGCGGCGGATGCTCAGGCCGTCTTTAGACTGGCGCGAATCAATCACCTTGTCATCGATATTGCCGCACTTGGGACATTTCATAACCGTTAGAACAAGCCAGATACTAACCCGTCATTGGAAGCATAACCACAAGATGTTGTGGTGTCAACTTGACCGAGCGGCTACAAGACGGTGCTTGCCTGGTTATTGCAACAGAAATGTCACAAAAAGTCTCAGGCCCTCGGGTTCCAGGTAGAGCCAGCCCGCAGTTGCAGCCACAGTTTTCGGTCGGATTCGGGCAGGGTGTCCTCTTCCGGAACGGCGACTCGGATAGTCGCCAGAATATCACCGCGCTCCTCACGATCCCCGTTCGGAAGACCCAGCCCCTTCAGTCGCAGCTGTTTACCAGGTTGCGTGCCGGGCCTGATCGTGATCGAAACCGGGCGGTCGAGGGTTGGAACAGTGATCGAGTCGCCCAGGGCCGCTTCCCAGGGCGCCAGCTCCAGTTCATAGTGAAGATCCAATCCCTTGGGCTCAAAGTCCGGGTGAAGGGCATAGCGGATGTGCAGGAGAAGATCTCCGCTTTCCCCCCCGTTGAGCCCCGTCCGCCCTTTCCCCGGTACGCGGATGGTCTGTTCATGGCGCACACCTCGCGGAATTTTGATCTGCAGAATCTCCTTCTTGCCAGCGTGCGGACCGTCCTTGCGTTTGATGGAGATTTTCTTCTCTCCGCCGTGTAGGACCTCATGAAGAGTGACGAGAAGATCAGTTTCCAGATCTGTGCCTCGGCGAGGGGAGGCGGCATCTTGAGGTTCCGGCCGGTAGGCCTTATGGAAGCTGCCACTGCCGAAGGTGGTATCAAAGAAGTCACTGAAACCGGTACCGCCGAAATCAAAATGGGATTCAGCGTCAGAGGCAGGGGGAGGAGGGACCGTGGCCCCGCCATGCGGGACCGGATGGTTCACCTTCATCCGTGGAATCATGGCGTCATATTGTCTGCGGCGGCAGACATCACCCAGCACCTCATAGGCTTCATTGATCTCTTTGAACCGGTCAGCCGCTTTCTCCTCCGCATCAGGATTGAGATCCGGATGATACTGGCGCGCCAGATTCCGGAAGGCCCGCTTGATTTGATGTTGGGGCGCATTCTGGAGCACGCCCAGAACTGTATAATAGTTCCTCATAGAAAGGGGGACTGGATAGTCTTGTCTAGAAGATGGATATGGATCAACCGGGACCGGGAGCCGTCTGGCCAAGAAAACCCTTGGCTTCCGTCGCGCCCTCACTTCACGCTGAGAGAGAACTGCGGGATGCATGCCCTGCCGTGGAACTGTCCTTTAGCCTATGTCCCAAAAAAAGCCCAACATTCTATGGATCTCCTTTGAAGATACTTCCCCCCGGCACGGGTGTTACGGGGATCCAATCGCCCAAACTCCAAATATTGACGGCCTCGCCCGGGGAGGGTGCCGCTACAACAAAGCGTTCTGTACCGCGCCGGTGTGCGCTCCGAGCCGTTTCTCCATCATCACCGGGACTTACGCTACCTCAGAGGGAGCCCACCACATGCGGACGGGGCATAATTCCGTCGACCGTGATGGGATGCTGCCTCCATACGAATGCGTTCCATCCCATTATGTCAGGCTGTTCACGGAATACCTGCGTGGGGCGGGCTACTACTGCACGAACAGCTCGAAGACAGATTATCAGTTGCGGCCGCCTTTCACCGCTTGGGACGAGTTGAGTACGGGCGCTCACTGGCGTCACCGGCCGGATCCTGAGCAACCGTTTTTTGCCGTCTTTAATCCAGTCGTGACTCATGAAAGCGGGATGTGGCCCCGCGATTACACCGGGACTGATCCCTACACGCCCGGGTTTTCACCGCAGGTCACAGACCCCGACGCCGTCAAGGTGCCCTCCTACCTGCCAGATACACCCAAGACCCGGCAGGCGATTGCCCGGCTCTATGATAACCTCGCGGTGGCGGATAAGTTTGCCGGTGAAATCCTGCAGCAGCTCGAGGAAGACGGGTTGGCCGATAATACCATCGTCGTGCACTGGAGTGATCACGGTGAGGGGCTCCCCCGCCATAAGCGTTGGCCCTATGACAGTGGAATCCGCATCCCATTGATTGTCCGGTGGCCCGGCCATATCCAGCCCGGGACCGTGAGTGACCGCTTGATCAGCCTGATTGACCTGGGGCCGGCTATGCTATCCGCCGCCGGGCTGCCCATACCCAGCTACATGCAGGGCAAGGCTTTTCTGGGGCCGCAGGAAGCACCGCCCCGTGAAACGATCTTCGCCTCCCGGGATCGATTTGATTCCTCCTACGATATGATTCGGGTGGCCCGCGATGGGCGCTTCCGGTACATGCGCAACTACTATCCGGCCACGCCACGGATCAACTGGCAGGCCTACCGCAACCAGCACCCGGCCATGCAGGAACTCTGGCGTTGTCACGTGGAGGGGACCTTGACAGAGGCGCAGCAGTGGTTTTTCCGCCCACGCGTGGCGGAGGAGCTTTATGACACCGAAAACGACCCGGACGAGTTGACGAATCTGGCCGGTGACCCCCGCTATGCTGAAACCATGCAACGACTCCGCACAGCCCTTGACGAATGGATGGAGCAAACCGGAGACAAAGGCCTGGAGAACGAACCAGAGATGGTTAACCGCATGTGGCCTGGGTTGAAACAGCCGCAAACCGGGCGGATTTCATTCATCCCATACACCCGGGATAACACCAACTTTGAGCCGATCGAGACGGGCGAAGTCTCCGAACAGGGACCGCTGCTTATCCAGTTCTATTGCGCAACTCAGGGAGCCTCCTGGGGCTACCGGCTGGAAGGCCCAGGCCGCCTGGAAAACGAGCGCCGCGAGTGGTGGGCACTCTATACCGAGCCGCTTCGTCTTGCCCAACCGGGAACTTACACCCTGCGAGCCAAGGCAATCCGGCCCGGCTATAAGGAAAGTGAAGAGACCTCGATCGAAATCGAGGTGAAATAGAAACGGCACCGAAAAGTTGCCGCGCAGGAGCGTTCACTTTCGGTTCAAAAAGTAGTTGAACTATTCATAAGGCCTTGCGTTCCGGGGCGTTCTCGAGATGCTCAAAAAGCGGACGGACTGCCCGGCGGAGCACGCTTTTCGGGAGGTGCGCAGGACTCACTTGATCATGGTGGAAATAATCGCAAAAGGAGGCCCAATCATCTGGCTGATCCTCGGGGTCAGTGTGATGGGAGCGATGATTTTCGCTGAACGCCTGTTCTACTACCGGCGCATCACCATCCGGGTGGGGGAGTTTCTTCAGGGTCTGGCCAATCTGGTCCGCCGAAAGAACTACGCGGAAGCGCTGCACGAATGCCTGGCGACTCCCGGACCGGTAGCCCGCGTGATCCACGCTGCCCTCATTCACCGGGACCGTCCCCGGACGGATTTGAGAGAGATCATCGAAGAAAGTGGGCAGCTGGAAGTGCCAAGGCTGGAAAGGAATCTGGGCATGATGATGACCCTGGCTCATCTCGCGCCATTGCTGGGGGTATTGGGTACGGTGCTGGGTCTGCTGGAAACTTTCTCCGTGATCTCCGAGGCGCCGGGGGTAGTCACGGCCCAGGCGCTTTCCGGGGGAGTTTACACCGCCCTCCTGACCAGCGCCTTCGGGTTGGCCGCGGCGATTCCGGCCTTTACCGGGGCAAATTTTCTGAACGCGCGGGTTCGGCGGATCATGCACGATATCGAGCGTGGGGGAATCGAGATTCTCAATCTGCTCACAGAACCGGAATATGAAGCGGATATCATCGAATTCCGCCACCGGGGTGACGACCGGTTGCCGGAGTTCCAGAAAAGCCGGTCGTAGCCCGGCATGAAATCGCCCGCCACGCCATGAAGTTGCAGCGCACGATGAACGTTCATACCGGCGGAATCCTGGCGATCCCGGTGGTGGATGTTCTTTTTCTGCTGCTGCTTTTCCTTTTGCTGAACGGGGTTGCCGCTCAGGCAGGAGTGGAGGTTACGCTACCGGAAGCGCCCTTTGCTCAGAACCTGGAGCCCTTTCCGGCGATCATTACAGTCACCGCGGAGCAAGGCAGGTTTCTCTACTATCATGATGAGCAATTAACATTGGCCGAACTGCGGCAGCGGCTGGAAAGTTTGCCGGGATACCGGAGTGTGGTCATCAAGGCAGACGCTGAGGTGAACCAGCAACGGCTTATGCAGGTGGCCGAGTTACCCCTGGAAAAAGGCCACAAAACGGTCATCGCCACGGCCATACCGTAGATGGAAAAGCGAAGAACGTCACAAAAGCCGGTGCAACCCGGTAAAGCTTTTGAATGGCGGACTTGGCCGATGATGGTGGTCTTTCTGGGGCTCAGCAGTCTTTTTCATCTGATGTTTGCGCTGATTTTTCGCCCGGTTCCACCCCGGGACAGCATTCTCCCGCCAGCGCCTGCGGCCAACCTGTCTCGTGTAATCCCAGAGCGCGAGATGGGTCTGATCCGCGGTAGGCCGAAAACGGAGGACGACCGGATTCTGGTTAGTCATCTGGAACAGAATGATCCAGCCCTGATCTTCCGCTGGAAACGAGATAGGAAGGTTGCAGGCCCGCCGCCGGCGTATGTGGCAGGGTATGATTTTGAGGAAGCCGAGCTGCTGCCTCTGCCACCGGTTGAAATGAGGGATGCAGTGGGGCTGGAGACCCCTGACGTCCGTCTGGAGGGGCGCTTCGTTTCGCCTCCGCTGAAAAAGGAATTGCTCAAAGAATTGCACCGGGAAGCGCCACGCAGCTCGCCGAAGACCTCGACCCAGGTCGAGTTCGCCCTGCCTGGGCAAACTGACCGTGAAATTGCAGTCATTGGCCGCCCAAGGCTTGAGAAACTGGGTGAACTGTGGGGGCAGATCGACCCGGAACAGGCGGCCCGTCTGCAGCCTGCTCAAGTGCTGATTGCCACAGGATGGGATGGGCAGGTGACCCATGCGTTCCTAGAGGAAACTTCCGGAAGCGCCGAAGCGGACAAGGCGGTCATGCGCTGGCTGCGTGAATTCCGATTTGGCGTAACGGATCGGCGGGAAGAATTGAGCGATAAGACAAAGGTCCTCGCGAGCGAATTGATTATGGCTCGGGTCCACTGGGGCTCCGAGCTGTTTGAGGATTTTGCGCAGCTGGATTAGGTTAACGGGGATGATACCGGTAACCCTGAGTCAGTGGATTCTGTTGTATCTGGTCTTTGGGCTGGGCGGAGTTTTGGGTATCTGGGTCTACTCTGCCTGGAGACGGCGCTATGGAGAGTGGCGGATGGCGCGAAACCGGATCCAATGTGGAATCTGCGGATATGTATATGAAGATGAGGGCCAGGAGGTTCTGTCGCGCTGCACGAATTGCCAGTCACTGAACGAGCGCTTTAATCCAGAGGCGCTCTAGATAGGCTGGACGGGGGGCAGGAGAAGGGTTGCAAGGGCGCAGCGATTAAGCTTGAGTCTCTCCCTGTCCTCAAACAACCGCGCAGAGAGCTATGTCATTTTCAGATCGTCGAGTCGTCATCACGGGTATCGGAGTGTTGAGTCCCTTGGGAACTTTGGATGATTTCTGGGACGGCCTGGTCCATGGCCGCAGTGGGATCGGCCCGATTACCCATTTCGATACGGAACCTTATGCGACCAAGTTTGGTGGTGAAGTCCCTGGATTTGATCCACTCCCGTATTTCAAGAATCCGAAGGATGCGAAGCGCGCTGACCGCTACGCCCAGATGGGAATGGCGGTGTCCAAGATGGCGCTTGAAGATTCCGGGCTGGATCTGAACACTTTGGATCTGACGCGCTTTGGGGTGATCATCGGCAGCGGCATCGGCGGGCTTGCCACGCTGGAGGTTCAACATGGGGTGCTTCTCGATCGTGGGCCGAGGAAGGTATCGCCCTTTACCATTCCAATGATGATCGAGAACATGGGCAGCGGCATGGTCTCGATGGAGTATGGCCTCCTTGGACCAAACTTCACCCTGGTGACGGCCTGCGCGACCGCGAACCACAGCGTGGGTGAAGCCTGGCGGCTGATCAAAACGGACGAAGGAGATTTCTTTCTGGCGGGTGGCACGGAAGCCTCCATCACCTCGCTGGGCGTGGCCGCGTTCAACACGATGCGCGCCCTGAGCACCCGCAATGACGAGCCGCAGAAGGCTTCGCGGCCCTTTGACCGGGACCGGGACGGGTTTGTCATGGGCGAAGGAGCCGGGGTGGTCCTGCTGGAGGAATTGGAGCACGCGAAGAAGCGCGGAGCGCGGATTTACTGTGAACTCACCGGTTATGGGCTGTCTTCTGATGCCTACCATATGACGAGCCCGGCCCCAGACGGGAACGGCGCGCGGCGCTGCATGGAAGGGGCGCTGCGTCACGCGAGTCTGAATCCGGATGATCTGGAATACATCAATGCCCACGGCACCAGCACGGAAGTGGGTGACATATGCGAGACCCGTGCGATCAAGGACCTATTCAAGGATCACGCCCGGAACGGGCTCATGGTCAGCTCAACGAAGAGCATGACCGGGCACCTGCTGGGGGCAGCCGGCGGCGTGGAATTGGCCGCGTGTATCATGGCGCTGCAGCACGGCATCATTCCTCCCACGATCAATCTGGATAATCCGGACCCTGAATGCGATCTAGATTATGTCCCTCACACGGCGCGGGAAAAGCCGATCAAGCACGCCCTGAGCAATTCTTTTGGCTTTGGCGGACACAATGCATCCGTCCTGGTCTCGAAGTTCGAGGGCTGAGGGCGGCGTTCAGCCAGCTTTCCTCCGCATCGAATCAGTTTTGAGGGGCGCCGGTTTCCGGGCTGTCGCCTGAAGGACCTTCCGGCGGCAGATCGCTGCCCGTCTGACCGTGAGCGCCGCCGCGGGAACCTCCGCCGCGGTTTCGGGAGGGTAGCACGTAAAGCGGAAGAGACGCGAGGTGGTTACCATCGATCATGACGTCAATGGTGTGCTCCCCGTAGCTGTGAACCTCCAGATTGTTAAGGTTGAGAATCAGATTAGCCACGGCGGAGCCTGCATCCTCACCGACCTGAACATTCAGATTGCCCGTAAGCGGGGGGATGACCGCCTGGCCGTCTGTGTCAGCAAAGGTCAGTACGATGGGGTGCTCTCCCTCCTCTCCATCGAAAAAGCGGACCCGCAGAGCGATGGCACAGTGGGGGTGTTTGACAGGCAGTTCGCGGGCCCAGAGATGAGCAAAGGCACCGAGGATGTTGAGTTTGCCCTGGGATTCCGTGGCGGCGTCGCAGATAGCAAGAATTTCAATGCGCATGAGGAGCCGTCAGCCTAGCGGGAGAAAAAGGGTGCGGGCAATGGTAATCAGTCCGCCATATACCGTGAAGGTTCAGGGGATGAACGGACGGCGCATTCTCGCCAGGGTTTCGAGGTGAACCGTGCGCGGGAAGAAGTCGAAAGGCTGGATGAGATCGACTTCCCAGCCGCGGGCAATGAACCAGTCAAGGTCCCGCACGAGAGCCTCTGGCTCGCAGGAGAGGTAGAGAATGCGGGTAAGCAGGCTGTCCTGAAGCAGTTGGCGGGCGGCTTCAGACAAACCTTTCCGGGGCGGATCGACCATGGCCTGGCACCGCGTCAGATCAGGTTCATCTGCCAGAGTCTCGTGCAGGTGATCCTCCACACGGCCGGCCCGGAGTTCGACAGTCATTCTCTCCGGCAGTTGGCGGAGATTCTCCCGCGCGACCTCGACGGACGATGGGTTCTCCTCGATGAGGATAACACGTTCAGAAACGGGAGCGGCCATGAGACTGAAGAGGCCCACACCGCCGTAAAGATCCAGGAAGAGAGCGGGCGGCTCTGTGCTCAACAGCTTCTGCAAATAGTCCTCCAGCAGTGGCAGGATGGAAAAGTTGGCCTGAAAAAAGGTGTCCATGGAAAAGGCCACCCGCTTACCGTTCAGGTCCATGGAAAGCCAGTCTGCCGGATCTTTGCGGCGCAAACTGCCGCGACCGATTCCTCCCCAGTCCACCCGGCCATCCTGTCCGCAGCGCAGGGTGAGATTGGCCGTGCGATACTTGTCCGGCAGACGGGCGATGGCTTCGTGCTTGAGACGCGGTATGGCGTCACTGACGGCGGCCATCCCGATGGGACATTGATCGACTTCGAGGAGGAAGTTTGGATTGTCCTTGCGGTAGTAGCCGATACGAATCTCACCATTCTTGAAACGGCGCAGGCTGAGATCGAGGCGGTGGCGGTACCGGTAGTCCCTAGGGGAAGCCACAACCGGTTGAATTTCAATGTGTTGCAAAGACGGACTGCCTGCTCTGGCGAAGAGTTCCCTAAGCTTGCGATGTTTTTCGGCCAGCTCATCCGCGTAGGGCAGGTGCTGATACTCGCACCCTCCACACACACCGAAGTAGGGACATTCTGGGTTGATTCTGTTCTGCACGCAGGGACTGGAGTTAAAGGGCAAAATTCATCAGGAATATGGGTGCATAAATGAATGATCATTCACGCTTGCCTAGGGCGAAAGTGTTACCTACGATGGGGTTAGTTTTTCAGGGAGCGCCCGGTCCGCGGAAAGAGGTAGAACCTCACCTGACTTGAGCTGCCGCAGGGCAGTCCACACAGATCCCAACCAGGAGCCGCGGACGCTTGGTGAAAGTTTTTTTTGAGGCTGCATGTCCTCTTCATCGCTTCCGGACCGTCCCAATCTTGAATTTCTCCGTCAGCAGGCCCGTGACCTGCGGCGGGAAGTCCGCGCTGGAAACCCGCGGGAAATGGAAAGGGTCAAAGCAGTCACTGACCTCGACCAGGAAACCCTGGACGGTTTTTCCATTCTGGATGCGCAAAGGACAGTCGCCCGTGAATATGGTTTTGCCAGCTGGGCCTCCCTAAAGAGGGAAGTCAACCGGCGCAACCTCAGCATAGACGAAAAGGTCGAGCAACTGGTCATCGATATATGCCAGGGGCGCACGGAATCCGCCCTGCAGACATTGGAAGAAAACGGCTCGCTCTCACTGAGCACCTTTTACTCCGCGGTGGTCACCGGAGAGTCTCAATACGTGAGAGATATGCTGGTGAGAAATCCTTCCCTGGCCCTGCAACCGGGCGGACCGATGAAAAATTGGTATCCGTTACACTATGTCGCGGCTTCCAAATTGCACGAAGAGGCGAGTGAGTTTGCCGAAGGCCTGCGCGAAACGACCGGGGTGCTGCTGGAAAAAGGAGCTGACCCGAATGCGTTCTACACAAATCCGGCCTGGCCGGATGTCCCATTGCGTCCGCTATATCATGCGTGCGGGATTGCCAATAACGCGGAAATCGCGGCGATTCTAATTCAGGCAGGGGCGGAATTAAACGACGGTGAATCTGTCTATCACGCGGCCGAGAATTATCACGTGGAATGCCTGGAGGTGCTGCGGGAAGCCGGGGCGGACCTCGGACAGAACGTACATCCGCTCTGGAAAAATACGCCGCTTTATTTTCTGCTCGGATACCGGAAGTATCTTCATAACGCCGCCAAGGTTGAGCAGGGAATCCGCTGGCTTTTGAAACAGGGCGTGGACGTTGGTTTACCGTGTGAAGATAATGACGAGTGCGCTCTGCATGCAGCCATTCGCACAAATCAGTCAGCATTTGTCATCCAGTTGCTGCTCGACGCTGGCGCGGATCCTTTACAGGCCGGGAAGGATGGGTTGACCCCGTATGACCTGGCGATCCGTTTGGGGCATGAGGAAGCTCTCGCCTTGTTCGTGCAGCATGGAACCCCTATCCGCGCGCTGAACAGGAAGGAGGAATTTCTGCGGGCCTGCATGGTAGGAAATCGGGAGACGGCGGAGGAAATTCGAGCAGCCATGCCAACCGTGATGGAAGATCTGGAAGAACCAGAAAAGCAATTACTGGTCGAGGCGGCGATCGAGAATCGAGTCGAGGCAGTCCGTCTGATGCTGGATCTGGGCTTTGATATCGGCTTTAAGAAATCCGGCGAGTGGGGAGCGACGGCCCTGCACTGGGCTGCCTGGTATGGACAGACCCAAATGGTACGCCTGCTTCTGGAGCGGGGCGCTCCCCTGGATTTACCGGCCAACCCGCCGGAAGACAGCACTCCGTTCATCTGGGCGGCGCATGGTTCCGGGCACTGTAAAAACCCTCAGGGAGACTACGCAGCGATTGTGCGGGCGATGATTGAGGCGGGCGCCAAGCCCGACGCGAAACTGGCGGAGATGGCGAGCGAAGAAGTCGCCGAGCTGATTATGCGACATATAGGCGAAGATTAATTTCTTATCGCGAGTGCCGCAGAAAGAAATTGATGATATACGTGCTCGCCTCAAAATCGCGATTGACCGTGCCAATGCGCTGCTTCGAAAAATACTGACGGCCGCCAGGCCAGGTATGGCCACCCTCATTGATGCGCAAGAGGATAACTTCAGAACCGTCGCGGCCACCGGCATAGAAGAACTCCTCCACCGTCGAGTCGTCGTTGCGGTTAACGTCCGGGAAATGCCTTACTTGAGGCTGGAGACTGCAGCCATTGAACTGCGCGAAAAACTCAACCGAATCCTCCGTTGGCAAAAGGTAGCCACGATTTTTTCCACGGATGATCATTTCACCGCCGTTATAAGGTACAAGGGGATCACTTGTCCCATTAATGAAACAGACGGAAACCGGGTTGGCCGGGCGCTGATTAGTCAGGTTCCGGGGAACATTCGCGGTAACCGGAGCGACCGCGGCGATTCGGTCAGACAATTGGATAGCCAGATAGATCGCCATAAATCCACCATTAGAGATGCCGGTGGCATAGACCCGGGACGAATCAATGCGGTATTCTGACTTGAGGTCGTCGAGCATTCTGCTGATAAAACCAACGTCATTGACGTTTACCCCGCGGAAAGACCGGCCCTGACGGCCGTCACTCCAGGCTCGCCCGGCTCCCTGAGGATAAACCAGAATGATGCCCTTTCCATCCGCCGCGGATTTCAGGGTATCTGAGGTGACCGCTTCGAAGCGCCGGGCGGATCCACCCCCGCCATGCATGGCAATAATGAGGGGAAGCTCGCGCTGGCCATCATAGGCAGATGGGAGACGGACAAAGTATTCACGCGTCAGGCCCTGGTGGATAAGGGTGTGACGCGTCAGCTGAGCAAAGCCGTCCGGAGCGAAGAGAGTGACGAGGAGTAAGGCAAGAGATAGAGCAGTCTTGTGGGTGTCCATGCCGGGATAGACTCCGCAAAACCACCGAAGGTTACGCGGTAACCCAGACTTTTTGCTCACGCATTGATCAACATGCGCCGTGGATCCTCAATGCACTCTTTGATCTTCACCAGAAAGGTAACGGCTTCCTTGCCATCGACCACGCGATGATCATAGCTGACGGCCAGATACATCATTGGGCGGATAATGATTTCACCATCCCGCGCCACGGGACGATCCTGAATTGTGTGCATACCGAGGATGCCGCTCTGGGGAGGATTGAGAATAGGTGTGCTGAGCAGGGAGCCATAGACGCCGCCATTGCTGATGGTGAAAACTCCGCCCTGGAGATCGGGCAGGGTGATGCCGCCTTTTTTTGCTTTATCCGCATAGTCGAGAATATCCTGCTCAAGCTGAGCAAATGATTTCGTGTCACAATCCCGAATCACCGGAACAATGAGCCCTTTATCTGTCCCGACCGCGACGCCGATATCAAAATAATGATTGAGGATCAGATCATCGCCATCAATCCGGGCATTGATCTGCGGAACAGCTTTGAGGGCTTCCACCGTCGCCTTGATAAAAAAGGACATAAAACCAAGTTTGACGCCGTGTTTATTGGTAAACTGCTCCTGGTATTCTTTGCGGAATTTCATCACCGCACTCATATCAACCTCATTAAAGGTGGTCAGATGGGCGGCGTTATTCTGGGCGCTGACCAAAGCCTGAGCGATCTTGCGCCGCAAGGGGGTCATCGGTTTGCGCGTGGTCCGCTCGCCTGGCTCCACTTCAGCTCTGGCGCCGGACTGAGGTGATTGACCAGCGCGGTCCGCGGTGGATGCGCCCTTCCCATTCTTTTCACTGCGGCTTTCCAGATAGGAAAGCACATCACCCTTAGTGAGGCGGCCACCTTTTCCGCTGGCGGGGATATCCGCCGGATCCAGATCTTCTTCCTCGACGAGCCGGCGGACGGCTGGGGATAGAGTCCCGGCTTTATCAACGGAATCGTCCGAGTCCAGCTCGTCCGCTTCATCTTCGCTGTCCTCGGATTTGACGGGAGCGTTGTCTTTCTGTTTCGAGGCTTCCTTTGATTCCCTTTCTGCTTCTTCCTCTTCTTCAGGCTTATCACCCTTGGTCGTGGCCGGTTTGTCGCCTTCAGTGATTTCGCCGACGACCTGGCCGATCTCTACTTCGTCACCTTCATGGGCGGAAATCTTGAGAATGCCCGCGCTTTCTGCGGGGATTTCCGTGGAAACCTTATCCGTGTCCAGGGTCAGGAGAGTATCTCCTTCATCCACGTAATCACCATCCTTTTTATGCCAAACAGAGATTGTTCCTGAGGTAATGGATTCTCCAACTGAGGGAATTTTAACTTCCATGTGTATGTGCGATTAATAGAAAACGGAAACTGGTTAGTCTTCGTCACCCGGCCGTCAGCGGGCGCTGAAAATTACTTCTCGAAAGCCTCGGTCAAAAGCTGTTTTTGCTCGATTTTATGAACGGCCAGAAGCCCGGTGGCTGGGGTTGCGCTCCGGTCGCGTCCGGCGTAGACCGGCGCCAATTTGGAGAGCTGGCGAAGCTGCGGTTCCATAAAGCTCCACGCGCCCATATTTTCATGCTCCTCCTGGCACCAGATAAGTTTTCGCGCCTTGGCGTAGCGGTCGAGGATTTTTTTCAGTTCCTGTTCATGAAGCGGGTAAACCTGTTCCACCCGCACGAGAGCCACTTCACTTTCCAGTTCGCGTTCTTTGCGTTCAGCCACCAGATCATAGTAGACCTTTCCGCAGCACAGAATGACCCGCTTGATTCTCGCCGGATCAGAAATGGACGCATCATCCAGGATCTCGTGAAAACGCTCTTTGGTGAAGTCTTCCTCGCTGGAAACAGCCTCTGTGTGGCGGAGCAGGCTTTTGGGTGTCATGATGATGAGCGGCTTGCGGAATGAGCGTTTTACCTGGCGCCGCAGAATGTGGAAAAATTGCGCCGGCGTCGTCAGGTTGGCCACCTGCATATTATTTTCGCCGCAGAGCTGAAGGAATCGTTCCATGCGCGCGCTGCTATGTTCCGGTCCTTGCCCTTCATAGCCATGCGGCAGGAGGAGGACAAGCCCACTGGGCTGCTGCCATTTGCTTTCCGCTGCGGCGATGAATTGATCGATAATCACCTGGGCGCCGTTAGCAAAATCTCCAAATTGCGCCTCCCAGAGACAGAGCATCTGTGGGTACTCGATGGAATAACCATAATCAAACCCCAGCACGGAAGCTTCCGAGAGGGGACTGTTATAAACGCAGAAGGTCGCCTGGTGCGCCGGATCAATATCCTTCAGCGGGAAATACCGTTCACGCGTGTTGACATCATAGAGGGCGGAATGGCGGTGACTGAAGGTGCCTCGCCGGCTGTCCTGGCCGCTGAGGCGGACCGGTGTGCCCTCCAGTAAAAGAGTGCCGATGGCTAAGGTCTCACCATATCCCCAATCATAGGGCCCGCCCTCATCGAAGATTTTTTTGCGCCGGTCCAGGAGCATTTTTTTGATTTTATCAAGAAACTCCATGTCCTTCGGCACCGTGGTAATGGCCTGGACAACTTTCTTCAGGGCCTCACGGGAGACGGAGGTATCGACCGGCTGATGAGAATAAGGCGGCTGGAAAACCGCGGTGGATTGATCAAAGCGGCGCTTCTCATCGCGTGCGCCATTGCGCTGCTTTTGATTGTTCTGATTCTGATCAGCAGCGGCTTCTCGGCCCGCCTGGGGCTGGCTGTTCGCTTGCGCCTTTTTGGCTTCATCAAATGCTGCGTCCAGATTGCTCTTAATCCTGGATTCCACCTCATCGATTTCTTCCGTGGAAAGAATTTCATCGGCGATGAGCCGCTCCTTAAAGATCTCCCCGGTGGACGGATGATTCTTGATGCGGGAATAAAGATCCGGTTGGGTGAACATTGGCTCGTCGCCTTCGTTGTGGCCGTGCCGCCGGAAACAATACATATCAATGACCACGTCCCGGCCGAAATGCTGGCGGAAATCAAAAGCAAGATCCGTGACAAAGGCGACCGCTTCCGGGTGATCTCCATTCACATGGAAGATCGGGGCGTCGATCATTTTAGCGACGTCAGTGCAATAGTCCGACGAACGCGCATCCGCCGGCAGAGTGGTAAATCCAATCTGATTATTGACGATGATATGCACCGTGCCGCCGGTGCGGTATCCCGGCAGTTGAGAGAAATTCAGGATTTCTGCGACAATCCCCTGACCCGCGAAGGCAGCATCACCATGAACGAGAACAGGCAGGACCTGTTTGCGCTTTTCCGTATCCTCCAAAATCCGCTGCCGTGCGCGCGCCATCCCCATCACAACGGGATCGACGGCTTCGAGGTGGCTGGGATTGGCAGCCAGCTGAATCGCCACGTGGTGACCGTTGGTTTTCCCCCGTGTGGTCCGGTAACCGAGATGGTATTTTACATCTCCATTGCCATATACAGACTCCGGGATGTAACCCTCCTGAAACTCACTGAAGATAATACGGTGAGGTTTCTGCAGGAAATTCGCGAGCACATTAAGCCGTCCGCGGTGAGCCATGCCCATAACGATTTCCTTCACGTCATGCTCCTTGCACTGGCGGTAAAGGGTATCCAGTGAGACCATGAGTGATTCCCCGCCTTCGAGGGAGAAACGTTTCTGCCCAAGAAATTTGGTATGGAGAAAGCGCTCGAAGCCCTCCGCTTCGAGCAAAACGCGCAGAATGCGTTTCCGCCGCGCTTTGGAGTAGTCACTCACCTCCGGCCAGACATCCAGGCGGTCACGCAGCCAGTTTCGGATACGGGTGTTCTGGATGTGCATGAACTCAGCGCCAATTGGGCCCGCATAAATCTTGCGCAACTCATCCACCATCTCACGGAGGCACATATTCAGCCCGCCGAGAAAATAGGGGCTGGAGACATCCCGGTCGAGGTCGTCCTCCGTGAAGCCGAGTTCTTTTAGAGAAAGCAACGGCTGCTCTTTGCGTTCCGTTCCCAGCGGGTCGATCTGGGCGATGGTGTGGCCCAGCATGCGATAGGCGAAAACCAGACTGTCCACCCGGGCCTGCCACGCGCCGCCCGCGCCAATGTAGCGGAAGCCCCGCTCCCGGGCGCTCTGGAACGCCTCCGGATAGGCCTCAATATGGTCGTGGGAGGCGGCGGTGGCCGCATCGACGTGACCATCGGCGGTGTCTCCCTGGGCAGAGTCGGTTTCTATTCGGCCCAATTCATATCCCTCAAAGAACGACGACCAGGTCGGGTCAACGGAACGCGGGTCGGTCTTCCAGCGCTGGTAATTTTCCTCAAAACTCTCCGCGTCAAGACTGGCCGAAATCGTGGTGCTCATCGTTGGCCCATTCCCTAACATAAGGGGCGCAAGCCGTCCAGAAATGGCGGGAGCCTTAAGCGGATCAACCGCTGGCGGCTGGAAGATGGGATCGGTTAGAAGGTCGAAACGCTTCGGTAGAAAAATTTATCCCTCGCCGCCACAAGGGCCCCGAGTCTAAGACTCCTGTCATGACGGAGGAGGACGCTACGATCAACCGCATTGACGCGAAGTTTGCGGAACTGAAAGCCCAAGGACGCGCGGGTTTTATCGCCTACATCACGGCAGGTGATCCAGACCTGGAGCGTACGCTGGACATCGCCCTGGCGCTGGAAGGAGCGGGCGTGGATTTACTGGAGCTGGGCCTGCCCTTCAGTGATCCCCTCGCGGATGGCCCCACGAATCAGGCGGCGGCGACACGAGCGCTGGCTGCGGGAGCCACGACGGCGGGAGTGCTCGAAATGGTGAGAAAACTACGCGAGCGCAGCGAGATCCCGGTGATTTTATACACGTATGCCAATCCGATGCTGCTCTATGGGTTCGAGCGTTTCCATCGCGACTGTGAGGCGGCGGGCGTGGATGGCTTGCTTATCCTGGATGTGCCGCCCGATGAGATCGCGCCGGGACGGAATGCGGATATGCAGGTGGAGCGAAAGTTGAAATATGTACGGCTGATCGCGCCGACGACCAGGCCGGAAAGGATCAAGACGATCGCAGCGGCGGCGGAGGGCTTCATTTACTATGTCTCCCGGGAAGGGGTAACGGGCGAACGCACCTCCCTGGTGGAAGACTTGGACGAGCGGGTGACGCTGATCAAGGAGCACACCGGGCTACCGGTCGCGGTGGGGTTCGGAATCTCCACCCCGGAGCAGGTGAGGGAAGTAGCACGAAGCGCGGATGCGGTGGTGGTGGGCAGCGCGATCGTCCGGCGGATAGCCGAACACACAGCCGATCCGGAGATGCCAGCCAAGGTCGCAGATTTCGTCCGGCCGCTCTGCGAGGCAATGCGGAGAGGTTAGCCACAACCTGCCGAGTCGCAGGAGGGCGGGGCTGCGTAAACAGGGCAGAGCATCGGTCCCGGAATTAATGTCGAGCGAAGCACGCATTAATGGGTCGAATTCTGCTCGCCAGGCATCGAGAGGAAAGCGGCCCTTCTGGGGCTCAGAGTCTCGCAGGCCTGTCCACTGAGAAATCGAAAAGAATCGACTTAACCACTACTAGAACACCCTATGGCTTACGAATTACCAGCTCTCCCATATCCTTCCAATGCCCTGGAGGATGCGATCGACGCCCAAACCATGGAGATTCACCATGGAAAACACCATAATACCTACGTCACCAAGCTGAATGATGCGATCTCCGGGACCGGCCTGGAATCCAAGAGCGTGGAAGATCTGATCGCGGATCTGGACGCCGTGCCAGAGGACAAAAGAACCGCCGTGCGTAATAATGGCGGCGGCCATGCCAATCACACGCTTTTCTGGAACATTCTTGGACCGAATACCGGTGGTGAGCCGGGCGGGGACTTGGGAACAGCGATCAACAGCACCTTCGGAAGCTTCTCGGATTTCTGTTCGAAGTTCGAGGCAGCGGGGGCAGGGCGCTTCGGGAGCGGCTGGGCCTGGCTGATCGTGAATAAGAGCGGAGATCTGGAAATCACGAGCACCCCAAACCAGGACAGCCCGATTATGACGGGGGAAAAGCCGATCTTCGGTGTCGACGTCTGGGAGCACGCCTATTATCTGCGCTACCAGAACCGCCGTCCGGAATACCTCAGCGCGATCTGGAAGGTCGTTAACTGGGGCGCGGTGGGCGAAAACTACGCGAAAGCTAAATCCTAAGGCAGGTTAACCACGGCGGCTATTGCGACAGAATGCCGCAGGGTTTCTGTGGATAAATTGTCAATAAACGGTTTCCAAACCGTCGGTAACCATCTATACGTTCACTTCAGCGGCCTCACGCGAAGTTTCGACTTCACGTGGGGCCTTTTTGTTTTATACCTGATAAACGAGAAAACGCGAAATTTCCGGTCACGCAAGGAAGGATAATGAAGCGTATCTCACTGACTCAACAAGGGACTGATTGATTGCCATGACGACGCTGCCTGCTCCGCAACAAGCCGCCATTACTCCGAATGCATCCTCTTCGATGACGGAGTCAGCAAATGGTGCATATAGTGAAATTCATCACGACGAAAAATTGGACCTGCGCGATGGATATCTAATTCTGCCAGGACAGAAGCGTACGGGAAACCTGACTCTGGACCGTTATTTCACATCCGCGGAAGTTCACCCTTATGATGCGGTGACGTGGAAGCGGACGGATCTGGTCCTGCGCAGTTGGGAAGATGGGTCGGTCCGTTTTCAGCGGGATCAGGTGGAGCATCCGGCGCACTGGGATCATACTTCCGTTTTGGTTACGGCGGATAAATATCTATTCGGGTCAAAACCTGGCACGCCGGAGTTTGAGGACAGCCTGAAGAATGCATTTGACCGGATCGCAAATACCTACACCGTGTGGGCTTGGGAGGAAGGTTATCTGGCGGATCACGAGAGCCTGCGCATCTTTAATGAGGAACTGAAATATCTTCTGGTTTTCCAGATCTGGGCGCCGAATTCCCCCGTCTGGTTTAATGTCGGCCATTGGGAACAGTGGCGATGGGGGCGGCCGGATTTGCGGGAGACTTTCCGGGCGCGGGGCAACGTAGCCTACACCACGGACAGCGATGAACAGATAACCGCGATCGAGACAAATCCGACGGAGCACCCGCAGTGCTCAGCCTGTTTCCTGACTCGGGTGGATGACTCCATGGAATCGATTCTCGATCACATCAAGACGGAAGGCCGCATCTTCTCGAACGGTTCCGGGGTGGGAATTAATCTATCTTCGCTGCGTTCCAGTCATGAACCAATCACCGGGAAAGGAAAATCGTCCGGCCCTATCTCCTTTGACCGCGGCTTTGATCGCATGGCCGGTTCGATCAAATCTGGCGGCAAAACACGCCGGGCCGCGCGCATGGTCATTCTGAACTCAGACCACCCGAATATCTTTGATTTCGTTCAGGCGAAAAATCAGCAGGAGCAGATCGGGAAAATCATTTTGCGTGAGCATAATGTTCGGGTGGAAGTGGAGAAAAAGGCGGAAAGCGCACAAACACCCGCCGAGAAGCTGGCGCGTGATTTTCTCGGCGCGCTGCCCAAAGAAAATGAGACGATCTACTCCAGGAGCATGGATGGGTTGCTCTACGGAGAAACTCTCTCTCATCAGAACGCAAATCATACCGTATCCCTGAAGGGTGATTTCTGGCGTTCTTACTCACGGAAAGAAAGCTATGCCACACGTTGGGTGACGGATCGCAATCAGATTCACGAGACATTTCCCGCATCCAGATTACTCGATGAAATGGCGCAGGCCGCTCATGCCAATGCTGAGCCAGGCGTCCACATGAATGACTGGATCAATCTCTGGAACCCGGTCAAATCAGATGGTGATATTGTGACGTCGAATCCCTGTTCCGAGTATCTGCATCTGGACAACACCAGCTGTAATCTTGCTTCATTCAATGCCTATCGTTTTCGCGACGCTGAAAAAGGGATCGACGCCTGTAAATTAGAGCGAGCGGCGTTTCTGGCGATGATCTGCGCGGATCTGAATATCCAGCGTGGCGGCTTTCCTATTCCGGAAATTGCCGTGGGCACGCGGACTTACCGGACGACCGGCATTGGCTTCACAAATCTGGGCGGGCTTCTTATGTCCATGGGGATTCCCTATGACAGCAATGACGGGCGTTTTCTTGCCGGGCAACTTGTCTCCATGCTGACGGCGGCGTGCTGGCGGGCCAGCGCAACGCTGGGCGAGGCGCTCGGCAGCTATCATGCCTTTGACCGCACAGGGCAGGATCTGCGTAAGGTCCTGAACCTGCACCGGGGCTCTCATGAGATCCTGAGCCGCCTGGGTGATCACTCTGATCGTGCACCGGTCTATGCACAGTTCGCCCTGGACCAATTGCCCCGTGCCCAGGGCCTGAATGGCCACCATGCCCTCCAGGCCCTGGAAAAAAGCCTGGGCGGCGAGCGCGTTTCCGACCGCGTCGCTGGATTGGCCGCAAGCCTGAGCCGCCGGGCCGGCGAGCTCTGGCGGGAGGTCACCGAAGCAAAGGCCCTGCGGAATTCCTTCGTAACCGTGCTGGCACCCACCGGCACGATCAGCGCTCCGCTGGGTGCCCTGACGGCGGGGACTACTTCTGGAGAGCCAGACTATAGCCTGATCAAAAACAAGCAGCTCTCCGGCGGAGGCTCTCTGCGGATGTTCAACTCCCTGGCCCTTCAAGGGCTGGAGTTTCTGGGATACACCGCTGCTCAGGTCCGTGAGGCGGCCCTGGAGGTAGCTGGAATGGACGGGTTAATGGTGGCTTGCGGGGATGACCCGTCTTTGGCGCGACAGCACCTGGAGCTGCGGCCTACCTTTGAAGCGGGCCCGGTCCGCCGTGCGGTGGAGGAGGCCCTGCACAGCCAGGCCGCTGGGGCAACACCGGATGAACTGATCTCTCTGCGGGGCCGCGCCTATGATCCGGCCGTGCCCGAAACTTTACACCTCATCGCCCGCGGCAAGGAACATGTGGAAGCCATTCCCTGGCTAAGCGCAGATCACCTTGCAGTCTTTGACTGTGCGACCACCGCGGGGGACGGAGAGCGCTACATCGCGCCTTCTGGTCATCTGCGCATGCTCGGAGCACTGCAACCGTTCCTTTCCGGCTCGATGTCAAAGACGATCAACCTGCCCTTCTCCGCCACCGTCGATGACATCCGCCAATGCTTCATTGATTGCCACGAACTGGGTGTGAAGTGCATCGCGCTGTTCCGTTCAGATTCCAAGGCCATCTCCGTCTATTCATCGGACACTCCGGAAGGGCGCAAATGGGATCCGGAGCGCATCTGGCGGGCCCTGGTCGCTTCCTGTAAGGAGCACCTGGAAGCTGAGGTCCAGAGGCTCTCCGCCCCACGCCGCCGTAAACTGCCCGGCCGCCGCATGAGCCAGACGGTGAAGTTTGAGATCGGAGGAGCGCAGGAAGGTTTCCTGACGGTTGGGACCTACCCGGACGGGCGCTGCGGAGAGATTTTCCTCCGCATCGGCCAAGGTGGGACATTTGTCGCGGGCACGCTGGATGCCTTTGCCAAGGCGATCTCCATGCAGCTTCAGTATGGTGTGCCGCTGGACGAGGTCATTGAGTCCTTTAGCGGGATGGCTTTTGATCCAGCGGGGTTCTGCCGGGTGGGAGATGACGGGGAAGATCCTGTGACCCCGGAAATTCGCTCCGCCAGCAGCACGATTGATTTGGTTATGAAAATCCTCGACTGGCTCTTTCCGGCGAGCAATAACCGCGAGCTCCGCGAGTTGAACGCCTATGGAGCGTGGCAGACCGAGATGAATCTGGCCGCTCCGGTGGAAATCCCGGCCTTCAGCGGCGCGGACATGAACAGGCAGGAAGACTTATCCCTCACTGGCACCGCCAGGGTGCGCGGCGGAAGTATTTGCCCAAAATGTGGCCAGGCCACGTATATCCAGGACGGTAAATGCAAACGCTGTGATAACCCGGCCTGCGGCTATAAAGATGGCGGGTGCGGGGAGTGACCGCCTCTCTAAACCGGTTTGCTTGACCGCTGATTCTTCGTTTCTGCGTTTTATTTAGTATGGCCTTAGTCAATGAACATTATCTGAAACTGCGCGCGGGGTATCTCTTTCCGGAGATTGCCCGGCGTGTGCGCGAATTTTCCGCGAACAATCCAGAAGCCGCCGGGCGCGTGATTAAATGTGGCATCGGCGATGTGACCGAACCGGTCCCGCCCGCCGCGCTGGATGCGATGAAACGCGCCACGGATGAATTGAGTTCCAGGGAAACTTTCCGTGGCTACGGCCCGGAGCAGGGATACGAGTTTTTACGCGCGGCAATCGCGGACCATGAGTATCGCTCGCGCGGCATGGAGATTGCCGATGATGAAATCTTTGTCTCTGATGGCTCGAAATGTGATACGGCTAACATTCTGGATATATTTTCCGATGATATCAAGGTTGCCATTACAGATCCGGTTTACCCCGTATATGCGGATACCAATGTCATGGCAGGCCACACCGGTCCGGCCCGGGAAGACGGCTCCTACGATGGTCTTGTCTACATGCCTGCGACCGCGGAAAATAATTTCGTCCCTGCCACCCCGTCTGAACCGGTGGATCTGGTTTATCTGTGCTATCCGAATAATCCCACCGGGGCTGTGGCGACCAGGGAACAGCTGGAAAACTGGGTCGCCTACGCCCGGGATAACCGTGCGGTTATTCTCTATGACGCAGCCTATGGAGATTACATCAGTGACCCGGAATTGCCCCGGTCGATTTACGAGATCAGCGGAGCCGAAGAGTGTGCGATTGAGTTCCGGAGTTTTTCCAAAAATGGCGGATTTACCGGGGTCCGGTGCGCCTACACCGTGGTTCCGAAGAAATTGAATGGGTATACCGCGGCCGGCGCCGCACAGCCTCTCCATCCGCTCTGGTCGCGGCGGTCATCGACAAAGTTCAACGGGGTAAGCTACCCGGTGCAGCGCGCGGCTGAGGCGCTCTACAGTGACGAGGGCAAAGCGCAGGTTCGCGAACTTATTGCCTACTATCTTGAGAACGCGCGGATCCTGACCGAAGCGGCGGAGCACGCCGGTCTGGGGACCTATGGCGGAGAGCACTGCCCATACATTTGGGTCAGTAACCCCGCTGGTATTGACAGTTGGGGCGTATTTCAGCGCATGCTTGAAGAGGCGAATGTGGTGATCACTCCCGGCAGCGGATTTGGTCGCGCGGGCGAAGGGTATTTCCGGGTTTCCGCCTTTAACTCCCGGGAAAACGCGGAAGAAGTCGCCCGGCGCATCGACGCTATGAAATGGTGATCGCGTCAAATATCCTTCGGCCGACCGACGATGATCCCCGCGTTCTTCTTGTAGCGATAAAGGTAATCCGTGATCGGCACGTCCAGGATCACTTTGTCTTCATCACTGGAGGCATGGAGAAAATGAGCGCGGCCATCCTTTTTATAGATCAGCCCGACATGTGAACAGAATCCGCCATCCGCGTTGGTCGTGATCCCGATCACATCACCGTTTTGTAACTTACTCTCAATCTGGCGCACCTTGTGCTTTGGAATATGATAAACCTTGAGGTTTGTGACGTATTCCTCCCATTTCGCCATCGGCTTGCGTAATTCCGGGTTGTTTCGCAGGTAACGATAACTTTTCCAGAGAATGGTCATCTCCCGCGCCTCACGATAGATGCGTTCTCCGCCCAGCTCTTTCGTGGGATTGGTAATTAAGCCGCGCTTTTCATTATCATAATACCACTCCGCCAGGTAGTGGATGCGGGAAAGATAATTGCCATCACACTCTCCACCACGATACCGTTCCAGCTCGATCATGCGGAGCAGATCGCTCGGTTCGTAAGGCGGCTCGGCTGCACGCAGCATCCGGGCAAAACCCAGTGAAATCTCAAAGAGCGTCCAGCAGTCCATCCCGTAGAAATTCACGGAGGGACTCTCAATATGGTCGTGAATCTCCAGCGTAAAGTTTTTGTAAGGCGTCCCGCGCAAGACCGCCGCCACCGTGATCGTGCGATCCCCTATCGCCAGATCGCGCCAATTCTGTTCCTCGGCTTTCTTGACGAGCCGCTCGAAGACCTCTTTCCCTTTGAAAGTGATGCTCTGCGGCAGGTGTTCTCCGCCCCGGAGATCAGGTTGGATAGAGAGAAAGCCGAAGTAGACAAGGCTAAGAAGGGTGACAACGCGGGCCATGGCCAAAAGATGGTGGCCGTGAGCGGATTCTCAACGTAAAATTGCGTAACAGAATGGCCACTGAAACTCACAGCAATCCGTCCGAAGCGGCCCCGTCATCTGGCCAGGCTCAGGAGACGCAGCCTTCCAGGAAAGCCAGACTGGGTGGATTTCTGAAGGTGGCCGGCGCGCTCTGCGTTGCGCTCGGCTTGGCCTCGGTCATCTTTGACGCCGTTTTTCTGGATAAAGCGCCCATCGCCGTCTACGCCATGCTTTTCCTCTACCTCGCCGGGTTCGTTCTCTTTGTCTGGGGCCGCCGGCTGGAAGCTCAGGGTGGGCCTAAACCGCCGCCCCTCCCGAAAACGTAAGTCGGCTTGCGCGAAGGATCTGGGCCTTGATTCCTCGGCGATCAAGCCTACCGTCTGGATTCGATTATGATGGTAGAGAGTGACCAGAAAGAATCACCAATTCGCGCAGAAACAGACGCGGCACCGTCCAGGGTTGGCATGGTCAGCCTGGGCTGTGCGAAAAATCTGGTCGATGCGGAGATCATGCTGGGTAGCATCACGGCACGCGGAATGGAGGTTACCGCTGACGCGGCGGAGGCGGATGTGCTCATCGTCAATACCTGCGCCTTTATTGATTCTGCCAAAGAAGAGTCCATTCAGGCCATATTGGAGGCGCATCAGGATCGCGGACTGACTCGCCGCCGTGAAGGGCAGCGTCTCATTGTGGCCGGTTGCATGAGTCAGCGCTTTGCCAAAGAATTGGCCGAGGAAATGCCGGAGGTCGATGCCTTCATGGGGCTGGATCAGATCGCCGAGACCGGCGAGATTATCGAGCGCGTTCTGCGGTCCCCAGTGAAATCCGATGAATTCGATGCGCCCGAATTAACGGGAAGCGGCGACGCCGTTTTTTCCGCGCCGTTGAATCTGGTGACGAAACGGTCCCGGTATATTCCAGACTGGGATACCCCTCGATTTCGGCTCACCCCGGTGCACACCTCCTATGTAAAAATTGCGGAGGGCTGTAATCATCCGTGCAGTTTTTGTGTTATTCCGCAGATGCGCGGCCGCCATCGTAGCCGGACGATTGACAGCATCGTGCGCGAAGCCCGGCAATTAGTCGCGGCCGGAACAAAAGAGCTTAACCTGATCAGCCAGGATACGACCTATTTCGGAATGGACCACTGGGAAGAAAAGGCCGGTCCGCGCCAGCCGATCGACGCCCGTCGCGGAGTTACCCTTTGTCATTTGCTGCGGGAACTGGACGAAATTCCGGCTGAATTCTGGGTGCGTCTGCTTTACACTCACCCCGCCCACTGGAGTGATGAATTAATTGAGACCATCGCCGCCTGCGCGCATGTCGTGCCTTACGTCGATATGCCGCTACAGCATATTCATCCCGAAATGTTGGACGCCATGCGACGAGAAACCAGCGATAACCATATCGTTAATCTCATTGCCCGTATGCGTGCGGGCATTCCCGGTCTGGCTATTCGCACGACATTTATTGTTGGTTTTCCTGGCGAAACGGATGCGCATTTCGAAAGGCTCCTGCAATTTATCGAAGAAACCCGCTTCGAGCGGCTCGGTATTTTTACTTACTCCCAGGAAGATGGATCGCGTGCGGCGAAAATGCAAAACCAGGTGCCGGATGAAATCAAGCAGGCACGCTACCGCCGCGCCATGGAAGCCCAGCAGCGCATCGCTTTGGAAACGGCTCAGGCGCAATTCGGCAAAAAACTACGCGTTCTCACCGATGAACCATTAATCGCCCGCACCGCGGCTGATGCGCCGGATGTTGATTGCCGTGTCCTCCTCGAAAAACCGGCCGAAGCCGGCAGATTCATTGACATCGAGGTTACCGGCAGCGAGGGCTACGATCTGGTCGGGCGACCGAAGGATTCAGCCTAAATCTCGCAAAGCTGCAAACCATCAATGTGGAAGAAATGGCTGTCTCTTGTATATAAGGAAAGATCGTGTTGCATTGCGAGGGCCGCAATCCAAAGATCATTTGTAGGTATTGGCTTCCCTTTGAATCTAAGTTGCCGGTAAATCAAACTGTAATGCGTGGTGGTACCCAGATCGAGCTCCAACACCTCTACTTTTCCAACGCTCAAGAAGGCTTGAAGCAACGATTCGTTTTGTTGAGCCCTGGCTCCGTGAAGAAATCCTGCCCGAAGTTCTCCAACGGTTATAATGCTGATGAAGATCGTTTCTGCATTATACAACACCTGAAGATCGGTGACTTCGCCAACCGCAAAGTCACAGTAACGATTGGTGTCAATTAAGATTCTCATTCACCGCCAGATTCTCGGATCAAGTAGCTTGCACTGCTCTTCCAGCGCGGCCTGGCAGTCCGGGTCGAGGACACTTTTTCCTGACAGCTGGGACAGCATCTCGTTGTCCGCGAGGTTTCGGGCCCACCTTTTTAAGAGTTGTCGCAGATAATCCTCGACGCACACTCCCTCTCGCCGTGCCTTTTCACGCAAAGCCTTGTCTACTTTCTCTGGGATGCCATCGATCGTGTAACTTAACTCTTCCACGCTTCAACATAGCGCACGTCCGGGCCATCGGCAATGGTCAGGCTGGACGGCTGACTTCACCTCCGCAGGCCGTGCCGGCGCAGCGTTTCTTCCCAGCGGTTCAATAGATAAAGCGTCATGTTGGAGGCGAATTGATAAGCCTCTTTTACTGATTCATCTGAGATGTTCCGGTAGTAGATGTCGCTGTGCAGAAGCAGCCCTTCGCGGCTGTAAAGCATCCGGTTTTCCTGATCGCGGCTACGGTCGATCCGGTCTTCCTCATCCAGCCCGATCTCCATCATGCTGGCGTAACCATTTGCCGTGTAAAAAATCGACGGCACCTGATAGACATGCAGAGCATACACCGGTTCCGCATAGTAGTTCAGACCGGCGGGAGTCCGTCCATTGAAACGGTGCTCAATCTGAAACAGCGGATGATCCCAGGATAGCATTTCCCAGTTGATCGCTTTATTGGATATGACCCGTAACATCTCCCGGCGAAACGCAATGTCAAAACGGGAATCTTTCCCCGGCAGTGAGCTGTCACCCCAGATCGCTCCGCCCAGTAACAGATATTGGCGCAGATTTTCGATTTCCTTGTCTGTCAGCGCAAAATCCTTCGTGCCGGTGAAAAGTATAAATGCCGGACGCACCTCCAGGATTTCCGTGCTCGCCAGATCGAGCGGCTCCGGTCGAATTTCAGCGCGCACTTTGTCACGAGACCAATCCTGTAACTTCAGTGCCAGGTTCGGCAGCGCTCCCTTGACGATGTAATTACTGCGAATCGTATGCGCCGAATCCCAGTCGCCCGTCGCATATTTCGCGAGACGCACATCAAACTCAAACCGTTTGCTCCCCGGCACTGGTGACCAGCTGTTCACGGTCTCCTGTAGCCCTTTGGCGACTTTAAACGACGGTAATTCCGTGATATCGCCGAAGCCAATCGCAGAACGATCCCGTAAACCACGCGTTCCCAGCTTCACCGAACTGTCAACAATAATCGGCAGTCGATTGTCCCGGTTATAGTTGCCTGGGATCGCCAGCAGGTCGCCACCTGACGGACTAACGATTAATTCCGGAGGCAAAGGCAATCCGCCAGCATTAGGTTTTGAGCCAACGATGTTCCGCGGATCAGCATTCGGCATTACCCGTTCCTGCATCTCCCTGTCAATTCTACCTGATACTTGCGCGATGTCGGGCTGAGATTCCTCAGGGGTGACGGTCTCCCATCCATCCATTCTTTCGTCCGGGGTGTGCATCTTCGGCACCCAGAAGCTGAGAATACCGGCAATGAGCAAAACGTGGAGCAGCAACGAGTAACTGATAAACTGGCTGCGACTGAAAAAGACGAGGATCCGGTCGAACAGGCTCAACCGTTGACCAGCCTCGTCGCGGGGGGAACGCGCGGGTGTCATGGCAAATAGGGGGAGGTTTTAGGGTTGGATTGGGATTTATCTGCTGATTTCTGGGAAAATCCTTAATGCAATAATCAAACACAAAAATAAAAACACAATTCAATCTGACCCAGCAACACCTACCCGTCTGCTCTGCCCGCGGCAGCGAAAAGGACGTGCCATCCCGTCTTAATAACCGCGCGGATTAAACGAACGCAGCTTCATCTCCCAGCGGGTCAGGAGATAGAAAACCATGTTCGATGAAAATTCATAGGCAAGCTTGATCGAATCCGTTTCCAGATTACGGAAAAAGACTTCACGGTTCCGCCACAGATCCCAGCGCGTGTAGAGCAGATGATTTTCCGCATTGCGGCTCATATCGATCTCGTCATCTTCCGTCAGCCCGATCTCCATCATATTGCCGTAATCATTCGGCGTGTAAAAGACGGAGGGCACACCGTAAACTCGGATGACATACACGGGCTCCTGGTAGTAATTCAAACCGGGCGGCACATTATTGAACCGGTGCTCCATCGTGAACAGATCACTGTTCGTCGGCAGCGGTTCGAATTCCTTGTCCTTGTCGGACACCACCCGTTTCATCTCACGGCGGAAAGCCACGTCAAAGCGGGAGTTCCGCCCGGGCAGCGAGCTGTCACCCCAGATCGCTCCGCCCACCAGCAGATACTGCCGGAGGTTCTCGATTTCCTTGTCCGTGAGAACGAAATCCTTCGTGCCGGTGAAGAAAATGAACGGCGGCTTCACCTCGAAAATCTCTGAGCTGGCCAGATCCAGCGGCTCCAGGATGGCTTCAGCCTCCACGCGTTCATTCGACCAGTCCGTCATCTTCAGGCACAGATTCGTCAGCGCGCCCTTCGCAATCCGGTTGTTGCGGATGGTGTGAGCGCTGTCCCAGTCTCCCAGTTTATACTTCGCCAGATAGGCTTTAAACTTAAACCGGCCCGAACCCGAGACCTTACCGTCGCGGCCCCCGCCTGTCCGCCAGCCTTTGGTAAAGTCCGCGATGCCCTGGGCGCTGCCCGCCGACAGCCGGTTCGTCGAGACCGTGATATTCGCTGAACTCACCACCTCCCCCGGCGTCTCCGGCATCACCAGGTTTGTATTGCTGGTGCGGGTAAAGACAGACTGGTTCAGCGCAAGGGCCGTCTGGCTGCCCAGTTGGCTGTTTGTCATGATCGCGTCGGCTGTCTGTGAGACAGAGCTGGGCCGGATCACCTCCGTCGCCTGGGTCACCTGCTGCTGCGTTTGCTGCTGCAGCGGCTGCGCCTCCACCGGCGCCGTTTCCCCACGCGGCTCCACAAATCCTCCATCACCGGGAGGGGCGGTGAAGCCCTGATCCTCCACCTGGGCCGTGAACAGCGCGGCTGTTCCCAGCGTGAAAATCAGGACGAGATGAATCAGAAGCGAGTATGAAAAGAACTGGCTGCGTCCGACCCAGTTCAGAACCTTATCCAGAGTGCTTAGCTCTTGGTGTTGCATGGACTTGTTGTGGGGTGGTGGGTTAAGGGCGCGCATCCCTTCATTCAGCGTCAATCACCTGACCAGCCAACCGTGGCCCGGGTGCGCGCGGGGAAAATTTCAGTTTCCGCTCTATCTTCTTAGAGTTAGCAAAGGCTGAACCGTTCGCCAAGAAAAAGCGGTGCCTTTGCAGCGCTTTTTCGGCCGGGCCATACCGGCCCGCCCCGCTTCACGGCTCCTCCCCCGTTTCCAGGGAGTCCTCCCCCTCCGGTTCCGGATCATCCACCACCGGCCGGGGTGGCGCCATAAACGGGAAAGGCTGCGCCGCCGGGTCCACCTCCCCATCCCGCGCCGTGTCCAGACTCATTTTAAGCATCATCCACAGCGCGGCTGCGATGGGCAGGGAAATGAGTTTGGCTTTCCAGTCCTGCAGTATAATCCTGGATATCGTCTGCTTCATCAGATTGTCCTCCGCCGATCAGCAGCTGGCTCAGGCGCTCCCGAAAGTCTTCCGGCTCCAGACCACGTTCAAAGATGCCCCCATGGCAGATCGATAGCTTACCCGTTTCTTCGGAAACCACCAACACCACACTGTCGAATTCTTCGCTCAACCCGATCGCCGCCCGGTGGCGCAGGCCAATGCTCCGGTCCGTAAACTCCCGCCCCGTCACCGGAAAGATACACGCCGCCGCCACCACCCGGTCATTGCGCATCACCAGCCCCCCATCATGCAGCGCCGTGCGCGGGTGAAACAGCGTCAGCGCCAGCTCCTGGGAAAACTCCGCATCCATCCGCACCCCCGTATCAATGATCCGGGACAGATCCATCCGCCGCTGAATCGCAATCAGCGCGCCAAACCGCCGGTCGGACAGCTCTTCCAGCGCTTCCGCGATCTTATCGATCGTTTCCTGCCGCTGATCTGACGTCACAAAGAAGTCGAAGTTGGCAATGTCCGTGAAGATCTGACGCAGCTCGGTCTGGAAAATCACCACCAGCGCGATCGCCAGAAAAAACGCCAGATTCTGCAGAATGAAGCTCAGCACCTCCATCCGCGCCCACACCGCGCCAAAGACCAGGATCAGATAGATCGCCGCCACCCCAAAGATCGCTCGCGACCCCCGCGTCCGGCTCAGCAGCCTATACCCCCCATAGATCAGCGCCGCCATGATCAGGATCTCAAGGACCGCGATGAACGTGATGGGTGGCAGATTATCCATGCATGGCTCCAGCTGACAGAATCAATCAATCAATCCAGGCAGCGCCGCCTCGCTCATTCAACCCGCGCCCTCGCGCTCGGACAGCCACCGCCTGCGCTCATTAGAACAGCGCGTCACCGCCCCGCCGTCAAGAAATGCTCGTCCCCCGCCGCCATTGCATTCCATCTCCGCCCGGCTTTTTCTAAAAATCCTCCACCCATGAGGAGCCGGCTAAACATCGCGCCCCCACCGCCGCTGCATCGCCGTAGCGCGACCTTATTATTATTCTTACCGCCGCTCACCTCCATTCTCATCCTCACCGGGTGCGCGGTCCTTCAAGAACCGCGCCCTGCCCCGGCCCCAAAAAACTCCCACGCCGCCGCGCCCTTCCCGCGCGTGGAAATCTTTCGCGGCCTCGGCGGATTCATGCTCGGCCTAAATGAGTTTCAGCAGAAATTAGACGCCCAGCAAATTCATTCGACCGCCTGGCAGGTGACGGAGGCACGCACCGTCGCGGACCAAATCATTCAGCGCCGCAGGCGTGGCGATGACCGGCCCATTATCCTCATCGCCTATGCCCTCGGCGGCAGCGCCGTCAAACGCGTCGCGAAAATTCTGCAAAAAGAAAACATCCCGATCGATGCCATTATCCTTATTGATCCCTCCTTCTTCGAGCCCGTCCCTGCCAGCGTCAACCACGCCTCCGTCATCTATCATCCTGCCCCCCTTCAGAAATGGAACTCCATCATGCGCGGCCATCCCGTCAAAACCGAATCACCACAAACCACCACCATTGAGCTCATCAACCTGTCCACCCTCCCCGGCGCCACCAAAGCCCTCCACCGCAGCACCCACCTCACCATCACCAGCTCCGCCTTCGTCCAGGATCTCCTCACCGCAAAGATCCTCCGCGCCATCCAACGGCATCATCAGCTACCCGCCGCGCGCTCAGTCCGCGCTCAATCCTCTCCTATGCACCGGAACGGCGCCCTCCCGGCAGTCCACCTCAGGACCCACTCCTTCAGCTGTCCTGAACGACACTCCTTCCTTCTTCAGCTTCGTGCCCTTCGTGCCTTCGTGGTTAGCAACACAACAACTGGGCGGCTTCCCGCTATCCGCCCGCCCGCTAACAATAGTTTTCTTCACTTTCTTCAACTTTTTTCGCCCCGGACAACCCGGACGTTCCGGACGTGTCGCGCCCATCCAATTTCTGGGTTAGAT
>CAZUPP010000029.1:0-12300 GCA_964622095.1 uncultured Verrucomicrobiales bacterium
CCAGGTTCTTTTCCATTTTACCGACCGTTTGGTAAAAAGCTTCCTCCACCCGATCATTCGCCGCGCGCCTTTTTGCTGAATACCCGAAGCGATTTCCCGTCTGTCTTCGCTGCACCCGAAGACTTTCCATCATACAATCAATCTCCATGAATCCCTCCCGTCACCCCGCCGTTTTCAGCGCTCTCACCATCGTCAGTCTCGTCACACTGGCGATCAGCCCTTGCTTCGTTTCCGCCCAGAATAACCCTTCGGCAGGAGCTTCCGGGCCGGACTGGGAAGTCGTCCGCAAGATCGAACGAACCAAACGCATCCTCACAAAGGGCGAGGACGGCGTCATCTACGATGAAAAGAGCGGTAAATTCTACCGCCCCACCAAGGTCAAGCTTATGGAAGACCAGATGCTCACCGTCCAGGTCTTCTCCGCCTACTACCAGCCGCAGGTTATCGTGGAGGACGAAGGCGGCCAGAAACTCAAAACCAGCACCCACCTCCCCGCCCGCGAAACCAGGCTCGAGGACGGTCAAGAAGCTTCTCTGCGCGCCACCCAGCTCGAATTCCTCCCGCCTGATCGCGGCGTCTACACTATCCGCGTCACCACCCAGGCCATCGATCAGGGCCCCTACCAGATCCAGGGCGCCATCTGGAAACCCAGACTGACGGCTGCCCAAACCGGTTCCCTCGCTGAGGCTTCATTAACCGTTGAGGAAAACACGGAGGCTATCGATAAGCCAAGCTTCAGCCAGTCCTACAAATACAAGCGCTCATACCGTGATCCTCATAACCCGGATCAGTTCGGTCATCCCAGCCTTCAGATGTCGATCGACGCCCTCTGGACTCAGGACGGACACTCCTATCCACCAAGCCCCGTGCCCGCCCTCGACGCACCAAACGTCGATACCGTCCGCGACAATGTAATCTATTTCCAGCCCATCAAAGATGCTGACACGGGCGAAGTCGTCCGCCTCCAAGCCACCGCCTTCGATCCTGATCGCGACATCGTGGTCATGCTCCGGGCTGAAGGACCCTACGCTCACCTTCTTCCCGAACTCGTCGAAGAGGGCAAAAAGATCCTTGCCCAATACGCCGGCCGCGCCCGCCCCCGTAAGTAGTATCTGTTTCCTTTCCTTCTCACTCCCCGGCCGCGGCGTCCGCGGCATCTTCCAGGGCATCTGCATCCAGCGCCGCCTCTTCCGATCCCGGGGCGGGATCGAGCAGCGCGGCCGGGGCATCGGGATCAATCTCACCAGCCTCCGACATGGGACCGGCTTCTTCGAGGAACTCCGAATAATCAATATCATCACCCAGCAAATCGACCGCATCAATCGCATCGATTGCCCCACCCTGAGACGGCAGGGAGTCATCTCCGCCGGAGTAGCTGCTGTAGGACGGCCGGCTGCTGCCTCCACCACCTCCGCCGCTGCCTCCGGAGCGACGCGTGTTCGGGTCGCGCGGCAGGAGATAGACCAGATCATTCTGCGAGGGATGCCCTTCCACAATGTCTGCGATCAGAAAGGGCGTCTGGCGCTCACCGGAGACCTTGAGCTGAGCGGAGCGCATCTGATTCTTAAAGGCATACAGGGTGGTCTGCTCTTTCGGCATGAGCGGAGAGCTCAGTTCAATGAGGGCAAACTCTTCCTCCGTATTGATCATGGAAACCCGGCCCAGGCGCACGGGCCGCTCCAGGGGCAGACGCCGCGCGGAGCTGTTCTGGCTGACCGATGTCTTGCGCTCATAGGCCGGCAGGGAAGCACTGCTCCCGCCACAACCGCTCAGGCCGCCGCTCAGCAGCAGCCCCGTAAAGATGACGGCACCCCATCCGGACACCGGTAATATTTTGTGTATCCAACTCATAGTCCCCTTGCGTCTTGGTTATACGACTGTTCGAAAAGATGATCGCCGAATGAATGAAATTTTTCTCCCAGCCGTCTCTCTTATCAACAGAAACCTGAAAACCGGAAGCACACTTCCAGTTTTGAACGAGCTGGCACGAAACTAGCTCATAAGCGTCAGAGTCTACATTAATCTGCCTAATCTTACGTTTAACATGACAACTCGCACGAACCTGCTCCGCCAATACTTTGGCAATGCGCTCCTTCTGGCTGATGCCAAGAAAGCGCTCATCGACTATGTCGAACAGGAAATGGAACTGCTTCATCTTGAAGATGATATGCAGGAGACTGAATCTGCTATCCGCCAGAACCGGCGCAACCGTGGACGGCACTCCGGCCAGTTCCAGGCCTACTCCGCGGCCTGAGTATCTCAGGCCCCGTCCAGCCGAAAGAACCCTTCCGCGGTGGCGGTTGAGCTTTCGGCCACGACCTCCACGTCCACCTGATGGAGGTCAGCAATTTTTTCGATGACGAGCCGTGTATGCCACGGCTCGCTTCGTTTTCCCCGGTGGGGATGAGGCGCCAGATAGGGACAGTCTGTCTCAGCCATAAGCTGTTCAGGTGCCAGACCGGCCGCCACCTCCTGCACGTCCGTCGCGTTTTTAAAGGTCAGAATGCCCGTGAATGACACCAGATGGTCACGGTTCAGCAGCTCCGCCGCCTGATCCGGGGTGCCGACGAAACAATGGAAAACACCGCGCACCTTGCCATCGTAGGGCTTCATCTGCTCGCTGGTCTCCGCAAAGGCATGCCGCTGGTGAATGACGGCGTTTAGCTTGTGCTTCTGCGCGATCCGTAATTGAGCCTCAAAAACCTCCGCCTGTTTTTGCTGAAGCGCTTCCACCGCTGCGGGCTCCGGTTCTTCCTCCGGTCCGCTGAGGCCCAGTGCCCGCCAGAGTTTATAGAAGTCCAGCCCCGTCTCACCAATCGCCGCCACTTTGGGATGAGCCGCCAGCTCATCGATCTGTTCTTCCCAGCCATCCTGCGCCTCATGCGCATGGTTCGGGTGGATCCCAACCACCGCGTAAACCCCCTCGTAGCGCTCGGCCAGCTCAATCGCCCGGCGGCTGCTCGGCACATCAATCCCGATCGTGATGATCCGGTCCACCCCATGCTCCGCCGCCCGCGCCACTACCTCATCCAGATCCTCGCGAAAATCGGGGAAATCCAGGTGAGCATGGGTGTCAATGATTCGCATGGCCGCGGCAAGGAGGACCGCTCCCTCACCCTCGTCAAGATTCGCTTCAGGAAAAGCTGCGAACTCAGTCAGCGGGTGGCCCGAAACTGATGATGATCCCGGCTGCCGTACTCTCCAGGCTCTTGCCTTCACGGAGCGGCTCGATCTCCGGGAAAAGCTCACGGAACTGGCTGGTTTCCAGCGCGATGATGATGTTCAGCGCCCAGAGCGCGGGTGATGGCTTATATGCGACAGTCTCGCCCGTCTGCTTCAGCGCCTCGCCGAAAACCGGCACCGCCAACTCAACCATCCCCTGGGAAGCGAGTGCTTCCGCGGCGATCACCCGGATGACCGGTTCGGGATCGCTGAGCAGATCACGCAATTCCTTTTCCAGAGCCTTGCCCTCGGCGCCAAGCTCGGCTGCTCCGTTTGCACCCCAAAAACGCAGCACCGCATGTTCGGACTCGAGCAGCGTGCGCAGCCGGCTAATCGAGTCCGGTCCGGCCGCGGTCGCCGCGGTGGAAGCAGCCTCCCTGACATCCTGCAGAGTCACCTCGTCATGGTCAAAATTCCAGTAGAGCCCTTTATCTTCGGTTGCCTCCAGTTGCCGGTCCAGCGCCTGACGCATGCGCGCCCGCACCTGAGCGTAAGCCGGATTTTCCGCCACGTTGCTCAGATTATGAGGATCAAATCGCGTATCAAAAAGCTGCTCAAAGGGTTTCGGAGCCAGACCAGCCCGCTGGTGTGCAGGCAGTTCGTTCTTTCCAAATTGTTCTCCCCATTGCGCGACCGACGGTATGCGCATCTGAAAAGGCGAGGGCGGGCCAAGTGGACGGCGCGGAAGATAATTGCGGATATAGAGATAGCGCCCGTCATGAACCGCCCGGCTCAGATCAATATGCCAGTCCATGCGCTCCCGGTGCAGGAACACGTCGTCACGCGAAGCAGGAAGATTATCTCCGAGAAACGGTTGCCCATGCATCCAGTCGGGAATGGGAAGCTCCAGCAGGTTGAGGACGGTCGGAGCAAAATCAACAAAGCTCACCAGCGGTGCGTAACGGCCGTCCACCGTTTCCGGCGCGAGATGACGGTAATTTTTTCCGAACCAGACAATCATCGGGACGCGCGTCCCGCTATCGAACAGAAAACGCTTGGACCGCATCAGCCCGCCACCATGATCGGAAAACCAGAAAACAATGGTATTATCCAGTACGCCATCCTCCCGCAGGTCCTCAAAAATTCCGCCGACCTGTTCATCCATCTCTTCCAGACGATCCAGAAAATGAGCCCAGTCCCGCCGGACTTCCGGGGTATCAGGATGATAAGGCGGGAGGATCACATCGGCGGGCTGATGCCGAGGATTCTCCGGCCGTTCTTCCGGAAAGAGACGGCTCATGTGAGTCGTCACGATATTAAACATCTGAAAGAAGGGCATTTCCGGATCGGGACGATTTCGCCAATGCGGCCCTCTCTCGGGTGCATCATCCCGCAGTTCATCCCAGATAAAAGCGGTATCATTCCAGGCGGCCTCCAGTGCGAGGTCTTTATCCCCGCCCAGATAACGTCCCGTATTATAATCTGTCTTGCCCCAGTTCGCGGTGTAGTAGCCATGCTCCCGCAGGAATTGAGGAAAGAAAAGATAAGGCTCTTCCAGGTCATGCCAGCCGCGCATTCCTTCCGCGCCGGGATGAGCGGATGCATGCCGTCCGGTGATGAGGCTGAACCGTGCCGGAGCGCAGACCGGGGAGGTGGCAAAAGCATTGTCAAAGACCACCCCCTCCTCTGCCATCCTGTCCAGGTGTGGAGTCTGCACCTGGCCAAAACCGTATGCTCCCACCAGTGGCGAATGATCTTCGCTCACAATCCAGACGATGTTAGGTCTTTCCGCCGCCACGCTGCCTTGGCCAGACGCCACGAAAAGAAAAATACTTCCAAAAACAGTCCAGCACAGTTTTCCAACCCGGCCCCAGCCCTTCATCCCCGAAAGTTCGGCTCTGATTTCCAAAAATCCATCCGTCATTCTTTTCAATTCACTCCGTTCTTCAGTTCCGCCCATGCTTCCGGCAAAGCTGCGGGCGGCTTTTGCTCTGTGCCCCAGTCTGTCGGGATCTCGGCGAGCGTCAATTCCAGTCTGATCGTTTTACCAGGTTTGACCAGTTCTTCATGGCGCACCCAGGCGCGATCAAGCGGCTGGCCGTTGAGTTTGGCGCTGGCAATAAATACATGGTCTGATTGCGGATCCGCGCCGGACGTTTCGATGCACAAACGAGAATCATCTTCATCCATCCCAACCATTAATTCCGCTTTGCGAAAGCGCGGCGGCGAAAGCAGATAGATAGCCTGCCCCATGACCGGATATAAGCCGAGGCCCGTGGCCATGACGAAGGTAGAATTCGAACCCATATCTTCATTATCGGCTATTCCATCACGTCCGGTGTGATAACGCCGTCTCTGGACCCGGACTTGATCAGCGGATTTATCCGGCCTGCCCGCATAATGATAGAGATAAGGAGTGTGCAGGATGATTTCTTTCCATTTCCGCAAATTGCTCGCGAAAAAATCATCAAGGTGCGCGATGAACGCTTCGGATCCACCGTGCCCTGCAATAATCTGATCGATGACGGCAAGCGGACAGAGCGACCATTCCACGCCGGTGCCTTCGAAGAAATAAGGGTCCATCGCATGGTTCACGCCGGGGTAGATTTGCCTGAAATCATAATCCGGCGCCCAGGTGCCATCATGATTTTTGGGATAGAAACAGCGTTTCTCCGGATGCCACAGGGTCATGACCCGGGCGGCATTCTCGTAGCAGATGCGGGCGGTTTCATGATCCCCGAGAGCCTGGGCCAGCCGGCCGATACACCAGTCATGATAGGTGTACTCAATATGCCGCGAGACACAGCCGACCTGGCGTTCACTAAGTTTCGTGCTGACATAACCCACTTCCTGCCATTCACGGAGATAGCGTCCGCGCCGCGAGGGATCTTCCGGCTCGATCTCAAAATGCTTTCGGGCCAGCCTCAGACCCTCCTGGTAATCGATTCCCGGCAGTTTGCGCAGGATCGCTTCGCTCAAAAGGATATCCGCGGAGCAACCGCCCTGCTGAAAACCGTGATGAAAAGAAATCCACGCATCGAAAAGCCAGCCGGTATTCTGTCCGACATCAATGAGACAATTGACAATATCCCGCTCCAGCGGCGCATAGGCCAACCCAAGAAAAGCGTTCGCATTACGGCAACTATCCCACAGACAAAAGAAATCATTGAATTGCCGTTGACCGCTGTGCCAGAGCGGGAATTCATCGTCCACTCCTAGATCACCTGGCATGGCCAGCAACCGGTAAAGCATCGAGTAATGCAGAATTGTATCCTCTTTCGACCCGCCTTCCACGCGGACCCTTGCTAATTGGTCACGCCACGCGGCCTCCGCTTCCGCGCGAATTTCCTCGAAGTTTTTTCCTGACGTCTCCCGCTGCAGATTCCGGCGCGCCTGAGCGACGCTGACAAAAGAAATACCGACTCTCGCTTCGACCTCTGCCGCATTTCCAAAATCACAATCTACACGCAGGTCCGCCCCGTGGCTGGTGTGGGTCTCATGTCCGCAATTGGGATCGGACGCCATGATGCCACTGGTGCCGAGTGCTTCCTGATCGAATTCGAGAAAAAAGAAAATATTGAAAGGATGATCATGCCCCCACCCGCCCAGCAGAGTAACAAAACCATAGGCCCGCTGACGGTCGGCGAAGCGGATATGTCCCTCCAGCGGCTGCGTGCTGAAGCCCCGGATGGCGGCGCTGGCGTCAACCAGCACCCGGGCGGATTGACCATGGCCCGGCGGAAAGGTAAAGCGCTGCACGCCGACCCGTGCCGTGCAGGTCAGTTCAGCCAGGATATTCTGCGGCTTGAGCCGAAAGGAAGCATAGCCGGGACTGGCCCGTTCATCCGTAAAATCATGGGAGGGATACTCAAAGCTGCGCTCTCCAAGATACGGCGAAAGGGAAATATTCTGGTAACGGCCACTGCCGCCCGTGCCACTGACATGAACCTGCGAAAACCGGCGGATGGGCGCGCCTTTTTTCCAGCCATTATTGGGAAAGCGCGAATCCTCCGCGTGCTTCATGTCCGGCCCCGGCCGAACCATCCCAAGGGGAAGATAGGGGCCGACCAGACAACTGCCACCGGCTTCGATACCGATGAAGGGCGAAACATCTTCAAGCATGGCCGCGATCTTTGTGCCTCCTGGCTCATGCCTCAAGCCATCATTGATAATTTAAGGCCGGCAGAGCGGAGCGCTGCGCTTTCTTCTGAAACTAAGTCCCGCGCAACCGCACACGACGATAAGAGCGATCGTATCCGGTTCCGGAATACCGTCCACTTCATGGAGATCAATAAACGCCCGGATTTCCGCGTCATAATTTCCGACATAGGAGGCGCCAATGAATGTGCCAGAAGGATTACTGATAAACCAGTTGATCCCGACGAGCGTCAGGGTCCCTCCTTCATCGACAAACATCGGTCCGCCTGAATCCCCGACGCGCAGGTCGGCTTCGGATGAAATATAGTTGGGATCTCCCACGGAATCGACGTGGGCCCCGATCGCATCGTTTGAACCCGACACCTCATTAAACCAGCGGTCCAGTTTATTCCGGCCGACCGCCATATCCTGGGAGACGGCTCGGGAGGAAGGCGAGCGCCCGAAGACGAGGGCATCCGCAAGGTAATAGGGAGAATTCACAAAACTTTCCGCATCAGCGTCCGGGCCGGTTTCATTGTTAGTGGTATCATCCGTGGCAAAATCAAAAAAGCTGTAGCCGGTGGGCAAAGGCGCATCCAGCACCCCCACTCTCAGGTCAGAAGAACTGATGCGCATCGTGCTTTGCACATTGCGGGTGACAGAGGGCCCGGCCGGATCATTTCCGGCATAAAAAATCACGCTCTGAGAGGGTCCGGGAGAAAAGTGATGGGCGCTGATAAAGACATTGGAGCTCAGCATGGTGAGCCAGGTGCCGTTTTGGGCGAGGGCGACGCCGGAAAGATCATAGCTGGCCGCGATGAAGGCGGCATTGTTGGCGAAGCGGTCATGCTCGGCAGGTGCGAAGCTATCAATGACGATGGCAAGGGCCGGAAGAGTGGCGACGGAAAACCCGGCGGTCAGGAAGAGGCTGCAAGCGACTTTCATGGATTGTGGTCTCTGGAGTTATTCTGGTTATTATAAAAACATAACCGGATTCGGGCTAAGATTCAACCGGAACTACCGCTCAAAAACAGAGGCCACGGGATGACGCAACGGTTGCGGTTCCTACCACTCCAGACAGTTGCTGGCCCAGGTCAGGCCGCCCCCGAAGGCGACCATGACGATGTAGTCCCCGCGCTTGATCACTCCGTCGCGGTGAGCTTCGTCCAGCGCAATACCCACGGCAGCGGCCGAGGTGTTGCCGTAGCGATCCAGGTTCAGGTAAAACCGTTCCAACGGGACATTCATCCGTGCGGCGATGGACTCAATGATGCGCACATTGGCCTGGTGCGGAATGAAGCAGGTGATGTCCTCCGGTTTGAGCCCGGCCCCTTCCACCGCACGCACGGTACAGTCCTGCATGATAGTGACGGCGTTTTTATAAACTTCCCGGCCATTCATCTGGATGGTGGAGGATTCTCCGCCGAGCGGATTCTGGGTCAGGGGCGAACGCATCCCGCCGTTGGCCAGGTAAAGGATGGAACCCTGGGTGCCGTCCGCGCCCATCTCGCTATAGAGCATGCCCCGGCGGCCGGGCTGATGCTGCATGATCACGGCAGATGCGCCATCCCCAAAGAGCACGCAGGTATTGCGGTCTTTCCAGTTGAGCACGGCGCTGTTCTTTTCTGTGCCGACGACCAGCACGGTGTCCGCCCCACCGCTGGCGATAAACTGGCGGGCGACGTCCATCGCATAGACAAAGCCGGAACAGGCCGCGGAGAGATCAAAGGCGGGCGCGGTGAGCACGCCCAGCTCCGCCTGAAGAAAGCAAGCGGTGGCCGGGTAAGCCATGTCCGGTGAGCTGGTCGCACAGATGATCAGGTCAATGTCATCCGCACTGAGATTGGCCTGTGCCAAGGCGGCCTGGGCAGCTTTGGCGCCCATTTCACTGGGGGTTTCCTTTTCCCCGGCGATACGGCGCTCAGCGATGCCCGTGCGGGAGCGGACCCATTCGTCATTCGTCTCGACCAGCCTGGCGAGATCGTGATTGGTCATCACCTGCTCAGGCAGATAGCTGCCGGTGGCGATGACGCAGGCGCTGCGCGTGCCATTGGCTGGCGCCGGGATTGTACGGAGCGCTGAAGAAGTAATCTGAGCCATGAATCTGATATGAGAGTGGCCAAGGCGCGGTGGAGGCAAGCCTAAGCACGTTTCTTCTTATCCGCGATGCCGGGCATGCGCTCATGCAGCCGGGCCAGCTCCTCCACGATGTGAGGGTTGACCTGGTGCTGGATGGATTCAGCCCCGACACGAATCGCGTTCTTGATGGCCACGGCCGTGCTTCCGCCGTGGGCAATGATAACGATGCCATCTACCCCGAGAAGCGGGGAGCCGCCAAAATCCTCCGGGTCGGTTTTGCGGCGGATTTTCTTAAAAGCGGGTTTAAGAATGGCGCCGCCCAGTTTGTTCAGGGAGGTCGCATTCACCTCATGACGGATCCAACTGAAGATGGCGTGGGCGAGGGCTTCAACCGTTTTGAGAACGACGTTGCCAACAAATCCGTCGCATACCACGACTTCCACCGGACTTTCGAAAAGGTCGTGGCCTTCGATGTTCCCGCGGAAATTCATCCCGCTGGCGCGCAGTAGCCCGAAGGCTTCCCGGCTCAGATCCGACCCTTTTTCATCCTCGGTGCCGATGGAAAGCAGGCCGATCTCCGGATTGGCATAGCGCAGGACATGCCGGGAATAGACGCTGCCCATGACGGCATACTGCACGAGGTGCTCCGGCTCGGCATCCGGGTTGGCACCAGCGTCCATGATCACGAAAACATTTGTCTCGGTCGGCAGAGGGGCGGCGATGCCCGGGCGCTTGACCCCGGCGAGATTACGCAGTTTGAGCTGGCTGGCGGCAAAGACGGCCCCGGTATTGCCGGCGCTGACGAAGGCTTCGGCATCGCCTTTCTTGACCAGCTCAAGGGCACGGTTGATTGAGCTGTCCTTCTTCCGGCGCACGGCGCTGGCCGGTTTGTCTTCCATCGTGATGACCTCACCGGCATGGACAATCTCAAGGCGCGGGTCGCGGAAATTTCCGTGGCGCTTGAGCTCCTCGCGGATGAGCCCCTCATTCCCCACCAGAAAAAGCTGGCTCAGGTAACCATACTCTTTGAGGGCGAGCACGGCGCCTTCCACCGGTCTTTCCGGGGCGTAGTCGCCGCCCATGGCGTCTAAAGCGATCTTCATCTAACTCAAACTGAAACAAGGAGGAGCTCTTTTGTCCCGGCCGTCCCGTGACCTCCGGCGGCCGCGCTTCCCGCGAGACCGGTCCATCCAGCGGCGGGACAGTAACCAACCAATCAAACCAAGGAAGCTCCTTTGCCAGAGCCCGCACCCCTTGTCAACGGAGCAAAGGGAAGCCATCAGGTTGAGGCCGCCCAAGCAGCGAGATAGAAGGTCACCCCAAACCGTTTTCGGCGGCGGCGTGATCGATCGCTTCGAGCATCTTCGGGCCCATGCCTTTGATGCCGTCAAGTTTCCCGGCGCGTCTGGCGGCAACGAGATCGGAGAGGGAGGCGATGCCGTGCTGGGAGTAGAGGGTTTTAGCGGTCTTGGCGCCGAGCCGCGGGACGAGCAATAACTCGAGCACGCTCTCGGGTGCGCTGCGGGCGGCTTCGCGATATTTTTCGCTGACGCCGTTTTCGAGGAACTGTGCGATGTATTCACGAATGGTCGCGCCGACGCCGGATAATTCCGCAAGCCTCCCCTCCCGGTGCATGACGCTGACTGATTCATCGTGTCGGCTGATCATGGCGGCCAACTGCGGGTAGCGGGCGGCGTGATCCTCCGGATAACCGCTGATCACGAGGAGAGCGTGGAGATTAACGAGATGCCCGGCGACCTGCTCATTGCGGGCGTAGCGGCGCCGCCCTTTTTCATCGACGCGATATTCTTCTCCGGCGTCATCCTTCAGTGAATCCTGTTCGCGGCTACTCATGAGAGTGATATGAATCAGCGGGAGGCGTTTGGCAAACTGGCACCATCCACCCAGCGGGGCCGCACATGAACCAGCTTGGGTTCGGGCGGAGCGCCGCGCTCATTTCGGTTCAGCTGCCCGGTCACCAGATCAACCGCACTGGATCCGACGGGCTCCCAGTTCTGATCCACTCCGGCAACCGGACCGCCATCCGAGGGATGGCCATGCCGGTTGAGACTGACGAAGGACAGATCCCGGGGGAAATGAATCCCCATATTCGTGATGCGCTCATGAAGTTCGACATCCGGTGAAATGACGACTTCTGGTTGCTCACTCTTCAGCCATTGCCGGAATCTTTGAGCCCAGCGCGGAGCATTTTCATAGTTTTCGACGACCAGAGGACTGACGCACTCCAAAGGAGTCTGGCCGGCACCACCAAAAGCCAGGTAGGCGCCGATGTATTGCTGCAGGACTCTTTCATTGGTATCCCGGCACAAGGTCAGTCCTACCCTCCGGTAACCGGCTTTGCCTATCTGCCGCAGGGCCAACTGGAAGGCCTGAAACTGATGCGGGCTGACCCGGTGCAGGTCTGGCTCGACGCAACTGAAGCCAATACACGCCCCGGCCAGGAATTCCGTTTCGATAGCTAACTTCGATCCAGCTTGAGCCATTGGAAATAGGATGGCACCGCTGATACCTCTGGCGCGGATGATGCGGGTCAAGTGCGATGTGCTGGCGGCATCATTGTCAAAATCAATCACATCGATACCATAGCCCAGCTGCTGGGCCTGCCTGAATACCCCGGCCAGGATGCGTTCAGCGTGGCTGCCAGGGGTGGCGACCAGACAGGGCCGAACGAGCACGGCGATGGTGGCGGCAGAGGTTTGAGAACCCACATGGTGCCGCCGTGCACGACGCTGCTGGACGAGAGCGGTGAGAAGCGGATTGGGCCGATACCCTAAGCGCTCGGCGGCGGCTTGAACACGATTGCGGGTCTCCAGCCGGTGCCCGGGATGTCCCTTCAAGCAACGGCTGACGGTCATCGCGGAGAGGCCGGTGGCATCCGCGATATCCTGGATGGTCGGGGAA